>DATJXX010000029.1:0-189657 GCA_035499875.1 Solirubrobacteraceae bacterium
CCCTCCTCGGTGCGGGCCGGCGCGAGGCAGGTCTCGCCGTCGCGGCAGAAGGAGCGGTTGCCGACGCAGTCGGGACACACCACCAGGGTGTCGAGCGCCATGCTCTCCAGCGCCGGCAGGTAGGCGCCCTCGACGAGCGCCGGCACGTGCACGCTCACACGGGCACCGGCGATCCCGTTGATCAGCTGCTCGCGCGGGACCAGGCGGTCGACGAGAACCACGCTTCGACCCTCGCGGCGCAGGCCCTTCGCCACCTCGGCGCCGAGGCGGGGCGCCTTGACGGCGAGCACCAGGCAGTCCAGCTCGCGCTGCTCGAGCGGGCGGGGGGCGGGGAGGCGCTCCAGGTCGAGCCCGATCGGCACGGTGAAGACCGGCCCCTGGACGATGTCGATGTCCCGCAGCGCCTGCTCGAGCTCGGGGCTCACGCACAGCCTTACGGCCCGGTCGTGCAGGAACTCGAACGCCGGGCTCTGCGGGCGCGTGTGGCGGAAACCCTGGATCAGGTTGATCACGGGAACGGGCGGGTCGCTGCGCTGCTGCGCCGGAATTGCGCGCCAGTCCATGCCCGCCAGGAAGCGGATGTCGCCGACCGTTGGATCGTCGGGGGCGAGGACGGCGTCGGGGAAGGACCACCAGGGATTCTCCGGCCCCCAGTAGGAGTCACTGGTGAAACGGATCAGCGCGCGATGGGAGGGCGAGCTGCGCACGTGCTCGAAGTAGTGAAAGACCTTCAGGTGACCGCCCTGGAAGCGCTCGAAGTGACGGTGGAAGACGACGGTGTCCATCGCGCTGCGGGGGTGACAGACGGTCTGCGGGGAACGCAGCCGCGTGCCGTGCGTCGCGGACGTCCCGCGCGCGGGCGGCTGCATCGCAGCGGCCGAGTCTACCAACGGCTTGTGTCAAAAACGCACATATACTGCCGCGCAGCCGCGCATGACGCCGTCCTCGAAACGCCGCTTGAGCAGGGCGCCCGCCTCGCTGCTGCGGCGCTCGCGCAGACTTCTCGAGCGGGCGGCTCCGGCGGCCTCGGCCGGCGGTCCGCAGTTCGATCCACAGGCGGCGGCGCTGGTGCTCTCGCCGCACTGGGATGACGCCGTGCTGAGCTGCTGGAGCGTGCTGGCCGGCGCGGGCGAGGTGACCGTCGCGAACGTGTTCGCCGCGCTTCCCGCGGCCGGCGCCAGTGGTCCGTGGGAGGCGTTCGCAGGCCTGCGCGACTCGCGCGAGCGGGCTCAGGGGCGCATCGAGGAGGACGCCCGCGCGCTGGCCCTGGCCGGACGCACCGCATACAACCTCGCGCTCCCGGCCATCCAGCATCGCGACGGGCCCGACGCCGTGGGAGTGCCCGCGGTCCGGCGGATGCTCGCCGACGCGGTGCCGCGGGCCTCGCTGGTCTATGCCCCGGCCGGCATCGGCGGCCACGTCGACCACGTGCTGGCACGGCGGTGCGCGCGGAGCCTGCTCGAGGAAGGCATGCCGGTGACCCTGTACGCCGAGCTGCCCTACTGCGTGACGCACGGATGGCCGGCGTGGGTGGCGGCCGAGGGCCCACACGACGGGGGCGACGTCGACGCCTACTGGGAGGCGTTCCTCGGCGACGTGCCGGAGATGCCTCCGCTGCGCGAGGGACGGGTCGTCCGCCTCGACGCCGGCGCCGCCGCCGCCAAGCTGGAGGCGATCGGCTGCTACGAGCTCAGCCTCGGCATGGCCACGCGCGAGATGCTCGCCGCGGGCGCCTTTCACACCGCCGAGGTGATGTGGGAGCTCACCCCCGGCGCCGACCCCGGCAGCTGACGGGGCGGCTCCCGGCCGCGGTTACACTCAGCTCGCGATGTCGGCCTCCGCGATGCCTTCCTCCATGCCCACCGCGATCGACCCGCGGATGCCCGATTTCCTGATCGTCGGACACGCCAAGTCGGGCACCACGGCGATGTACGAGATGCTCCGCCGCCACCCGGAGGTTTTCATGCCGGAGTACAAAGGCGGCGCCGGCAAGGAGCCCTGGTACTTCTCCCGCGACAATCCGCACCCCCAGCGCTCGGGGGAGCGCGACATCAGCTTCACCGGCAGGGTCCCGATGAGCGCGGAGGAATACCTCGCCCTGTTCGACGGCGCGGTGCCGGGGCAGCTGCGGGGCGAGGCGTCCTCCTCCTACCTGTGGTCGCGGACGGCTGCCGCCCGCATCGCCGCAGTCAGACCCGACGCCCGCATCATCGCGATCATGCGCGAGCCGGCGAGCTTCCTGCGCTCGCTGCACATGCAGCTGCTGCAGAACCGCCACGAGGCGGTGTTCGACTTTCGTGAGGCGGTCGAACTCGACCAGGACAGACGCGAGAACAGGCACATCCCGAGCCGCTCGTACTGGCCGAGCGCGCTGATCTACTCCGATCGCGTCCGCTACGTCGAGCAGCTGGGTCGCTACCACGAGCACTTCTCCCCCGAGCAGGTGCTGGTCCTGATCTACGACGACTTCCGCGACGACAACGCCGCGACGCTGGGGCGGGTGGAGCGCTTCCTGGGGATCTCGGAGGTGCCGATCGAGCCGCTGGAGGCCAACCCCACGATCGTCCCGCGTGAGCGGCTGGAGGGGATGCGCCGCAGCCTCAGGCGAGGACGCGACCCGCTGTGGCGTGTGCTGCGCGGCACCGGCAAGGCGCTCACCACCAGGGGGATGCGCGAACGCTACTTCTACCCGCTGGTCCCCCGGGCGGTGCTCGCCTCGCCGCCCGACGCCGACGAGGAGTTCATGCAGGAGCTGCGGCGTCGATTCAAGCCGGAGGTCGTGGCGCTGAGCGAGTACCTGCAGCGCGACCTCGTCGCGCTGTGGGGTTATGACAACCTCGACTGAGCCGCCCGCGACCGAAACGCACGCACGCCTGCCCGGCTTCTTCCTCGTCGGGCACTCCAAGAGCGGCACCACGGCGCTGTACGAGATGCTCAAGCGCCACCCCCAGCTGTTCCTGCCCGACTTCAAGGAGCCGAGCTACTTCGCCACCGACCTGCGTCCCCGCACCAGGCGGCGCGTGCCCGAGCCCGAGACGCTCGAGGATTACCTGCGTCTGTTCGACTCCGCCGCTCCCGACCAGCTCACCGGCGATGCCTCCTCGCTGTACCTGTACTCGCGCGAGGCCGCCTCGGCGATCGCGCGCGCGGCGCCGGACGCGCGCATCGTCGCGATCCTGCGCGAGCCCGCGAGCTTCCTGTACTCGCTGCACCTGCAGCTGCTGCAGAACCGTCTCGAGGACGAGCGGGACCTCGCCCGGGCGATCGCGCTCGAGCCGGAGCGCCGTGCGGGCAGGCACATCCCGGCGGGCTGCTACCGGCCCCAGGCCCTGCTCTACTCGGAGCGGGTCCGCTACGTCGAGCAGCTGCGCCGCTACCGCGAGGCGTTCGCACCCGAGCAGATGCTGGTGCTGATCTACGACGACTTCCGCGATGACAACGCGGCCACGGTGCGCACCGTGCTGCGCTTTCTCGGGGTCGACGAGGACGTGGAGCTGCCGGCGGTGGAGGCGAACCCCAGCGTGGCGGTGCGCTCGCCGCGGCTCGACGCGCTGCGCCACCGGCTATCCGGCGGCGCGAACGCGCCTGCAGGCGTGCGCGGGCCCGCCTCCTCACCCGCGCTGCGGGCGCGGCGGGTGGTGGGAGGCTGGGGGCGCCGCTTCCTGTACCGGGAGCCTCCGCCTCCCGACGAGCAGGTGATGCTCGAGCTCCGCCGGCGCTTCGCGCCGGAGGTGGCGGCGCTCGGCGAATACCTGCACCGGGACCTGATTACGCTCTGGGGATATGACGCCCTCGAGTGAGCTGAGCGCCTCATCGGATGCGCCGGCGCCCCTCGGGGACGGCTGGCGCGAGCACGCGCAGCGGGTCCAGGTGGCGTCGATGCCGGACGGTGAGGTGGTCGTCTCCTGCCCCGCCCCGCTGGGCAGCGGCGGCCTCGGTCGCCACCTGGGCGAGATCCTCGACGCCCTCGATCGCGGCGGCCGCCCGAACGCGTGCGTGCGACGGCGGTCGGGACAGGGGGTCGGGCGCAAGGTCCGCGGCGAGGCTGGCCGCGAGAGCCCCGGCGAGGCAACCTGCGACCGCAGCGTGGCCCCTCGCGACCGCGACGTGGCCCCTCGCGACCGCGACGTCGAGCTCACGGGCGGCTGGCGTGCCACCCTGGCGAGCCCTCTGGGACGCACGTCGCGGGCGTGGCGGATGTGGGCCGAGAGCGTCGACTTTGACGCGGAGGCGGCGCGGCGACTGCCGCACGGGGAACACCTGATCGCCTTCAACGGGACGGCGCAGGACCAGTTTCGCCGCAGCGCCCGCGACGGGTGGGCCTCGCGCCGGCTGGTGTCGGCCAACTCGCACTTCCGCCGGGTGGTCGCCCGCCACGAGCTGGCCCACACCCGGTACCCGATCGAGCGCCCGTGGGTCACCCACCTGCTCGGGCGCAACCTGCGCGAGTACGACCTCGCCGACCGCATCTACGTCTCCTCGGGCTACATCCGTGACTCGTTCCTGGAGGAGGGTCACGACGAGCAGACGCTCACCCCGTTCCCCCTGCTCCCCCACCCGCGCTTCGTCCCCGCCGGCGAAGCGGCGAGCTCCTCCACGTTCGACATCGTCTACGTGGGCAGCCTGCTCGTGCACAAGGGGGTGCCGCTGCTGCTCGACGCGGTCGCCCGGCTCCCCCACGACGACCTGCGGGTGGTGCTGGTGGGCGGGCCCGGGACGCGCGCCATGCGCCGTTACCTGGAGAAGGTCTGCGCACGGGACGTGCGCATCACGATCGCCCCCGGTGACCCGCTCGGGCCGCTGCAGCGGGCGAACCTGTGCGTCCATCCCGCCTACGAGGACGGCTTCGGCTACGCCCCCGCCGAGGCGCTCGCCTGCGGGGTGCCGGTGATCGTGAGCGAGGACACCGGTATGAAGGAGCTCCTGACCCCCGGCAGGAACGGCGTCGTGCTTCCCACCGGCGAGCTCGAGACCCTCGCCGAGAGCATCGACGCCGCCTACCGGGGGGAGCTGCTTCGTGGCTGAGCCCTCGCCGGAGCGCGACCATGGGGGCGGGGTGCGGGTCGCGTCCTTCGGCATGGCGCTGGGCGAGACCTCCGGGATGCGCGACCACGCGCGGCTGCTTGCCGAGGCTCTGCCGGCCGAGGGCATCGGGAGCTCGCTGCACTGGCTCGTGCGGGAGCAGCGCTCGCTGGCGGGCGCCCACCGCGAGGTTGCTGCATGGGCGCGAGCACTGGAAGGCGCGCTGCGCGAAGAGCGCCCGCGGGCGCTCGTGATGCACTACGCCAGCTTCGCCTACGCGCAGCGCGGGATACCCGTGTTCCTCGCCCCCGCGCTGCGCGTAGCCCGACGCTCCGGGGTGCCGCTGATCGCCGTCATGCACGAGCTCGCGTATCCCTTCAGGGGCGGCGCCAGCGGGTACCTGTGGGCGAGCACCCAGCGAGCGGCACTGCTGGCCCTGATGCGTGCGAGCGCCGCCGCGGTCGTGACCACCGAACAGCGGGTCGCATGGCTGCGGTCGCGCCGCTGGCTGCCCGAGCGTCCTGTCGCCTTTGCGCCGGTGTACTCCAACCTGCCCCCTCCCGCCCCGGAGGTTCCCGTCGACGAGCTGCGGCTGGGGCTGTTCGGGTACGCCTACGAGGGAGCCAACAGGGGGCTGGTGCTCGACGCGCTCGCGCGGCTGCGCGAGCGACTGCCGGCCCGGCTCGAGCTGCTCGGGGCGCCCGGGCCCGGAACCGCGACCGCGGCGGCGTGGCTGGAGCAGGCGGAGCGACGGGGCGTGGCGCAGGCGATCACGTTCAGCGGGCGGCTGCCCGCGCAGGAGCTCTCCGACGAGCTCGCCGCCTGCGCGGTGCTGCTGTGCGCGGCCTCACCCGGCCCCACTCCGCGCAAGGGGACGCTCGCCGCCTCTCTGGCCTCCGGGCGCCCCGTCGTGGCGATCGACGGTCACCTCACCTGGCAGGAGCTGTGCGAGCAGGACGCCCTCAGCGTCGTCGCTCCCGACGGCGACGCGCTCGCGGCGGAGCTTGGACGCCTGCTCTCCGACGGGGGCGCCCGCGAGGCTCTCGGAGGGCGCGGGCGAGCGTTCCACGACCGCCGCATGGCCGCCTCCTGCACGGCGCGGCTGGTGAGCGCGATCGTCGCGGACCTGCCGCCGCCGGAGCGAAGCCGCTCCTAGGCCCGCCCGGGTGACGGCGTCCTCGCCGCCGTCAAGCGGGGGACGCCGCCCGCGCACCCGGCGCCGGCGGGCCTGGCTTTGCCGGCGGCCGGGTCTGCGTCCACGCCTCGCGCGCCGCCGCATACGCCTCCGTGATCGCCGCCAGGTGACGCTCTCGCGTGAACCTCGCCTGCAGCGTGGCCCTGCCGGCCGCCCCCATCTGCCGGCGCCGGTCGGGGTCGGCGAGCAGCTCGTTGAGGGCCACCGCCAACCCCCGCGCGTCGCCGGCCTGGACCATCAGCCCCGAGACGCCGTCGTCGAGCCAGTCGCCGATCCCGCCCGTGCGGCTGGCGACCGCAGGGCGTCCGGCCGCGAAGCCCTCGATCCCGACGATCCCGAACGGCTCCGGCCACCACGAGGGAACCGCAACGAGGGAGGCGTCGGCGAACTCCGTGGCGAGCGCGTCCGGCTCGAGCCAGCCGGCGAACTCGACGCGCTCCTCCACGCCCAGCCGACGAGCCAGGCGGCGCATCGCCGGCAGCTCCCGGCCGTCGCCGCAGACGACGAAGCGCGCTTCCACCTCGCGCGCCGCCCGGATCAGCGTGGCGATCCCCTTCGACGCCACCACGCGCCCGGCGAACACCACGCGCGGAGAGCCCGCCCGCTCGGACGGCTCCGCCGTGGCCACCGTGGGGAAGTACGGGACCAGCCTCCGGCCGGCGATCCCGTTGATGCGGAGGTGGCGGTCGACCGCTGTCGAGTAGGACACGGCCATGTCGGCGAGCTGCAGTGCGGCGAGCTCGCGGCTGGCGAGGGCGTACTTGCCGCGCAGCATCAGGGGGGCGCGCGTGTGGGCGCAGCGCACGAGGTTGGGGACGCATCCGGGGCCATGGGCCCGTTGGCATTCGTGCCCGGGACGGAAGTAGTGCACGCCCGACGTGCACGCCACGAACCCGTGCGCGGAGATCACCACCGGCGCGGTCGTGCGCAGGAACGACACCACGGCCGGATCGCCGAGCTGGTTGAGGTGGACGATCGAGGGCTCGAACGACAGCGCCTCGCCGAGCCGCTCCTGCACGGGGAGCTCGCGATTGAACAGCTCGGGGCTGTGGAAGATCGTCACGCCGGGCGGCGCGGCATCGGATTCGATCCTCGCGGTGAGGACCGCGACGCGCGTGCCGTGCGCCGCCAGGGCCTGCGCGCTGGCGCCGACGTGAGCCGACACACCCCCGTCCCTGACCCACCGCGGGACCACCAGCAGCACCGAGTCTCCAGGCGACATGGGCGGGCTATGATAACCGAGCCATTCGGGGCCCCGAACAGCTTCCACGCCCGCTCTGCGCCTCGATCTGCGGGACGAACGTGGGCCTCCCGGAGCGGTGAGCGCGCGCTCCTTCACCCGCCGCTCGGTGGGCGCCTTCGCGCGCCGGGTGGGGCGCCCGCAGCTGGTCGGGGCGCTGTATCCCAGGGCGCGGCGCCTGGAAGACGAGGCGCTGGCCACGACCGCCGTGCTGGCCGCCGGCCTGGGCGGCGAGAGCACCTACGTGGACGTCGGCTCGAACCGCGGCCAGGTGCTGCGCGACGCGGTCCGCATCGCACCGGCGGCGCGGCACGTGGCGTTCGAGCCGATCCCCTCGCTCGCCGCCGAGATCGAGCGCGAGCTGCCCGCCGTCGACTGCCGCGCCCTCGCACTGGGCGCGAGCCCGGGCCACGCCCGCTTCTGCCACTTCACGAAGCTCGACGGCTGGAGCGGCCTGCAGCGCAACCCCGACATCACCGACGAGCGGGGGGCGCCCGAGTACATCGACGTCGAGGTCTCCACGCTCGACGCACAGCTTCCCGACCTCGGGGCGGCGGTCGTCAAGATCGACGTCGAGGGCGCCGAGCTGCAGGTCCTCGAAGGAGGACGCGGCGTGCTCGCGCGCGCGCATCCGTTGCTGATCTTCGAGCACCAGCCCGAGACCGCCGAGCTCTACGGCGCATCCTCCGCAGCGCTGTGGGACCTGCTGTCCGAGCTCGGCTACGCGATCTTCTCGATCACCGGCGAGGGCCCGTTTGCGCGTGAGCGCTTCGGCAGCGCCGCCGGCTACGTCAACTGGCTGGCGAGCCCGCGCGCCGCATAGCAGGCGACGGCCACCTCCCTGGCGCGAGCGCGGCGGCGGCTACAGTTTCCGGGCCGTGGTCTATCGAACGGACACCGAGTGGGGTAGGGAGCGTTGCACCACGCACGAGGAGGTGCTGCAGCGCGGCGCCAAGCGCGTGGAGACCATCGCGGAGGCCATCGAGGAGGCCACCGGCGCCACCGTGGAGGGCAGGACCGCGCTCGACTACGGCTGCGGGGTGGGACGCATCGCGGTCCCCCTCGCCGAGCGCTGCGAGCGGGTCTACGGGGTGGACCTGTCGCCTTCGATCCTGCGTGAGACGCGGGCCAACGCCGAGCGCATGGGGGTGGACAACCTCGAGACGCTGGAGGTCGGGCGCCTCGACGAGCTCGCCGGCCGCTACGACCTGCTGATCTCGCTCCACGTTCTGCAGCACATCCGCACCCGCGACGGGGAGCGCATCTTCGAGCGGCTGCTGGCGGGCCTGCGCCCGGGCGGCGTGGGCTTCGTCAACGTCGTCGTGCGCCCCCCGCGGCCGCTGCTGCGTGTGATGCGCTGGACGTTCCGCCCCTCCCACGCGTCACGGGTGCACCGCCGCAGGCACCGCCTGAACCCGTCGAACCTCGTCGGCGCGATCGACCTCTCCTATGCCTACATGATGCGCCGCTCCTATTCGCTGGACCGCCTGGGACGGCTGCTGGCCGCCGCCGGGATCGATCGCTGGAGCGCCCACTACAACCTCAACCCCGAGCGGCACGGCTTCGACGCGGTGGCGCTGATCTTCGAGAAGCCCGAGACCGCTACCTAGGCCCCGCGGTATCCCGACAGGGTCATCAGCCTAGGCCCCGCGGTATCCCCACAGGGTCATCAGGTCGCGCCCGAGATAGTCGCCGAACTCCTCGACCTCGGGTCGGTAGCGCTCGCGAAGCTCGGCCATCACGCGCTCGTCGGGCGCGGGGGGCGGTCCGTACACCACCTTCCTGCGCAGCAGCCCCAGCGCGTCGCGGCGCGCGCGACGGGGCACGAGCGTCACCAGCGCACGCCGCACCGCCCGCGCGGCCGTCCCGGAGCCCTCGAGCGAGTGCAGCGCGTCGTTGAGCCGGGGCGAGCGCACCGAGTAGGAGGGGTTGGCCTCGAGCATCGGCAGCTCGACGTCCTCGTCGACGCCGAGGAAGCGCAGCACCCGTCGCACGGTGGCGCGGTTGTCGGCGCGGAAGTCCTCGTAGATCAGCGCCATCACCTGCTCGGATCCGAACACGTCGCGATAGCGGCGCAGCTGTTCGGTGTAGTGGACGTTGTCCGAGTAGCGCAGCACCGGCTGTCCGTTGCGCGTGAGCTGCTCGTTGCGGACCGCCGCCGCGAGATCCTGCTCGCGCTCTACCCCTTCCTCGATCAGGTGCAGGTGCAGCGAGCGCACGAAGCTGGCGGGCTCGCGGAAGATGGCGATGATGCGCGCGTGGGGCTGCAGCTCGGCGATCGCCCGGGCGGCGTCGCGGCTGCGCAGGTACGAGGGGGAGGCCTCCCCCACGCGCTGCCCCGGGGCCGCCCCGTCGAACAGCGCCAGGTACTCCTGCATGGTCTGCGGCTGCCCGGCGGTGGAGGGCACCAGCGCGCGCAGGTCCGCGGCCAGATAGCGGGGCTCCTTCACCGCCGGCATGAAGATCTGCGGGTGGCGGCGCAGCATCTCGTACAGCGCCGTGGTGCCGCTCTTGTGGTGGCCGACGATGAAGAAGTCGGGGACCGTGTGGCCGCGCGCGGGCGCGGCCGCCGGCGCATCACCCGATGCGGTCATAGCCCCACACGCTTACCAGGTCGCGACCCAGGTACTCGCTGAGCGCCACGACCTCTCCCTTGAAGCGCACCCGGAGCTCGTCCATGAAGCGCTCGTCGGCGGCGGGCGGGGCGGCGTGGACCACGCGGCGCTGGGTCAGGCGCAGGGCGCCGCGGCGCAGCCGCTGGGGGGTAAGCGCCTTCAGCGCCCCCTGGGCGGCGCGTCCAGCTGGGCCGCGCCCGACCGATACGGCGTGCACGACTTCGTCGAGCACCTGAGAGCGCATGTGCACGCTCGGGTTGGCCTCGACCGCCCGCAGCGGCTCGGCGTCGGACACGTCCAGCAGCTCCAGCACGCGTTGCGCGGTAGCGACGTTGTCGCGGCGGAAGTCGTCGTAGATCAGCACCAGCACGGCCTCGGAGCCGAACACCTCGTGGTAGCGGCGCAGCTGCTCCACGTAGCGCACGTGCTCGGAGTACTGGAGCAGCTGGGGGCGATGGGAGCGGCGCGGGATCTGGCGGCCCGCGCGCCGCTCCCCCTCCAGCGAGACCGCGGTGCGGAAGTCCTTGACGCTCTCCACGTGGGTCTGGAGGAGCTGCAGGTGCAGGGAGCGCAGGAAGCTCGCCGGCTCACGCAGGATCGCGACGATGCGGGCGTCGGGCTGGACCTCGGCGATCGCCTCGGCTGCGGTTCGCGACCACAGGTAGGAGGAGGACGCCTCGCCCACGCGCTGGCCCTCGCGCGCGCCGGCGAACAACGCGGTGTACTCCTCGATCGTCGTGGGCGCCGGTCCCGCCCGCGGTGGCTGGAACCGGGGGCGCATGTCGCTGGCGAAGAACCACGGCTCCTTGAAGTCCGGCATGAAGATCTGCGGGTGGCGGCGCAGCATCTCGTACAGCGCCGTGGTCCCGCTCTTGGCGTGCCCGACGATGAAGAAGTCCGGGATCCGACCGCCCGGCGGGGCGTGCCCGTCAGGGGAGTCGGTCATATCCCCACTCGGTCACCAGGTCGCGTCCCAGGTACTCGCTGAGCGCCACGACCTCGGGCCTGTAGCGCACGCGCAGCTCGGCCATCAGCTGCTCATCCGGGGGCTGGGGCTCGGCGTACAGCAGGCGACGCTTGGCGGCGCGCCACGGGTCGCGGCGCAGGCGTCGCGGGACCAGCAGCTTCAGCGCTCGCTTCGTGGCCTGCGAGAACGGGCCGCGCCCGACCGTCAGCGCGTGCACGATTTCGTGGACGCGCTGGGAGCGCACCCCCACCGTCGGGTTGACCTCCGCGGGCTCGAGCGGGACGCCGTCGTCGACCTCCAGGAAGCGGAGCACCGAGCGGGCCGCGGCGAGATTGTCGCGACGGTAGTCGTCGTAGATCAGCACGAGCATCCGCTCGCAGCCGAAGTGCCGCTCGTAGCGGCGCAGCTGCTCGACGTAGCGGACGTGCTCGGAGTAGGCCAGCGCCGCGGGCCAGTAGGTGTGGCGCGGCAGCTGCCGGCCCTCGCGACGGGCGTCCTCGAGCTCGAGCGCGCGGCGCAGGTCGGTCTCGGTCTCGATGTACGTTTCCAGGAACTGCAGGTGCAGCGAGCGCAGCAGGCTCGCAGGCTCGCGCAGGATCGCGACGATACGGGCGTCCGGGACGACCTCGGCTATCGCGTCGGCTGCGGTGTGGGACCACAGGTACAGGGGGGTGGCCTCGCCCGCACGCTGCTCCGGAGCAGCCGCCGCAAACAGGGCCGCGTATTCGTCGAGCGTGACGGGGGTGCCGGCCGGCCGGGGCGGCCTGCGCTCGTGCAACTCGGTCGCGAAGAACCACGGCTCCTTGTTGTCGGGCAGGAAGATCTGCGGGTGGCGGCGCAGCATGTGGTGCAGAGCAGTGGTCCCGCTCTTGGGCTGCCCGACGATGAAGAAGTCCGGGAGCCGGCCGGTCACCGGATGCCGGGTGCCGGGCATCCTGTGCGCGCGCGGGACGAGCGCTTCCTCGCCGATGCCGCCGCCCGCGGCGCTGCGCTCCGTCAAGGCGCCGGCCTCTAGGTCGCGGCCGCGACGGACGCCATGCCCGGGCGCACGGCGGTCCGCTGCCGCGCCGCCTGCCATCCGGGCCCGGCGAGCCAGTAGGCGGCCACGCCGAGGGCGAACCAGAAGTACGGCGCCAGCACCTGGCTCTGCGACAGGGGCCCCTCGAAGGACATGAAGAACATCGCGAATATCGGCGCGAAGATGGCGGCCAGGTACACCTGCAACTCGGGATCCGCGAGCAGGCGTATTCGTCGGAACGCGAGCACGATCATCGTCAGGATCGTGGTGACCCACACGATCAGTCCGGGCAGCCCGACTTCCTTGAAGATGAAGTTGTAGGTGGTCTCGGCGTTGACGTTGTGGCCTTCAAACAGTTCTTCGGATTTCCCGCCGAACCCGGCCGCCGGCCCGGCCGTGCCGAGGCCGAAGCCGAAGGGAGCGGCCTTGACCAGCTTGGGGATCGCTTTGAGCTCGGATTCCTTGTAGCCGGCGCTCGACG
Organism: Solirubrobacteraceae bacterium; assembly: GCA_035499875.1. Classification (GTDB taxonomy): domain Bacteria; phylum Actinomycetota; class Thermoleophilia; order Solirubrobacterales; family Solirubrobacteraceae; genus Palsa-744. The sequence goes on from DATJXX010000029.1 coordinate 12,539, forward strand.
AGCCGCCGTTGATGAGGCTCGAATAGCGCGAGAACACCCCTTCGCCGAGCACGGACACGAACACGATGCTGAAGGGAAGCGCGACCGCCAGCGTAACGAGGAGCAACCGTAACGGTCTTCGCATGGAGCGGGCGGTGCTGCTCGTGAGCAGCAGGTAGCCGATCACCGCAAGCACACCGCCGACCAGCTCGACGCGCCCGAGCCCGGTTGCGATGGCCGCGATCGCGCCGAAGGCGAGCAGTGCGATGAGCCCGCGTCGTCGTTTCGTGGTGGCCAGCAGCGCGAGCGTCCCGGCGATCGCGACCAGACCGGTACCTGCGCCCGCGCCGCTTTCGTCGCCGAGCCCGGTCGGGCGCACGTGGCCTTCGCCTTCGCTCTGGTAGGTGCGGCTCGCCCTGCTTTCGAATTTCGACGCGTACCCCGCCCCCCAGGCCGCCGCCTGTTTCGGGCTCAACCTCGTCTGATAGGTGGCGACCAGGCCGTTGGCGACCGCGATCACCCCCAGCAGGATCAGCATCTTGCGCAACCGTGGCTTGGAGCGCACGAGCAGCCACCCGAAGATAAAGAACGGGACGAACTGGAGCTGCTCCCTGAAGCCGGCGGCGACCTTCAGCCCGTTCAGGGTTTTCGGGTTGAAGGCCTCGAGCACCACGACCGCCACGAAGGCGGCCACCAGGCCGGCCAGCGGCGGCAGCTTCCACGACTTGCCGCTGTAGGCGTGGCGGATCACCATCCCGAGGACGATCGCGATGATCAGCACGTCCTGGATCGCCGACCCGACGCGTCCCGTCGAGCTGATCAGCTTCAGCGGGCCGTTGAGGCATCCGAGGAAGAACACGAGGCCGCCCACGGTGACCTCCAGCCGCGGGCTCGTGACGAGCGCGGTGAGAGCGACCAGCCCCACGATCCCGCCGACCACGAGTGGGTAGTTGGGCTTGGGCATCGCCAGCGCGATCCCGAGCGCGATCCCCACACATGCAAGACCCGCGAGCGCGACAACGAGCCCGTCGCTGATGCGCCGGCCGGAGACCGCCGGGTGCCAGTCGGCAGACCCGCCGGGCAGCCGCACCTGCGGCGCGTTCATCGCCCGGTGAGGCGGGCTTTCCAGCCCCGCCGCTCGCCGCTGCCGGTGGAGATTCCGTACCTCTGCATCTCGCGCGGGTCGATCCCGTTGGCGACGACGCCGAGGACGGGGGCGGAGGGGGTGTGGGTGAGCAGCTGCCACAGGCGCCGTGCGGAGCGCTCATGCGTGTGCCCGGCACGGGCCACCAGCACGATCGCGTCGACGGCGGACAGCAGCGGCATCGCGTCGCTGACTTCGAGCGGCGCGGGCACATCGATCAGCACCCGGTCGTACTCGTTTGCGAGCGTGTGGAGGACCTCGTGCATCTCGGTGCCGGCGAGCAGCGCCGGGGGATTGACCGCCGCGGCACGGCTCGGGAGCAGAGCAACAGCGCCCTGCTCGTTGGTGGCGAGCATCGTGGCCGTTTCGAAGCCACCGTGCGGGTGGGCGGCGAGCGGTTCGGGCTGGGGAGCGGGGACGGCCTGCAGCGCTTCGCCGAGCGTGAGCGCGCCGGCGAGCACCTCGGGCAGGCCGGCGGTGCCGGGGACTCCGAGCAGCCGCGCCTGCACGGGGCGGCGGAAGTCCGCCTCCACGATCGCGACCCGTTCACCGGCTTCGCGCTGCACCAGCGCGAGGTCGGCGATCACGGTCGAGCGCCCGTCGGCGGCCTCGGCGCTGAGGAACAGCAGCGTCCGGGGGGCCTGCCGGGAGGGCGGCTTGCCGTCCGCGGGGGGAGGGGTCACGGACGCGGAGTCGGAGGACCCGTTCGTTTTCGGCGCCCCGTCGGCGAGCAGCAGGGTCGCCTGCAGGCGGCGCATCGGCTCGAGCAGCAGGCGCGACGGGGACGGGTAGCCCCCGCGGTCGACGACCGGGCGGCGGACAGTGGGCAGCAGCGTCAATATCTGCGTGGGGAACACCGCTTCGATGTCGCCGAGCACGCGCAGGCGGCGGTCGAGGCGCGCGAGCGCGAAGGCGGCCAGCGAGGCCAGCAGCAGAGCGATCACGAACCCGAACTCGGCGTTCTTTTTCGGCGCCGGCCCGAGCAGCCTGGCGTTGTGCGGTTTGGCCGGCTTGAGCTGTTCCACGTCTTTGATCTGCAGCTGCGCTTCGAGCGTGTTGATGTGGCTCTGAAGCTGCGCCGCGCGGATCACGTTGCCCTGCGAGGCGGCCGAGTCGGTGACTTTTGAGCCTTTGGTGGCCAGCACCGGCGTTTCGATCCGGTCCAGCTGCCGGTGGGCCACCTTCAGCTGGTTGAGGATCCCGCGCTCGTACTGGCTGTGCTGGCGGCGGATGTAGACGGCGGCGACGGTGTTGGCCAGCAGTGCCGAGGCGCGCGGCGTGCGAGCCTCGCTGGTGAGGTTCACGAACTGGCTTTTTTCGTTCGCCTTGGCCTTGATCTTGCCCTTGGCGGCGACTTTGGCGGTGTGGTTGTGCTCCGCCTTGAGCTGGTGGCGGGCTTCTTCGGTGACGATCGAGTTGATGATCTCCGGCTGGGCCGCGGCGGTGAGCGCCGCGCCCTTCCCCACCGAGCCCTTTTCGGTGACCGTCTGTTCGCTGCCGGCGCTCAGGTAGAGCGCGGTTTCAGACTGGAAGGAGAGGGGTTTGTGCTTGTAGTAGAGATAGGTACCGGCGGCGACGACTATCCCCACGATGAGAATGAGCCACTTGCGCCGCCAGATGGGCGCGAGTATCGCGGTGGCACTTGGGGTTTCGTTCATGAACAGCGTCCATTTTTAGGCGCGCAAAGCCATCGTATGGGCCGACGTAATCGACGTCTAAAGAGTACAGCGCCAAGCGCGAAGATCCGCAAGTAGCGGTGCGCCAAGCCCGCAACCAGCGATCGGCCCGGCTGGCCGCCGCGATGGCCTACCGTGCGGGGGTCGCGCGGCGCCCTCCGGACAGCCGCCGGTACAGCTCGCGATGGCGCTCGACGGTGTTCTCCCAGCTGAAGCGCAGCGAGGCGCGGCGGGCGGCGTGGCCCATGTCGAGCATCCGCGGAGGGTCCCCTGCGAGCTGATTGAGGGCCGCCGCCACGGTGTCCGCGCGGCGGTCGATGAAGAAACCGTTGACGTCGGGCTCGAGCAGCTCGGAGACGCCGTTCACGGGGGTGGCGAGCAGCGGCAGACCGCTGGCGGCAGCCTCGAATGTGGCCAGCGAGAAGGTCTCGTAGCTGGTGGGCAGCACGAACGCATCGGCCATCGCATACAGGGGGGCGACCTCCCGCTGCACCCCGAGGAAGCGGACCCGCCCGTCCACGCCGAGCGACCGCGCCAGCGCCTCGAAGTGGGCGCGATCGCCCGCTCCCGCGACCGCGAGCATCCAGTCGGGCGCCTGCGCGAGCGCCTCGATCACGGGCCGCAGCCCCTTGCGCTCCCACTCCCCGCCCACGAACAGCGCCACCAGCTGCCGCTCGCCGATGCCCAGCCGCACGCGCTGCTCGCGCGCCTGCTCGCGCCAGCGTCCGGGTTCGAAGCGCGCGAGGTCCACCCCGTTGTGGATCGTGATCACCTTTGGAGCCAGTGCGGGGTAGTGCTCGCGGACCTCCTCGGCCACGCCCTCGGATACGCACGCGAACACCGCCTCCCGGTTGCGCCGGAAGGCGGCGCGCTCGGTGAGGCGCTTGATGACCCTCACGAGGCGGATGTTGGCGCGGTAGAGGGCGTTCTCGCGGCTGGGATTGGCAGGTCCCACCTGGTGGCAGTAGTGGACCGAGACCACGTCGGCACGGTTGAGCACGATGCCACCGGTCACCTGGAGCACACCACGGGCGCGCCGGGCCGTCACCAGTGAGCCCGCCACCACGAACCACGGGTAGGCGAGCAGGAACGGCCGGCCGGGCCCCGGCACGCGATGGAAGCGGACGCCGGAGTCGGCCGGCAACTCACACGTGCGGGCGATCACGTTGACCCGGTCCCCCCGCTCCCGCAGTCCCAGGATCAGCTCGGACAGGACACGCTCCATCCCCCCCACCGGTCCGATGTCGTGGGCCACGATCGTGACCTCGAAGGGGCCGTCCGGCGCGTGCGGCGCGGCGCGCCCCGGCGCCGGCGCGGCCTGCTCGGTTCCCGGCGCGGCCTGCCCGGCTCCGGCCACGGCCTGTCCGGCTCCCGGCGCGGCAGCCATCCCCTACCTGCTCCGCGCGCCCTCGCGCGCGGCCACGAGCGCGCGCATCTGCGTCGCGAAGTTGCGGCTCATGGCGTCCTCGGTGAACTCCGCCCGCACCCGCTCGAGCCCGGCCGCCGCCAGCCGGGCGCGCAGCTCCGGCGAATCCAGCAAAGGCTCGATCGCATCCGCCAGCGCGGTGGGGTCACCCGAGCGGGCCAGCATGCCCGACACGCCCGCCCCGACGATCTCGCGGGGGCCGCCCCGGTCGACGGCCACCACGGCGACCCCGCGGGCCATGGCCTCCAGCAGCACGATCCCGAAGGGCTCGGGGTCGGAGGCGTTGACGAGCACGTCCATGCGGTCAATGTAAGGCCCCGCATCGGGCACCTCTCCGGTCATCGTCACGTGGTCTGCCATCTGCAGGTCGGCGATCAGCTGCGGCAGCTCGCGGGCGTAATCGGGCGCCAGCTCCCACGAGTCCCCGCCGACGAGCAGCACGTGCACGGCGTGGCCGCGCTCACGCAGGAGTGCCGCCGCCCGCACCAGGCGATCCTGTCCCTTCCACGGCTGCAGCCGTGCCACGAGACCCACCACCAGCGTCCCCTCCGGCAGCCGCGCAAGCCCCGCGGGCACGGCGGCCGCGACGCGCGAGGGCTCGGGCAGCCGCGTACCCGCCGCCACCACGAACATCGGCCGCGCGGGACGGATCCGCTGCTGGGCCTCCGCCGCGGCGTGCGAGGTGTACCCGATCGCAGCCGCCGGCAGGGCGGTGGCGACGCGGTCGATCCAGTGCCCCTCCGGGATCGCGTGCTGCCACCACACGACACGGTCTCGCATGCCCGCGAGCACCGCCGCGGGCGAGCCGTAAAGCTGGGTCTTCGCGACCCAGTTGACGATCACATCGGGCCGGCGCCGGCGCAGCACGCGCGCGAGCCGCACGACGGCGCGGGCGCCGGTATGGAGCTCGCGAACGCGCCCGGCACCGAGCACGTGCACCGGCACGCCTTCGGCCCGCAGCTGCTCGGGCCACGGCCCCTCCTGCAGGAACGCGACCTCCGATTCGTACCCGTGGGAGGGTCCGCCCTCGACGAGCGCCTGCAGCATCTCCTCGGCGCCGCCCGAACGGGTCGGCCACGGCAGCGTGAAGAGAAGCCGCAGCGGCCTACGGGACACGCAGCGAGCCTACCCAAAGCGCCACGGGGCGCCCGTTAGGATGCCGACGGCCATCGCCGATGCCGACGTTCACCGCCGACGGCCCAGTGAGGATGTCAGCACCACCGCCCAGAACACGAGCGAGCCGCTGGCTCTCGGCGCGAGCCCGGCTGGCCGCGGCGCTGCAGGGCGGCGAAGCGTCCGCGGCCGGCGACGCTGCCGCCGAGGCGAACGGCGGCGTGGACACGCCGCCGGCGCCGCCCGAGGTGCCACCGGGATGGCTGACTGGCCCCCCGGATTTCGTCGGCGTCGGCTTCCAGCGCTGCGGCACGACCCGTTGGTACAACCTCATCACCGCGCACCCGGAAGTGGCCCGCCCGGTGGCGATGAAGGAGCTGCACTTCTTCGACCGCTTCCACTCCGGGGACTTCGTGGAGGGGGACGTCGCCGCCTACCACTCCTACTTCCCCCGGCCCGAGGGGCAGGTGGTGGGCGAGTGGACGCCGCTCTACGCCAGCGCGCCGTGGATCCCGCCGCTCCTCGCCCGGGCCGCGCCGGATGCGCGCCTGCTGATGATCGTGCGGGACCCCGTGGAGCGGCTCAGCTCGGGCCTCGCGCTCGACGAGGCGGTGGCCGGCCGCAGAGGTCTGCCGCTGAGCCGCTACGCGCCCCTCGCGGCGTTCGTTCGCGGCCTTTACTTCGGCGAGCTGTCGGTGCTGCAGCGTCACTTCGAGCGCTCCCGCATTTTGGTGCTCCAGTACGAGCGCTGTGCGGCCGACCCGCAGGCCGAGCTGCGGCGCACGTTTGCCTTCCTGGGACTGCGGGAGGACGCGCCGGTGACGGGGCTGGAGGCGCATCCGCGACGGCGCGACGAGAAACCGCAGTTCGACCCCGGCACCCGGGCGGCATACGTCGACGCCTACCGCGAGGACGTCGAGCATCTCGCGGAGGCCTTCCCCGAGATCGACCTCTCGCTGTGGCCCAACTTCGCGCACCTCGTGCGGGGGTAGGCCGGCCGCTCCTCGAGCGTCGGTGGCGGGCCGCTCCTCAAGCGTCGCGGCGGGCCACTCCTCCTGCGTCGCGGCGGGCCACCATCGCGATCGACAGATACGGGTAGCGCGCCAGCCGCGAGAGCGGCCGGTCGAGCACCACCAGGGGGCGCAGCGGCAGCATCAGGACCCACGCCGGCATCCGCCCGAGGCGCAGCGTAAGGCGCCGCATCAGGTTCGTGAGCCGCTGGGAGACGACACCGCTCACGTAGCCCAGCTGCGCGGGCTGCAGCCCCGCGGCGAGCGCCAGCGCCTGCAGCCGGTCGGCCGAATACCCGTAGCGCACGTGCGAGCCGTCCTCGACCGGGCTAGGGTCGCGCTCCTCGCTGTACAGCGGGCGGTGGCCCTCGAAGGGGGTGCTCAGCAGCAACTGCCCCCCCGGCTCCAGCAGGCCGGCGAGCGACTCGAGCAGGCCCTGGTCGTCGCTGAGGTGCTCGATCGTCTCCAGGCAGATGATCTGGTCGAAGCTCCCGAGCTCGTCCCGGCGGCTGTCGATGTCGCGCAGGTCGAGCACCTCGAACTCGACGCCCTCGAGACCCAGCAGCCGGGTGCGCCGGCGGGCGTCGTCGAGCTCCCGCTCCGAGAAGGAGGTGGCGAGCACCTGGTTGCCCCGGCGGGCCGCGTAGATGCTGAAGGCGCCGTTGCCGCAGCCGGCATCGAGGGTGCGCGCGGGCCCGGGGCGCAGGCGCGGGCGCAGCCACAGCCAGCGGTCGAGCACGCACGGGTCGCCGTGGATCAGCAGGGAGCGCCAGCCGAGCACCCGCATCATCAGGTCGGACATTGCCCTGAACATATCGGTGCCCCGGCCCCGCGCAGGGCAGCTAGCCTGCGCGCCATGAGCGATCTCCCCGCGTGGGGCTCCGGCGCCCCGGGCGGGGCCACAGCGGCTAACCCCGGCCAGGCCGGCGGTGCTTGCCGGGACGCGGCCGCGACGGCACGGATTGCGCTGGCCCACGACTACCTGCTCGTGATGCGCGGCGCCGAGCGCGTGTTCGCCGAGATCAGCGACATGTTCGCCGAGGCGCCGATCGTGACGCTGCTGTACGACGAGGAGGCCCTCGGGTGGCGCTTCCGAGGGCGCTCGATCACGACCTCGCGGTTACAGCGCCTCGGCGCCGATCAGGGGAGCTTCCGGCGCATGCTGCCGCTCTACCCCGCCGCTGCCGGCCGTCTGCCCGTGCCACCGTGCGACGCCCTGATCAGCTCCAGCAGCGCCTTCGCCCACGGCGCCCGAGCGCCCGCCGGGGCCGTCCACATGTGCTACTGCCACAGCCCCTTCCGCTACGTGTGGCACGAGTACGAGCGCGCCCTCGCCGAGACTCCAGTCGCGTTGAGGATGCCGATGCGTGGCATGCTGGCGATGATCCGCCGCTGGGACCTGGCGGCCAGCCGGCGTGTCGACCGCTACGTGGCCAACTCGCTGCTGACACGCCAGCGCATCAGGAGCTTCTACGGTCGCGAGGCGGCGGTCGTGCACCCGCCCGTGGAGACGACGAGGTTCGCCCCGGGAACGCCGGGCGACGAGCTGCTGCTGGTGTCGGAGATCGTGGCCCACAAGCGCGTCGAGGTGGCGCTGCAGGCGGCTCGCCGCGCCCGCGCGCCGATCGCGGTGGCGGGGTCCGGACCCGACCACGCGGCGCTCGCCGCGGCGTACCCGGAGGCGCGCTTCCTCGGTCGCGTCGAGGACGAGGAGCTGGCGGACCTGTACGCGGGCGCACGGGCCGTGCTGGTCCCCGCCATGGAGGAGTTCGGGATCACGGCAGTGGAGGCTCAGGCGGCGGGCAGGCCGGTGATCGCGGCCCGCGCCGGGGGGGCGCTGGAGACCGTGCTGGAGGGCCGCACGGGCTTGCTCGCGGGACTCGACGACGTGGAGGACTTCCAGCGCGCGATCGAAAAACTCGAGCGCCTCCCCTTCGACCCCCGGGAGGCGGTTGCCAACGCGCAGCGCTTCTCGGTGGAGGCCTTTCGCCGGGCGCTGCGCGCCGAGCTCGACAAGGCCCTCGAACAGGGCCCACGCGCGCGCGGTTCCTCCCGGCGACGCGGAACGGCCCGCGACTAGCCCTCGCCGAAGCCACCCCCGCCCTCGAGCTGCCGAGAAGGTCAGCCGAAACGACCCCCGCTCTCGAGCTGGCTAGAAGGTCCGGCCGTGGATGAGCCGAACATTCAAGCCGTCGGCCCGAAGGGCCGATGCGAAAGGAGCAATCGGGCGGAGGAGTCCCAGAGGGCAAGAGATGTCGACGGTGCTGCTCATCATCCCCAGCGTGTGGCTCACGACCGCGGCCCTGGTCGTGCTGCTGTGCAGGGGCGCCGCGCGCGGGGACGAGGCGCTATACGAGCAGCTGCGCGAACAGCGCGATCAGCGCGGCGACTGGCCGCCGGAGGGCCTGCACGTCCCCTGTGAGCGCCGCGAACGGCGCCTGTCGGCGGCTCCCCTCAGAGCCCGCGACGGCAGATCACGTGGGGGACGGTGCGCAGCAGGATCTTGACGTCGCTCCAGAGGTTCCAGTTGGCGACGTACAGGTAGTCGATCGCGACCATCTCCCGCAGCGGCACGCGGGCGGGCCCGAGGATCTGCCAGGGGCCCGTCATGCCGGGCATCAGCTCCAGGCGCCGCCGGTGCCAGCCCTCCACCCGCTCGTCCTCGTCGACGACCAGGGGACGGGGCCCGACGAGGCTCATCTCGCCCCGCACGATGTTCCACAGCTGGGGCAGCTCGTCCAGCGCGCTGCGGCGCAGCAGGCGCCCGACGCGCGTCACGCGGGGGTCCTCGGCGATCTTGAAGAGCCCCTCCTTGGCCTCGTTCTGGTCCAGCAGCGAGTCCTTCAGCTCCTCGGCGTTCGTGACCATCGTGCGGAACTTGAGCATGTAGAAGCGCTTGCCGTGGCGCCCCACGCGCAGCTGGCGGAACAGCACCGGCCCGCGGCTGTCGAGCTTGATCGCAATCGCGATCACCAGCAGCAGGGGAGAGATCGCGATCAGCCCGACGGAGGCGCCGAACAGGTCGAAGAGCTTTTTGAAGCGCGCCGAGGAGCGCGTGAGGTCGAAGCGCCGGACTCCCATGACGGTGACCCCGTGGAGGTCGTCGAACTCGACCGAGGAGCCCACGACCTCGAGCAGGCGGGGCAGCAGGCTGACGCGCACGCCGACCGCCTTCAGCGTCCGCACGAGGTTCAGCATCTCGCCGGCGTCGACGCTGCGGGGGGCGATGATCGCCCGGTGCACGTCGAGCGTCTTGGCGAGGTCGCGGATCTCGGCCAGGCGGGCTTCGGAGAAGCTGTCCGTGGACCAGGGGGCGACCTTGTCGAGGTCCAGGTGGGCCACCACGTCGGCGCGCACCCCGCCGTGCCCGGTGAGGCGGGTGCGGACCGTCTCCGCTGACAGCTCGTCGCCGATGAACAGGCACCGCTCGATCGGCGCGATGCGGAGCGCCAGCTGCCTGGCCCCGGCCCGCATCACTACCAGCAGGACCGCCAGGGCGAGCCACAGGAACAACGCCTCATGGCGGTCGAGGTGGCCGGACACGAACAGCCCGCCCGCCAGCCAAGCCACGAGCGCCACCAGCGTCGCCAGCTGGAACAGCTTCGGGGCCTCATCCAGCGTGGTCTTGCGGATCAGCGCTTCGTCGCGGTCGTAGAGGCCCAGCAGCTTCGAGCACACGACCACGATCGGCAGGGCGGCCAGCCCGTACCAGGTGAGGGCGACCGAGCGGTTGGAGAGCTCGATCGTCAGCACCAGGGCGGTGGCGACCGCGAGCAGGTCGGCGATCAGCAGCGTGCGGCGGAAGAGCGCGTCACGGCGACGGCAGGCGCTCGGCCCGCGTGCCTCGGATATCCCCGGTGCCAGCGTCAGCCGCCGGCGGCGCAGTAGCCCCTCGCGTGGGATCGCTACCGGCGGACTCAGGAATCCCTTGTCGGTCCCACTCCCCGCCTCGACACTCATCTACTCCCCGCCTCCTTGCCTCTCCCGGACCCTGATGCAGCCCCTCGCCCGGATTACCCCAAGTTTTGCCGAGATTTGCCAGATCTCGTCGCGCGTCGCGCATCATAATCACCGCCGCGAGCGAGCGCAACCCCGGTATGCACGCGCCCGCTGACGGCAACACCAAAGCAACAAGTGCCGGACCGCGGAGCGGTTCCCGAGCCCCCGCCTGGAGCTCCCGCCTCCCGTCGTCGGGCGCCCGCCCCCCGGCAATCGAGGTCCGGCGCCCTGCCGAGGTGCTCCAGGCCCCGCGTTCGGGCTCCCGCGCCCGACCGGCGCAGGAGCCGGGAGCGACCCGGGGGCGCAGGTGGCTCCAGCACGCCCGCCGGCCGGGGCTCACGATCGATGTCGGCTGGAAAGATCATCCCCCTCGACGAAGTGAGGATTCCGCGCTATATTCGCCCGCTCGGAAGGCGGCTGGAAAGCCCGCTCGGGAGACGAGTGGAGGCGCGGGTGGCGGGTGATCGCGACATTCGCGACTCGAATACCCACAACCGCGAGCATTCATGCACATAGATCCCTACATCGTGCTCGGAAGCGCCGTGGTGGGCTTCCTGGTGGGCATGACCGGTGCCGGCGGCGGGGCGCTGATGACGCCGATGCTGATCCTGCTGTTCGGCGTCACCCCGTCGCACGCGATCTCCAGCGACCTGGTGGCGGCGGTCGTGATGCGCCCGGTCGGCGCGTCCGTCCACCTGCGCAAAGGGACCGTCAACAAGGGGCTGGTCCGGTGGCTGGTGCTCGGCTCTGTGCCGATGGCCTTCGTCGGCGCGTATCTGCTGCATCTCCTCGGGAACTCAAAGTCGGCCCAGACCCACGTCGAGACGGTGCTCGGCGCTGCGCTGTTGATCGGCGCCGCCGCGATGGTCCTCCGCTACACCCTCGACCTGCGCTCCGGAGAGGGGCGCTTCGCGTTCATCCAGGACGTCGTGCCCAAGCCGCTGCGGACCGTTCTGATCGGGATGATCGGGGGGGTGATCGTCGGCCTGACCTCGGTCGGCTCGGGCTCGCTGATGATCATCCTGATGCTGTTCCTGTACCCCATGATCGGCGCCAACCAGCTCGTCGGCACGGACCTCACCCAGGCGGTGCCCCTGACGGCGGCGGCCGCGCTGGGCGCTCTCGCGTTCGGCCACATCGAAATCGGGGTGACGCTGTCGCTGATCATCGGCAGCGTGCCGGCCGTGCTGGTGGGATCGCTGTTCTCCTCGACCGCGCCGGACCGCTATGTGCGGCCGGTGATCACGTTTGTGATCTTCGCGTCCGGGCTGAAGTACATCGGGCTCGACACGGAAGCCCTCGGCTGGGTCCTGTGCGCGACGCTGTTGGGTGTCGGGGGCATATGGCTTGCCGTGAAGCGCCCGTGGGAGACGCTGGGCGCCTCCGCCGAGCTGACGTCCGAGCAGGGCCCGGACCTGGTGCTCGAGGAGCTCGCGATCGCCGAGGCCCCCGCGAGACCGCAGGACGAGTAGCGAGGCGCCGGCCCGCCGGTGCCCGCCCCTCGCCGCTGCTCGCCGACGACGGCGGGCAGCGCCGGGCCCCCGCGGGTCCGGCCCTGAAGCGGTCGGCCCGAAAGCGCGGCGGCCGCCCCGATCGACGGGGCGGCCGTACCGCGATGCTTCCGTGCGTTGCCGCTCGGCGAGCGGCACTCCTGACGCGCCCGGAGGACGCGCTGGTTGTTTCCCTACGCTTCTTTGCTGCCGATTTCCGCGGCCCCTGCCACGGCGACCTTCAGCGCCTTCTTGGGGAGCGGTTCGTAGTCGATGCCTTTGATCTCTTCACCGCCACCTCCCGTGTGCGTGTCAAGCACGAATTTGAGGTAGTCAGATACGGTGGTCGCGATCTTCTTCGTTTCTTCTTCGGTGATCGGCGGCACCAGGCTCACCAACGGCGTGCTGTACAGCCTGAACGCCAAATCGTAGGTCAGACCGCAGATCGGGTACGTTTTCGTGACCGCGAGTCCCTTCACCTGCGACCAGTCTTCGCGCGTGGTTTTCGGCGGGAATTTTTCGCCCACCGCGTTGGCGTAGACCGTCTTCGCGCAGTTGGAGTTAGCAACCGCTTCGACATCCCCGTTCGTCGACGGGTCTGCGTATTCCGGCTTTTTCGTGGTCGGCTTGCTGTTCGACACCGGCGCCCAGAAGCGCTGGGTGCCTTCGCCGCCTCCGCCCGAGGGGTCAAAGAATTTCTTTTCCCGGGCGACGGCGAGGTCGGCGTAGCTGATCGAGTTCGGCGTTGTGTCCACCTTTTCGATCACGCCGGGGTTCCCAGTTTTCCCGGGCCGCACGATTTCGGCGGCTTCCGGCCAACGCTGGTTTTCGCAGCCTTCGGAGACCTGAGCCCAGGTCCGTTTTTCTTTGGCAGGCTTGATCGCTTTGCACGGCTGGCCTTTCCCAGCCCCTTCGGGTTCGTTCTCTTCTTCCATTTCGATTTCAGCGGTGCTGATCTGCCCGAGAAATGCCTTGAAGATGTGCGTAGTACCAGATTTGTCGAGACGCACAACCACGTTGATCGGCACTTCTGCGTTGGCCGGTACACCGCACGTCAGTTTGTCGCTCGCCGAGAGGTTTTTTTCGACCGCTTCCTTGAAGGTTTTGATCGAGCCCTCGAAGATGCCCTCCACGACTTTGGCTTCGAGCGAAAGTCGTTTGATTTTGGTTACTGTTTTCGCGAGCTTCGGTTCGCTTTCCGCCGTGCATGTTTCGGGCAGGTTCACGATTACCGCGACGGCACCCTGAGCGATTGGGACGCTCTGGATTTCTTCACCTTTGTTGGGGACGAAGCCGTCGTTGGTTTCCATTTCTTCCTTGACGGTTTTGCTCGGGGCTTCGTCCGTGCCGCAGAGCGGGAATTCCTTGTAGCGTCGGTTCCCTGCGCCGCCCTGGCCAAAGTCCTTCAGGCACGCGCCGCTCCCCTTGTTGTTCGTGGGGAGTTCGTTCTGGTTGTAGATGAACGTCGGTTTTTTCGTGCCGCTGCAGGCAAGGGTATTTGCCGATTCATTGAATTTTTTTTCCCACACTTTCTGCGCGGGCGCTTGGAATGAAGAGCCGAGACCTTCAATGTTGCTCCCGGCGCAGTGTTCCAGCTGGTCCGTTTTCGGACCTTTTTTAGCGAGCGCCGTTCCTGGCAGCGCGGCCACCATGAGCGCCGCCGCGGTCGCGGCGACAAACACCGCGCGACGAACGAGAGTCGTCATTACCTGACTACCTCCTATGGGTCATCGATTATCGGGGCTCATCCGAACGCCCCCCACGCAGGCCCAGGGCCCGCGCCGCACCGAGGACTTTCTCAACCCGGAGGTCCTGCGACGTTACGATCCTGTACACGGCAGGGCGTTATCGCGATCTTCACATTTCAGCTGCGCGCGCGCATCGGATCGGCCCCCCGCCGATATCAAGACGTTCACACCCCTTGATGAGAGGTGCGCCGGTGGCCCCGATACGACGGGAGCGGTCGCGACAGAAGAAACCGGGACCGCGCCGAGCCGCTCCGGCGCCTGCGTCGATCGGCCGTCAGTGCTTCTTCTTGGCCGCCCGCAACGTCACGCCGGCGGAGGTGGTGCGTGTGACCGCCGAGTCGTGTGCCACGAACGTCGCCGTCGCGCGCAGGACGTGCAGATGGGCGAGCAGCGACCGCCCCTGGCCCGAGAGGTGCAACGCCACCGTCTTGGACGCACCGCCCACGACGGTGAAGGTCCCGCGCGCAAGCGTGATCTTCACCTTCTTGTGCTTCTTGCCCTTCGAGGCGGCTTGCGTGATCACGGCCTGCAAGGTCACGGTCCCGGCACATGCGCTCTGCTTCGCCGGACAGCTCACCTGCAGCGAGAAGCTGCCGTTGGTCTTGACGCTCAGAGTGCTACTCCCGGCGATGTGCGCTTCGGGATTGTGCACGACTTCTTCGTGTGACACTTCTTTTTTTTCTTCCGGCGGCGGCTGGGTCCCGTGTTTTTCTTCGCTCGGTGGAGTTTCGATTTTTTCTTTCGGCGGTTCCGCGATGAACATCGGGACTCTTAGTTCCGCGCGGCCTTCGCCTCCCGCGAGGTCCTTTGCTTCCAACGTCACCACGCACACCCCGCCGCAATTGGAAACGAAGCTGTGTTCGATCGTCGCGGCGAACGAGTTTTTTTCGCCGACGACTTCTTGAAGGACGGCGGCGCTGCCGTCGCCGAAGTGCCATGTCAGCTTGACGTGCGGGGCGATTTCATTCGGGTCTTTGGCGACCGCTATGTGTAGTTTGACCGGAGTGCCCGTGGACAGCCCGCCTTCGGGGAATGCGACGCTGGGTTCGATCTTGAAGGTGATCGCCGGCAAGGCGGCGGTGACTTTTCGGACCACCTGCTTGGTTGGGTTTCCGAGACTGTCCGTCGTCACCGTCTCGGTGATTTCGTATGAGCCCGCCTGTTTGAAGGTATACGTCAGCGACGTCGCACGACCCTGGTTCGGCGGCCCCGGGATCACTTCTTTGGTTGCGGCTTCCCCGTTGCGGACGATCGTCCACGTGCTCGAGAGCGCATCGGCACCTTCCACCTTCGAGCTGAGGATGGCGGGTTTGCCCAGCGGCACTTCCTGGAGGTTGCCGCTGTTGCCGATCTGGACCGTAGGCACCGTGACTTCGACATGGCCGCATGCTTCCGCGCCCGCCCCAGAGCCGAACCTGGTGAGGTACGGTTCGACTTCCCGTTTGCCGGCAGCTTCGAATTCATTGCCGCCGAAGGTCTCCGCCGTTTCGGCCGTGCCGCTGACCTCCATCGGCATTTCGGCCGAGAACGGGATCTCGCACTTGGGCTGTTTGGACGTCTTGTTCTGGCCGCCGGTCCAGCCTTCCTCCTTGATCGTCAGTTCGCCGGCGTGTTCCACTGCGTGGAGCAGGATCACGCCGTACACTTCCGGTTCGCCGTTGGGCGACACTTCCGCACTGGCATAGATCCGTCCTTCTTCGGCACCGGTCGCGACGTAGGCGATCGTGCCCGTCTCTTCTTCTTCGCCGGCGAACTTTGCCGCGCCTTCAGGCAGTTGCGTGGCTTCCGGCAGGGCGAAACGCAGCCGCGGGACGATCTTTTCTTCTTTGAAGCTTCCCGATGCGTTCGCCGACGCCGGGATTTCCCACAGGTCGGCCTGTTCGTTCTCCACGAGCGCCCGGCCTCCCTGGGTGACGACGAGCGAGTTGGGCTGTTCTCCGCCGAGTTCTTCGCAGTTCGGTTCGGCGCCCACCGTCTGTCCTTCGTCGAGACAGTTCTGGCTGTCGACGTAGCGCGGTCCGAGGGTGCCGTTTTCGTGAATTCGCTGGACGGCGGAGTGCAGTTCTTCGGCTTCGCTCGTGTCTTCGTCCTGCTGTGCCGAGATCAGGATGTCATGCGTTTTCGGGTCGACGGCGATCCCTGCGGGTTCGATCAGCGACTGCTTTGCTTTCTCGGAGTACGGCAGCAACGTCGACGGTTCCACCAGTTCGGTGGCTTCGAGGGCTTCACTGTGCACTTCGGTGGAGACCGAGTAGATCGCCGCCGCAGACGAGTCGCTGGGGTCGTGTTTGGAGCTGGGAGAGCGGTACCCGTTTGCGAGCACGTACAGCGTGTGCTTTTCGGCGTCGAGCGCCATCGCGCGTAGTTCCACTTCGTGCGACGCGCCCAGTTTGATCACCGCCTGCCCGAGGAATTTTCCCGTGCCGTCGAACTTCTGCACGCGCAGCCGTTCGGGTTCTTCGGTTTCGTCGGCGATATAGAAGTCGCCCGTCGACGGTTCGACCACGAACGCGTCGTGTTCTTCGAGCTCGACGTCGCCCTTCGTTTCGCCGGACTTGATCGTGAGTTCGCCGATCCTGCCGAGGCCGCCGAAGGTTTCGGCTGCGGCGGAGGCCGACCCCGCCGCGAGCAGCAGCGCCAGCACACTCACGAGGGCCAGCGTCAGCCGGCGGATCCGCATCCGTGCTGGGTTCATCTGCTCCATCTCCGTTCGCCCCGGGTCCCGATGGCACAAGGCTGTCGGATTGCCTCCCGAGCCATGTTTCGAGGATGTGAACGTACGATCGTCGGCGCGGGGCGTCGCGCGACATGTCGCGAACGTACGATCATCGGCGCCGGCGCCGGCCGTCGCGCGACATGTCGCCCAAGCGGCGCTGCGTGCGGGCGGTGCTGACGGTGGCGGGAACCACCTCGGATTCGCCTCGGCGGCCTCGCGGTCGCCGCGCGGAAGCTCCCGCGAGCGCCGCGAGCAGCACCGCGCCGAGCAGGTAGGGGACCAGTGACCCGCCCCCTTCCGGAGACCTGTAGGCGACGGCCTGGTTGGACACCGACTCGGGAGCCTCCTCCTGCTCCTCTTCTTCCTCGACGACCTCGACCGGCGATGTCACAGCCGACGTGCCGGACGGCGGCGAGGGGCGCGCCGGGGTGGGTATCGGCGGAGGCACGATCGCGAGCACGGGGGCAACGGGGACGGCAGCTGCGAAGAACGGGGCGACCTGCTGGGCCGGAACCGGAGCCGGCGCCGGTGCGGGTGGAGCGGGCGGAGGGGGAAACGACAGCGGAGTGGGCGCGGTGCTCGGCGCGGACGACGTCGGCGGGCTGGGCGGCGGCGCCGGGGCGAGCTGCTGCGATTCCACCGCCGGAGGATTGCTCAGCTTCACGGTCCCGCAGGGCTGCCGGACGCTGCCGCGCTGCACCGTCACCGGCAGGGACGCCGACCAGGCACCGGCCGTGATCGTGACGGTCGTGGTGCCCGGGTTGAAGGCGCAGAACAGCCCGGACTTGGCCCCGGCCCCGCCTTCGGATTCGATGATCGGCTTGCCTTCGCCGTTCTGGAGCACGGCGAGCGGGTTGGTGGATCCGAGGTTGCGCTCGACGAAGGCGCCGATTTCCGGGTCCGACGACTTGAAGCCGTATTCGGGGAGCAACGCACCTCCGCATTCGCCGGTGCAGATGCTTGGAATCGGGATGTAGGGATCGAGTTCGCAGTTGTTCAGCTGCGCGACGGCGTCGCATCCGGCGCGCGGCCGGCGGGCCAGGCCGTCGAACACGGCCGGCTGGCTGCGGGGAAGCAGAGTGCCCTGGCGCGCTTCGAGCGCCAGTTCGCCGACGACCGGTATCAGTGGCACCTGGAGTTCGGCGCGGTTGGTGGCGCGACTGCGCGAGGCGACGTTCACCTGGGCGAGCAAGATCCCGCTGGCCCCGTGGAAGTTGCCTGCCTGCTCGTGCTGCTGGTTGATGTAGCCGAGGGTCCCAGAACCGTAGGCTTCGATCGATTCGCCCCCTGCACGCAGCGGCTTGTGTTCGTTCTGTTCGCGCGCGTCATAGAAGTACGCCGAGGCGGAGCTGCAGGCGCCTTCTGCGTGGGTGCGTTCTCGTTCGAGGCGAGCGCACAGGCCGGCCGGGGTGCTGCGGGACCCCGTCACGAGGATCTTCGCGAGCGCCGCGGATTGTTTGCGGCCCGCGCGGATCTGGGCTTCGATGTCGCCTGCGCCGATCGCGATCGCCGGTTCACCCGCCGACTTGGCGTCCTGCAGCTCGCCTTCCAGCCATATCAGCTCGTTTTCGCCCATTTCGGGGGTCGTCTCGTCGAGCACGATCACCCGTACCCGGCCGCCTGTGCCCTGCGAGCTGAAGGCGTAGTAGACGCCCTCACAGCCGATCGTCGCCGTACAGCCGGCGGGCGCGCCGTTGGCGTCGACCAGGGTCTGCTGCGGAAAACCGGCGAAGGCATCCTGGAAGCTCTGCTCGGTGCCTTCCGAGGCGGGCCGGTTATCGAGGTCGGGAGGGCTCGCCACCGAGTACGCCGGCAGTTGCTCGCCGGCGTTGGCTCCCGCCGGATAGGCGCCCGAGGCGAGAATCGCGCGCGTGCGTTCGAGCTCCGCAGCAAACGGGATCGGCACGGAGCGGTGGCCCTCGACGCGGCCTTCGGTGACGCTGGGACCGGTGTAGATGAAGGCCCGCGCACCACTGGTCGCGGCGAGCGAGACGGCCGACCCGAGCCACACCTGCGGCCCGACGCCGGCGAGCGCCCGTTCCGCGCAAGGGTCGAAGCATTCGGCGTTGCCGCCTATCGCAAACGTCGCCCACCCGCGGGTCGGCACTCCCGCCGGTGTCTCGCCTTCGGGGGTGCGACCGTTTTCCCCGTAACGCTCGACGTCCGCCGTCTCGAGGGCTTCGCCGCTCCCGTTGCTGGATTCGCTCAGGTGCCCGCCGACGGTCCAGCCGTTGCCGCCGGAGGGGTCGACGAGCACCGCCATCACGGGGTCGGGCGTATACGGAAGGTCTTGGAATTCGTAGTTGCCGGGAGGCGCCTCGCCGACCTGTACTTCGTGGCGCTCGTCGCGCCATCCGGTCCCCGTCTGGCGCAACACGGCACCCGCTTCCGGACCGCCTGACGTTTCGATGGCTCCCTGCTTGAGCGCCGGAGCACCGGGAGGGACCTGTTCTTCGAAGTCGCGGCTCACGTGCCGCCCACCGCTGCCCGTCACGATCGCGCGCAGAGCACCCCCTTCGCGGAACAGCGCGAGCGAGCCGGCGACGACGCCCGGGAGCGGGGTGGGCGTCGCACGCCACGGGCCGCCCGCGCCTTCGCGCTCGAACACCTTCGGCCCGCTTGCCGACCCTGAGGCGGCAAACGCGGCGCCCCCGTCGGCGAGACCGGCCACCGCGAACGGGAGCGTCCCGGTGGACTTCATCAATTCGGTCGCTTCGCTGTCGACGTGCCAGCCGGAGCCGCTGTTGACGAGCAGCCCCCCGGCGTATATGCCCTTTTCGGCGTTCAGCTGCTTGACGTACGGCACGAGCGCTTCGGAGCCGGCGAAGGCGATCCCCAGGAACTGGGCCCCCTGTGCTTCGCCCGGAAGCGAGGTTTCTTCGCTCCAGCTCTTGCCGTAGCGCATGATCATGCCGCCCCTGCCGAGGACCGTCGTCCCCACCGCGTAGCCGCGAGCCGGGTTGCTGGGGTCGAACGCGATTCCGAGCAGGTTGCCGCGGAAGTCGATCGGCGTGGCCGGATCGGGTTCCCACAGGCCGGTCTCTCCACGCCACAGCCACATCTGTTCGCCTCCGGCGGGGCCTTCGTCGCCGACCGCATACGCACGGTTAGGCGTAGGCCAGGCGACCGAGCGCAGGTTGGGGTGCTTGATGTTCTCTCCCGGGCCGAACAGGCTTTCCGGAATCCATCCCAGCCCGGGCTTGTAACGCGTGACCGCACCCTGCAGCCCCACCGCGAGAGCTTCGCTCCCCAGGGCGGCGACCGGCTGCCGGGGCGCCGGGGCGAGCGCCTGCAGATCGCGCCGGAACGTCACAGGCCAAGGCCTGAGCTGACTGGCTTCGGGCGAGGCGGTGAGGTGCACGGGCAGATCGCCCTCGCCGAGCCAGCCCTCGGTCGGGCTGGAGAAGGCGGCGCCGAGCGCGGCACCGGGGTCCTGCGAGCCGACGGCGCCGCCACCGAGGGAGAGGACTTCGACGAACGAGGAACCTTCCAGGCGCAGGCTGATGCCGTTGGGGAGGCCCGTGATCACCCTCCGGCCGTACGGGCCGCCACCGGGCCAGGCGATGCTACGCATCTGCGCGCGTGGTACCGGCTGCGGCAGCGTGTAGGAGCAGGCGCTCGGGGTCGCGGGCGGCGCCAGGCACCAGCTCGCCTGCAGGCTGCCGCCGGCGCTCCCTTCCGGCTGGAAGAACAGCGTCGTGGAGGCGTCGAGGCCGGCGACGTCGCTGCGGGTGCCGTCGATCCACACCCCTTCGGCGGTCACGGTCAGCACCTGACCTTCGACGCCCGGCGGCTGTCCCGTCCCGGGAACACCGAATGGAGCCTGTCCGCCACCGGCGAGCGGCACATAGAGGGGATGCGCTTCTGCGTCGCCGCCGCCGGCTTCCAGGGCGGCGGGCCTCCACTCCCACGAGCCGCCGGCGTCGATGCGCCGGAACAGCGCCACGGCCCCCGCCGGGTAGCCGGCCCCGGGAGCCAGCTGCCCCAGCAGCCACGCGTTCTGCGGCGAGCTCGCGCCGATCGCCAGGATGCGGAAGGAGGCGCCGCTCGCCGCCGGGATCTCGATCGGCTCGCTCGTCCAGCCCGTGCCGTCCCAGTGCAGCACCTGGTGCTCGACTTCGCCGCTGCCGGCGCGCTCGGGCGCGACCAGCGCACCCGCGACGCCGCCGGGTTCGTCGAGCGCCGCCAGCAGCGGCCCGCGCGAGCCCTTGGATTCGAACAGTTCTTCCCCCGGCGCCAGCAGCGCGGCGGGTCCTTCGCCCCCTTCGCCCCCTTCGCCTTCTGCCGGGACGGCGGCCGTTGCCACGAAGGACCCGCCGGGGTCGCGGACGAGCACGACCTCGCGTTTGGCGATCGTGCCCAGCATCGCGCCGGCGCCCGACGGGGTCATCCGGGCGGCGAGCAGGCCGTCGGGGGCGAGCGCGAAGCCTTCGGGCAGAGACGGGGCCCGCAGCCAGCCCTGCTGGCTCGTGTAGCGGACGAGGAGATTCGTGCTCTGAGAGCCCACTTCCCTGCCGATCCCCCACGTCTCGCCGCCCCCCGCCCCAGCTTCTTCGGGGGTTGCGGCGATCATCGTGACTTTGCCGGCGGGGACGGCGTCGTCGGTCTGTGCCGTCGGCGGGGGCGGCGCGAATGCGGCGCGGCTGGCGGTCCCGCCGATGCCGAGCGCGACGAGGACCACCGACGTGATCGCTGCGGCCACGCCGAGCGCGAGGGCAAGCCGGCGCAGCGCGTACGGGTGACGGGAACGCGGGGCCCTCACGGGAGCAGCCCTCCGGATCCGCCGGGAGTGCGCAGCGGCGAGACGAACAGGCCCGTCGTCTCGGTCGAGACCGTGGAACCTTCGCCGGTCACCGACGAGACGCGGCGCAGCGGCGCCAGCGCCTTCGTCTTGAGGCTCAGCTTCGTCGGCCAGCGGCGCGGGTTCAGCTGTAGTAGGAGCCTGCGGTTGCCGGCCGCGAACGTTTGCATCGCTGTGGCCGCGACGACCTTCTTTTTGCGCTGCGCGAGCAGCTTCACACGCGCCTTGACGGAGAGGTGGAAGCTCAGCTGGAGCTTGGAGCCCTTCAGCAGCTTGCTGCGCACGTGTGAGAGCAGCGGCAGAGTGACCATGGATTCGGGCGTCGCTTTGGCTTCGGCGATGGACCCGATTTCGGCGATGCCCTGTTCGCGGAACCCCGAGATGTCGGCGGGTGGAGCATCCTGTGCGACCTGCGGGAGCCCCTGGTCGGGCGGGCGATAGGAGATCAGTTTTTCGAAGGCCGGGTCTCCGTTGGGGGCAAGCGTTCTTTCGGAGGCCGGCGCGAGGTGGTAGAGCCACCCCTTCGACGTCGCCATCCAGCAGTCGCCCGCCTGTGGGCAGGCGAGCCTGGACACGGCGCCGTTGTCGCCCACTCCTTCGGCGCGTTCCTGTGGGCTCGGCAGGACCTCCGCCGAGAGCTCTTCCCCCTGGGCGCCCAGGTGCAGCAGCACCGCCTGTTCCTGGGATTCGGCGTGCTCGAGGCCGATCCACACGCCGCCGTCTCCGGGTTCCGCGGCTACGGCTGTCACTTTCGCCTGGCTCGGCGAGCTGCCGACGAGGGCCTGTTCTTCGGCGCGATCTTCGGGCGGAAGTATGGCTTCGAGCTGGCGCCCGCCCTGCGAGGGTGGCCCGACCAGCATCCGCCAGCTTCCTTCGTCGCGGACCGCCACCGTGAGCTGGCCGCCCGGGTGAAGCGGCCCCGCCGCCGCCCACAGCACGCCGTCGGCGGCAGAGAGGTGGAAGTAGTCCAGGTCCTGGGGGAGCTCACCTTCTTCGTAGAACGGCAGGCCCGCCCCCGCTTCGTCTTCGGCTTCGAAGGCGGGGATCGCCCCGGGGGGGTTGATCAGGTGCAGCACGGGGATCGTGATGGCTTCGGTGTTTTCGGTGCGGTCGGGCGGGATTTCGACTCGGACGCTCTGGTAGATGTGGCCTTCTGAGGCGAGCATGTCGCGCACCGGGAAGCCTTCGCCGAGGTACGGTTCCGCTTCCAGCGCAGCGCCGTTCCAGTGCAGCTGGAAGGCGCCGATCTGAGGTTCGGGCAGCGGTTCGCCGCCGAACCAGCAGTCCGTCGGCTTCAGACAGGCGGCACCCCGCATCTGCTGGTAGGAGTCGACTTCGAAGGCCGGGTGCGCGTAGGAGCCGACGATCTGTCCCCCTTCGAAGTGGCAGAGCGTGTTGCCGTTGAGCGGCACCGTCCGTTCGTTGCTCGTGCCGGCCCCTTCCGCCGCCTGGCCGGGGCGCCCGTCGGAGACGGTCCAGAACTCGTCCGGCCCGGCCCACGCGATGCGCCCTTCGCGTTCGGCTCCGCACTTGTTGGAGAGTTCGTGCCACCGTGCGCCGTCGTAGGTCCAGATGCCCGGTTCGACCGAGGGCTTCTTGCCGCCTGTGATCAGCAGCCCGCGGTTCGGTTCGAGGAACTCGATGTCGCCGATGCTCCCCAGTGGGACCGGCCAATTGGCCCGCGGAAGCAATGGCTGTTCCAGTCGCCACTGCGGCTGTTCTGCTTCGGCGGCCTGTGACACCGCCGGCAAGCCCGCGAGGGCGCCGAGGGCCACGACGAACAGGAGCACCGCGCGTGCCGCCCTCACCCGCCATGCCTCCTGTGTGATGACTTCCCCGCGTGGCGCGTACGCCCCGAGTGGACTTTCTTGAGGAACGTGACCTGGAGGACCTGCCTCAGAACCGCGTGTCGGGCCGCCGCGAACGAGATCGCCACGGTCGCCGACAGACCACCGGCCCGCGCCGCCAGGCCGGCGTAGGCCCTCTGCGGGCGGAGCACGAGCATGAGCCGTTCGGTGTTCGGCGCAACCGAGGAGTGCGCGCTGGCAACCGTGCGCGTCGTGACCGTCTCCGCGGCGGATTTCCTCCGAGCCTTGGCTGCGCGCGCGTGGCGGGCGTGGCCGCGGCTCGTGCGGACGACGATCGCGCTGCGGGCACTCGCGCTGAGGCTGCCCTGGCCGGGCACACGCAGGTACAACGCCACGCTCCCGTCGCTGCGGCCGAGCGCGGTGGCGCCGAGTGTCCACGCGGGTTCGGAGTCGACGCCCGGCGGCGCGGGCGAGATGTACTGCGGGGTGGGGAGCGCGCTCGGGATTTCGCGGGACACGACGAAGGTGTCGGACCCGTCGCGCTGCCCGGCGATTTCTGCGAGGGTCTGGGGCCCGTTGCCGTCGTAGGGCACCAGATTCGAGGCGGTTGAGGCGAACGCCAGCAAGGACCCGTCCTCGGCGAACGAGGGCGAGGTCGCTCCGGCGGTGGGTCGTTCTTCGTAGGGGTCTTCCTGCACCTGGGTCTTGCGCTGGTGCGGCTGTTCGCTGGGTTCGCCGCCGTAGCCGCGCGTGACCCTGGTGAGAGTGCCGTCACCCAGGTCCACGTAGAACAGTTCGCCCAGGCCGGGTTCGGCGAGCGCGGCGCTCACGAAGGCCGGGAACGCGAGGCGGAACTCGGTGCGGCGGGTCGTGAATGCCACCGTCCGCCCGTCTTCTGCCAACGCGAATTCGCTGATCCCGTCGGATTCCGCTCCGCTCGCTCCGCCGATGCGCGTGAGGGTGGTGAGCGCTCCATCGCGCGTGAGCCCCGGACGCATGTCGACCACGTATATGTCGGCCTGCTCGCCCCTTTCGCGTTCGGTATTGAAGAATTCTCCGAGTCCGGTCGGCTCCGCCCTGGACAGGAACGCCACCGTGTAACCGTCGGCGCTGAGCCTGGGCACGAATTCGCCGGGCGAGGTTTTCGCTTCTCCTCGCTGACTGAAGATGCCGCCTACCCCGCTGCCCGGTTCGGCTTCCCCGGGATGGGTCAGGAACGGTCCCTCGCAAGGGTCGCTTGGGGACGGGTGGGCGGGCAGCGCAGCCTCGCCGGACGCCGCGCAGGCCGGGTCGGCCGGATCAGATCCGCCTGTGATGCGCTCCGTCGCCGTCTCGGGCGCCGCGATCCGCCGCCACAGCGGCTCGGTGTATTCGGACAGCGGTGCTTCGCCGGGCAGCATGCGCGCCTGCAGGCCGATGTTCACGCCCATCCATGCCACCGTCGTGCCGTCGGCGCTGATCACAGCCCCCGGCGGGCGGGCTTCCGTCCATCTGCTGTATTCCGGATCCTGGCTCGGGAACTTGACGACGTCTCCATATGCCGCCCCCCGCCCGCCTGCCGACACGGGCCTTGTGCCGGTCTGCCCCGTGGCCGGTTCGTATTCGCCGCTGACGAGCGTCGTTTCCCGGCTTTCCAGCCGGCGCACGGCGACCTGCATCGCGGGAGTTTCGGGTCCCGCGAGGTTCGAGACCGCCGTCGTCACGAACGCGACCTCCCGGCCGTCGGCGGAGATCGCCGAGCCGCCGCTGGCGACCGAGCCGAGCTGGATCCCGGCTTCGGTGTATGAGAGCGGTTCGCCGGAGCCGTTGGCCGCCGAGGCGACGGTGAACGCACCTGGTTCGCCGGGTGGCACGTCCATGTCGCGGACGTAGACGTTCTCGGGCCCAGGCGTCGCTTCTGCTTCGCTCACGGGCGGTTCGCCCGCGAGCCCCCGTGTGTCGGCTGCGAGCTGCGCTTCGCTCTGGTTGGTCGTGAAGCTGACGTAGCGGCCGTCGGCGCTCACGGACGGCAGCAGCGCATCCCCGCTCGCAACCTGCTGCATCTCCCTGGTCGCCAGGTTCACGCGCCACACGCCGGTGACACCCCCCACCGACCCGTCGAAGACCACATATGCGCCGTCTGCGCAGATCACGCTGTCATGGGCGTATTCAGCCTGTTGCAGCTGCCCGGCGCCCAGGGTTCCGGCCGTGACCAGTTCGATCGGCCCGAAGATGTCGGCCGTCGCGGGCCGCGCGCCTGGCCCCGCTAGCACCGTCGCCGCGCCGACGAGGGCGAGCCCGGCGCCGATGGCTCTCGCGAGCGCGCTCATCGCACGCTCACCCAGCGGCGCACGGTGCCGGCGTTGCCGATGCGGTCGCTGGCACGGACGATGACCAGATAGACGCCGGGACGCGCGTAGCGGTGGCGCAGGCGGGCCCGTCCACGGCCGGAGGAGCCGTCGCCGAAGCTGACGCGCACCTTCGACTTCGCGACGCCGGCGTAGTTGTCGCTGACGATCACCGAGAGGCCCGCCCCCCGGCGCGCCCGCACGATCCTCACCCGCGGGGGCACCCCGGCGACCAGCAGCGAGGCCGGGGCGCTCAACGTGGATTGGCCGTCGCGGTCGACCGCGAGCACCTGCAGCCGGTGGTGGCCCGACGACAGCCCGCGCGGCCGGATGCCGGCGGTGAGCCTGCCGACCACCGTGGCACGTTCGATGTGGCCGTCCAGGACGAGCCGGTAGGTGATGGGGCCCGCGGCGCTCGGAGCCGGCAGCCAGGACGCCCGCGCCTGCGAGGGCCGCACCCATGCTTTCGGAACGGTGACCACGAACGGCGCCGGGGGCGCCGTCGCCTCCGCCGCCACGATCGCCGCGTTTCCGAACTCGCCCTGGCGGAAGGCGATGATGCCGTCGCCCAGGCCAGACCTCCCGACGGACAGTTCGCCGACTTCTCCGCCCGCTCCGCCCGACACAAGCCCCGTCTGGGCCGCTCCACCGGGGAAATCCTCGCGCACCGCCACGGCGGGGTGACCGCGCGACGCTTCGCTCGGCCACCCGGAGATCCCGCCGCCCTGGGGATCCATCACGCTCACCGCGAACGGTTCGGAGCCGGCGAAAGGCGGCCCGAGCGAGACCCCGGGCGAGGTCGCACCGGCGCTTCCTTCGATCATCCGTGGCGTGCCGTTGGCGTCGTACAGCAGTCGCATCCCCTGCTGTTCGTCGATGTCGATGCTCGGGGGCCCCACGACAGCGGCCGCTCCCCCGCCCAACCCCGGGTCGAGCACGTGGGCGCCTTCGAACTCCGCTCCGTTCGCGGATTCTCCGTCGGGGAGGACGTTGAGGAAGATGCGTGGGCCGGGGAGCGGGGAGCCCGGGCCTCCCGGCTGCCGATAGGCGGCCGCGGCCTGGCCCAGGCGGGAGAAGGCGACGCCCGGGGCGTCCGCGTCGGTGCTGATCGGACCCCCGTTGTACGTGGTCGCACTGACCGGCATCACATAGTCCACCGAGGTGCCGAACACGCGCCTGGCCCAGATCCGCGCGACGCCTTCCACGTCGGGCTCCTGCCACACGACGACTGCGTTGCCTGTCGGCCCGATCGCGATCGCGGGGGCGTTCGCCTGGGTCGGCGGCCGCATCGAGGACGAGGGGTTGCGGTTGATTGCGCCGAGGTTCGCCCACCGCTGGCCGTTGAAGTGCGCGAGGCGTACCTGCTCCACCACGTCGCCGGGACGCAGCAGGGAGATGTCGGTCGCCTGCGGCCGCACGACCCGGTAGACGATGTCGGCCTGGCCGCTGGAACTGACGGCGAGGTCGGGTTCGGTGGCCGTGGCTTCTTCGATGTCGGAGTCGATGAAGGTCGCCCGCCCGAAGCTTTCGGCTCCCGGGCCGAGCTCCGAGCCGAGCATCTCGTACACGGGCTTGCCGTTGTGGGTGGCGAACGGCGTGGCCCACGAGACGATCAGCTCGCCCCCGTTCGCGGCGCCGACCCGGGGCCAGCTTGCGGCGTAAGGGTCTTCCGTGTCCACACGGATCGGCGCCATCCACCGGCCGCCGACATAACGCGAGACGAACACGTGCGTGACGCCTTCGACCCGCTTGAGGTAGACGACGCCACCGGTCCCGTCGTCCGCCATCGCCGCGCCGCCGAAGCCCACGATGTTCTCGCTGGGCCCGTCCAGTGTGGTCGCGGGGAGGATCACGGCGCCGGCGCTCGAGGCGATCACCGCGAGCGCGACGAGCACGCCGGCGAGGAGCGTGCATGCGCGCGCAGCGAGCACCTTGATCGTCGCCCTCGGGCTCATCTCGCGGCCGACGATAAGAAGCGGGAGCCCCGCCCGCGGCAATTCACGGCTCGACTTCACGGAAACTTCACGACCGCTCGGCACGCCTTTGAGGCGAGGCGCACAGTCGTGCTCAGGACGTCGATTTGTTGATCGCGCCGACGGACAGGTTGTAGGCGCAGCGGAAGTTCTCGGGGTTGTTCACGGGCTCGGACCCCGCAAACCCGCCCTGCGTGTGGTTGCTGTAGACGGTCACGTACTGGAGCGATTCGGGGAGCGGATTGGCCGGCAGCTGGATCGGGTTGGCCTGGCCCTGGCGGGGGTTGCCCGTGGCGCCTTCGCTGACCCCCTCGAACCCGGCCGCGGCCGATCCCCCTTCGGTGGTGATCAGCGATGAGCTCATCTCGCGCTCGTCCTTGAGACCTCGCGTCGGGTCCAGGTCGATCGTGGCGGTGAGCTGGGAGTCGTGGATCGTCGACTCGAGCTTCACGCGTTCCGCCGTGCCCAGCAGCTCGGAGGCCGACGGCAGCCATCCGCCGGCTTTCTCACAGGTCTTGCTCGCGAAGATGAAGTTGTTCTTGCCGAGGTCTTCCTTGGTCAGCGGGTAGGGGGCGGATTCCATGCAGTAGGTGCCGACGTCAACCGTGTCCGGTGGGCAACTTCCTTCGAGCTGCACGGCCGTCTTGCCGCCGACGCGAGCGGCTTCGTGCACCTTCGGGATCGCCGCCGCCGGGAACTTGCCGTTCTTGCCCAGCACCAGGATCGCGCCGGCATGCGGCTTCGACGTAACACGGTGGCCGCCGACTGCACTGGTGATCGCATGCCGCGCGGCGTCGGCCAGACCCGTGGTGGAGAAGACCAGTGCCACGCACGCCACCACCAGCGCCGGCGACGGCCTGCGCAGGTTCAAGACGTCTGCTCCGGATCCCGGCGTGAGGCCCGACGTCGTACGTCGCGCAGTTCCTCGAGCGAGGTCTCCTGCACGGTCGAGAGCACGGCGTCGAGCGCCACCCCCGAGAGCGTCTCCTGCTCGAGCAGTGCGCCGGCGGTCTCCTCGACGCTGCTCCAGTTCCGCTCGAGGATCGCCGATGCGCGCGCCTCAGCTTCGCCCACCAGGCGCTGAACCTCGTGATCGATCAGGTTCAGCGTCTCCGGTCCGACCGAGCCGAGGTCCTGTAGCGAGGCCCCAAGGAACACCTCCCCGCTCTTCTCGCCGATCGTGACCAGCCCGACGGCGTCGGACATCCCGTAGGAGGTGACCATGCTGCGCGCCAGGTTCGTCGCGGCGTGTAGGTCGTCGTTGACGCTCGTTGAGGTCTCCCCGAAGGCAATCCGCTCTCCGGCGAGACCGGCGGCGATCACGATCAGCTGGCTCTGGAGGTCGCGCTCGGTCATGATCAGCTGGTCCCGGTCCGAGAGCATGTGGGCGGCCGTGCCGAGCTGGCGCCCGCGCGCGACGATCGACAGCTTGCGCGTCGAGGTGGCATGGCCCAGCGCCTCGGTCACGACGGCGTGGGAGGCCTCGTGGATCGCGATCAGCCAGCGCTCCTGCTCGGTCAGGATGTGATGCTTGGCGGGACCCGCGACGACGCGGTCGATCGCCTCCTCGAGCGCCGCCTGGTCGATCTGCGCACGGCCGTCGCGGACGCTCAGCAGGGCGGCCTCGTTGATCACGTTGGCGAGCTCGGCGCCGCTGAATCCCGGCGTCTCGCGCGCGACCTCCTCCAGCGAGGCGTTCGGCGCCAGCGGCCGTTTCGAGCCATGCAGTCGCAGGATCTCCAGGCGTCCGTGGACGTCGGGGGTGTCGATCACGACCTGGCGGTCGAAGCGCCCGGGCCGCAGCAGCGCGGGGTCGAGGATGTCGGGCCGGTTGGTGGCGCCCATCACCACGAGCCCACCATCGCCCGCGAAGCCGTCCATCTCGACGAGGATCTGGTTCAGCGTCTGCTCGCGCTCGTCGTTGCCCTGGCCGATGCCCGCGCCGCGCTTGCGCCCCGCGGCATCGAGCTCGTCGATGAAGATGATCGCCGGAGCGGCCTTGCGCGCCTTGCGGAACAGGTCACGGACACGCGCAGCACCGACCCCCACGAGCGACTCGACGAAGTCGGACCCCGAGAGCGAGAAGAACGCGGCGTCTGCTTCGCCGGCGACCGCCCTGGCAAGAAGCGTCTTTCCTGTGCCCGGCGGACCCACGAGCAACACGCCCTTCGGCGCCGCGGCGCCCACCAGCAGGTACTTGGCCGGATCGGCGAGGTAGTCGCGGATCTCGCGCAGCTCGGCCACCGCTTCCCCCGCCCCCGCCACGTCGGCGAAGGTGATCCTGTCCGAGGTGCCCTTGCCTTTGCGCCGCCCCTTCCCGGTGAACTGCGAGAACGCCGCGATCCCGCCTGCGGCACCCTCGGCTCCGATCCGCGTGAACAGCGAGAACAGGCACACGAGCAGCAGGATCGGGATCAGGAACTGGACGATGATCGTGCGTGTCGACTTCCACGCCTGCTGGTCAACCGCAAGCACGGCTCCACCCGCGAGCAGTTCGTTGTAGAGCTGCTGGGTCTGGGCGCCCGAGGACGGGTACGAGGCCCACAGCGGCTGGATCCCCGTCGGGACGAGCACGGCGGCCGCCGGGTGCCGCGCGGCTTTTTCGACTTTGCCGCCCGTCGAGGCTTCACCGCCGCCCGAGCCGGCACCGGCCGTCGAGCCGTTCGCGCCCGTCGAGCCGTTCGGGCTCTTCGCGGCTTCGGTGCCGGTCGAGCCCGTCCCGCCCGTCGAGCCGGTGCCGCCCGTCGACGCTTCGCTGGCCGTCGACGCTTCGCTGGCCGTCGAGCCGGTGGCACCCGTCGACGCGGAGGTGCTGGTGGTGGCCGCCGTATGCGTCGAGGCTTTGGCGGCGTGGTGGTGCGGCGTCGCGGCTGCCGGAGCCGGCGGGAGGGTGCCGTCCGCACGCAGGAGGGGCGTCGCGGCGGTGGTCTTGACCTCGACGCGGTCGTCGTGATCGAGGAACAGCGCGGCGCCAACCTCGTGTTTCTTGGCGAGCTGCTGCACCGTGCTCAGCGGCACCTGGCGACCCGCGCTGCTCGGTTGGATCGAGCCGAGCAGCAATGCGAACGTGATCGCGAGCCCGATCGACGCGAGCAGGAGGAACAGCGAGAGCGGGTCTCTCGTGACGAACCGTCGCGTACCGGAGGCGAGGTCGCCGATCGTCACCAGCACCGGGCTGCGCTTCTTGGCAAGTCCGCTGCGAACCGACGCCCTGGCGGCATCCGAGCCGCGGCCGTTGCTGGCGGGTGGCTCGGGTTGGGTGGGCTGGTCTGTCATCTCGTCGCGCGCTCGGCGGTGGGCGGTGGGCGGCCAGCCGGGAGTAGAGCCGCCGAGGCCGGTGAGCAACGACAGGGGCTCGCGTGCTCACCGGACAGCTGTGACGGCCGCAGTGCCCGGTCGGTGCCCCGCCACCCTCACACGGCGACTGTCGAAAAGCAACGGCGTTCACAAAAACGACACATTGGGGGTGCCGGGCGGGCGATGTCGTGGAGTCGCTCCGCGCGCAGGCACACGCATGCGTTCACAAAAACGAAACATGGCCGCGAGGCGCTCGCGCGAGGCTTCCGCCCCGGGGTTCGCCGTGTTGCGCGACGACCGCATCGATCGCGAGCGTGGATTGTTTTTCCGCTCGGCGTTCGGGTGAACGCCGCAGGAGCTGATTCGCACAACCTTCCACGTCTCGCAAAGGAGCAAGCCTTGCGCGCGCATCGAACCCTCATCGCTTGTCTGGTCGTCCTCCTCGCCGTGGCCGTCCCGTCCGCCGCCGCGGCCCGCCGGCTGATCATCGGCGGCTCGACCTCTGTGCTCCCGCTCATGCAGAAACTCACCGCGGCCTATCACAAGGCAAACCCTCACATCCCGGCGCCCAGCGTCAGCGGCGGTGAGTCCGACATCGGCATCAACGGGGCCGCGAGCGGGCGCTTCGACATCGGCGATTCCTCCCGTGACCCGATCCTCGGGGTCGACCCCCACGGTCTCGTGTTCACGAAGATCGCCCGCGACGGCGTGTGCGTGATCACCAATAAAGCCAACGCCGTGGCGAACATGTCCCAGGAAACCGTCTACGGCATCTTCACGGGCCGTATCCGCAACTGGAGTGAAGTCCCGGGCGCCAAGATCGGCGGGCCGATCGACCTCTTCGACCGCGACGGCGCATCCGGTACACAGGACGCCTTCCAGCACATCTTCCTGGGCGAAACCACGAAGGTCTCTCCGAGCGCCAGCACCGAGACCTCCAACGGGTTGGAGCAGCAGTCGATCGAGGCCGACAAACAGGCGATCGGGTTCGTGTCGTTCGCGTACACGGGCGGGACCAACTCCGTGGGTTACCAGGGCATCCCGTGCAACCTGCGCAACGCCCGCTCGGGGCAGTACGGCGGCGTTCGTAACTTCTGGATGGTCACGAAGGGTGCGCCCAAGGGCCAAGCCCTGAAGTTCATCTCGTGGGTCGTGAGCGGCAACAAGACCGCCGACAAGATCATCAACTCGAGTTGGATCGCGATCCACTGAGCGTGGCAGCGCGGCAGCCGAGCGTTCGGATCGCGGGGGCACCAGCCGGTAAGCCGCGCCCCGAGCTGGCCGCGGCCGTACGGAGTGACAGGCGCACCGAGTGGCTGCTCCGTGCGCTCGCGTTCGGTGCGTTTGCACTGATCGCGTTCATGGTCGTAACGGTCGTGATCAAGGCGTGGCCGTCCTTCTCCTACAACGGCCTCGGCTGGTTCGGCTCGGGCGGGGACGTCTCCACCGAGCTGCGCGTGATGCGCGAAGGGACGCCGCTGCCCGGACATGGGCTCGCCTACTTCCGCGCCTGGCCTCTGATCTGGGGGACCGTCGTGACGACGGTCGTGGCGGTGGTGCTCGCGCTCGTGATCTCGACGCTGGCCGCGGTGTTCCTGACCGAATTCGCCCCCACCCGGGTGCGACGCGCAGTTGAACCCGTTGTGCGGCTGCTGGCAGGGGTGCCGTCGGTGATCTACGGGCTGATCGGGATCCTCGCACTGGCTCCCTGGATCAACGAACACCTGATCAGCAATTCCCGCAAGCAGTCGGTGATCTACGTCGTGCAGCTCAACGGCGCCAACATCACGACCGCGTCGCTGATCCTCACGGTCATGATCCTGCCGATCATGATCGCGCTCTGCGCCAACGCGCTGGCAGCGGTCCCCGTCTCCTGGCGAGAGGGCTCGGCGGCACTGGGCGTCAACCGCTGGCGCACGATCTGGCGTGTGTCGCTCCGCACGGCGTGGCCCGCGATCGCCGCCGCGACCGTGCTCGCGACCGCGCGTGCGCTGGGCGAGGCCGTGATGCTCGCGATGGTCGCCGGCGGGACCGCGTTCGCCGCCAATCCACTCGACGGGCTGACGTTCTTCTTCGAGCCCGTGAGACCGCTCGCGGCGATGATCTTCCAGGAATCCGAGGGCCTCACCATCGCCACCCTCAGCCACACGATCTATGCGATGGCGGCGGTGCTGCTGGTGTCGGCGACGATGCTGTCGTTCGCCGGCTGGGCCGCCAAGCAGCCGATGAAGCGCTACGGGGTGCGCGCCTGATGGCAAGCGTGGCAGCCTCGCCGGGGCCCTCGCCGCCTCCGGCCGTGCCGGTGCCCCGCGAACGGGTCTCCTCGTGGCCGCTGATCGACAGGGTCTGCTACTGGCTGTGCTGGATCACGGGGATCGGGCTGTGTGTGATCGCGGTCGCGATCGTGGTGTTCATGTTCGTGAAGGGGATCGCCTACCTGCGCCCGGAACTGTTCGTCAAGTCGCCGGCTGCATCGCTGCGTCAGACCCAGAGCGGAGGCTTTCTGGACCCGATCATCGGCACCTTCGTCGTGACCGCGATCGGCACGGCAGTCGCCGCCCCCCTGGGAATAGCTCTCGGCGTGTGGCTGTCCGAGTACCGCAGCCCGCGCTGGCTCGCTCGCATCGTCGGCTCCTCCATCGAGATACTCGCTGGCGTGCCGAGCATCGTGCTCGCGCTGTTCGGGCTCTTGATCGTCTCGAAGGGGTTCCTGAGCTTCCTCTCGCAAGGCTCGCCCCAGGGGGCGCTCGGCGAGTCGTTTCTGGACGCCGGGCTGTTCATGGCGCTGCTGGCGATGCCGCTGATCGTCGCGGCCACCTACGAGGCGCTCGAACAGGTCCCCGACCGCGTCCGCGAGGCCTCGTGGGCACTCGGCAAGACCCGCGCCACCACGATTCGCCACGTGCTGCTCCCGTCGATCCGCCCGAGCATGGCCGGCGGCGTGGTGCTGGGGATGGGGCGGATCATCGGGGACACCGCGATCGTGACCGTCCTGCTTGGGCTCACGCTCAAGAACGAACCGGTGGGCAGCACGCCGATCATCGGCACGCTGCGGGGCACGGGCTCCACGCTGACGAGCTACATCTTCTACAACTCCCCCGCAGGTGAGGGCAACTCGCACGAAAAGGCCTACGCGGCCGCGTTCGTGCTGCTGATGGTCGTGCTCGCTCTCAACGCCCTCGTCACCCGGATCACGCGCGGGCGGGAACCGGGGTCGCGTTCGTGGTGGTCGGGCTTCCTGACCCGCGCGAGGTTGGTCGGCGGCGGGTCGACGTCAGGCGGCCCGGAACCTTGAACGAGATCAGGAGCACGCCATGGATCCGCTGATGCCGCCTCCGGTCCGGCGCATCGCGGTCGACCGCCAGCCCAACATCGCACCCCCGGGTGATGCGACCAACGGCGGGGGAGCTCCCACGACGGTCGCCCACGCACACCTGCGCCGGCCGGCCGCGACGCCGACCAGCGTCAAGGAGCGGATGCGCCTGGAATCGGTGTGGCTCGCGTACGGCAGCAACTGGGTGGTGCGCGATGTGAGCCTGTCCGTACGCCAGGGCGAGGTGCTGGCCCTGATCGGCGCGTCGGGATCCGGCAAGACGACACTGCTGCGCTCGCTGAACCGGCTCACAGAGGTGACGGAGGGGGCCGCTCGCAGCGGGCTCGTGACACTCGACGGCACCGATGTCCATGAGCTCGAGGTGAACGAACTCCGGCGCCGCGTGACGATGGTGTTCCAGCAACCCAACCCGTTCCCGATGACGATCTTCGACAACGTCGCCTACGCGCTCGTGGAGCGCAACGGGCGCCGGCGCCGGCGTCGCACGCCCGAGATCGAGGCTGCCGTGGTCGACGCCCTGCAGCGCGCCGGCTTGTACTCGGAGGTCGCGGACGACCTCGATCACTCGGCGCTGGCGCTGTCCGGGGGCCAGCAGCAGCGACTGTGCATCGCGCGCGCACTGGCGGCCCGTCCGGAGGTGCTGCTGCTCGACGAGCCGTGCTCGGCGCTCGACCCGATCTCCACGGCGACGATCGAGGAGCTGATCGTGCAGCTCCGAGAGAGCATCGCGATCGTGATCGTCACCCACAACCTCCAGCAGGCTTTCCGCGTCGCCGACGAGGTCGCGTTCATGCACCTCGGGGAGCTCGTGGAGTACGGCAGCAGCAAGCAGGTGTTCGACCGGCCGCGCGCGCAACGGACACGGGATTACATCAATGGGGCCTTCGGGTGAGGCTGGCGCTCGCAGTGCTCGCGGCGCTGGCGCTGGCGGGCTGCGAGACAACTGCCGAAAAGAGCGCCAAGCTCGAACGAGCCGCCAAGCGCAGCCAGCACGTCACCGAGGCCCGCAAGCCGCTGGAGGCACTCGTGTCCGCACCCGCGAGCAGCAAGCTGGAGGTCCAGGGCACGGCCGTCGTGCACAGCGCCGAAGGGACCGCGGCGGTCGTGACCGTCCACAACAGGACGGGCTCGACGTTGCGCAGGGTTCCGATCCTGATCGCGGTCAAGGACTCCTCCGGGGCGTCCTTGTACACCAACAACGAGCCGGGCATCTCCTCGACGCTTACCTCGATCCCGTCGATACCGAAGGGCGGCTCGGTGGACTGGGTCGATGACCAGGTCCAGGCCAGCGGTACGCCCGCCGCCGTCTCCGCGAAGCTCGGCGAAGGCGAAGGCGCAGGAGCTTCCCCGCCGCTGCGCGTCGACGCGCATCTGAGCGAACGGAACGCCAACGGCGGAACCGTGGAAGGGACCGTGACCAACCCGTCCGCCACCGCCGAGCGGGAAGTCGTCGTGTACGCCGTCGCGCGCCACGGCGGACGCGTCACCTCCGCCGGCCGCGCCGTGATGACCGAAGTCCCCGCGCACGGCTCCTCCCACATGCAGCTGTTCCTGATCGGTGATCCCTCGGGCGCGAGCCTGCAGCTCGACGCCTCGCCCACGAGCTAGCGGCGACGGCGACGGCGGCGCTGCTTGAGGGTGATCCCCTCGAGCACGTGGGCAACCGTCTCACACGCGTCGACGGCCGCCTCGAGCGACTCGAAGATGTCCTTCCAGCGGATCACCACCATCGGGTCGATGCCCCCCGCGAACAGCGACGCCACGGCGTCGCGCTGGAGCCGATCCCCCTCGTTCTCGAGACGGTGGATCTCGACCAGGTGGGGGCCCAGCTCGGTGCCCGTACGCAACGAGCGCAGCGCCTGGGCGATCTGCTCGCCGGCCCCCACCAACACCTCCGTGAACTCCACCGCCTGCTCCATCGGGGCTTCGACGCCGTACAGGCCCAGCTGCGCGGCGACGTGCTCGCAGTGGTCGACGATGTCGTCCAGGGCGGTGGCGAGCGCGTAACCGTCGCCGGCGTCGAACGGCGCACGCACCCGCCCGCGGCCGGCCAGCCGGTGGATGATGTCGTGCGTGATGCGGTCCCCTTCCTGCTCGCACACCTTCAGGTCCTGTGCGAGCGGGGCCCGCTCGGGATAGTCCCTGAGCAGATCGTTGAGCAGCAGGCCACAACGCTGGACGTTGCGTCCCGCCTCCTCCACCAGGTCCATCAGCGTGCCGTCCTGGCGGGTGGCGGCGAAGCTCATACGGGCAAGGATATGCCCCGCGTGTGCGCGCCCGCGCGGAGACACTCGGTTTACCGTTTCTTCACTACTAGATCACGAGTTTGCAACGGGATCGAAAACGGCACATGTCACGCTGCGCTCCGTGGCGGCCACACCTGCCAGCGGAGCCCCGGTGGAGACGCTCCACGCGGGGGAGCTCGAGATTCGACCCGACCAGGGACTCGCGCTCGCCCGCGGGCGTGCGTTGACCCTGTCGGTGCGCGAGTTCGAGCTGCTGGTCGCGATGGCGCGCCGCCAGGGGGCGATCGTCAAGCGCGAGGACCTGTACCGCAGCGTGTGGGGCACCGAGCTGCGGGCTCGCGACCGCTCGGTGGACGTGTATGTGAGCAAGCTCCGCAACAAGCTCGAGGCGGCCCTCCCGGACCGCCAGTTCATCCACACCCACCCGGGCTTCGGCTACCGCTTCCAACCCCAGTCTTCACAAGATGTTTACATGGGCGCACAGGCCCACTGATCAGACTTCCCACGCTCCGGTAGGAACCGATCGGCGGCGGGAAGAGGCGCCAAACATCGAGCGGTGCCGTGCCGACCGCCCGCTGGGAGCCAGTCCAGCGACAAACCATCCAGAGGAGACCCAGTGATCAACTCGAAGATGGCCGCGATCGCGGCCAGCGTCGTGCTCGCAGGCGCACTCGCCGCCTGCGGTAGCTCGAGCACATCCAGCTCCGGGACCGCCTCGAGCGGACCGTCGGCCACCATCTCCGGCGCCGGCTCGACGTTCGCGGCACCGGTCTACGAACAGTGGGCTTCCGAACTGAAGAGCTCGGGCCTGACCGTCAACTACCAGGCCGTGGGCTCCGGTGCCGGCATCACCTCGCTGGCCTCCAAGACCGTCGACTTCGGCGCCAGCGACCCGCCGCTGAAGCCGGCCGACCAGGCGGCTATCGCCAAGAACGGCAGCCCGGCGATCCAGATCCCGATGTTCCTCGGGGCAATCACCGTGTCCTACAACGTGTCGGGTCTACAGACGGGGCTGAAGCTCGACGGGCCGACGATCGCCGAAATCTTCCTCGGCAAGATCAAGACCTGGAACGCGTCCCAGATCGCCAAGCTCAACCCGGGAACCAACCTGCCGAGCACAGCGATCACCGTGATCCACCGCTCCGACTCCTCGGGCACCACGGCCGGCTTCACCGGCTACCTGACGAAGGTGAGCCCGGAATGGGCCTCGAAGGTCGGGGAAGGCAAGATCGTGCAGTGGCCCACGGGCACAGGCGCCAAGGGCAACGCCGGCGTCGCGGGCGCGGTCGAACAGACCGACGGCGCGGTCGGTTACGTCGAGCAGGCGTACGCCCTGCAGCACAACTTCACCGTGGCGTCCGTGAAGAACAAGGCCGGGAACTTCGTGGCGCCGTCGCTGGAATCGACGAGCGCCGCGGCCGAAGGGCTCGAAGTCCCCGCCAACCTCGGCATCAAGATCTCGAACCCCTCGGGCACCAACGCCTACCCGATCACCTCGCAGACGTTCATCGTCGTCAACAAAGACCTCTGCAAGGCCGGGATCCCGGGCGGAGAAGCCGCCGCCAAGGGCGTCGCCAGGTTCCTCAACTACGGCCTCGGCCAGGGCCAGTCGATCCTCTCGAAGGCCGACTACGCGGCCCTGCCCGCCGAAATCCTCAGCAAGTCCAAGACGGCCGCCGGCTCACTGCAGTGCAACGGTACGGCGCTCGGCACCGGCGGCTGATGAGCAGGGTCGCCGACCACAGCTAGGACAAAGTGGAGGCGGCATCGATCACGAGCGGCGAGCGCGGACTGCTGACGCGCTCGCCGCTCGCGCGCCTGCCCGACCGGGCGCTGAAGTGGGGCCTGACCGTGCTCGCGGCGCTGATCCTGGCGCTGATCGTCTACTTCTTCATCCGCCTGATCGGCCAGGCACGGCCCGCGTTCAGCAAAGAAGGCGTCTTCGGCTTCATCTTCGGCAACAATTGGAACCCGGAAGCCGGCCATTTCGGGGCGCTGCCGCTGGTGGTCGGCACGCTCATCACCTCGGCCCTGGCGCTGTTGATGGGGGTGCCGGTGGCGGTCGCCACCGCGCTCTTCACGACCGAGCTTTGCCCGGCCCGCGCGCGCGGCGCCCTAACGGTGCTCGTCGAGCTGCTGGCGGCGGTCCCGTCAGTGGTATACGGGCTGTGGGGGATCTTCTTCCTGGCCCCGAAGCTCAAAGGTCCCGAGCAGTGGGTGGCGGACCGGCTGTCGTTAATCCCCTTCATCGGCGGCGGGGCGGTCACGATCCCCAACTACTTCATCGCCGGCCTGGTGCTCGCGATCATGATCCTGCCGATCGTCAGCGCGATCAGCCGCGAGGTGATGGCAACCGTGCCCTTCGACCAGAAGGAGGCCGCCCTGGGGCTCGGGGCAACCCGCTGGGAGATGATCCGCATCGCCGTGCTCCCGTACTGCCGCAGCGGGATCGTCGGCGGGGCGATGCTGGGGCTCGGGCGGGCGATCGGCGAGACGATCGCGATCACGATCGTGATAGGCGACGCGACGAGGCTCGGGCACCACCTCTTCAACCAGGGCTACAGCCTCGCCGCGGTGGTCGCAAACGAGTTCGGGGAGGCCGAGGGCACCCACCGCGCCGCCCTGTTCGCGGCCGGCCTGGTGCTGTTCGTGCTGACGCTGATCGTCAACATCATCGCCCGCGTGATCGTCAACCGTAGCGCCCGCAAGAGCTTCCGCGGCCCCACCGCGGGCGCACGTGCGGAGGGCGGCGGGGTAACGCTCGTCGATGCGGCGGCCGGGGTGTGAGCGCCGCCGCGCGACAGCCTGAGGGCCTCGCCCGCTTCGCCCCCAGCGCAGCGCGCCGGCGCAGGGACCGGCTCGCCCGCTGGATCGTGATGGCGGCCACGATCGTCGCGCTGATCCCGCTGTTCCTGATTCTCTACTACCTGGTGCACAAGGGCCTCGGCGCGTGGAAGCCGACCTTCTTCACGACCGACCCGACCGGGAACACCTTCTTTGGCGGGGCCCACATCGGCGGCATCAAGAGCGCGATCCTGGGGACCATCGAGATGGTCGCCCTGGCCGCCGCGATCTCGATCCCGATCGGGATCGGGGTGGCGGTATGGCTGGTCGAGTACGGGCGCGACAGTTGGTTCGCGAACACGGTGCGCTTCTTCACCGATGTGATGACGGGGGTGCCGTCGATCGTGTTCGGGCTGTTCGTCTACATCGTCCTGATCGTCGGCACGGGCAGCACCTACGCCGGCTACAAGGGCTCGATCGCGCTCGCGCTGCTGATGCTGCCGATCGTGACCCGCGCGGGCGAGGTCGTGCTGCTGCTCGTCCCCAACTCGCTGCGCGAATCGGCGCTCGCGCTGGGCGCCCCGCGCTGGAGGGTGATCGGAAGCGTCGTGCTCCCCACGGCCCTGCCGGGATTGCTCACCGGGATGCTGCTCGCCGTCGCGCGGGCCGCGGGCGAGACCGCGCCGCTGCTGTTCACCGCCGCGGCCGCAAACGCGACTTCGCTGAACCTCGGCGATTTCATGAACTCGCTGCCGGTGCAGATCTACAACGACATCACCAAGCCGACCACCGCAGTCGTCGAACGCGCCTGGGGCGCCGCGCTCACGCTGGTGCTGATGATCCTGATCCTGAACATGGCTGCCCGTCTGCTCGCGAGGAGGAACCGGCTGGCATGACGCCCGCGGACCCCCGCTCTAAGGTGGTCGATATGGACGCGGAACACCAGCCCGAGCTACAGCCCCGCGAGGCCGCGGCGCCGGAGGCGCCCGCGGACGCCCCGGTCGGCGGGCTGCGTCAGCCGATCGTCCCCGCGGCGAGCACCGCCGGCGGGCAGGCTCCAGGGGAGACCCCGGCCACGGCCCCCGCCGTGCAGGTGCAGGACCTGCGCGCCTACTACGGCGACAGCCTGCAGCTGAAGGGCATCGACCTCGAGTTCCGCGCCAACGAGGTGACCGCGATCATCGGACCCTCGGGCTGCGGCAAGTCGACGCTGATCCGCTGCATCAACCGCATGCACGAGGAGATCCCCGGAGCCCACGCCGAGGGCCGCGTGCTGCTCGGGGGGGCAGACGTGTACGACCCCTCGGTGGACGTCGTGGCCGTGCGCCGGGCGATCGGGATGGTGTTCCAGAAGCCCAACCCGTTCCCCACGATGTCGGTGTTCGACAACGTCGCCGCCGGCCTGCGCCTCAGCGCACGCCGGCGCGACAACCTGGATGAGAAGGTCGAGGAGGCCCTGCGAGGCGCCGGCCTGTGGGGCGAGGTCTCCGACCGGCTCGGCCAGCCGGGCATCGGCCTCTCCGGTGGCCAGCAGCAGCGGCTGTGCATCGCCCGCTCGCTGGCGGTCAACCCCCAGGTGATCCTGATGGACGAGCCGTGCTCGGCGCTCGACCCGATCGCCACGCTGAAGATCGAGGAGCTGATCGACGAGCTCAAGGCACGCGTCACGATCGTGATCGTCACGCACAACATGCAGCAGGCCGCACGCGTGGCCGACCGCACCGCGTTCATGCTGTCGGGCGAGCTCGTCGAGGTCGGCCCGACGGAGACGATCTTCACCCAGCCCAGCGATCCCCGCACCGAGGAATATGTCACCGGCAAGTTCGGCTAGCGGGGGAGATCCGGCGGGGAGCGATCCCAACAACGCAGGCACGCCCGCAGGCACCCCCACCGCCACCGCCCATGGCCTCGCCACCGGGGGCGAGGGGCCACACCCCCGGCTTCACTTCCAGGAACAGCTCAGCGAACTCGAACAGCACGCACTCGGTGGCATCGACCTCGTGATCGAGCAGCTCGACCGGGTGCTCGAGGCGCTCGACCAGCAGGACGTCGAGCTCGCGCAGATGGTGATCGCCGACGACGACCGGGTGGACGGCCGCTACCTCGAGGTCCACCAGGGCATCCTGTCGCTGCTGGCGCTGCAGGCACCGGTGGCCGGGGACCTGCGCCTGGTGGCTGCGCTGCTGCACCTGATCAAGCACATCGAGCGCATGGGCGACCAGTGCGTGAACATCGCCAAGCTGATCCCGCTCTCCGGCCACGAGCCACCGGTGCACCGGGACGTGCTCGACACGCTCGCCCGCATGGGGGCGTTCGCCCGCTCCGAGGTGGTCCAGGCCCGTGCCGCCTTTGCCAGCCGCGACGTCAACCTCGCCGAAGACCTCGTCCGCCAGGACCGTGAGATCAACCGCCTCAACCGCGAGATCTTCCGGCTGGCGATCGAGATCGGCGACGACCCCGACACGCGGGAGTGGGCCCTCTACATGACCCTCGTCGCCCGCGCGCTGGAGCGGATCGGCGACAACGCCGTGGATATCGGCGAGCAGGTGGCGTTCGTCGTGAGCGGCCTGTTTCGCGAGTTCCCGGTGTCCCCGACGCGCACGCCCGACCGCTGACAGGGGCGTCGCTCGCGGTCGCTCCCGCGCAAATAGCGGACATCGATCCGGGGGCGGTGTGAAGATACTGTTACCCTCGCGCCGCGGAGTCCTCCCGCGCCGCGGTATCGCCTACACTGCGCGGCGATGACGGCAAGCGCTCGTGCCGACGCCGAGGGGGGCACTTCATCACCCCCCGAGAGCGCAGCCGCCCTGCGGATCGCGGTACTTGATCGCGACAGCGGCTTCATCCAGGTCCTCTGCAAGCGCATGGACCGCCTCGGCTGGGAGCACCGCGTGCTCGAGGGCCCGGTCCCTCGCGAGGCCGTCGTGTCGATGCGCCTCAGTGCTCTGGTGGTCGACCTGGCCGTCCTGGGGCCGCAGGCGTGGACCTGGCTCGAGCGGCTGTGTGAGGCGCTCCCGGAGCTCGGCATCGTCGTCTGCACCGGGCCGTCGACGGTGGCCCAGCGCGTGCGCGGGTTGCGCCTCGGAGCAGATGACTGGGTGACCAAGCCGTGCCACCCGGAGGAGGTCATCGCGCGGGTGCAGAGCGTCGTGCGCAGGCGCCGGCGCAGCGCCGGGCGCGAGCAGACGCCCCCCGTGCTGGCGGGTGAGGTGGAGATCCGCGCCGACCGCTTCCAGGCGTTCGTGGGCGACACGAGCATCGACCTCACGCGCCGCGAGTTCGAGCTGATCGAGCTGCTCGCCTCCGCGGAAGGACGGGTGCTGGAGCGCGAGGAGATCTACTCCCGGCTATGGGGATACACGATGGTGCGGGGCGACCGCTCGGTCGACGTGTTCGTGCGCAAGCTCCGCCAGAAGCTCGAGAAGGCCTCGCCGAGCTGGCGCTACATCCACACCCACTTCGGGATCGGGTATCGCTTCGCGGCCGAATCCCTGGAGGTCGTCAAATCCGAGGACGTCCCCTCGCAGCTGCCGCCCGAGTGGTCAGTCGAGGGCCCGCACGGCGGCGCCGGCGGGGACGCCGCCCGACTCCGCAATCGCGGCAAGCTCGCGCGGTCGAAGTAGCGACACCAGCTCGCCGCCCGCGCCTTCCAGGCGCACCACCGCCACACCGCCCTTCTTCATATCGACCCGCCCACCGGTGAGCTGGCCGACGACGATCGAGAGGTCGGGCTCGTGGCCGACCAGCAGCAGGCGACCGTCCGCCGACAGCATCGTGCTCAGCTCCAGCGCGGCGGCGGCGTCGAATCCCGACGCCAGCGGCTCGTATACGCGGGCCCGCTCGCGGGTGTCGCGGTCAAAGCTCTCGAGCGCCAGCTCGGCCGTCTGCTGCGCACGCGCCTTGGGGCTGTAGAAGATCGCCTCGAAGCCGGCGTCGAGCGCCCGCAGGGCGGCGCCGGCCGCGCGCGCCTGCTCTTCGCCCCGCGCCGTGAGCCGGCGCGCGGAGTCCTCGCGGCTGCCGTGCGGCTCCGCCTCAGCGTGACGAAGTAGCCATAACTGGCGGGCCATCCGCGCTCACAGTATCGCGAGCGGGCCGCCCGGTGCCAGGTCTGGCGCCGGCGCGCGGGCGCCGGAGTAGTAGCTTGGGGACGATGGACGACGGTGCCAGCACCGAGGGCGGCGGCCTGACCGCGGCGGCGAGGGTCGTCGAGGCGGCGGCGACGCGACCGGCCCCGGCCGCCCACGAGTCTCAGGCCGTGGCGACCAGGACACACGCCGAACCGGGCAGGACCGACCTCGGCGACGCCTCCCTGTACATAAACCGGGAGCTGTCGTGGCTCGACTTCAACGACCGCGTGCTGCAGCTCGCCGAGGACGAGCGCGTGCCGCTGCTGGAGCGGGTCAAGTTCTGCGCGATCTACACGACCAACCTCGACGAGTACTACATGGTGAGGGTCGCGGGCCTACACGACCAGATCGACGCCGGCGTGGAGATCCCCACCCAGGACGGCCTGACCCCCTCCCAGACGATCGCGAAGATCCGCGAGCGCGTGCTGGAACAGGGCCGCCGGCTGACCGACTGCTTCGAAGGGCAGCTGCGCCCGCAGCTGGCCGAGAACGGGATCCGCATCGTCGGCGTGGACGACCTCGACGAGCAGCAGCGGGCTCGGCTGGCGGGGCATTTCCAGCGCGCCATCTTCCCCGCGCTGACGCCGCTGGCGGTCGCGCCCGGACGACCGTTCCCCTACATCTCCAACCTGTCCCTCAGCCTCGCCGTGCTGGTGCGGGACCCGTCCGGACGGGACGGCTCGCAGACCGTGTTCGCGCGCGTGAAGGTCCCCACCGAGATCCTCCCCCGTTTCGTGTCGGTCGACTCGACCGACGACTCGGACCTGGTGATGGTGCCGCTCGAGGACGTCATCGCCCACCACCTGGATGCGCTGTTCCCCGGCATGGAGATCGTCGACTACGACGTCTTCCGCGTGACGCGTGACGCCGACCTCGAGGTCTCCGACGACGCCGCCGACCTGCTGCAGGCAGTTGAGGACGAGCTACGCCGCCGACGCTTCGGCGAGGTCGTGCGGGTCGAGGTCGGCGCCGGCGGCTCGGCCCAGTTGCGCACCGAGCTCGCCGGCCTGCTGGGCGTGCGTGACGACGTGGTCTACCCGGTCCAGGGCCTGCTCGACATGGGCTCGCTGTGGCAGATCGCGCGTGTACCGGGGCGGCCCGAGCTGCGCTACGAGCCTCTGCCGAGCATCACCCACCCGCGCCTCATGCGCCACGAGGGCGAGCGCCCCGACGTATTGGGGGCGATGCGCGAAGGCGACTTCCTCGTGCACCACCCCTACGTGTCGTTCGCCACCTCGGTGGAGCGCTTCGTCGAGCAGGCGGTCGCCGACCCCAACGTGCTGGCGATCAAGCAGACCGTGTACCGCACCAGCGACGACTCGCCGATGGTCCCGGCCCTGATCGACGCGACCGAGCGGGGCAAGCAGGCCGTCGCCCTGGTGGAGCTCCAGGCCCGCTTCGACGAGCGCACCAACATCCAGTGGGCCAAGGCCCTGGAGGAAGCCGGCGTGCACGTCGTGTACGGCCAGCCGGCGCTGAAGACCCACGCCAAGTGCGTGCTGGTGGTCCGCCGCGAGGGCGAGGGTGTGCGCAACTACGTGCACATCGGCACGGGCAACTACCACTCCGCCACAGCACGCCTGTACACGGACTTCGGCCTGTTCACGACCGATCAGGAGATCGGCGCGGACGTGACCGACATCTTCAACTACCTGACCGGCTACGGCCGGCCCCTGCACTTCCGCAAAG
Organism: Solirubrobacteraceae bacterium; assembly: GCA_035499875.1. Lineage (GTDB taxonomy): Bacteria > Actinomycetota > Thermoleophilia > Solirubrobacterales > Solirubrobacteraceae > Palsa-744. Next base: position 57,226 of record DATJXX010000029.1, read on the forward strand.
TGCTGATGGCCCCCGACTACCTGCGCGACGGCATCCTCGAGCAGATCGAGCGGACGATCGCCTCCCACTCGTCCTCCTCTCCGGCCCGGATCGCGATGAAGATGAACGCGCTGGTCGACGGGCGCTGCATCCGAGCCCTGTACGCCGCCTCGCAGGCGGGCGTGAAAGTCGACCTCAACGTACGCGGGATCTGCTGCCTGCGCCCGGGGCTCCCAGGGATCTCCGAGAACATCCGCGTCGTCTCGATCGTCGGCCGCCTGCTCGAGCACTCGCGCGTGTACGCGTTCGAGCGCGACGGCGAGTACACGATCTACATCGCCTCGGCAGACCTGATGCCGCGCAACCTCGACCACCGCGTGGAGCTGGCGGTGCCGATCGAGGGCGAGGAGAGGCGCGCCGAGCTCATCGACACGCTCGAACGTGCCTTCGCCGACAACCAGAGCTCGTGGGAGCTCGACGGCGAGGGTGTGTGGAGCCGGCGCACGCCGGCTCCCGGAGCCGAACCGCGCAACATGCAGCTCGAGCTGGGCGAGCTCCACCTCGCACGCGCCGCGGGCGAGCGCGCGTCGCAACTGCGTGACGGCGCGGCGGCGATCCCCGCCGGCGGCGCTTGAGCGTCCCGGCGATCTCTGCCGGCGGGTCCTGAGCGTCCCGGCGATCTCCGCCGACGGCTTCTGATGGGCGCTAGGTCGCGGCCGGGCTCGGCAGCGCGTGCAGTGCGGCCTTGAGCTCGTCGACGGACTGGAAGTCGAGTCCCAGCAGGTGGTCGTGGCGGTGTCGCACGATTCCGTCCTCGTCGACGATCACGACCGCGCGCTTGGTGCCGAGGCGCCCGTTCGCGCCGTAGGCGCCCGCGACCTTGCCGTCCTCGTCGGCGAGCAGCGGCACGTTCAGGTCGTTCTTCTCGGTGAAGGCCCGGTGCGAGTCCACTCCCTGTGCCGAGATCCCCACGACCGTGGCACCGAGGCCTGAGAGCTCCTCGGGGCGGTCACGGTAGGAGCAGAACTGTTTGGTGCAGACGGGGGTGTTGTCGCCGGGATAGAACAACAGCACCACGCGCTCCCCGCGATGGTCCGAGAGGCGAAAACGCCCCTCGGTGCCCTCCAGCTCGAAGTCCGGCGCCTGCTCGCCGACGGCGGGGTGCTTGGCCACGGGCCGATCCTAACCGATGCGCCGAGCCGTCCGCCCCTGGCGGCGAGCCGCCTCTGCGACACTCCCCGGGCCGATGAGCCGAACGTCCTCCGATGTCTCGATCGAGCCCAGGAGCGGAACCCCGTCCGGTTCCCCCCTCGAGCCCGCCAGCCAAACGACGTCGGGTTCCCCGGTCGAGCCCGCCGGCCAACCATCGCCGAGCTCCCCCGTCGACCCCGGGCCAGGGGCGCCGAAGGTCCTGTACGTGATGGGAGCGGGCCGCAGCGGGAGCTCGATCCTCGGGGTCGCCCTCGGCAACTGCGACGGCGTCTTCTACGCGGGCGAGCTGGACAAGTGGCTGCCCAGGTCGGGACGCACCCCGGTCCCAGGCGAGGAGCGCGAGCGATTCTGGGAGCAGGTGCGCGAGCAGGTGGACGCCGACGGCGTGACCGGTGGACGGGTGCGCGTGCTGGAGCGCTCCTCGCAGCTGCTGGACCCACGCCGGGTGCGCACCCGCCGCACGTTGCGGGCGCGCTACCTGGAGGTCGCGGCGCAGCTGTTCGGCGCGATCGCCAGGACCTCCGGGGCGGCGCGCGTGGTGGACAGCTCCCACTACCCGATGCGGGCCCGCGAGCTGCAACGCCTGGGGGACATCGAGCTGTACCTGCTCTTGCTCGTGCGCGACCCCGAGAGCGCCGTCGCATCGCTCGGCCGCGAGGACGTCCCCGAGCGCCGCTACGGCGTGTTGGCCGCCAACGCGTACCTGTGGCTGACGCATGTGCTGGCGAGCTGGGTGTTCCTGCGCCATCCCCGCGAGCGCAGGGTGTTCGTCCGCCACGAGGAGTTCCTCGCCGAACCGGCCGTCGTGGTCGACCGGATCCTTCGCGTCACCGGATCGCAGGCCACCCTCGAGGACCTGACGCTGGCGACGGGGGTCCCGTTCCAAGCCAACCGCCTGATCCGCTCGCCGAGCGTGACGCTGCACGGCGGCGCCCCCGCATCCCCGCCACGGTCCTTGCTGACGCGCGTGCTGCAGCTCCCGTGGCGGCTCGTGTTCAAGCGGCTAGAGTCGGCGTCACCGGCGGTCGCGACCGAGCCCGGGCCGCAATCGGCCGCCGGCTAACGGGAGACGCGTTCGCGGGCCCGCTGGAGCATCGACGAGCTCAGCCACCGCTCCTCGATGCCACGCCTGGCCGCCAGCGAGGCGAGACCCGCAGCGTAGGAGCCGCGCGCGCACACGAAGGCCATCCGTTGGCGTTCCCGGTAGTCGTCCATGCCCGAGTAGTCGGTCATGTTGTACGCCAGGGCCACGGTCCCGTAGCCGAACTCCCGCGCCAGCTCCTGCACAGCACGTGCGCTGGGGAGCAGCACGCGCAGGTGCTCGGCTCGGTTCTGGGGGTCGTCCACGCGGGACAGCTCGAACGTGGCGGAGCGCGAGTGGGAGACGACCGTGTCGATCACCACGATCTGCGAGCCGACCGAGTCGAACAGCTCGAACAGCCGCAACGGCTCGCTGGTGACTTCCATGACCCCCAGGCACAGCACCACGTCGAAGCTCTCCGGGAAGGTGTGGCGGAAGATGTCCCCGCGTTCGAAGCGGTAGCGGGCACGGTCGACGTCCTTGGCCTCGAACACGAGCTCGGCCTGCTCGATGTACGCCGCGTGGTGATCGACGCCGAGCACGAACTGGGCTCCGGACTCGACCGCGTTCAGCGACCACAGCCCGGCGTTGCAGCCGAGATCGAGCACGCGCAGCCCGTCCAGCCTCCCCCCCGCGAGCTCCAACAGGGCCGTGAAGAAGTAGCGCCGGCGCTGCTCGTGACGGTTGATCTGCCCGATCCACGCGACCGGCGTCTCGACCCCACCGTCGAACTGGAAGCGGTAGTGCCAGCTGGGGAAGGCGGCGATCCGCTCTTCGAGCTCCGCGGTCTGCATGGACACATCCAAACATGCTGCCCCGGCGGGCGCCGCTAGCCTCGGATGTGGTCGTGGACAATTCGCTGAAGGGACAGCTGCTGCTCGCCGCGCCCACCCTGCGCGATCCGAACTTCGCGCGCGCCGTCGTGCTGATCGGGGCACACAGCGAGGACGGGGCGATGGGGGTCGTGCTCAACCGCCCCTCGTCGGTGACCGTGGCCGAGGCCGTCCCCCAGCTCGGGGACGCGGTCGGGGAGGAGGAGCCGGTGTACGTCGGCGGTCCCGTGCAGCAGTCCTCGATCGTCGTGCTGGCGGAGTTCCTCGACACCTCGTGGGCGGGGCTGCTGGTGCTCGACTCGATCGGCTTTCCGGCCTCCGACACCGATCTGGAGGAGCTCGCCGGCGCTACCGTGCGCGGGCGCGTGTTTGCCGGCTACGCCGGGTGGTCCGCCGATCAGCTCGAGGCTGAGATCGACGACGGCGACTGGATCTCCCACGACGCCGGGCCCGAGCACATCTTCTCCGAGCTGCCCTCGGAGCTGTGGAGTAGCGTGCTGACGAGCATGGGCGGAAGCTACGCTCTGATCGCCCGCATGCCCCTGGACCCCAGCGTCAACTGAGAGTGTCAGCCGCCGGTCGGAGCGCGAGGGGCGCCGTCGTTTCGTGCCTCGTAGCCGCGATCATGTGCGCGTGCGCGGAGGTCGGCGCCGCGAGCGCCGAGGCTGCCACAGCACCCGCCACGGCCGGCGCCAGCCCCCCATCGTCCATGCTCGTGTTCGCCCCGGTCGGCGAGCGTTCGCTGGCTGCTCTGCCGGGCATGTCCGTGGGGATCCTGTCGGCGGCGCAGGGAGCCCCGTCGGCCGCGCAGCTCGCCCTCGACATCTCCCAGGGGGCACGCGTGGCTTCGGGCGCCTATGGCTCGCCCCCGGTTGCGCTGACGCTGCAGCCCGACAGAGGCGCCGGGCGCATCTCGGGCTGGCGGGCGGCGCAGGCCCGGGCCCGCGGCGCCCCGGCTGGACTGGTGCCGGGCCTGCTCGCCTCGCGGCTCGGCGGAGCCGCGTACGCCGCCGTCACGGGCACCGGCCGCTACGCGGCGTTCCACGCCGGCGCCGACGCCGCGACGGGCAGCGACCCCTACGCAGCGGTCGCCGCCGGCACCGGGGGTCACGTGGCGAGCGTCTCGCTGGGCGCAACGTCGACGCTGGCCGGGCGCGCCCAGACGTTGTCCGCGCGACGGCCCCTGGTGGTGGTGACGCTCCCGCCGGGCCGGGAGGGGCGGCTCGTGTTGCGGCAGCTGGCCGTGTCGCGCCGGGCGCGGGAGCTGCTGCTCGTCGTGCAGGCGGATGCGCCGGCACGCCCCTCGCGGCTGCTGTGGATCGGCACCGCGGGCCTGACCGCGGGAACGCGGGGCGAGCTCACCTCCGGCGACACACGCGAGCGCGGCATGCTCTCGAGCGCCGACGTCGCCCCCACGATCCTGGCCCACGAGCGCGTCGCCGTTCCCGAGTCGATCCAGGGGAGCCCCGCGCGTGTCGAGGGCGGCCTCGACGGCCCCGCGCTGAGATCGACGATCGCCCGCCTGGGCCTGATCGGCGAGCGGCGCCTGCCCGCGCTCGGATGGCTGCTGCTGGTGTGCGCGGCGCTGGTGGTGTGTGCACGCACGCGCGAGGGGCGACGCCGCGCGCTGCGGGTCGGCGCGCTCGGCGTCATGTGGGCCCCGCTCGCGTCGCTGTTGACAGCGGCCCTCGCCCCCGCCGCCGGCGCCGAGTACGCCCTGCTGGCGCTGCTGTGCCCTGCGCTCGGCGAGGTCACCGACCGGCTGCTGGCGTGGCCGCGAGGCGTGATCGCCCCCGCGGCGGCGTGCGTGGCCGCGATCGCGATCGACGCGCTCGCGGGGAGCGAGCTGCTGATGCGCTCGCTGCTCGGCCCGGATCCCGCCCTCGGGGCCCGCTTCCACGGGATCGGCAACGACCTCAAGTCGGTGCTGGCGGTGCTCGCGCTGGCGGCGGTCGCCGCTGCGCTCTACCCGTCCACGCGCGGCCGGCGGGCCTGGCTGACGATGGCGCTCGTGGGGGTCGGGCTGGCCTGTCTGGAGGGGGCGACCCGTCTCGGCGCGGGCGTCGGGGGGGTCCTCGTCGTGTGTGTGTCGTTCGCGCTCGCGGCCGTGATGCTGCTCCCCGGCGCGCCCACGCGACGGCGCGCCCTCGTCGTGGTGATGACCCCGTTCGCGGGGCTGATCGCGCTCGCGCTGATCGATCTCGTTACGGCACACGGCAGCGGGCACTACAGCGGCACCGTCCTGCACGCACATTCCGCGGGCGAGCTGCGGGACCTGATCGTACGTCGCTACGAAGCCGCCTGGAGCGAGCTGCGCCACGCCGCGATGCCGCTCGCGACGGGGCTCGCGGTCGCCTGCGTGGTCGCCGTGCTGCGCCAGCGGGTCCGCGTGCTGGCGCCCGTGGGCGGGGACCCGGCCTGGACGGCCGCCCTCTACGGGTCGGTCGCGGCGGGGCTCGTCGGCTCGCTGGTCGAGGACTCCGGCCCGGTGCTGTTGGTCACGGCCGTGTTCACCGGCGGATGCGTGCTGTGCTACCTGTGGGGCCGCCCGCTGGCGGCTGCCGATCCGCGGGTTTCGGTCCCCCGCCTGTGGCGCGGGCGCCACCCGCCGGACCGGGCCCTCACCGACCGGGACCCATTCCCAGCCGGCGCCGGACCGCCCCCTCGTCCATCCCCCACACCCGAACGAGCTTCCGGCGCGAGCGTGCTCCCCGTGCGAGCTCGACCTGCGCGAGCGGAAGCTTCAGCCTCCCCGCGATGAGCCGCACCAGCGCCTCGTTGGCGCGACCGCGCTCGGGCGCGGCGCGCACACGCACCACCAGTGCCCCCTCGCGCTCGCCGGCGATCTCATCGGCGCTCGCCCGCGGCTGAAGCCGGACCTCGATCAACACGGCCGCGGCGGACATCCCGGGCGCCCCACACGACGGCGGCATGCCCCGCCGCCCGGGGTCCTAGTCCTCCTCGCGGTTCCGTCGGCGCGTGAACAGGACGACCGCCGCGATCACCAGCGCGACGATCAGCACCGCGCCGGCGATGTAGCGGATTTTGTGGTGCTTGGAGGCTTTTTCCTGTTCTTTTTTTGCGGCTTCCGCCGACAGGAACCTGAGCGGTATGTGCCTTGCCGTGATCGCGGCGTAGTACTTGGGACCTTCCTTCTTCCCGTATTTCACGAACACGTGGCTGCCGTCGTTGAGCGTGATCCGCAGCGAGCGCAGGCGCTTGTTGACGATCACCGACTGGATCTGGCCGCCCTTCAGCTGGGCTTCGTATTCGGAGAGGTTCTCCTTGGTGTAGGTGGGGGCGGTTTCCGCTGCGGCCGCGACACCTCCGGCGAGCAGTACGAACAGCACCGGGAGCAAGACCAGAGCGGACGCTCGCGCCCGGAGCCGTCCGATCATCGGCCGGTACCTTACATTCCGGCGGGCGGCGTGCGTCGCACCCAGCCGGCGGGCTCAGCGCCTCAGCGCCGGGCGGCCCGCACGGCCTTGTGGCGCTCGACCTTGGAGAGCACCATCTTGCGCACCCGCACCGCCTCCGGGGTGACCTCGATGGCCTCGTCGTCGCGGACCCACTCCAGCGCCTGGTCGAGCGTCAGCGCGCTGTGGGCATCCAGCCGCACGAGCACATCGGCGGTGGACGAGCGCATGTTGGTCAGGTGCTTCTCCTTGACGGGGTTGACGTCGAGGTCGCCCGAACGGGCGTGCTCGCCGATCACCATGCCCTCGTAGACCTCCTCGCCCGGACCCACGAACAGCAGGCCGCGCTCCTGGAGGGTCATCAGCGAGTAGCTGACCGTGGTCCCGCGCCGGTCGGCCACGAGCGCCCCGTTGGTGCGCGTCAGCAGCTCTCCCGCCCACGGCTCCCAGCGGTCGAACACGTGGTGCATGATCCCCGTGCCCCGCGTCTCGGTTAGGAACTCCGTGCGGAAGCCGATCAGCCCGCGCGCGGGCACCAGGTACTCCATCCGCACCCAGCCGGTGCCGTGGTTGGTCATGTGTTCCATGCGGCCCTTGCGGCCGGCGAGCAGCTGGGTGACGGTTCCGACGTGCTCCTCGGGGACGTCCACCGACAGTCGCTCGACGGGCTCGTGGCGTTCGGCTTCGATGAAGTGCTCCACCACATGCGGCTGCCCGACGGTCAGCTCGAAGCCCTCGCGTCGCATCAGCTCGACCAGCACCGCCAGCTGCAGCTCGCCGCGGCCCTGGACCTCGTACGTGTCCGGGCGCTCGGTCGACTCGACCCGCAGCGAGACGTTGCCGACGAGCTCCTGGTCGAGGCGCGCCTTTATCTGGCGGGCCGTGATCTTGTCACCCTCTCTTCCGGCCAGCGGCGAGGTGTTGACCCCGATCGTGATCGACATCGCGGGCTCGTCGACGGTGATCACCGGCAGCGGACGGGGGTCCTCGACGTCGGCGAGGGTCTCTCCGATCGTCACCTCGGAGATGCCGGCCACGGCGATCACCTCGCCGGGGCCGGCCTCGGCGGCGTCGACCCGCTCCAGCGCCTCGGTCAGGTACAGCTCCGCCACCTGGGCGCGCTCGATCGCTCCGTTGGCGCGGCACCAGGCGATCTGCTGGCCCTTGCGGATCGTCCCGTTCCACACGCGGCAGATCGCCAGGCGACCCACGTAGGGAGAGGCGTCGAGGTTGGTGACCAGCGCCTGCAGCGGCAGCTCGGGGTCGTATTTCGGCGGCGGGATGCGCTCGAGCAGCAGGTCGAGCAGCGGCTCGAGCGTGCTGCCCGCCAGCGGCTGGCCGGGCTCGTACTCGCGCGAGGCGACCCCGGCCTTGGCGTTGCAGTAGACGATCGGGAACTCGATCTGCTGCTCGTCGGCGTCGAGGTCGAGGAACAGCTCGTACACCTCGTCGACGACCTCCGACACGCGGGCGTCGCTGCGGTCCACCTTGTTCACGACCAGGATCACCGGGAGCTTGGCCTCGAGCGCCTTGCGCAGCACGAAGCGGGTCTGCGGCAGCGGGCCCTCGGAGGCGTCCACCAGCAGCAGCACGCCGTCCACCATCGTCAGGCCCCGCTCCACCTCGCCCCCGAAGTCGGCGTGGCCGGGGGTGTCGATGATGTTGAGCTTGACCCCCTTGTAGTGCAGCGAGGTGTTCTTGGCCAGGATCGTGATGCCCTTCTCGCGCTCGAGGTCCATCGAGTCGAGCACGCGGGTGGCGACCTCCTGGCCGGCACGGAAGGCACCGGATTGCCACAGCATCGCGTCCACGAGCGTGGTCTTGCCGTGGTCGACGTGGGCGACAATCGCCACGTTGCGGATGTCCTCGCGGTCCTGCAGCACTGCCGGGCTAGGCTAGCGATGCACGCCGGCGGATCTGAGCCCTGTCTGCAACCCGAAGCGCGCGAGCGCCGACGGGTAGCGCTCGGCGGACGCAATCGTCTCCTCCAGCGCGGCCGCGAAGCGGTGCAGCTCCGACTCCTCGACGGTGAGCGCCGGCAGCGCCTTGATCACGTTCATGCGGTGACCGGCCACCTGGCAGAGGATCCGGTGCTTGTGGAACAGGGGGGCGATCACGAGCTGGGCGAACAGGCCGGGCTGGCGGGCCTCCACGCGCTCCCACAGCCGCCGCGCGGCCGCCCCGGGCGGGGCACCGAACTCGATCGCCCACATCAGACCCAGGCCACGAACCTCGCGGACGACCTCGAAGCGCTCCACGAACGGGCTCGTGAGCTCGAGCAGCAGGTCCCCCATGCGGCGGGCGCGGTCCACCAGCCCCTCGCTGTCGATCACCCGCAGTGTCGCCAGGGCCGCGGCCGCGGCGAGGTCGTTGCCGCCGAACGTCGAACCGTGCCGCACGGCCCGCTCCATGCCGTCGAACACCCTCTCGAAGGCGTCCCGCGAGGCGAGCACCGCCCCGATCGGGACGAGCCCGCCGGAAAGCGCCTTGGCCACGCAGATCAAATCGGGTTCCAGGCCCCAGTGCTCGCACGCGAGGAAGCGCCCCGTGCGGGCGATGCCGGTCTGCACCTCGTCGCACACGAACAGCGACCCCGCCTGCCGGCACAGACGCTGGGCGCCCGCAAGGTAACCGTCGGGCGGGAGGTTCACGCCCTTGCCCTGCACCGGCTCGACCACGAAGGCGGCCACCTCGCCCCCTTCCAGCTCGCGGGCGAGGGCATCCAGGTCCCCGAACTCGACGGACCGGCAATCCTCGAGCAGCGGGCCGAAGCCGGCGCGGAACTCCTCGTTGCCGTTCAGCGACAGGGCCCCGAGCGTGAGGCCGTGGAAGGCGTGCCCGGCATACAGGACGCGGTCCCGGCCGGTGGCCGCGCGCGAGACCTTGATCGCGGCCTCGACCGCCTCGGTGCCGGAGTTCGCCGGGATCACGGCGGAGACGCCGGCGGGAGCCCGGGCGATCAGCTCCTGCGCGAGCACCCCGGGCAGCAGCGCGACCCCGAGCTGGGGCATGTTGGCCGTGCGGGCAGCCAACACCTGTTCGACCGCCGCGATCGCCTCGGGGTGGTTGCGACCGATCGCGAACACGCCGTAGCCGCCGATCAGGTCGAGATAGCGCTCGCCGGCCTCGTCCAGCAGGTGGGCTCCCTCGCCCCCGGTCCACACGCGGTCGAACCCGAGCGTCCGCAGGATCCGTCCCATTTGGGGGTTCAGATAGCGATCGTTGAGATCGAGCTCCTCACCCCGGCGCGAGGCCAGGATCTCAGCGACGGTGGGGACGGTCCCTTCGGGCACGCGATGAGCCTAGCCTTTGCGCGGCGCGATAGAATACCGGTGTCGTTTCCCGCGATGTTTGAGGAGCGGGAGATGCGGGTACTAAACGTTGGCTCGGCATAAGTCGATAGACAACTCGGTCTGGAAGGAGGGGAGATGATGACTTCGCAGACGAGAGCGACAACACCGACAAGACCAGGGGACCCACTCGTGCGCGGCGGCGAGCAGCGCCAGCCCGATCCGCGCCAGCTCTTCATCCGCTGGCAGCGCGGCGGCGACCCCGTCGCCCGTGAAGCGCTGGTCCAGCGCTACATGCCCCTTGCCCGCAGCCTCACCCGCCGCTACGGCCGCTCCTCCGAGCCCTTCGAGGACCTCCTGCAGGTCGCATCGCTGGGCCTGCTGAAGGCGATCGACCGCTACGACCTCGAGCGCGGCCACCCCTTCCAATCCTTCGCGGTGCCCACCATCCTCGGCGAGATGCGCCGCTACTTCCGCGACTCCGGCTGGGCCATCCACGTTCCCCGCGGGGCCCAGGAGCGCGCGCTCAAGGTCCGCGACGCCCGTGAGCGGCTGGCCAACGAGCACGGCCACGCCCCCACGGTCAACCAGCTGGCCGAGTACCTCGAGATCGACTGCGAGGACGTGCTCGACGCGCTGCAGGCGATCCAGGCTTATGAGACGGTCTCGCTCGACGCCCCCAGGCCGGGCGCCGAGGAGGGGGCAGCCGCCTATGGCGACTCGATCGGAACCGACGACGAGCGTTACGAGCTCGTCGAGCTCGACGCGACTCTGTCGGCGGTGCTCGGGCACATTCCCGCGCGCGAGCGCCTGATCCTCAAGATGCGCTACGTCGAGGATCTGACACAGTCGGAGATCGCCGAGCGGGTCGGCATCTCGCAGATGCAGGTTTCGCGGCTGCTGCGTCGCTCTCTGGACCAGCTGCGGAGCCTGACCCATGCGCCGGCGGCGGCGGACTGAGCGGGCCGACCGAACATCAGAGCTGAAGGGGGGCGCCGCTCCGAGCGCCGCTCCCCAGCAGGTCAGATGGATGCGGACCGGGTCCCCCTGAGACGGTGGCAGGGATGCCCAACGTCCGCCTGAGCCTCCCGAGCAGACCGGAGAACGTGCTGCTCGTGCGTCAGGCCCTGCGCGGGCTCGCCGACACGGTGGCGCTCGACGCGATCGAGCTGAACGACATCAGCACCGCCCTCAGCGAGGCCTGCAACAACGTCGTCGTGCACGCCTACCCAGGCGGACAGGGGCCGATGGTGGTCGAGATCCAGGGCTCCGCCGAGGGGCTGGAGGTGCTCGTCCGCGACCGCGGCTTCGGGCTCAAGCCCCACGCGTCGGAGCCGAGCGAGATCGGCGGGATCGGCATCCCCGTGATGCTCGCGCTGGCCGACAGCGTCGAGTTCAGCGCCGCCGAAGGCGAGGGCACCGACGTGCGGATGCGCTTCGCCACCCCAAAGGGGGCTGTCCTGGCCGGACGCGAGGGCGGCGAGGAGACCGCCGAGGAGCTGCTGGTAGAGGCCAACGGCGGGCTCGCGGGTGCGGACGGGGAGCTCGAGAGCGTGTACGTGGCGGTGGGTCCCCCGCGGCTGGCCAGGGCGGTGCTGGCCCGCGTGCTGGCGGCGGTGGCGGCCCGTGCGCGCCTGTCCACCGAGCGGATCGCCACCACCGGGCCGCTGGCCGAACAGCTCGTGGACCATCTCGCCTCCCCTCCCAAGGAGGGCCGCCTCACGCTCACCGCAACCGTCGCTCCCCGGCAGCTCGACCTGCTCGTGGGGCCCGTCGGGAGCGGCTGCTCGCTCGACGGGCTCGCGCCCGCCCTGGAGGAGTTGACCGACGAGCACAGCGTCTCGCACAGCGGTCCGATCGACCTGCTCGCGCTGCGCCTCAGCGAACCCGGCCCCGGGAGCGCGGATGAGGGCAAAAAAAACGGTATGCCGGGCGACCATGGCGAGCCGCACCGGCATACCGAATAGTCATCCCCTTTTCGATTGCGGCGACCGCGGGGGGCTCACGACGCTGCTGAAGGGATGACGACTGGTGAATCTAGGAGTACCCACGTCCCAGAAGCGCTAAACATGCCCTTCGAACAGATCGCGACCCTCCAGTAGAATCCACTTACGCAATGGATGTGATCGAACAGCTTCGGATCGACGTCCGGCGGGAGCCCGACCGGGTCGTGATCGTGCTCGGCGGCGAACTCGACATGGCGAGCGCGCCGCTGCTGCAGAGGGCCATCGAGGGAGCCGACCTGTCCGAGAACGGCATGGTCGTGCTCGACCTCCAGGATCTGCAGTTCATCGACTCGACCGGCCTGCGCGTGATCCTCGCGGCGCGCAAGCTGTGCACCGAGCGCGGGCAGGAGCTGGCGGTGACCCACAGCTCCCAGCAGGTCGAGCGGCTGCTGAGCGTGACCGGCGTGGCCGAGCACCTGCGCACGCTCGCCGGGCCCGACCAGCGCTGAGCGCGACGCCGGCTACTGCTGCAGCGTGAGGACGTCGGCCACGGCGGGGTCCACGTGCCCGTCGAGCAACTCGAGGTAGGTGGAGCGCAGCGCTGGACCGCCGCGCTCGTGACGCACGCCCAGCCAGCCCTCGGTCCAGCTCACGTACGGATGCCAGGAGTCGGCGATCCTGCCCTCCAGGCCCTCCCGCCCCCACTCGGCCGAGCGCGCGGCCACGCGGTCGGGCGCGAAGAAGAACGCCGGCCGGGGGCCCGGCAGGTCTGGGGGGACTTCGCCCATGCGGTCGTGGTGGGTCGCTCCCACGACGGCCGAGTGCGCGAGGCGCTCGGCGTAGCGCCCGTGGACTCCCGCGCGGACGTCGGCGTCGCCGCTGATGTCGACGTACACGGCCCGCCCGTCCGGGAGCTCCTCGAGTCGATCGTAGGCGAGCACCGCGTCGTAGCATCCGAGCCCCTCCGTGAAGGCCACGCTGCGTTGCGAGGTCAGGCCCACCACCTCGGCCGCGTCGCGCTGGGAGAGCAGGTAGGCCAGCGCGGAGGCGGTCCTGCTGGAGGCGCTCGAGATCACGACCAGCTCGGCACCGAACACGTGGGCGTCGCCGAGGAAGTCGTCCAGCAGCCAGGAGGTGAAGAACAGCGGCCGCAACAGCATCTGGCGGTCCTCCGTGCCGGCCTCGTAGACGGGATCGGCGGAGGTGGCGGTGTAGCCGTTGTAGGCGGCCGGCAGCGCAGATCTGTGCGGCGAGCCGTCGACGAAGCCCCGCTCGCCGATGTGCACCGGCGTCACCAGCAGCTCCGTGGAGGGCGGCAGGTAGCCGTACACGCGTGTTCCCTCGGGCAGCCCCGCGACCCGGCTCTCGGCGACGTCGGCGAAGCCCCAGACCGGCATCCGCCCCCACCCCTCCTCGGCCGGGAAGAAGTCCCAGTAGGACATCGCCCGTCCGAACTGGGCGTAGGTGATGTTGTTCGAGGTCAACCCGAACAGCTCGACGCTCAGCAGCGCCTGACCGTCCGCCGGAGCGGGCGGGTCGGCCTCCACCAGGCGGCACTCGTGCAGGTCGTCCTTGTCGATCAGCAGGTCCAGGGCCGGGCGGACACTACACGTGCCCGCCACAAGCCGGCTCACGCAGCGGCGGTCGTCTCCCGGGCAGCCGGGGGCTCCCCGCACAGCTCCACCGACAGGCGCCGCAGCAGCGTCAGCACCTGAGGGTCGCGCACGGCGCCGTCGTCGGCGAGCGCCTCCGCGAGCAGCTCGCGACGAGCGTCGAGCAGGCGCTCGGCGTGGTCGCTGCCGGTGGGCGTGAGGGCCGCCTGCCCGCCGCCGTTGGCACCCTGTGCGCCGTCGGGCCCGCCCAGCAGGCCGAGCGTGCGCAGCTCGAGAGTGACCTCGGCGATGCGCTCGGGCGGGACGCCGTCGGCGGCGGCCAGCGAGCGCGCCCGCTCGGCGCCGTGCTCCTGGATCCGCACGAGCGCCCAGGTGGCGCCGGGGGACAGCTCCAGCCCCGCCCGCTGGGCCACCCGTTCGCGGAAGCGCATCCGCTCCTCGGGCGTCGTCACGCGCGTCAGCGAGCGCTCTATCTCGGCCAGCGAGTCCGCCGAGCGGGGGGCGGCGAGTCCGTCCTCGAGGCCCGTGCTGGTGGCGGGGGCGCCACGCAGCTTGCGCTCCTGCAGGAACAGGCTCAGCACGAACCCGAGCACGGCGGCGGCAGCGGCGACGAAGAACGCCGGTCGCAGCGAGTGGACGTAGGCGTGCTGGTAGATCGAGCGCGGTCCGGCCGGCAGGCGCGCGACCTGCGCCCCGGTCAGGCGGGCGCCTTTGCTCACCTGCTCCGCGAGCGGCCCGTGCAGAGTCGATTTCAGCTCCCCGGTGAGACGCGAGGTGAAGACCGCCCCGAGCGCGGCCGTTCCGATCGACCCTCCGATTCCCCTCAGCATCGTGACGCCCGAGGTGGCCGCTCCCAGCAGCTTGTAGTCCACTGCGTTCTGGACGGCGAGCACCAGCACCTGCATGGTGCAGCCCAGCCCCAGGCCGAGCACGAACAGGTACCCCGCGGCGGCGGCCGTGGATGTGCCGACGTCCAGGCGCGTCAGCAGCAGCAGCCCCGCGCTCATCAGCAGCGTGCCCACGATCGGGAACACGCGGTAGCGTCCGGTGCGCGAGATCAGCTGCCCGGAGAGGATCGACGTCGTCAGCAGCCCCACGATCATCGGCACCAGGCGCAGACCCGCTTCGGTGGGCGAGGCCAGGTCGACGGTCTGGAAATACAGCGGCAGGAACACGACCGCCCCGAACAGCGCGAAGCCGACGATCAGCGACAGCGACCCCGCGACGGCGAAGACACGGTCGCGCATCAGCGAGGGCGGCAGGATCGGCTCGGGCACGCGGCGCTCGACGAACAGGAACGCCGCGATCAGCGCCACGCCGAGCGCGCCCACCAGCACCACCTGCGTCGATCCCCACGCCCACGTGGTGCCCCCGAGGCTCGTGACGAGCACGATCGCGCTCAGCCCGGCGGCCAGCAGTGCCGCTCCCACATAGTCGATCGACGGGCGCCCACGCCGCCCCTGGGCGGGCAGCGCCACCCCGAGCACCGACAGCGCGGCGATCCCCACGGGCAGGTTGATGTAGAAGATCCACCGCCACGAGACGGCAGTCACGATCACGCCCCCCAGCAGCGGCCCGGCGATGCTGGCGACGCCGAACACGGCGCCGAAGAGGCCCTGGTAGCGGCCCCGTTCGCGGGGGCTGACGATGTCGCCGATGACCGCCTGTGCGAGCACGATCAGGCCGCCGGCACCGAGACCCTGGACGGCGCGGAAGGCGATCAGCTCGGTCATGCCGGCCGCCTGCCCGCACAGCGCCGAGCCGATCAGGAACAGCACGACCGCGCTCTGCAGCACGCGCTTGCGCCCGTACAGATCGCCGAGCTTGCCGTAGATCGGCGTGACGGCGGTCTGGGCGAGCAGGAATGCGCTCGTCACCCACGCGAGCCGGTCCAGTCCGCCGAGGTCGCCGACGATCGTGGGCAGCGCCGTGGCGACGATCGTCTGGTCGAGCGCCGCCAGCAGCACGACCAGCATCAGCCCTCCGAAGATCACCCTCGTGCGAGGGCGCCCCACGGACTTGGGAGCAGCAGCGGCGGTCGCGGCCGACATCAGCCGTACCGCGCGACCTCGTGGTAGAGCCGGTAGACGATGTTGGCGCTGCCGTGCAGGTGCTCGAGGCTCGCGACGGCAGCGGGCTCATCGGAGGTTTCGATCTCCCAGATGTGCAGCAGGACGGGGCTCTCGTTCATCGCGCACCTCACTCGCTCGGCATGGCTCCCGTAAGCACGTAGGATCGCGCAGCGGCGGGCCCTACGATGCCGCGGGTGAGCTCCCCGCCACGGGTCCGGCCGGAAGCCCAGTCGGCGCAGCTGGGGCTCGGGGACGTGACCGCCTCGACGGTCGCGAACATCGGCCCCGGGATCGACTTCTACTTTGCCTTCGGGGTGATCGCCGTCACCGCCGGCGTGGGCGCCCCGGTGACCATCATCACCGCCGGCGTGGCCGTCGGCCTGCTCGCCTTCGTGGCCGCCGAGTTCACGCGCATGGAGCCCTCCGCGGGCAGCTTCATCACCTATGTGGAGACCTCACTCGGAGCGAGGGCCGGCGCCGTCACCTCGCTGCTGATCGCGCTCGGGTTCACGATCGCGATCGCCGGCGTGTTCGCGATGTCCGGCGGGATGATCTCGCTGACGCTCGACCACTACACCTCCTGGCATCCGAGCTGGCTCCCCATTGCGGTGGTGGTGACCGGCGCCGGCGTGGCGATCGCCCTGCGCGGAGCCGGCTCCTCGACCGCGCTCGTCGCCGGGGCCCTCGTGTTCCAGGTCGTGACGATGGTCGTGATCTGCGTGGTGGTGCTCGCCAAGCAGTCGGACCACCTGACGACGGTGCCGCTGCGGTGGTCGAGCGTGAGCGGCGGGCTCAGCGGCCTGGCGGCCGGGTTCCCGCTCGCGCTGTTCATGTTCGTGGGTTGGGAAAACGGCCCCGCGCTGGCCGAAGAAACGCGTGAACCGAAGCTCACGATCCCGCGCGCGCTGTACATCTCGATCGCCGCTGCCACGGCCCTGTTCGTGTTGTTCGCGTACACCACGATCGTGGGCTTCCACTACGAGACGTCCTCGATCGGACGTGCGTCCGTGCCGTTTCTGGAAATGGCCGACCGCTATCTGGGCTCCGCCGCGATCCTCGCCTGGCTGGCCGGCATCTTCTCCGTGCTCTCGACGCTCGTGGCGGCGGCCAACTCGCAGGCACGGGTGCTGTCCGACGGGGGTCGCTCCGGCCTGCTGTGGTCGCGGCTGGGCACCTCGCGGCCGCCGGGAGAGACGCCGGCGTTCGCGCTGCGCGCGATGACCGCCGTGGGCCTCGGGATCGTCGCGGTGTGGTGGCTGTGCCACGCCACCGGGCTGATCGGCGGCTCGAGCGACCCCGTCAACCTGTACGCCGAGTGCTCGACGATGGGCACGATCCTGATCCTGTTCGTGTACGTCCTCACGGCGGTGTCGCTGCCGGTCTTCATCCGCCGCCGGGGCCGGCGCCTGTCGCCCGTGCGCCACTGCCTGATGCCGCTGCTCGGCGTGCTCGTGCTGGTGATCCCGTTCGCCGAGCTGTTCGCCCCCGGACAACCCTTCCCCTACAGCGTGTTCCCGTACGCGTCGGTGGCGATCCTGCTGGCGGCGTTCGGCTACGCGCGCTATGTGCTGGCGCACAACCCGCGCGCCGGTGCCATGGAGGGCTCGGCCGGCTGACGGGTATCCCCGCTAGGCCTCGGCGCCGGCGGCTCCGGCTCTCGCCATCTCGACGTGGGCGCGGCTGTCGCGTGTGCGGATCAGCAGCAGCGTCGCCATCAGTCCGAGCGTGGCTATCCCCGCACCCGCCAGGAAGGCCGCCTGGAAGCCCTCGTTGAGCGCGTTGACCGGGGTCGAGGCGCCCGTCGCGAGCACGTCGTGGGTGCGGGACGTGGCGATCGCGGAGAGCACCGCCAGGCCGATCGCGCCGCCGAACTGCTGAGAGGTGTTGATCAACCCGCTCGCGAGCCCCTGCTCGCGCGGGTGCACGCCGGCGACGGCCGCGATCGTCGAGGTCACAAAACCGAACCCGAGGCCGACCGCCGCGAGCAGCGAGGGACCCAGGATGTCGTCGAGGAAGCTCCCGCCCACCGAGATGCCGCTGAACCACAGCAGGCCGACTGCGACCGACGCCATGCCGGTGGCGAGGATCGGCTTGAAGCCGAAACGGGTCACCAGCTGACCGCCGAGGCCTGCCGAGACGATGATCGCCACAGAAAGCGGCAGATAGGACAGGCCCGCGTGGATCGGCCCGTAGTGGAGCACCTGCTGCATGTACAGGGTCACGAAGAAGAACATCGAGAACAGCGACGCCCCCAGCAACAGCCCGACCACGTTGGCGCCCGTCACGGTGCGGATGCGGAAGATGCCGAATGGCACCAGCGGGGCCTTGGAGCGCAGCTCGATCGCCACGAAGACCGCGAACAGGACGGCGGAGGCCACGAACAGGCTGACGATCTTGGTCGAGCCCCAGCCGGCGCTGGCGGCGTCGAGCAGCGCATAGGCGAGCAGCGAAAGCCCCGCGGTGCTGGCGACCGCGCCGGCGGCGTCGAAGTGCCGTGTGGTCAATTCCGAGCGGCTCTCGGGGATCAGCCCCGGTGTGAAGGCCAGCGCGATCAGCGACACGGGCACGTTCACCCACAGCACCCATTCCCAGCCGAGGCCTTCGGTGAGGATCCCGCCGAGCAGCACGCCCACGGCCCCGGCCGAACCCGCCACGGCGCCCCACGCCCCCAGCGCCTTGTTGCGCTCGGCCCCGTCGCTGAACAGCGTGGTCACGATCGACAGCGCGGCCGGCGAGACGATCGCCGCCCCCAGGCCCTGCGCCGCACGGGCGGCGATCAGCTGCCCCTGGGTGGCGGCGAAGCCCGCCGCCAGCGAGGACACGGCCACGACCGCCAGGCCCGTCATGAAGACGCGCCGGCGACCCAGCAGGTCGGCCGCGCGGCCGCCCAGCAGCAGGAACCCGCCGAACGCGATCAGGTACGCGTTGACGACCCACGGCAGGTTCTGCTCGGAGAAGTGCAGGCCGCGGCCGATGCTCGGCAGCGCGACGTTCACGATCGAGGCGTCGAGCACGACGATGAACTGCGCCACGCACAGCAGGATCAGCGCGGTCCAACGTCGGGCGAGGTATTCGCTTGGGCTCTTCATGTCGCTCGCTCCTTCACTTGCTGGGTCTGGAGGCGATCGCGGGGCGCATCGGCATCAGTGCAAGTACGCAATTCGGAAGTCGGATTCCGGTTTCAGCTACTATAGTGAACTGCAATTCCGTTTCAAGTGCAGATTCGACATGACGCTAATGGACACTTCTCAGATGGCCGCCACGGAGACGACCAGGTCGCTGCGCTCCGACGCCCGCCGCAACCGCGAAGCCGTCCTCGCCGCTGCGAGCCGGCTGTTCGCCGAGGAGGGAGTCGAGGCGCAGATGCCCGACGTGGCCAAACTCGCGGGGGTCGGCGTGGGCACGATCTATCGCCACTTCCCCACGAAGGACGATCTGATCGCGGCACTCGTGCGCGAACGCTTCGAGCGACTCGCCGAGAAGGCTCGGGAGTGCCTCGAGATGGACGACTCGTGGGCCGGCATCTCCGAGTTCATCCGCTTCTCCGCCCACTTCCAGGCCGGCGACCTCGGTTTGTGCGACATCACCGGGCTCCGCGCCGACCTCACCGGAGCCGCCGCCGAAGCGGCGGGCATGCCCGAGCTGCTGGACCGGCTCGTGCGCCGTGCCCAGCGCGACGGCGCCCTGCGGCGCGACCTGAGCTGGGAGGACGTCCCGATGATCACCTGCGGCCTGGGAAGCGCGACCCGCCAGCAGATCGGCCCGGCGATGGGCCGCTGGCCGCGGCTGGTGGAGATCATCATCGACGGACTGCGGGCGCCGGGCAGCGAGCGGCTCCCGCGACCGGCACCGGGCGAGCAGCGCTAGCGCGAGCTCCGCGCCGCCGTCCGACGGGCGTGCTCGCCCACCCGGCCCGCGGTCACAGCCCCGCCTCAGGCGAAGTGGTGACCCCCCTGCAGGTCGGCGATCAGCACGGACCCACGCTCGCCGGATCACCGACGAGCTGCGCGACTCGCTGAGCGGGGCGCCAGCGCACCGACGAGCTGCTCGACTCGCTGAGCGGGGCGCTCAGCTCACGCGCCCTGTGAGGCGGTGGCCGTGGAGGCCGCCGCGCTCGCCGCCCCGACCCTGGGACGACTCGTCAACAGCACCAGCCCCGCGAGCCCCGCGGCGATCGACAGGCCGGCGATGATGTAGGAGGCGCGCTCGTAGACGTCGAGCGTCGCAGCCGGTCCGTGAGGGCTGCCAAGCACGGCAATCAGGGCCGCCACTCCGATCGCCAGGCCGATCTGGCGCAGCATGTTGATCATCCCGGAGCCGGTGGCGAACGAGTTGGCCGGCAGCGCCGCCGCGCCCGTGGCCGTGAACGTGGGCATCGTCAGCCCCACGCCGATGCCCGTCAGCAGCATCCCGCCGAGCATGTCCCCCGCGTAGTCGGGCCGCAGGCCCATCGCCAACCCCCACCAGGCGGCGCCCGCCGCAAAGATCGCGCAGCCCGCCGCGATCACCGCTCCCGCTCCGAAGCGCGCGATCAGCGGACCCGCGAACAGGAACGCGAACAGCGGCACCATGATCGGCCCCGGAGCGATCGCAAGGCCAGTCTGCAGGGCCGACCAGTGCCACACCTCCTGCGCCCACAGCACGCGCGAGAGCAGCATGCCGCCGAAGGCGGCCATGAACAGCAGCGCCACGACCGACGCGCCGGTCACCGGCCGCAGTCGGAACAGCTCGCGCTCGATCAGGGGGTTGGGCCCGCGGGCGATCAGCAGCGCGAACAGCCCCAGCGCGGTCAATCCCACTAGCAGCGCACCCGCGGTCCTGGGGTCGCCCCATCCCCAGCTGCCGCCCTTCACGAGCCCGAGCACGAGCGTCCCCACGCCGCCGGTGATCAGGACCGCGCCGAGGGGGTCGGGTGCGGGGACCGGGTGGCCCGGGACCCGCGGCAGCCGCCGCCACCCGACGAGCAGCGCGAGCAGCCCGATCGGGACGTTGACGAGGAACACCCAGCGCCAGCTGGCCGCCACCAGCAGACCTCCGGCGACAGGCCCGGCGGCCGCCGCGATCCCGCCCACGGCCGTCCAGGTGCGCACGGCGCCATGGCGGCGCTCGGGCGCGGACGTGGCCAGGATCAGTCCGAGAGAGGTGGGCGTCAGCAGGGCGGCACCGGCGGCCTGGAGGACCCGGAAGGCCACCAGCATCGGCAGGCTCGTGGCCAGCCCGCACGCCGCCGAGGCCGTCACGAAGATCGCCACCCCGAGCAGGAACGCGCGCTCGCGGCGGTAGCGCTCGGCGAGCCGCCCGAACAGGACCAGGAACGCCGCGTACACGATCGTGTAGCCGTTCAGCACCCAGGAGAGGTCGCCGAGGTCGCCGGCGCGGAGGTGGAAGTCGCGGCCGATCTGCGGCAGGGCGACGTTGACGATGAACAGGTCGAGGCTCGCGAGCACCACCCCGGCGCACACGATCAGCAGGACGAGCCCGGGTGAGGCATCCCGGCGCGTCGTCGTCAGAGGCTGGCTTAGTGATGTCATAGCCAGCACCCTACCATACTGGCTTAGTAGTTTGTAAGTCAGCTATGATGCGGAGCATGGAGCCCGCAATACGCATGACCGGGTCGCTGGACCCGCGCGACGGCTGGACGGCCGACCGCTGCACGATCGCCCGCGCGCTCGAGGTGGTGACGACGCGATCGGCGTTCCTGATCCTGCGGGAGGCCTTCTACGGGACCGACCGCTTCGACGACTTCGCCCGGCGGGCGGGGGTCAGCGAGCCCGTTGCCGCCGCCCGCCTGCGGGAGCTGGTCGACCACGGGCTGCTCGAGCGCGAGGACTACCGCGAGCCCGGCCAGCGCACCCGTCAGCGCTACCGCCTGACCGAGAAGGGGGAGGACCTCCTACCCGTGCTGGTGGCCCTGATGCACTGGGGAGACCGCTGGGTGGACGACCGCGGCGGGCCCGTGGAGCTGCGCCACCGCGACTGCGGCGAGCCGGTGTCGCTCGAGCTGCGCTGCGCCGCCGGCCACCCGGTCGCCCAGGACGAACTGTCGCTGGCCGCGCGCCGTGGGCAGCGCCGCCGAGCCGCGCGTGCGGAGGCGTAGGACGGCTCATGGGCGACACGGCGACGGTCGAGGTCCGCGACGCACCGGAACGCGAACGCTACGAGATCACGCGCGACGGCCTGCTCGCCGGCCACCTCGACTACCTGCTGCGCAGAGAGCTGATCGCGCTGGTGCACACAGAGGTCGACCAGCGCTACGAGAGACACGGGCTGGGCACGCAGATGATCCGCTTCGCTCTCGATGACGCCCGCCGCCGGGGGCTCGCGGTGCTGCCCTTCTGCCCGTTCGTGAAGGCGTTCATCGAGCGCAACCCCGAGTACGCCGACCTCGTGCCGGCCGACATGCGGGGGCGGTTCGACCTGTAAGACGCCGCCGGCGGCGCGCCTACAGCGCTGCTTCGGCGAGTCGCCCGACTTCTGCGGTGTCGGTCGAGGTTGGGAAGCAGATGACGTCGTCGGCGCCCGCGGCCTCGTACGCGGACAGGTACTGCCTGACGGTGTCGGCGTCCTTGGCGGCGCCGGCGGCGACCTGTGCGGCGTAGTCGCCCAGGAAGGCGTAGTAGTCGCCGAGGCTCTCGCCGGCCACCCGCTCGGCGTCGCCGGCCAGGGAGAAGTAGAACAGCGCCATCGTGCGCGGGCTGCCCTCGCGCCCGGCCGCCGCCCACGCCGCCACGGCCTTCTCGCGGGCCTCCGCGAACATCTCCGGTGTGCCGCCGCCCATCGTCCAGCCGTCGGCGTACCTGGCGGCGCGTGCGTAGACGACGTCGGCTCCACCGCCGATCAGCAGGCCCGGGCGCCCGCCGCCACGCACCGGCGCCGGCCCCACGTCGCCCTGACCCCCCCACAGCGCCGTCAGCTCCTGCAGCTGCTGATCGACGATGCGCCCCCGCCGGGCGAAGTCGACGCCGCTGACCTCGAAGTCGTCGGGTCGTCCACCCACCCCCAGGCCGAGCGTGAGCCGGCCGCCGGAGAGCGAATCGAGCGTGGCTGCCTGCTTGGCGAACAGGGCCACGTTGGACCGCAGCGGAGCGATGAGGATGTCGGTCACCAGCTCGATGCGGTCGGTTACCGCTGCGGCCGCCGCCAGCGCGATCAGCGGCTCGTAGTTCGGGTACACGATCCGGTCGATCGTGCCGAGGCTGGCGAAGCCGGCGTCCTCGGCACGTCGCGCCCAATCCACGATCGACTCCTTCTCGACGCCGCGCACTGCGTTTGGAAGCCCGATCCCGACATTCATCGCGTCTCCTCCACCTGTCTAGTGTTGGCCCGTGACCACTGCGACTCTAGGAGCTCTGCCGCCGTGGGCCTGGGAGCTGCTCGAGGATGAGCGCGTCGGTCACCTGGGCCTGCTCGACGATGGCGGCCGGCCACGGGTGCTGCCCGTCACCTACGCGGTCCACGAGCAAGCCCTGTGGACGGCGGTCGACAACAAGCCCAAGAGCTCGGATGGGGAGCTGGCGCGTGTTCGCTGGTTGCGACGGGCTCCGAGCGCGGCCCTGACCGTCGACCGTTACAGCGACGAGTGGTCCGGGCTGCGCTGGGTGCAGCTGCTCGGGAAGGTGAGCATCGTCGACGGCGCGCCCACCGGTGCGGTGCTGGATGCGCTCTCCCGTCGTTACCCGCAGTACCGGCAGGATCCCCCGCCCGGACCGCTGCTGAAGCTCCTCCCCGAGCGCGCGCTGTGGTGGCGGGCCGCGTGAGCGCCGTCGGCGCCCGGCGGGGGTGAGCGATGTCGGCGCGCGGCGGGCGTGAGCGACGTCGGCGCGCGGCGGGGGTGAGCGATGTCGGCGCCCGGCGGGGGTGAGCGATGTCGGCGCCCGGCCGGGTGAGCGACGTCGGCGCCCGGCCTCAGCGCCACCACGGGCGGCGCCGCGCTTCGGCGACGTGCTCGGCCGGTGCGACCAGTTCGGACAGGTGTTCGGCGATGTGGTCGAGGTGCTCGCACAGCCACACCCCGTAGTGGGATCCGGACGATTCGGACACGACTTCGTCGCGCCCGAAGGTGGGCGGCGTCAGCGTCGCAGGCGTGGCGCCGTTACTCTGGCCGACGACGATCGCGAGCCGGTCGAACCAGCCGGCGAGCGTGGAGGTGCGTTTGACGAGGGCGGCCTGGGCGGGCCCCACGAGCGTGCTGTCGGGCGACAGGCCGGCGACCGAGAAGGCCGTCAGGCGCAGGCGCAGCCCCACACCCACGAGCCGCCACAGCTCCTGCAGCTCGATGTGCTTGGTCCCCTGCTCTGCGAGGAAGCCACGCAGCGCTTCGTCCAGGCGCGTGGCGGCCAGCGCAGACGCTGCGGCGCCCGCCGCCATCTCCTCCTGCACGTTTGCCACCCACCGCACGGCCTGTTCGAGGTAGCGCGCACCGGTGCGGTAGGCGTCGGCGAGGTCGTCTCCGACCACGGAGGCGAGGCCGCGGGGCCAGAACAGCAGCCCGACGACGACGCTCACGGCGCACCCGAGGGCAACGTCCTCGAGCCTCACGACGCCGACTTTCCAGCCGGCGGGCACGAGCAGGTTGAAGAGCACCGCGACCGTGACGGTGAAGGCCGCCTGGCCGACGGCGAAGGGCGCCGTGCCGGGTGCGTAGGCGGCGACGAACACGGCCACCGGCAGGACCACCCACAGGCCGGCCGAGGAGGTCCCGATCGCGAGCAGCAGCGCGCCGCCGATCACGAACCCCGCGACGGTGCCGAGCATCGCGCGCAGTGCCGTGGCGCCGGTGGCGACCGCGTTGGTGCGCAGGACCGACAGCGTGCCGAGCACCACCCAGAATCCGTGCTGGACGCTGGTGAGGTCGGCCACCGCCACCGCCGCGGCGATCGCGAACGCTCCACGCAGGCTGTTGATCGTCCACACGGAGCGCACGCTGGCGTGGCTGAGGGCGACGCGTCCGATCGCGGCCACCCGGCGCCCAGCGCGGTGGGCGGCGCCGGCTCCGAGCATGACCTCCGCGCGACGGCGCTCCAGCCACTGCGGCGTCTCGAGCCGCGACGCCACCTGCGTGTCCGCCGCGATCGCCAGCGTCGTCAGGGCGATCATGTCGGCGTGGAACAGCACCCGCGCCGCGGCGGCGTTGCCCGGTCCCTCCACCGAGAGCTCGTGCAGGCGCTCGTCGCTGCGCGCGCGGGCGCCCTCGAGCACCTCGAGGTCCAACTCGACGGCGCGATCGCCGCCCAGCAGGGCGGCCACGCCGCGCAGGGCGCCGCTGGAGGCCTCCAGGAGGGTGCGCTCGGCATCGGGGATCGTGCTGAGGTCCTCGCGCTCGCCCACCATGTCGGCGACCAGGCTCGTGCACCACTCGAGCAGGTCGATCGAGTTCGACAGGGCCTCGTCGGGAGCGCTCGCACCCGTCGGCCGGTACGGCGTCGCCGTGAAGGCCTCCAGCAGCTCGTGCTTGGAGTCGATCGCGACCCCCAGCGAGGGCGCGGTGGGGACGCCGCTGAGCGCGCAGTCGATCACGTCAGCGAGCGCGTCGGCGACCTTCGCGGCCGCCGGCCTCAGCCGATCTCCGCCGCCTGGCGGTGACAGGGCGAGCACCGCCGCGGTGCCGGCCACGGACGCGAGCCACCACCCCGCGAGGCGCTCTGGGACCATGCCGATCGTCCCGGCCGAGGCCGCGGGCAGCACGTAGGCGAGCAGTGCGCCGTTGACGCCCGCCGCCGCGTTGGGCCCGCCCACCCCCGCGAAGAACACGGTGAACGCCACGGGCACGCTCACGAGCGCCGCGAGCAGGGTGTCCGAGCTGACCGCCGTGCCGATCACGATCAGCACGCTGCCGGCGACCGCCAGCGCCAGATGCGCCGTCAGCTTTTCGCGGCGGGTTCCGCCGAACGACACGAGCACGAGCGTGGCGAAGCCTCCGAAGGCGGCGAAGGTGGCGAGCTGGAGGTTGTCGAGCACCTTGTCCCCGAACGCGAACAGGACCGGCACCACGACCGCCGCGCGGACCGCGCGCAGGGCCGCCGGCACCGACCACGCGGGGCGCCAGTAAGCCATCGCCGAGCGCCAGCGCGAGGACCCTCCAGGAGCCGCAGCCGACGACACGGACACACCGTCAGGCACGCTGCGAGTCTAGACCCGCCCGCGCGCTTGACATCCAAGATGACAGCCATCATCCTGACGGGCGGATGACCGAGCTCTGGTCGCAGACCGCCTGCATCCTTTGCGAGTGCAACTGCGGCATCGAGGTGCAGCTCGACGGCAGGCAGCTGGCCCGCATCCGCGGCGACAAAGCGCACCCCGGCACGCGCGGGTACACGTGCAACAAGGCGATGCGCCTCGACCACTACCAGAACGGGCGCCACCGGCTGACCTCGCCGCTGCGCCGCCGCCCTGATGGAAGCTTCGAGGAGGTCGACTGGGACACGGCCACACGGGAGATCGCCGAGCGCTGCAGCACGATCCGCGACGCCCACGGTGGCGAGACGATCCTCTACTACGGGGGAGGCGGTCAGGGCAACCACCTCGGCGGCGCCTACAGCGGTGCGTTCCTGCGGGCGGTCGGATCGCGCTACCGCTCGAGCGCGCTGGCGCAGGAGAAGACCGGCGAGGCGTGGGTCGAGCACCGCCTGTACGGGGCGCACACGCGGGGGGAGTTCGAGCACGCGGAGGTGTCCGTGTTCGTGGGCAAGAACCCATGGATGTCGCAGAGCTTCCCGCGTGCGCGCGTGGTGCTGAAAGAGATCGCCAAGGACTCCGACCGCTCGATGATCGTGATCGACCCGGTGGTGACCGACACCGCCAAGCTCGCGGACTTCCACCTGCGCGTGCGACCGGGCACCGACGCGTGGTGCCTGGCGGCGATGGTCGGTGTGCTGGTGCAGGAGGAACTCGTCGACGTGGAGTTCCTGGCCGACCACGTCAGCGGAGCCGAGCCGGTGCTGGACGCCTTCGCCGAGATCGACGTCCCCCGCTACGCGGAGTGGTGTGGCGTGGAGGAGCCGGAGCTGCGGCGGGCCTCGCGGCGGATCGCGGGCGCGCAGAGCGTGTCCGTGTTCGAGGACCTCGGGATCCAGCAGGCGCCCAACAGCACGCTGTGCTCCTACCTGAACCGAATGCTGTGGATCCTCACGGGTAACTTCGGCAACCACGGCGGGATGCACCTTCACAGCTCGTTCGTGAACCTGTTCCGCGATCCGCGCATGCGCCGCACCCCCGTGACGGGCGCTCCCATCATCGGCGGGCTGCTGCCGTGCAACGTGATCCCCGACGAGATCCTCACCGACCACCCGCAGCGCTTCCGGGCGATGATCGTGGAGAGCTCGAACCCCGCCCACTCGCTGGCAGACTCGCAACGTTTCGCCGATGCCTTCGAGGCGCTCGAGCTGGTGGTCGTGATCGACGTCGCGCTGACCGAGACCGGCCGCCACGCCGACTACGTGCTGCCGGCGGCGAGCCAGTACGAGAAGCCCGAGGCGACGTTCTTCAACTTCGAGTTCCCCGAGAACACCTTCCACCTGCGCCGGGCGCTGCTCGAACCGCTGCCGGGGACGCTGCCCGAGGCGGAGATCTGGGCGCGGCTGGTGCGCGCGCTCGGCGTCGTCTCAGAGGACGAGCTCGAGCCGCTGCGCGCGGCCGCGGACGAGGGCTACGAGGCATACGCCTCCGCGTTCGCCGCCGCGACGACCGAGAACCCCGCCCTCTCGAGCCTCGCACCCTACGTCCTGTACGAGACGCTCGGCCCCTCGCTGCCCGAGGGCATGGCGAGCGCGGCCGCGTTGTGGGGCCTGGCCCACCGCTGCGCGATGACCTACCCGGAGGCCGTCCGCCGGGCAGGCCACGGCGACGGCAACGAGCTGTTCGAGGCGATTATCTCCTCGCCCTCCGGTGTCGTGTTCACGCGCGACGAGTACGGCGAGGACTTCTCCCGGATCGTCCACGCCGACGGACGGATCGCGCTCGAGCTGACCGAGATGCTCGACGAGCTCGCCGGCATCGACGGCGGGCCGCCGATCCACACCAGCGAGCAGTTGCCGATCGTGCTGTCGGTCGGAGAGCGCCGCTCGTTCACGGCCAACGACATCTTCCGCGACCCCGGATGGCGCAAGCAGGACGCCGACGGTCGTCTGCGGGTGAGCGAGGAGGACGCCGCCAGCATCGGCCTGTCCGACGGCTCGCGTGCGCTGGTCACGACGGCTCGCGGCAGCGCGGAGGCTGTGGTCGAGGTCACCCACGTGATGCAGCCCGGCCATGCCTCGCTGCCCAACGGGTTCGGGCTCTCCAGCACCGGGGACGACGGCGAGACGATCATCACCGGCGTGGCACCGAACGCGCTCACGTCCTCCGAGTGGCGCGACGGCTTCGCGGGAACCCCCTGGCACAAGCACGTGCCGGCGCGGATCGAGCCGCTCGCGGTGCCCGCCTAGGACCCCGGTCCGGGCGTCCCTGCTCGCCGCTTCCCTCGCCCGCGCTGTCCCGGGGCCCGGCCCTAGCGCACCGAGGCGAAGAACGCACGCACCTCGTCGAGGAACAGCTGTGGCTGCTCCATCGACGCGAAGTGGCCTCCCCGCGGCGGTTCGCCGAAGTGACGCAGGTCGGTGAAGCGGGTTTCGGCCCAGCGGCGTGAGAGGCGGAAGATCTCCTTGGGAAACACCGAGATACCCGACGGCACGTCGATCTGCTCGAAGTCGCGGGCGCGGAAGCTCTCCCAGTACAGACGCGCCGAGGAGGCCCCCGCCGCCGGCAGCCAGTAGAGCATCACGTTGTCGAGCAGCTCGTCGCGGGTGAAGACGTTCTCGGGGTGCCCGTCGCAGTCGGTCCACGACCAGAACTTCTCCACGATCCACCCGCACATCCCCGCCGGCGAGTCGACGAGCCCGTACCCCACCGTCTGGGGCCGGGTGGCCTGCTCGGTGGAGTAGCCGGAGTCCCACTTCATGTAGTGGGCCAGGGAGGCCATCGCCGCCTGCTCCTGCTCGTTGAGCTCGCCGAGGCCGCCGAGGGCCTTCGGGTCGGCGGTCGCCATGTTGACGTGGATGCCCGCCAGGTGGTCGGCGTCGACGCCCGCGAGCGCCATCGTGACCGACGACCCCCAGTCCCCGCCCTGGGCGCCGTAGCGCGAGTACCCGAGGCGGTCCATCAGCTGGGCCCAGGCTGAGGCGATCCGCTGGACGCTCCACCCCGTCGCGTCCGGCTTGCCACTGAATCCGTAGCCGGGCAGCGACGGGCACACCAGGTGGAAGGCGTCGGCGGCGTCGCCGCCGTACGCGGGCGGGTCGGTCAGCGGGCCGATCACCTTCGAGAACTCGATGATCGAACCCGGCCAGCCGTGCGTGATCACCAGCGGCAGCGCGCCCTCGTGGGGAGAGCGCACATGCAGGAAGTGGATCGGCAGTCCGTCCAGCTCCGTGGTGAACTGCTCGTACTCGTTGAGCGCGGCCTCGGTGCGCCGCCAGTCATAGCGCTCGCGCCAGTGCTCGCAGAGCTCCTGCAGGTACGCCAGGGGGATCCCCTGCGACCAGTCGGAGACCGGCTCGGGCTCGGGCCAGCGGGTACGGGCCAGGCGCTCGCGCAGGTCGGCGAGCTGCTGCTCGCCTACTTCGATGCGGAAGGGGGTGATGTCGGCGGCCATAGACAGGACACGCTATGCGACCGCGGGCGCCAGCGTGCTCGCCGGCTGGGGCGGTGGGCTCTACTGGCTGGCGGCGGCGATTGTGCTGGCGGTCGTCGGCGCGGCCATCAACGCGTGGGTGCTGCTGGTGGAGATCCTGCGATAGGGACGGAGACGCGCGCGGCCTGCAGCGGGCCGCCGGGCATCGACCGTGCCGGCACTAGCGGGCTTCGCTCTCGATCCGCCGGATCAGCGCGCCGGCGACCCCGGCGAGGATCTCCTGCGACAGCTGCTCGTCGTTGACGGCGCGGGCGATCGACAGTCCGCCCACGAGAGCGGCGATGATCAGATGCGCGTCGTGCTCGTCGGCGCCCCTCGCGGGGAGCAGCTCGGTGAGCAGCTCGAGGTAGCGGCGCACCTGGCGCGTGTACGCGTCGCGCGCCCGCTCGGTGCTCCGTGCCACCTCGGCCGGCAGCGCGGCGACAGCGCACCCAGACTCCGGCGAGTCGCGGTGTCGCTGGCTCAGATAGCCGGCGATGATCTGCTCGAGCGCCTGCTCTCCTCCGTTCGCGGCCGCCCTGGCCGTGCGGCGGGCGCCTTCCTCGAGCGCGGCCTCGATCGCCTCCTCGACGAGCTCGTCGCGGGAATCGAAATGGCGGTAGAAGCCCCCGTGCGTCAACCCGGCGGCACCCATCAGCTCCGCCACGTTCAGGCTGCCGACGCCCTCCCCCCGGACGCGCGCGGACGCCGCGCTGACGATCCTCTGGTGGCTGGCGGCCTTGTCCGCCTGTGAGCTGCCCACGTGTCGGTTCTCCCTGCCGTTAGGTCGCGCGCCCCGAGGTTCAGGATGACGCTGATCAGCTTGATTTCAGCGCAAAGCGCGCCCGGCGTCAAAGCGCAACGGCCTGACGGCGCCCGCGTTCAGGAAGCGGAGGCCGGCGGCTGGTCGATGCGCAGCAGGTTGCCGGCCGGGTCGCGCACGGCGAAGTCCCGCGTGCCCCACGGCTGGTCGGTGGGTTCCTGCACGATCTCGGCGCCCGCGGTGCTGAGCTTGCGGAAGGCGCCGTCGAGGTCGTCGCTGTGGAAGTGGACGCCGTTCATGGCGCCCTTGGCCACGAGCGCGGCGAGCGCGTCGCGGTCGGCGGGGCCGCTGTTCAGGTAGTTCGTGAGCACGATCGCGACGCCGGGCTGTGAGGGGGAGCCGACGGTGATCCAGCGGAACTCCTCGCGGGCGACGTCGTTGCGGAGCTCGAGGCCGAGCGCGTCACGGTAGAAGGCGAGGGCGAGGTCAGGGTCGTCCACGAGCACGAAGCAGGTTGAGAGAGTTAGATCCATGGCCGGCGATGCTAAGGCGCGAGCGCCCAGCGCGCTTCTCCGATCCTGCTCGATCTACGGCTCGGGCGGGTGAGGTCCCGGGCGACGCAGCCGGGGACGCTCGCGAGGGCGCCGTGGTCGCGGGCCCTGTAGGCCGTCGGGGTCTCCCCCACGAGCTCGGTGAAACGCGCGCTGAACGATCCGAGCGAGGAGCACCCGACCGAGACGCAGACCTCGGTGACCGACAGGTCGCCGCGGCG
Source organism: Solirubrobacteraceae bacterium (assembly GCA_035499875.1). GTDB lineage: Bacteria > Actinomycetota > Thermoleophilia > Solirubrobacterales > Solirubrobacteraceae > Palsa-744. The sequence continues at coordinate 87,848 of DATJXX010000029.1, forward strand.
CAGCAGCGCCTTCGCCCGCTCGATGCGGCGTGTCATCAGGTAGGCGTAGGGCGTCTCCCCGTAGGCCGCGCGGAACTGCCGCGAGAAGTGGGCCGTCGACATCAGGGCGGCGCGGGCGAGGGCCGCAACGTCGAGCCGACGGGCGTACTCGCGATCGATCAGGTCGCGGGCCCGGCGCAGATGTGCGAGGTTGGCAAGCTCCTCCGGGGTCACTGTCAGAGGGTGTCGGAGCACCCGTAGACAATGTACAGCGGGTTGGTAACGCTGACGCCGTGAGCGCCGAGCATCGCCGGACCCCCGATGAAGGCGGGCGGCGACTGGGCCTTGTATCAGCCGTTGTACTCGAGGCTCACGTCGTACTCGACCGCGGACTGCTGGAAGGGCACCGCGTTCGCCTGGGGCAGGTACACGTACAGCGTGGAGGTCCGGTCCCCAGCGCCTACGGCCCTGGCGGCGCGGCGTGCCGGGACATCTCGGGCCGGTCGAGGATTTCAGGTCGCTGCTGCGCTCGCAGGGCAGCGCCGCGTGAGAAGATCGCGACGGTGGCGGCACTGCTGTTCGACCTGGACGGGACGCTCGTGGACAGCGTCTACCAGCATGTGATCGCCTGGCGCGACGCGCTCGAGAGCGTCGGTGTGGACCTGCCCGTGTGGAAGATCCACCGGCGTATCGGGATGAGCGGCGGACTGTTCGTCGCCGCCCTCTCGCGCGAGCTCGACCGTCCGCTCGGGCGGGAGGTCCTCGACGCACTCCAGGGACTCCACGCGGAGGCGTACGTCCGCCAGTTCGACAGCGTGCGACCGCTTCCCGGCGCCATCGAGCTGCTGGGCACCCTCGACGCATACGAGGTGCGGTGGGCGATCGCGACGAGCGGGTCCGAGCGCTACGCCCGCCTGTCGCTGGACCTGCTCGGCCTGCCCGGCGACACCCCTCTGATCACGCGCGACCAGGTGCGTCACGCGAAGCCCGACCCGGACCTGTTCCTGGCAGCGGCCGAGCGGATCGGGGCGGACATCGCCGACAGCGTCGTGGTCGGGGACAGCGTGTGGGACCTGCTTGCGGCCAGGAGGGCGCGTGCCCTCGGCGTGGGGCTGCTGTCGGGCGGCTACGGACGCGACGAGCTCCTATCCGCCGGCGCCTACCGCGTGTACGAGGACCCCCGCGACCTGCTGGAGCACCTCGACGAGGTGGGCGTGCGACGGGGGCCCTGAGCGGGCGCGCCTCCTGCGCACAGCGCACCGGCGTCCCCGGCTCAGGCGCTGCCGAAGCGCGCCGCCTCGTCCGAGCCGCCGGTGGCATCCCCCTCGCTGTAGGAGTGGGCGCCCGCACCGGCCAGCTTGCCGCCGTCCACGATCAGGTATTCCTCGCGGATCGGGCGGTCCTCGAACCAGCACTCGAGGATCTCCCGCGCACCGGCGGCATACCGCGCCTGTGCCGACAGCGAGCTGCCCGAGGTGTGAGGCGTCATCCCGTGGTGGGGCATCGAGCGCCACGGGTGGTCCTTCGGGGGCGGCTGGGGGAACCACACGTCGCCCGCGTAGCCCGCGAGCTGGCCGCTGCGGCAGGCCGCGGCGACGGCGTCGCGGTCGCAGATCTTTCCCCGCGCCGTGTTGATCAGGTAGGCGCCACGTTTCATCTTCCCCAGCAGCCCTGCGTCGAACATGTTTTCCGTCTCTGGGTGCAGGGGCGCGTTGATCGTGACGACGTCGCACACCTCGACGAGCGACTCGACGTCCTCGTGGAAGGTGAGGCCGAGGTCCTGCTCGACGTCGGCCGGGAGGCGGTGGCGGTCGGTGTAGTGAAGGCCGACTTCGAAGGGCTTCAGCCGTCTCAGGACCGCGCTGCCGATGCGGCCCGCGGCGACGGAGCCGACCTGCATGCCCTCCAGGTCGTATGAGCGCGACACGCAGTCGGCGATGTTCCAGCCGCCGTCGATGACCCACTGGTAGGAGGGGATGTAGTTGCGGACCAGCGCGAGGATCATCATCACGACGTGCTCGGCGACGCTGATCGAGTTCGAGTATGTGACCTCGGCGACGGTGATGCCGCGCTCGATCGCCGCCTGCAGGTCGACGTGGTCGGAGCCGATGCCGGCCGTCAGCGCCAGCTTCAGCTTCGGCGCCTTGGCGATCCTCTCGGCCGTCAGATAGGCGGGCCAGAACGGCTGCGAGATGACCACCTCGGCGTCGGGCAGCTCTCGCTCGAACACCGAATCGGGTCCCTCCTTGTCGGACGTCACGACGAGCTCGTGGCCGTTCGACTCCAGGTAGTCACGCAGGCCCAGCTCTCCCGAGACGCAGCCCACCAGCTCGCCCGGCGTGAAGCCGAGGCCGCTCGGGCTCGGCGCGCTCTGGCCGTCGGGGTATCGCGTGATCGTCGGCACCGAGTCCCGTGCGTAGGAGGGCGGGTATCCGTCGACCGGGTCGTCGTAGAGCACACAGAGCACCTTCGCCATGGTGTTCTCCCTTCTGGTTGAGGGTTCGATGCGACGGCCAGGCCCTCGCGGGGTAAGTATGTCCCGCTTCGCGCGACCTGTGACCCTCCGAGAGCCGCCGTCCGGCTGCCACTCGGCGCGCGCGCGGTCAGCGGGCTCCGGCCTGCTCGCCTTCGAGGATCGTGCTCAGCTGCTGAAGTTGTCGCCGCACCCCGCCGCAGACCTGGTCGCACAGCTCGAAGATGGCGGGATCGCTGATCGAGTAGCGGACGCTGGTGCCTGCCTTGGCCCGGCTGACCATACCGGCGTCATGGAGTATCGCGAGGTGCTTGGAGACGTTCTGCTGGGAGGCGCCAAGGGCCTCCTGCAGCTCGCCGACGTTCGCATCGCCGTCCCGGAGCCGGTCGAGCAGCTTGATGCGCATCGGCTCGCCGAGCACGCGGAAACGCTGTGCGACGAGCTCGACCAGCGGGTCCGGGAGCGGGTGTGGGGCGGTTGCCGGGTCGTTCATCGCGAGGGACGATATCACAACTGTACCGTTGTGGAGTTGACATTAGTCGCGGGACACGCTACTGTCCGAGCACAAGCAGACAGTTGTAGATGCGTATAGGAGGCAGCATGCAGCGCTCCGAAAGCCTCACGCGAAAGGTCTCTTCCCCCGCGACTGCGGAACCGAGCGTCGTGGCCGTTGGACCACTACGGGACGGTTCACGATGAACGTCGCGGCCGCCGCCGCAGCTCGTCCACTCCAGGACTCCGCGCCGGCGTCGGAGGCGGCCAGGGTCGGCCTCATCGGCCGGCTCGGGCGCTACACGGCAACCCACTTCCGCACCGTCCTCGCCGCGTGGCTGGTGGTCGCGGTCACACTCGGCTTCCTCGCACCCAGGGTCGAGACGGCGCTGTCGGGGGCGGGCTGGGAAGCGAGCGGATCCCAGTCGGCACAGGCACGCAAGCTCGTCGAACGTGACTTTGCGGGGCTCGGTGGCTACGGGCTGATGACCGTGGTCCACTCCCCCACGGAAACCGTCACCAGTCCCCGCTTCAGGTCGATCCTTGCGCGCGTCGAACGGACGCTGCGCGCGGACAGCGCGGTGAGCGCGGTGGTGGCGCCCTCAGCGGGTGTGTCGGTCTCGCGCGACGGTCACACGGCGATCGTGCAGGCCGGGGCGGCGAGGGGCCCGAACGAGATGGTCGCGGCCGCCGACAAGCTGAAGGGCAGGCTCCACCGGCTGTCGAGTGCGACGACGGTAGTCGATCTCACCGGCGCCGCCGGGATGTGGTCGGACTTCAACGCGGCCAACCGCTCGGCGATGCTCAGGTCGGAGGTGATCTCCTGGCCGGTGACGCTCGCGATCTTGCTGCTCGCCTTCGGGTCGCTCGTCGCGGCTGGCCTGCCCCTGATGCTCACGATGGTCGGCCTCGTTTCCGCCGCCGGGCTGCTTTACCTCGGCACGCTGATCGCGCCGATCTCGATCTGGGCGATGAACTTCGCGCTGATGTTCGCGCTCGCGCTCGGCATCGACTACGCGCTGTTCATCGTGTACCGCTTCCGAGGTTCGCTGTTCGGCTCCAGGCTCACACCGCAGGAGGCCGTCGCCGTGACCATGGATACCGCGGGCAAGGCGGTGCTGTTCAGCGGCCTGACCGTGCTGATCTCGCTGAGCGCCGTGATGCTCGTCGCGAGTCCGGCGTTTCGCAGCATGAGCCTCGGGATCATGCTCGCCGTCGTCTTCGTGCTGGCGGCAACACTGACGCTGCTGCCGGCTGTGCTCGCCAGGATCGGGCCGAAGGTGGACAAGCTCGCGCTGCCGTGGGCGCACTCCGGCGAGCACCGCTCGGCGCGCTTCGCGGCATGGGGAGAGCGTTTGTGGCGCCATCCCGCGCTGTTCGGCATTCCCGCCCTTGCGGCGCTGCTGGCGCTGGCGCTGCCCCTCGCCCATCTGAAGACCTCGATGCCCTCGATCAAGGTCGTGCCGCAGAGCGACGGCTCGCGCGTCGGCTACCAGGAGGTGCAGGCAGCGATGGGTCCGGGGGCCACTGGTCCCGTGCAGATCGTCGCGCCCTCGGCGAAAGCAGCCACCGTTTACAGGATCGCCGCCTCCGATCCCGGCGTGGCCTCCGTGGCGGCCGCCGAGCCGGGTGGAGGCGGCCTTTCCCTCGTGACGGCTGTCCCGCGCCACGACCCCTCAAACCCCGCAGTAGGGCGGACGATCGACCGACTCCGCAACGAGCTCCCGGCAGGAGCCCTGGTCGGGGGCGCGGTGGCGGAAAACCACGACCTCGAAACGCTCCTTCGCCAGAAGACCTGGCTGGTGATCGGGGTAGTGATCGCGCTCGGGTTCCTGCTGTTGCTGTTTGCGCTGCAGGCTCCGCTGGTTGCCGCCGCCGGCGTGCTCACGAACCTGCTCGCGACCGCCGCGGCGTTCGGCGTCGCCAAGTGGATCTTCCAGGACGGGGACCTGCACCGGCTGCTCGGCTTCCAGGCGCAGGGGTTCCTGGACGCCTGGGGACCGGTGTTCTTCTTCGCGATGATCTTCGCGATCTCGATGGACTACACGGTGTTCCTGCTGTCGAGCGCAAAGGAGCACTGGGACCGCACCCACGACGCGCACGAGGCGATGGTCGGGGGTGTGGCCCACTCCGGCCGTGTGATCTTCGCCGCGGCCGCCGTGATGGTCGCCGTGTTCTTCACCTTCGCGCTCTCCGGACCACTGCCGCCCAAGGAGATGGGAATCATCCTGGGCGTGGCGGTGCTGCTGGATGCCTTCCTGATCCGGCTGCTCCTCCTGCCCGTACTGTTGCGGGCGATGGGAAGCCGGGCCTGGTATCTCCCCGGATGGGCGCGCCGGGTTCTCCCGGACGTCAGCTTCGGCCACTCGTGAGACGGTTCTGGACATGACCGCGTTCACCGCCAGCGCCCATCCCGTCGAGGGCCTGCGTCACGCGATCGACGTCAACGGCCGGCACACGATCTTCACCGACGAGCCCGAAGCGCTCGGCGGCGGGGACACGGCTCCCACGCCCCACGAGCTGCTGGCGGCGATGCTGGCCTCGTGTGCGTCCACGATGGTCGCGCTGTACGCGCGGCGCCACGGGTGGGAGCTCGAGGGGTTGCGGGTCGAGGTCGACTACGACGCCGACGCGACGCCCCGCCGCGCGACACTGCACCTACACCTGCCGAGCGGCCTGACCGACGAGCAGGTCATGCGTTTGCGCCGTGTGGCCGAGACGTGCCCGGCCCGACGCGCGCTCGAAGCCGGCTTCGAGTTCCAGGAGCACGTCCTCCTCGACGCCGGCGCGACCCATGCGCCGGCACCCTAGTCCGACGACGGCGGTGGAGAGCCGGCCTCGGCGTACATCGCCTCGATCTCGGCCTCGTACTTCTGCGCGATCGGCTTGCGCTTGAGCTTCATCGTCGGCGTGAGCTCGTCGCCTCCGGGCTGCCACTCCTCGGGCAGCAGTGTGTGGCGCTTGATCTGCTCCACGCGGCTGAGGCTCTCGTTGGCCCGCGCAATCCCCTCCGCCACCTCCTCCAGAACGGCCTGCTCGCGTGCGAGCTCGGCCGGCGTCCGCGCGGCGATGTCGTTGGCGGCCGCGAAGCCCGCCACGGCGAGCGGGTCGAGCACCACGAGGGCGGTGTTGTAGGGGCGCCGGTCGCCGATCGCCACGACGCTGCCGACCAGGGGGCAGGCCGCCTTGATCTTGTTCTCGATGTTGGCCGGCGACATGTTCTTGCCGCCGGCGTTGATGATCAGCTCCTTCTTGCGATCCACGATGCGCACGTAGCCGTCCGCGTCGATCTCTCCGATGTCGCCGGTGTGCAGCCAGCCCTCGGGGTCGACCGTCTCGGCCGTCAGCTCCGGCGCACCGCGATAGCCGCGCATCACGATCGGCCCCCGCACGAGCAGCTCGCCGTCGTCCGCGAGCGCAACCTCGACGCCCGGGAGCGCCGGCCCCACGGTGCCGATGCGGATCGCGTCCGGCGGGTTGATGGTGGCGATCAGCGAGAGCTCGCTCATGCCCCACACCTCGCAGATCGGCAGGCCGATGGCAGAGAAGAACTCGAGCACCTCGGGAGCGATCGGGGCGGCGCCGGACACCAGATATTGGACCTGGTCGAGCCCCAGCTGGGCACGCAGCGGTGCGAACAGCTCGCCGTCCGCGCGCGCGTGCGTGTCGGCGAGCGCCGCCGGGACCTCCTGGCCGGCCTGGCGTGCGCGCACCACCCGCAGACCGACGTCGAGCGCCCCGGCGAGGGTCGCGCTCCGCTCGGCATCGGGCTCCGCCGCGAACCCCGCCTCGAGGGCCGCCTTCAGCTTCTCCCACACGCGCGGCACGGCCCCCCACGAGGTCGGCCGCACCTCGATCACGGCACCGAGGACCTGGGTCAGGTCGGCGACGAACGTCGAGGTCGCACCCGACACGAGGCAGGTGTAGTGGATGTAGCGGTCCGCGAGGTGCGCCATCGGCAGGTAGGAGATGACGCGACCGCCCGGCTGCAGCGGCGTCACCCTGTCCACCAGCCGGGTCTCGTCGAGCAGGCTGTGGTGGGTCAGCTCGACGGCCTTGGGGGGGCCGGTGGTGCCGGACGTGTAGATCAGGGTGGCGACGTCATCCGCCGCGACCGCCCCCCACACGGCCTCGAAATCGAAGTCCTCCCGACCGGCGTCCCGTTCGAGCTCGGCGAGCTCCAGCGCACCCGCCACCGGTCCGTCCACGACGTAAACCCGCTCGAGCAGCGGCAGGCGGTCGGCCACGCTGAGGATCCGCTCGGCGAGCGCCGCCTCGGTCACCGCCACGCGTGATTCGGCGTGCCCGAGGAGGTACTCGACCTGCTCGGGCGAGGAGGTGTTGTAGATCGAGAAGGGAACCGCCCCCAGATGCATGGCGGCGGTGTCGACGATCACCGCCTCGGGGCGGTTGTGCAGCATCAGCGCGACGGTCGCGCCCCTCCCGACGCCGGCGGCATGCAGGCCGCGGGCAACTGCCCGCACGCGTTCGGCGTACTGCGCCCATGTGAGCTCCACGCCGCCGCCGTGGGCCCGCAGGGCGAGCTGGTCGGCGTACCGCTCGGCGGTGCGCTGGAACGCCTCGCAGAACGTCTCGGCATCGTGGGCGAGACCGGGGCGAACGTCCGCCCGCACCCTCTCGACGGCTGTCCCCATGGGCGGAGACTACACGCGTGCGTCGCGTCCGGAATCCGGCGGTTGCGGCGATCTGGCGGCCAGGCGTTCGACACTCGGCGAGAGCGCGCGGGCGGCGCAATGAGCACGGTTGCCAGCAGCGTGTAACGCCATATCCACCGTGCAAGCTAGCGTCGCGATCCGTCGGTGGCCGCGCCCACTCCTGCCGTTCGTCCGCCTCGATCTTCCCGATCCGCAGGCGCGACCGGTCGCCGTTTCCCCGCCCTCGGGCGGCCCACACATGATTCAACCGGTGTCCCACCACGCGTGCACGTTTGTTCGACGGAATCCCCCGCAGCCGTCACACGGTTGTGCCGGCAATCCGATGCGACATCTGTGAACCCTGGACTCCTCGCCGGATCCGCTGAGCGTTAGGCGGCCTGACAATCAGAGACCCGATGTCCCCCGCGCACGAGGATCGCATCGCCGAGGCGAGGGGGCAGCTCGCGGCCACACATGATCGGGCCCTGATGGCGCAGGCGCTCGCGGCCCTGTTCGCGGCCGGGGCCACGCTCGCCCTGCTGACGTATCTGCTCCCGCACTCGCAGGACGCGAACGCGCTCGGGCTGCTCGCAGTCGTCGCAATCGCCTATCTGGTCGCGGCCGGGCTGTTCCTCGGGGCCCGGACGCTGCCCGACCGGGTGCTGCCGATAGCGCTGCTGTGGGGAAGCACGCTCGTCGCTGCAGTCGCGTACTTCTCCGCCCAGACCCCCAGTCCCCTCGTGTTCTTCTACCTGTGGGTGTTCCTGTACTCCTCGTACTTCTTCACCCGTATGCAAACGGCCGTGCAGATCGTCTATGCCGGACTCGCATACGGTGGACTGCTCGCCCTGCGCCCACCGGCGAGCGGAGTCGCCGAGTGGTGGCTCGTCGGAATGGGAACGCTCGTCGTCGCGGCGGTGCTCGTCCGCTCGATGCGAGCCCGCGTGGAGACGCTGGTCGCGAAGCTCTACGACGCCGCGCGCACGGATCCCCTGACGGGGGTTCTCAACCGGCGTGGATTCCGCGAGCAACTGGACCTCGAGATCGAGCGGGCTCGCCGGCGCGGCAGCGAGATCGCCGTGGTGAGCGGCGACGTCGACCACTTCGGTGAAGTCAACGGCCGCGGCGGCCAGGCGGCGGGCGACAACGTCCTGAGGAGGCTTGCGGCGGTCCTGGAGGCGAGCAAGCGCCAGATCGACCTCGTGGCCCGCGTCGGCGGCCAGGAGTTCGCCCTGATCCTTCCCGACACCGGGCCCCTCGAGGCGTACACGCTCGCGGAGCGTCTACGAACGTCGGTGGGCGCCGCGTTCGAGGGGCTCCTCACCCCGGTGACGATCAGCTTCGGAATCGCCGGCTTCCCCGAGCACGCCGAGACGGCCGCCTCCTTGCTGAGGGCCACCGAGGAGGCGCTGCAGGCAGCCAAGCAGGCGGGACGGGACCGGGCCGTTCTGTACAGCGCCGCGCTGCGGAGCGCGGCGAGCCTCGATGCGGAAGCTCGCGATGTCGCGGGCGAGCGCTTCGTCGCGCTCGTGGTCGATCTGGCCGAGGCCGTGGACGTGCGGTTCAGCGGCAACGCCCGGCACTCCGAGACGGTCGGGCGCTACTCGGCGATGATCGCGAGGGAGTTGGGCCTATCCGACGGACGGGTGGAGCGGGTGCGACTGGCCGGGATGCTCCACGACATCGGCAAGGTCGCCGTCCCCGACCGGATCCTCAAGAAGCCCGGCAGGCTCTCGGATGAGGAGTTCGAGGTGATCAAGCGCCACCCCCACTTCGGCGCGCAGATCCTCCAGCATCGTGACCTGGCCGACGTTCGCGAGTGGGTGGCCGCTCATCATGAGCGCCCCGACGGGCGGGGATATCCGCTCGGTCTGGCGGCCAAGTCGATTCCGATCGAGGCGCGCGTCCTGGCGGTTGCGGACGCGTACGAGGCCATGACCAGCGACCGGTCGTATCGCTCCTCGATCGGACACGAACAAGCTCGGGCGGAGCTCGAGCGGTGCGCCGGCACCCAGTTCGACCGGCAGGTCGTCGCTGCCCTGCTCAGCGTGCTGGAGCGCGAGACGATGCACGCCGAGACGGTGCTGGCGGCCTCCTAGCCGACGCCCGCCGTCAGGCCCGGCGGGTGGTCGAAGGCCCTCCCTCCAGGCTCACCCGCCGAGGCTCACCCGGAGCACCCTCCCGAGGAGATCGTCGCGGGCGCCGAGTTGTCATGTGGGACGGTCACCACATAGCCGACGGTGTCGCCCACGCACGCATCCAGCGTGTCCGCTTCCGCCCCGGCGTGTTCGGTGAGCGTGGCGCTCTCACCCGCGTAGGGGGCGGTCGCCAGCAGGGTGCCGAAGGCGGCCGTGGTGCCGTCGCGGGTGTACTGGAGTGCCCAGCTCGGTCGCTTCGAGCCGTAGCTGGAGGAGTACCACCCCTGCATCGGGCCGCTGGCACCGTCGAAGCGCTGAAGTGACACCGCCGTGGGTTCGGCCTGCGTGATCGTCAGCTGCGGTTTGCCGTTCGCGGTGACCGTGAGCGCCGCGGCCGTTCCGGTGGGGGTCGCGTTGGGCGCCAGGTGCCACGTCTGCGTGTAGTCGTGCGAGCTCGCGCTCGTGAGCTGGTCGTGCACCAGCACGAGCCCCTGGCGCAGGATGACGACGGTGCGGTGATGGGCGACGCCGGAGTACAACCTGCTCACCCCACTCGCCCAGGTGGCTCCTTCACTCGACCCGTGGCTCCCCGCTTCCGAGGAGCCCTGTCCCTGGTCCTTCCCGTCGACCACCACGGTGTTGTGCGAGCGGGTACCGTGGAAGTACTCGAGGTCGGGTTCTTCGGTGTACGTGTACAGCCCCGAGGTCGGGAGTACCTCGGCGCCGTTCGAGTACATCGTGATGCCGAGCCCGTCGAGGTCGGAGTGACTGGTGCGGTACGTGCCCGCGTTGAAGGTCACGAACGTCTGGTTGGGGAGGTTGGTCGCGGCTCCCAGCGGCGAGCGCATCAGGAACAGGCCGGAGACTCCGAACAGCACCGTGCCGTCGGGTGGCGGCGTGCCGTGCGCGCCGCGGGTATAGGCGAAGTCGAATTCGGGGTTGGAGGCGGCCATCGGGCCGTAGACGGTGGGATCCTGGCTCGGCATGTAGGTGGTGGCGGTGGCGCCCAGCATCGGCAGGTAGCCGTTGGGCATCGTCACATCGGCGGTGTAGCGCAGCATCTTCGACGCGGCCTGCAGGTAAGGGGCCGCCAACCCCGGCTCGTAGCGCTTGGCCCACTGTGCGATCTGGTAGACGAGCCCGAGCACGTACACCTGGTAGAAGGGCGAGTTCTCGACCTCCACACCGTCGGCGTCGATCGTATTGGCCAGCATCGCGTTCAGGCGTTCCAGCGCCAGCTTCCGCCAGCCGGCTGCGCCCGCCATGTGCGGGAAGTTGTCGGCCAGCAGCAGCAGTGCCGCCCCCTCGTTGAACCCGTGGTTGAAGTCGGCCTCGAAGTGCCGCGATTCGGCAAGGAACGTGCCGAGCTTCTTCAGTGAGCGCGACAGACCCGCTTCGAGGTCGGCGGGCAGCGCGTGCGCGATCTTCAGCTTCACGTAGAAGTTGATCAGCTCCATCGTTCGGTAGGCGGCCGTGTGGTCGTTGTCGAACGTCACGGTGTCTTCGGCGCGGGTGGCGTCGTAGGCGACGTAGGACCGCAGGATCGCGATCAGCTTTTCGAGGTAGGCGGTCCGCCCCGTCGTCTCCCACTCGTACAGCAGCGTCGCCTCCGGGCGCAGTCCGTAGAAGTAGAACTCCCAATACGCTTCGTGGTAGGGATCCTCCTGCCAGGTGAGCGGCCACGGCAGGTAGGGCAGCGGGAACCCTCGCGCCGGCCACACGTTTTCCAGCAGGTCCTGGGCAATGGCTTCTTCGCCCTCGTTCAGTTCGGCGTACATGCTCTCCTCGCCGAACGGCAGCGGCGCCGGATAGACGGTGGTGTTGTGCACGGTCACCGTTCCCTGGGTGACCACGGGCGACGCGGCGCCGGGCCCCCACAGCCTCACGCTCACCGTGTGCGAACCGTTCGCCTCGGCGCGCGTGTACCAGGTGTACTGGTAGGGGGGTTCCGCGACCTTCGCGTAGCGGTACTGCCCGTCCACGTCGACCTCGATCCGATCGGCGGGGAGGCCGTGCAGGGCGGCGGTCACCGTGACGGTGCCGCTCACGGTCCCACCTTCGCTCGGCCCTTTGATGGACGCGAGCGCGAGGTTCCCGTGCCCGTCGTCCACCGGCCCTTCGCTCTGCCCTTCGCTGCTCGCGTTGTGAACGGCGCCGGTCGCGGTCGCGGCGGCCGTGAGCGTGTCGCCGAGGTCGGCCAGAACGGGGGTGTAGGTGGCTCCCCCCGCTTCGGTGATGGTCGTGCACGGAAAGTGGGAGCCATCGGCGTAGCGCGCGGTCACGTGTGCGCGCGCGAGCGCGCGCGGGTACAGCGCGACGTCGGCGAGGTCGCCGGCGAAGAAACCCCCGCTCGCGCCCGCTCCGGCGCCGAGGGCCGTCGCGGCCGGGACCGCGGTCAGCGCTGCGGTCGTGGACCTAGAGCCGACCTGTGCGCCGTTCACATACAGGCGCATCGTGGCCCCGTCGTAGCTGGCGACCACGTAGCTCCAGGCATTCACGGGCAGGCCGGGGGCATAGTCGATGCTGGTGCTCAGGCCGTTGCTCCACCGCTCGAACCCGAGCCCACCTTTGGACAGCCACACCCCCGTGCCCGTGCGCTTCCCTGCGACCGTCGCCTCACGCGAGATCAGGAAGCGGTAGGAGCCGTCCACCCGTTCGGGACGCGCCCACAGCTCGAACGTGTAGGCGTCCGTGCCCGGCTCGTCGGACGCGCCGGGCAGCGCCACCGCCGAGGTCGCACCGTCGAACACCGCGCCGGTCCCGCCCTGCCCCGCCAACGGGCCGTTCGCAGAGGCCGTGTGTGCGCCCACGTAGCTCCCAGGCGCGGAGCCCAGCACGTCGGCGGCGGACGTGCTCGCGGAGCCGTCGTCGAGCCGCCAAAAGTGGGAGCCCCCGTCAACCGCTACTTGCGTCGTGTAGAACGCGCAGCGTCGCCACGCGTAGGTCACTTCGTTGGCTTCCGCGAGTGTGGGTGGTGCCGGGGCGGCGAGCGCAACCCCGAGGTGAGCCGGGCCGAGCGATGCGGACGCCACCGCCGGCGGTGCGTGGGTCAACGCCCAGGACACGCACAGGCCGGCGATGGCCACGGCCATCCGCGCGGCTACAGACGCGAACGCCTCCCTGCTGGCCGCACGAGCTCCCTCCACCTGTGGAACCTAGAGCCTGCGGCGCGCAGCAGAGGCGGCACAGACGAAAGTACGAGGAGCGACGCCGCTAGCCCTGTTGCTCGCGTCTGCGTTCGGCCTCGGCGGAGAACTGGCCCGGCCTGGTGGCCTCGGTCGACTGTTCGGCGCGGCGCTGCACCGGGAGGTGAACGCTCACGGTGGTGCCCTTTCCCGGATTGGAGCTGATCTCCAGCTCGCCGTCGAGGAGGTCGGTGCGCTCGCGTATGCCGAGCAGGCCGAAGCCGTCGCTCTGTGCATCTGGGTCGAAGCCGACGCCATCGTCGCGAACGGTCAGGTGCAGGGTCGTGGGGTCCTCGAGGATCTCGACGACAATGCGCGTGGCGTGGCCGTGCTTGGTGGCGTTGGTGAGCGCCTCCTGGGTGATCCGGTAGAGCGCGGTCTCGAGCTCGTCGATATGGCGGGTGGATGCCTGGCCCTGCTCGTAGGCGAGCTCCACGTTGACGTCGATCTCCAGTCCCTCACGGGCGTTGCGTTCAGCGAGTGTCTCGATCGCCGCCTTGACGCCCAGCGCGTCCAGCGCCGCCGGGCGTAGGTCCGTGATCAGCGCGCGCAGGTCGGCGATCGTGCCCTGCAGCTGCTCGACGGACTGGTCGAACACCAGCTTGGCCGTCGGGGACTGCTCGGAGCGCCCGGCGGCCGCGAGCCCGAGGCGCAGCGCGTTCAGGCTCTGAAGGGTCTCGTCGTGGAGCTCCCTCGCCCAGCGGCTGCGCTCGCCCTCGGCGGCGGCGAGCCGCTGGCGGTGGCGCTCGGAGGTCACCGACTGGGCTGTAGCCACGGCGGTGGCCGCGCTCGTCGCGAAGGCCTCCAGCAGGCGCTCGTCGTCGGCCGAGAACCTCGGTCCGTCGCGGAGGCGATCGAGCGCCAGCAGCACGCCGTGGGTGACGCCGCGGAAGATGAGCGGGACCACGATGCCGGCTGTGGCCTCCACGCCGAACTGTCCGACGCCATGCTCCTCGAAGCGCGCGCGGTTCAGCTCGTCCTCCAGGTGCTGCGTGCGGCGGGTGCGGATCGCGTTCGCGGCGACGGTGCTGGCCACCGCGACACGCTGCCCGATCACGCCCGCGGGCAGCTCGCCGGCGCCGGCCGCGACTACTAGGTGCTCGCCCTGGACGAGCTCGATCAGCAGCGCGCGGGCCGAGACCAGCGCGCGTCCGCGCTTGGCTACCAGCTTGAGCACCACCTCCGGGTCGGTCTCCCCGCCGAGCGCGCGGCCGATCTCGGTCGTGGCCTGGAGAGTCGCGACGGTGCGCTGCAGCTCTTCGCCGCGCTCGCTGGCGCCGGCGTAGCGGCGCGCATGGTCGATCGCGACAGCTGCGTATTCGGCGAGGGTGACGACGCCCTGCTCGTCGGCCTCCGAAAACGCGGCCCCGCCTGCCTTCTCCGTCAGATACAGATTCCCGTAGGGCTCGCCGTCGATGAGGATCGGGACGCCGAGGAACGTCCGCATCGGTGGGTGCTCGGACGGGAATCCGTAGGAGCGAGGGTGACGCTCGACATCATCGAGGCGCAGCGGCGTCGGGTCTTCGATCAGCACGCCGAGCACGCCGCGTCCGCGCGGGAGCGCGCCGATCGCCGCGCGGGCAGTCTCGTCGATGCCTCGCGTGATGAACCGGGACAGCTCGGTAGCGTCCGAATTCAGGACGCCGAGCGCGGCATAGTGGGCTTCGGTCAGCTCTTGCGCCGCGTCGAGGACGCGGTCGAGCACCACATCGAGATCGAGCTCGCTGAGCACGCTGCGGGCGACCTCAAGAATTCTCTGTGCCGCTCGATCCATCCGATGCCCCTCACGATGGCGACTCGGCTACTCCGAGCGTAGACGCGGACAGACCTCGCGAGCCGGGTAGCGCCAATTCAACCACGTTGCGGAGCGTTGCGCTGCGTAGTTTCTCCTGATCGTGGCGGCCGTACGGGGATGCCGTCCACCCGGCGGTGCGCGACGGTTCAGGGGTTGACGAGCCCGCGCTCGAGCGCATAGCCGACGAGCTCCGAGCGCGTGGTGAGCCGGAGCTTCTGCTGGATGTGCGAGCGGTGGGTCTCGACGGTGCGGACCGACAGGTAGAGCTGTTCGGCGATCTCGGCGTTGGTGTGCCCGCGCGCGATCAACGTGAGCACCTCGACCTCCCGCTGGGAGAGATCGTCGGGAGGACCCGGCGGGGGCTCGGCGGCGATCCTGGCACCCAGGCGCGGGTTCAGGTAGCTCTCCCCGGCCGCCGCGTTGCGGACCGCCTCGACGAGCTCGCGCTCGGCGGCATCCTTGAGCACATAGCCGAGCGCGCCGGCAGCGAGGGCTTCGCGGGCGAAAGCGGCCTCGGTCTGCATCGTGAGGACGACGATCTGCGTGTCGGGGGACTCCGCGCGGATCTGCGGGATCGACTCGATGCTCAGCTCACCGGCCATGTTCAGGTCGAGCACGAGCACCGTGGGGTGATGCCCCCGCACGTAGCGGCGCGCGCCATCGACGTCGCCGGCCTGCGCGACGACCTCGAAGTCCGGCTCGCTGTCGAGCAGCAGCTGCAGTCCGCTGCGCACGACGGTGTGATCGTCCGCCAGCACGATGCGGATCATCTCCCCGGCGGTCTCATCACCGTCTCGGGCACCATCGGGTGTCGCCGCGTCGCTCACACAGCTGACCGTATCGAGTTTGTGAGCCGGACGACCGCCGTGCAAGGCCTCGAGCGATGCGGGATCGCTCCGATGCGGATTGGGTCAAACTACGCTCCCCGCGGGCACCGGCGCCGCCGATACTGGGCACAGCGCCTCGGGCGAGGCAGGATGCGGCTACAAGGAAAGGGTGCTGCGGTGTTCAAGAAGGTCGTGGTTGGCTACGCGAGTGACGGGGCCGGCCGTGACGCCGTGAAGCTCGCCGGGGCGTTCGCCACGGCGGTGGGCGCGAGCGTCACAATCGTCTACCCCTACAGTCCGCTGCTGTCCGTGATCCCCGCGGAGACCGCCGAGGAACGCGTCCGCGAAGAGGTCCAGGCACTGCTCCCCGACAGCCTGGAATCGGCCTCGGTCACCTACCACTGGAGCAGCTCGTCGTGGCCCATCCGCGCCCTCCACGCGATGGCGAGCTATGAAGACGCCGGGCTGATCGTAGTCGGCGCGGCTCGCGAGGGGCTCGCGGCCCACCTGCGTGTAAGCGAAATGGAGCGCATGGTGCACGGCGCCCCGTGCGCGGTGCTGGTGGCGCCCGCCGGCTACGCCGATGCTGACGTGGGGGCCTGGCGCCGGATCGGCGTGGGCTTTACGGACTCCACGGAGGCCAGGATGGCCCTGCGGTTGGCGCGCGAGTTCGCCGACACCCTCGGAAGCGAGCTGGAGGTGCTCGCCGCCGCATGGGTCGGCGGCGCGGTGCGCGGCTACGCGAGCATGGCGATCCCGGTTTCCACGCTCGAGGATGAAACGTATGCGGCGACCAGCGCAGGCGTCGAGCGCGCGGTCGCGGAGCTGGCCGCGGACAAGCCGGTTCGCACCCGGACCGTAAGAGGGGACCCGCGCGACGAGCTGGTCAAGCAGTCGGAGGCGCTGGATCTGCTGGTGCTCGGCTCTCGGGGCTATGGTCCCCTGCGTCACGCCCTGTTGGGAAGCGTCTCGGCTCCGGTGATGCGCGCGGCGCACTGCCCGGTGCTGGTGGTGCCGCGGGGCTCCCAGCCCGAGGCGAACGAGGCCGAGCGGGTGCGCGCCACGATCGGCGCGGGCGCCGGCTGAGCGTCTTCGCCATGATCGCCCCCGAGTCACCGCCGGCACCCGCCACGGCGGCCGACTCGGCGCCCGCCGACACCAGGTACAGGTCCGTGCTGGCGGCGCTCGCCGATCCCGAGACGTACGAGGCGCGTCCGGCGGTCGAGGTGCACGAGACGCACGCGTCCTGGGTCTTCCTCGCCGGCCCGTCGGCGTACAAGGTCAAGAAGCCCGTGCGGCTTGCGTTCCTCGACTACAGCACGCTCGAGCGCAGGCGGGCTGCCTGCCGGGAGGAGGTTCGTGTCAATCGTGAGCTCGCACCCGGCATCTATCTCGGGGTGCGGGCGATCGTCCCCGCCGGCGAGGGCTTCCGGCTCGCCCCACCGGACGCACCGGGAGCGGTCGAGTACGCGGTGCACATGCGTCGCTTCGAGGACGCTGACACGCTGCAGGGAGCAATCAGCGCCCGCTCGCTCACCGACGCGCAGATACGGGAAGTGGCGCGTCGCCTGGCCGAGTTCCATCGCCGCTGCCCCACCTGCCCCGGCGGTGAGCCGCAACGGCTGCTCGGAGGCTGGGAGACGAACCTCCGGGAGCTGGAGCGCCTGGACCACCCCCCCGACTGGCAGCCACAGGTGATGCACGGCTTCGCCGCCGCGTTCGTGAACGCCCACCGCGGGGAGATCGAACGACGGGTGGCTGCCGGCGAGGTGCGCGACGGGCACGGCGACCTGCGCTGTGAGCACGTTCTGCTCGGCTCCGGCGTGCGCGTCGTCGACCGCATCGAGTTCGACCCCGAGCTGCGGCACATGGACGTCGCGCAGGACCTCGCGTTCCTGGCGATGGATCTGGAGGCCCACGGCCGCCGACGCGCCGCACGTGCGCTGGTCGACGCCTACCGCCAGGCGGGCGGTAGCCCCGCGAGCGACGAGTTGCGCAGCTTCTACTGCGCCTATTGGGCGCTCGTGCGGGCGAAGGTCGCCTTGATCGCCTCGGAGAGCCGACACGGTCGCCCTCGCGGTCGGGAACGCGCCCGCGCGGGGCGGCTGTGGACGCTCGCGCAGCGCTACTGCTGGCGCGCACGGCGGCCGCTCGCGATCGTCGTATGCGGGCCCGCGGGGAGCGGCAAGTCGACGCTCGCCGCGGCGCTGGCGGACTGCTCCGGACTGCGAGTCGTCTGCTCGGATGCGGTCCGCAAGCGCCATGCGGGCTTGGCCCCGACCGAGCGGGCACGCCCGGAGCACTACACCGCCGGGTTCACACAGGCGGTCTATCGCCTCCTGAGCGCCGAGGCGCTCACCGAGCTGGAGCACAGCGGCGGGGTGATCGTGGACGCGACCTGCCACCGGCGCAGCGAGCGCGCGGAGCTGTTTCGCCTCCTCAACCGCGGCGACGTGACATTCCTGGCCGTGCGCTGCCGGGTGACCCGCGCGACCGCGCTCGCGAGGGCGACGGCGCGCATGCACAGCGAAGATCGCGTCTCGGACGCCACCCCCGAGGTGGCCGCGGCGCAGTTCGATCGCTTCGAGGAGCTGGACGAGCTCCCCACCGCGAGCGTGCTCCAACTCGACGGCCAGCAGAGCACCGACGGCCTGGTCCTGGAGGTCCTACGGGCGGCCGATGAGCGTCTCGGCGCTGCTGATAAAGCTCGTCCGGCGCGATGGGGGCGCTCGTGACGGGTACGGGTCCGGGGATGCACGGCCTGCCGGGGGGCGAGCAGTGGCGCTGCGCGCATTGCGCCGAGCTCCTCGGCGCCTATGAGCCGATCGTCGGCGTGGAGCACGGCCAAGCCCGCCGGACCTCGAGGGCGGCGGAGCTACGCGCAGGTCGGAGCCCCGCCGGCGAGGCCTACCACGAGGGCTGCTATCCGCTCAGACACGACCGGCCGTGACCGCACCGCAGGTCGGTAGCACCACGTGGTCCGTAGTTACACCCGGCGATTCGGGGCAGTAGCTCCCGATACCGCCGGGCTCCGCGCGGCCTAGCGTCAAGTCGGGCAGCCTCCGGCACCCGGCGGCCACGCCAATACCACGGACAACACGGGAGATTTCTCATGGCAACGACCGAGCAGACCACGACCTTCGAGGCTCCCGGCCGTCCGGGGAGCCCGGTGCAGTGCAAGGAGCGCTACGAGAACTTCATCGGCGGACATTGGGTGCCCCCGGTCGACGGCGGCTACCGCACCAACCTGACGCCTGCCACCGGCCAGGCGATCTGCGAGGTGGCACACTCCGGCGCGCAGGACATCGAGCTGGCGCTCGACGCCGCCCACGCCGCCAAGGACGCGTGGTCGGAGACCTCGACCACCGAGCGCTCGAAGGTCCTCAACGCGGTCGCCGATGCGATCGAAGAGAACCTGGAGATGCTGGCGGTCGCCGAGAGCTGGGAGAACGGCAAGCCGGTCCGCGAGACGCTCGCGGCCGACATCCCGCTGGCGGCCGACCACTTTCGTTACTTCGCCGACGTGATCCGCGGCGAGGAGGGCCGCATCTCGGAGATCGACGCGAACACCGTCGCCTACCACTTCGCCGAGCCGCTGGGCGTGGTCGGACAGATAATCCCGTTCAACTTCCCGCTGCTGATGGCGGCGTGGAAGATCGCACCGGCGCTCGCGGCCGGCAACTGCACGGTCGTCAAGCCCGCCTCGCCGACGCCCTGGTCGATCCTCAAGCTCGCCGAGCTGATCGAGGACATCGTCCCGCCGGGCGTGCTGAACATCGTCAACGGCCCCGGAGCCGAGACCGGCAGGGCGCTCGCGTCCAACAAGCGGATCGCGAAGATCGCGTTCACCGGCGAGACCGTGACGGGGCGGCTGATCATGGGGTACGCCGCGCAGAACATCATCCCGTCCACGACCGAGCTCGGGGGCAAGTCCCCGAACATCTTCTTCGCTGACGTGATGGCACGCGAGGACGACTTCCTTGACAAGGCGGTGGAGGGGCTCGTGCTCTACGCGTTCAACAAGGGCGAGGTCTGCACGTGCCCATCCCGCGCGCTGATCCACGAGTCGATCTACGACGAGTTCATGGCCCGCTGCCTGAAACGCATCGCCGCGATCCGGCAGGGCAACCCCCTCGACCGCACCACGCAGCTGGGGCCGCAGAACTCACAGACGCAGCTGGAGAAGATCGAAGGCTACGTGCAGGTCGGAGAGGAAGAGGGCGCCGAACTGCTGATCGGCGGCCACCGCAACATGCTCGGCGGCGAGCTGGCCGGCGGCTACTACTTCGAGCCGACCGTCTTCAAAGGCCACAACGACATGCGCATCTTCCAGGAGGAGATCTTCGGGCCCGTGCTCGCGGTCACCACGTTCAGGAACGAGGCCGAGGCGCTGCAGATCGCCAACGACACGCTCTACGGTCTGGGCGCCGGCGTGTGGACCCGTGACGGCGCGCGCGCCTTCCGCATGGGCCGCGCCATCAAGGCTGGCCGGGTTTGGACCAACTGCTATCACCTCTACCCCGCGCACGCCGCCTTCGGCGGATACAAGGTGTCGGGCGTGGGACGCGAGAACCACAAGATGATGCTCGAGCACTACTCGCAGACCAAGTGCCTGCTGGTCAGCTATGACCAGCAGCCGATGGGCCTGTTCTAGAGACGGGCGATGGACCAGGCGGGCGTGACCGTGACCGAGGCGGCGCTCGACGCGATCGAGCGCCTGCGCGCCGAGCACGGACCGCTCGCCTTCTTCCAGTCCGGGGGCTGCTGCGACGGCAGCCTCCCGATCTGCCTCAAGGAAGGTGAGCTTCCGCCGGGGCCGGGCGACACGCTGCTCGGATCGCCCGGCGGCGCCCCCTTCTACGTCGACGCCGATCAGTACCGGCGATGGAATCGTCCTCACCTCGTGCTCGACGTGCGGGAGGGAGAGCCACAGGGGTTCTCCCTGTCACCCCCCGGTGCGCACTTCGTGACCCGACCCCCGGATGCGCCCACGGCCCGACGGTCCGAGCCGCGGGCGTCGTCACTGCCAGCCAAGCGATTCGTTGACTCGACCTGAAAGGGAGCGTTTGAATGCCCAAGCCAATCGTCGTCGGCTTTGATGGATCCGATCACGCGCGTGACGCACTGGCGCTCGGGCGCGCGCTCGCCGCGCTTCTCCAGACACGGCTGATCGTGGTCAATGCCTACACCCCGGGGGATTTGTTGTGGGCGCCGAGCACGGCGCCCCCGCTCGACGAGGAGGGACGCAAGCGCGTGATGGATGCGGCCGAGGCCGAACTCTCTGAGCAGGATCACTACGAGCTGCGCAGCCTGGCCTCGCCATCCGCCACGGCCGCGCTCCATAACACCGCCCAGAACGAGCAGGCGATGGCGATCGTCGTCGGATCCAGCCACCGGAGCACCGTTGGCCGCATGCTGGTCGGCACCGTGGCCCTCGAGACGTTGGACGCCGCTCCGTGCGCCGTCCTTGTGGCAACCGCCGGCTTGGCCGCCCGGCAACCGATTCGCCTCGCGAGGATCGGGGTGGGGTTCGACGACACCCCACAGGCGCATGACGCACTTGCCGTCGCCCTCTCGCTGGCACGTCACGCCGGGGGCGAGCTGAACATCATCAGGGCCGCACACCTCGCCGCCAAAGCGTTGCCGCACGCCTTCCTCCCCTACCTCGAGCCTGACTACCTCCAGAACGTGCGCGCCGACCTGGAACAGGGCCTGCAGCAGGTGGCAGCCCCGATCCGCGACGAGGTGTTAGTGCACACGAAGGTCGTCAACGGCGGCGCCGCCGACGCACTGGTGCGCAGCAGCGAGAGCCTCGATCTGTTGGTGCTCGGCTCGCGGGGCTACGGGCCGATCGCGCGGGTGCTCCTCGGTAGCGTCTCGCGGCCGGTCGTGAACAACGCGCATTGCCCCGTCCTGGTCGTTCCGCGTGGCGTCACCGCCCTCGATCAGAAGACGCTCGCGACAGAGGACGGCGAGACAGTGTCGGAGCAGCCGGGCCTCACCGTTCGCTGACCGCGGGCCTGCGGGCCTGCGGGCCTGCGGGCCTGCGTGCCTGCGAGCCACAGCCCCCGGGCTACCCGTCGCGCAGCACCCGATCGAGAAGATCGCGCAGCAAGCGCTGATCTCGGGGTGAAAGACGCTCGAGCCCCTCGGGCACATGCGCCATCCGTGCCCGCAGGGCATCGCGCACCTCCACCCCCAGCGGCGTGGCGACGACCTGCTTGACCCTGCGGTCCCTGTTGCTCGTACGCCTGCTCACGAGACCCCGCGACTCCAGGCGGTCCACGATGCCGGTGACGTTGGAGCTGTCGCAGGCGAGGTGGGACGCGATCTCGTGCATCGGCAGGCCCTCGTCGTCGTCGAGCTGCATGAGGGCCCCGGCCTGGGCCGGGTGGAGGTCGAACTCGCTCGCGGCGCCGAGGAAGCGGCGACGCTCGGCGAACAACAGGGTGCGCAGCAAGGCCCAGGCTTCCTGTGCCGGCGACGTCGGCCCGGATGGCACGGCCGAGGAGCGGGATGTCGTGACGGCACCCATCGCTCCGCCATTATACTTCATTGGATAGACATTTGCCAGTCTCAACTATTGAGCTAACATACCTTCCGTGACCGACCAGGCTGCTGCCATCGAGGTGCGACAGCTCGTCCGCGAGTTCCGCAAAGGCCCCCGCGCGGTCGACGGGATCGACCTGGAGGTGCAGTCGGGCGAGATCTATGGGTTCCTGGGCCCGAACGGCGCCGGCAAGTCGACCACCGTGCTGATGCTCACGACGTTGTTGCCTCCCACCAGCGGGAGCGCCAGCGTCGGCGGGTTCGACATCGCCCGCGAAGGCACGAAGGTGCGCGAGACCATCGGCGCGGCGCTCCAGGAGGCAGCCCTGGACGCGATCCTCACGGGCCGCGAGCACCTGATGCTGCAGGCCACGCTGCAGGGGATCCCATCCAAGCAGCGGAAGGAGCGGTCCCAGGCGCTGCTCGCGAGGGTGGGGCTCACGGAAGCCGCCGATCGCCGCGTGGGGGGTTACTCGGGCGGCATGAAGCGTCGCCTGGATCTGGCGATGGCACTGGTGCACGAACCGCGGATCCTGTTCCTCGACGAGCCCACGACGGGCCTGGACCCGCAGAGTCGTGCGGCCCTGTGGGAGGAGGTCGCAAGGCTCGCCCACGACGAGGGGATGACGGTGTTCCTCACGACCCAGTACCTCGAGGAGGCGGACGCGCTTGCCGACCGCATCGGGATCATCGATCGCGGGAAGATCGTCGCCGAGGGCACCCCGGCCCAGCTGAAGGCCGAGATCGGCAGCCCCAGTGTGGCCGTCCAGCCGGTGGATCCCGACGCCGGCGAGCGCCTGGCCCAGCTGCTGAGCCGCTTCGGGGCACCTCAGCTCAACGGCCGGGGCACCGTGACCGTGCAACTGCCGGGCGGCGAGGCGGAGCTCGCCGAGATCGTGCGGGTGCTCGACAGCAACCACCTGCGGGTCGAGTCGCTGCAGCTGCACCAGCCCTCCCTGGACGACGTGTTCCTCGCCAAGACCGGGCGCAAGCTCGAGGGTGCCGGCGCCGAATGACATTGCGGGGTTCACTGGTCGAACAGATCGCAGTCGTGGCGAGGCGCTCGGCGATGGACACCTACCGCCAGCGCGCGCTGCTCGTGTTCCCGATGCTGTTCCCGCTGATCCTGTTCGCGATCAACGGCAGCGCGCTCACCAAGGCGGCCGAGATTCCGGGCTTCCCGACCCACAGCTACCGGGCGTTCCTACTCGCGATGCCGTTTGTGCAGGGGGCCATGTTCGTGTCGATCTCGGCCGGGACGAGCCTCGCGCGGGACATCGAGACGGGCTTCCTGAACCGCCTCGCGCTGACCCCGTTGCGCACGGAGGCGATGCTGATCGGGCAGCTCGGCGGTGCCGCCGTGCTCGCCGTGGTCCAGGCCGTCGTGTACGTCCTGGTGGGTGTCGCGCTGGGGATCGACTTCGTCAGCGGCGTGGGCGGGGTGGCGATGCTGCTGTTGCTGTCGCTGGCGATCTCGTTCGCGTTCGCGACGCTGGGCGGGCTCCTCGCGCTGCGGCTCGGCAGCGGCGAAGCGATCCAGGGGATCTTCCCGCTGCTCTTCGTGACCCTGTTCCTGAGCTCGACGAACCTCCCCCGAAACCTGATCAAGACCACCTGGTTCCGTGAAGTGGCCACCTACAACCCGGTCTCATATCTCCTCGAGGGACTGCGGAGCCTCGTCATCCAGGGCTGGAACGCCCAGGCGCTCGAGCTCGCGTTCGGCTTCGCCCTGGCCCTAGCCGCTGTCTCACTGGCGCTGTCGGGTCCGGCGATGAGAGCGAGGCTGGCACGGGGATGAGGCGCTTCCTGTACGTCACCCGCGGGGTCGCCTGGCGGTCGGTGCACAACACGATCGTGAACCCCGCGATCATCGTCCCGTCGGTCATCTTCCCGCTGTTCTTCCTGGTCGCGTTCGCGGGCGGGCTCTCGCGCGTGAGCGAGCTCCCCAACTTCCACTACGGGCCCGGCTACACGTCCTTCCAGTTCGTGTTCGTGTTCCTCCAGTCCGCCGCGTTCGGGGGGGTGTTCACCGGCTTCGCGGTGGCGCGTGACTTCCAGTCCGGGTTCGCACGGCGACTGATGCTGGGCGCGCCGCGGCGCAGCGGCATCATCGCCGGCTACGTGGTGGGCGCCCTCGGGCGGTGGCTGATCACCGGGACAATCGTCACGATCGCGGCGCTGATCGCCGGCATGAAGGTGTGGGGAGGGGGCGGCGAACTGCTCGGCCTGTTCTGCCTCGGCATCGGCATGAACTTCACCGCCGCCCTGTGGGCGATCGGGATCGCGATGTTCCTGCGGACCGAGCAGGCGGGGCCGCTGATCCAGATGCCCGTGTTCGTGGCCCTGTTCCTGGCCCCCGTGTACGTCCCGATCACGCTGCTCACCGGCTGGGTGCACGCGGTCTCGCAGCTGAACCCGGTGACACCCGTGATCGAGGCCGGGAGGGGGCTGCTGGCCGGCTCGCCGGTGAAGGTGGGGCTTTCGTTCGCGGTGCTCGCCGCCGTCGCGGCGGTGATGGCGCTCCTGTCCCGCGGGGGCCTGGCCTCGGCCGAGCGCGCCGGTTAGAGGTCCACCCCGGCGTCCGCCGGCAGGACCCCGGCCCTCAAGCTGTCTGCCCCGTGAGCAGCTCGGGGGGGATCAAGAGGACAGAGCACGGCGCGTGCGCGACGACGGGCCTGCTGACGCTGCCGATCGTGCGCATGCCGCTGAGGCGGCGGCTGCTCATCACGATCAGGTCGACGTCGGCCTCGCGCGCGACATCGACGACCACGTTGCGCGGCTTGCCGACCTCGATACGGGCCTCGCTGCCGGATGGGCGCACGAGCTTCAGCTGCGCCGCCTGGCGCTCGATGCGGTGCGGGTGCGTGTGCGACTCGCCGCCGAGAACATGCACCAGCGTCGCGTCCGCGTCGTGCCGCGCGGCCAGCGCCGCACCGAGCTCGACCAAGCCGTCCGAGAGGTCGAGGCCGTCGCTCGCGATCAGGATCCGCCGCGGCCCGGCGCCCTCGCCGCGAGCGATCAGCAGCGGCGTGCTGAGGTCCTCCTCCGCGACCGCCGTGACGCTGCTCATGAACATCGCCCCGAACCAGGAGGCGGTTGCAGCCGCCCCGAGTGCGAGGAGGTCGTGCTCGAACGAGCGTCGCAATATCAGCTCGGCGGGCGCGCCGCCTGGGTCCACCTCGACGCTGGCGTCCACGCCCGCGTCGCTCGCCGCCGCTCGCGCGTGCTCGACGATCTCGGTCGCAACCCACGGTGGGATCGCGGGCGAGCGCATCTCGCCGTCGCGACGGAAGGAGGTTGCGATCAGCAATGTGACGTGTCCATCCGAGCCGGTCAGCGCACCGGCCTGACGGACGGCCGCGAGGCTGTCGGGAGTCCCGTCGACGGCGCACAGCGCGTTGGCAAAGGTGAGCCCGGAGGCTGCCTGTCGGGTCATCGATCCGCGGTGGCCTGTCGATCGGTCCGCGAACGCACTCGGGGCGGACGGGCGCGGGGCGGCCGGATCTCGGGCGGTCGGACTCGGGGCGGACGGGCGCGGGGCGGACGCACACCGCTCGCTTCGAGCAGCTCCGCCATGCCCGCTTCGATGCCGGCGCAGAGGACGTCGATGTCCTCTGCGGTGTCGTAGTCGCCGGTGACCCCGAACGTGAGGTGCCCGTCGTAGGAGAAGATCGCCACGCCGACCCGCACGTGGCCCCCGAGCGGCACGTAGGGGAACGCCTCGAGCATGCGTCTGCCGGCGGCGTAGAGCGTCTGCTGGGGTCCGGGGACGTTCGTGGTGACGGTGTTGATGTTGTGCTGGGGAACGTGCGTGGCGAGTCGCTCGCCGAGCGCCAGCAGCATCGGCGGCGCGAACCCCGCGAGCGAGGTGAGAACCTCTCCCGCCACGGCCTCCTTGGAGGCCTTCAGGTCGGCCATCTGCTCACGGATGCTCGCGAGCCGCTCGATCGGGTCGGCAATGCCGACGGGCAGCTCGGCGAAGATCGCCGAGACGCGGTTGTTGTACGTGCCGCGCTCGGCGGGTGCGCGCACGGACACCGGCACCAGCGTCCTCACCACCCGCTCGACGGACTCGCCGCGCGCTTTGAGCAGATCGCGAAAGCCGGCGGTGATGCACGCCAGCACGACGTCGTTCACCGTGCCCCCGAACTCGGCTTTGACGCTCTTGGCGTCGGCGAGCTGGGTGCGCGCGAAGGACCAGCGGCGGTGGGCTCCCACGGGGCCATTGAGCGATGACGTGGGCGGGGCTTCGACCAGGCGACGCATCCGCAGGAGACCGCGTGCGGCGTCGGTCGCACGGGTCGCCAGGGCGCGCGGGGCACGCAGGCTGCGGATCGCCTCCAACGGGCTCAGCAGGTCGCCGATGATCGCGTGCACCAGCAGCTCGGCGTCGCCGGGAGGCGGCTGTGGACGCCAGCTGTCGCTCACCGGCGGCGGCGGGAGGGGGTCGTGGTCGAGCATCACGCTGAGCAGGTCAGCGCCCGAGACCCCGTCGACCATGCAGTGGTGCACCTTCGACAGCAGTGCCCACGGCTGCTCGACACCGGGCAGGCTGAGGCCCTCGACGACCCACATCTCCCACAGCGGCTTGGTGCGGTCGAGCTGCTGGGACATCACGCGTCCGACCAGCCGCTTGAGCTGGTCCTCGGAGCCGGGCGTGGGCAGGCCCGTGCGCCGCAGGTGGTACTCGAGGTTGAAGTGCCGGTCCTCCACCCACACCGGGCGCGCCGTGCCGAAGGGAACGAAGCGCACGACCTGGCGGTAACGCGGCACGAGCGGCAGCTTGCCGAGCACCATCGAGCGCAGCTGCTCGGTCGGAGGCGGAGGGCCCTCGAACAGGGCGACCGACGCGATATGCATGTGACTGACGGCGTCCTCGACCTCCAGGAAGGTCGCGTCCAGCGCGCTCAGCCGTTGCACGACCGCTGTCCCCGTGTTGTGACGTCCTCGCTCATGACTCCTCCCGGCCACCCCGCTTCGCCCGTGTGGCGGTGCGATGCACGGGTGTCCTTGTGCGCTCGACGCTAGAGCACAGAACGCCCGAGCGGTATCCGTAATAAGCACCACGGCGGTCTCCCGTCTCCACCGAGGGCCGGACCGTCACGGTGTCCTCGACGGCATCCCGTCCCGCGGCCCGGTGGAGCGCCCGCGGGAAAGGTTTCGTGCACGCCGGAGTCATTAGTCGCAGCATCGATACCCGGAAGGTAACGGTGTTGGCCGTTCGCCGGCCACTTCAGAGATCAACAGGAGGCCAGCCCACCGTGCCCAAGACGTCGATTCGTGCCCTCGCCGGCATAACGCTCACACTCCTCGCGCTCGCGGGCTGCGGCAGCTCCTCGGGCTCCAGCTCGACGACCACCGCGACGACGGCGGCAAAGCCCGCTGCGTTCATCACGCCGCTGAACAGCTTCTCGACCGTCGCCTCCACGGTCCCGGCCAACGGGGACGTGAACCCGTACGGCATCACGTTCGTGCCCACCACCGTGGGCAAGCTCAAAGCGGGCCAGATGCTGATCAGCAACTTCAACGCCAAGGAAGGCGCCAAGCAGAGCGGCCAGGGCACCGGCACCACGATCGTGCAGGCGTCGACCACGGGCAAGGTGACGCCGTTCGCGACCATCGACGCCAACGCCCTCCCCGGCCCATGCCCGGGCGGCGTAGGCCTGACGACCGCGCTGAACATCCTCCCCGGGGGCTACGTGGTCGTCGGCAGCCTTCCCACCACCAACGGCAAGACGGCGACCGCCAAGTACGGGTGCCTGATCGTGCTCGACAGCGAAGGCAAGGTCGTCAAGACCATCGCCGGCAAGAACATCCAGGGTCCGTGGGACTCGACCGCCAAGAGCGAAGGCACGAAGACGACGCTGTTCGTCAGCAACGCCTTGAACGGCGGCGCGGTGGAGGGTGAGAAACCGATCAGCAACTCGACCGTGCTGCGCATCGACCTCGAATCGGGCGAAGGACAGGCCCCCAAGGTCCTCGGCGAACAGGTCGTCGCGGAAAAGATCCCGTGGGTGGACTCCCCGGAAGCGCTCGTGCTCGGCCCCACAGGTCTCGCGCTGGCCTCCAACGGCACGCTGTACGTGGCCTCCACGCAGAACAACAAGCTCCTCGCGATCCCCGAAGCGGCGACCCGCTCGACGGCCGTGTCCGGCGGCACCGTGCTCACCGAGGCCGGTCACCTCAAGGAACCGCTGGGGATGGTGCTGGCGCCCAACGGCAACATCGTGACCACCAACGGCGGCGACGGCAACATGGTCGAAACGACGCCCTCGGGGCAGCAGGTGGCGGTCCAGACCGCGGACAAGAAGACAGGAGCGGGTTCGCTGTTCGGCCTGGCGATCAGCCCGAACGGGAAGACCATCTACTACGTGGACGACGGCGAAAACACGCTCAACGTGCTGCACGCCGCGCCGGGCGGCACGGCCACGACACCGAGCACCTCGGCGAGCAGATCCTCGGGCGGCGAAGAAGAGCTGAGCCTGGAAGCCAACCCCCAGGGCCAGCTGAAATATGACAAGACGGCCCTCACCGCAAAGGCGGGCAAGGTCGCGATCGCCTTCACCAACATGTCACCGCTCGCCCACAACGTCACGATCGCCTCCGCGTCGGGCTCCATCGTGGGCGCGACGCCGACCTTCCAGGGAGGCTCGAAGACGGTCGCGCTGAACCTCAAGCCCGGCACCTACACGTTCTACTGCTCGGTCCCCGGGCACCGGGCGGCCGGCATGGAAGGCACGCTCACGGTGAGGTAGGTGGACCACCCGTCGAGCCTGTTGGGACCCGCTTGCGCTCGAGCGCCTCGGGGTCGACGCGCTGTACGTCCCAGGCGAGACCGGTCTTCTCCATCGACCAGATGAGCCACCAGGTGGGGTCCAACTGCCATCGCTCGAGTCCGTGCCGCGCCGAGCGTGGGAAGGCGTGGTGGTTGTGATGATTGCCCTCGCCCAGCCCGACCAGTGCGACGAGCTGGTTGTTGCGACTCTCGTCGCGGGTCCGGAATGGCCTGCTGCCCCACATGTGGCAGACCGAGTTGACACTCCAGGTGGCGTGGTGCACGAAGAACACCCTCATCGCCCCGCCCCACAGGAACCCGCCGATTCCTCCACGCAGCCTGCGGGTGGCGACGAGGCCGGCGAGGAAGGGCGCGACGAAGTAGCTGACGAGCACGATCTGCGAGAAGCGGCGGTGGACTGCCATCACGACGGGGTCCTCCAGCAGGTCAGGGACATAGCGCTGGCGGGCCGCCTTCTCGTCGGCGAACAGCCAGCCGAAGTGGGCATGCACGAAGCCGCGGAACAGGCCGCCCCTGTGGCCGGCGTGGGGACTATGGGGATCCCCCTCTTCGTCGGCGTAGGCGTGGTGCTTGCGGTGATCGGCAACCCAGTCGGGGACCGAGCCCTGGATCGCGGTCGAGCCGAGCACCGCGAAGATCCCGCGGATGAACGGGTGGGTCTTGAAGCTCCGGTGGGTGAACAGGCGGTGGTATCCGGCGGTGATGCCGAATCCGCTGAGCAGGTAGAAGACGGCGAAGATCCGGCGGTTCGCGCGCGTGGCCATCAGCGAGCCCTTCCTCAGGACGACGGCGAGCAGCAGCGGCGGCCCGAACACGAACATCCCGGTGAACGCGCGGTACAGGAGGCTCGCCGGATGGGTCTCGGGGACCTCGGTCGGCTCTCGGGTGGTCTCGGCAGGGCTCGGGATGACCGTGCTCACGACGGACCCCCGCGACCGATGAGCACGGACGGGAGACCGGCCAGCGCCGCGATCCCGAGAGCCGAGCGCGGCTCGTAGGCGGCACGCCAGAGGCCCCCGTGGGCGGCCCCGTCGCTGAACAGCTGCTCTGGGTGGTCGTGCCGCTGAGGCGTGGCGTTGAGGTCGTGGACGAGCATCGCCGCCATCAGCGTGCTGGTGGTGTCGGGGGCAAAGATCTCGATGCCGAAGTGGTGGGCGCCGGCGTAGGCGGCTGCGAGCACCCTGTTCTTGGTGACCGAGCTGGTGAAAGTCGAGGGGGCGACGTTGAACGAGACCCGCTGGCCGTCGGCCTCCGCCGCCACGCCGCGCCAGCGCTGCAGACGCTTGGCGAGGGCATAGTTCGGGCCCTGCTGGGCGACCAGCGCGTCCGCCACGGGAACGCCGTCCGCGTATGCCGGGTGGTACAGGCGATCTCCGGAGAGCGCCTTGGCGGGTGCCTGGAGGACCCTTCGCAGTCCGCGCGCCGAGTACGCGGAACGGGCGACCCGAGCCGCCTCCTCGGGCACCACGAATGCGTCGGTGGGCGTCGCGAGGTACGCGATCGCCACGGCGTCGCCGCTCGACAACAGCTCGGTCGCGAGGGCGTCGAAGGCCCCCGTCACGCGCACATGGTCGGCGCCGTCGGCGTATGCGTACATGCCCAGTACCAGGTCCGAGTCCCGGCCGCCGCGCCGCAGCCATGCGTGCGCCTCCGGGAGCTCGCGGACGAGGTCGACGCCCTGCGAGCCGTCTGCCGCGAGGGGCAGGTGCACGGTTCCGGCGCCCGCTGCCGCTGTCTCGCCGATGCGCTTCCAGACCTTCGATCGCGGCACGTCCAGGGCGAGCACCTCCACGCCCCAGGAGCAGAGCGGTCCGAGCGGCCCGATCTCCGCTCCCGCCCCCACCAGGGCCACGGACCGGCCGGGCAGTGCCAGCCAGTCGGGGTTCTCGGCAACCGTGCGGACCGCCGTGGCGAACGAAGGCTCGACCGACCCCGCGTCGACCCACCGATCGAGCTGCTCGATCAGCTCCTCGCCGGCCAACTCGCGGCCGCGATAGGGGACGCGGAGCTCGGTTACCGGCCGCGCCGTGCCCCTGATCGCCCCGGTGCCGAGCTCGTGTGCCGGCCCTACCTGGCCGAGGGCGACGTCGAGGGTCGTCTCGCGGTCACGGTCCGCGAAGGTGAGCCGGGAGCGCATCGATTCGAGGCCCGCGCGTGCGATCGACGTGGCGGACTCCCTATCGGAAATGGACGTGGAGGTGAGCTCACGGACGAGCGGGGGGTACCGCTTGCGCCAGTCCTCGCACGCGAGGATCCGCTCGGCAAGTTCGCCGTCCACCGCGCCGGCGGCATCCGCCAGGATCGCCCTCCCGGTTGCACTCGTGGAGCGCTTGCCGTCGATCGTCGGGAACGAGACGCCCTCGCGCTGATCAGCGCCGGCCGGGGCGCGGATCCCGGCCGGCGCGACCCAAATCTCGGTGTTGGTCCACATTTTCCGGACGCTACTTGAGCGTGGGATACATTTCTTAATGAATGGCGGGAAATGTGGGTGAGGTTTCTTATGTCTCGGGCATAGATTCGTGGCTCGAGCCGGCGGCCATAACCGCGATCCGCGCGGAGCTCCCGGCGATCGCCGACGAGATCGTCAAGACGATCCAGCGTGAGGTTCCCGGCTATTCCAGGCCGCTGAGGGGAACGTTCGGGAAGGGCATCCGCAGCGGCGTGGAACTCGCGCTCAGACGCTTCACCGGCGACGGCGACGAGGAACCGCAGGACATCTACAAGCGCCTTGGCTACGGCGAGCTGCGGGCTGGCCGCAGCCTCGACGCACTCCAGACCGCGTACCGCGTCGGTGCCCGCGTCGCGTGGCGGCGAATGAGCCAGGCGGCGGCGGGCACGGGAGCTTCGGCGGACGCCCAGCGCGACCTTGCCGGCGCGATGTTCGCCTACATCGAGAGGATCGCGGGCGAATCGATAGAGGGTTACGCCGAGGCCCAGCTGGCCCGCGCAGGGGACGTGGAGCGCAGGCGCTCCGCTCTGTTCTCGCTGCTGCTGGGCACTCCCCCGCCCGATGCCATGACGCTCGCCTCCGCAGCGGCGGGCGCCGGCTGGTCGATCCCCGCCAACGTCGCGTGCCTGCTGGTCGACGACAGCGCCGTCGCCTCGACCGTTCGCCAGCTGAGCGGCGACACCCTCCATGGCTCCATCGGCGAGGTCACGTGCGTCGTGGTACCGGAACCCAGCCGCGTGGAACACGAGGCTCGCGCGATCGCAGAACGACACGACGTGGGGATGGCGCTCGGGCCCACGGTGCCGCCCGAGGAAGCCCAGCTGTCACTGCGCTGGGCGGACCTCGCACGGCAGCTCCCTGGGGACGGTCTCATCGTCGCCGACGCGCGCCTGGTCGACATCGGCCTGCGGGCGTCGGCCGAGGTCCTCGATGCATTGAGCGCTCGCGTGCTCGCCCCGCTCACAGGTCAGAGCCCGAGGAGCCGGGAGCGGCTCGCGGAGACCCTGCTCGCGTGGCTGAGGCACCAGGGCTCCCAGCGGGCGATCGCCGAGGAGCTGGGCGTGCACCCACAAACCGTCCGCTACCGGCTGAAGCGCCTGCGCGACCTCTTCGGGGACACCCTCAAGGACCCCGACCGGCGCTTCGAGCTCGAGGTCGCGCTGCGCAACGGCGCTCTACGCCCGGGTCCGACGTCACCGGGTCGGCCGTAGCGGGCTCGCGCTCCGAGCCTCGTCCGCTAGGTGTCCGGGATGGCGTTTGGCCGGACCCGGCCACGGCCGATGATCTCGACCTCTTCACCCGGGGCGCAGCTGGAGATCGCGTGCGCCTCCCGCGCGAGCGAGCGCCGCAGGAGGGTGAACGCGACAGCGCCGAGCACCGCCGGGACGAGCAGAGCGATCGCTCGATATGCAAGCACTGCCGCCGTCGCCGACGTCAACGAGACGCCGTACAGCAGGTACGTGCCGATCAGCCCGAGATCCACACCACCCACACCACCCGGAACGGGGATCAGGCCGCCAAGCTCACCGAGCAGATACCCGATCCAGATGGTCGCCAGGGTGGGTACCGAGCCGAACGCGTGGAACATCGCCCACATCACCATCACGTCGAAGAACAGGTAGCCCGCGAGGCCCGCGTACAGCCAGGGGTCCCGGGCACGCAGCAGGCTCAGCGCCTCCTCGACACCGGCGGCGAGCGTCCGCAGCACCACGGCCACACGTGAGCCCTGTCCCCGATTCGCCGCACGGCGCTCGCCCGCTCTCCCCGCCCAGCGCGCGCCTCCGATCGTGACCACGACCGCCGCGGCGGCCACGACGGCGGGCAGGAGCGTGAGGGCGGGATTGTCGGTGCCTTCGAACACCCCGACAGCGAGGCCGAGGCCCAGGATCACCACACCGAGCACGTTCGGGACGCTCGTCAGGAAGAAGAACGCCACGCTCCGCCGCGCGATCCGATCGGCCGGCATGCCGGCGCGGTGCAGCGCCCACGCGCCGAGCGCCAGACCACCGAAGCCGCCCACCGGCAGCACCGCGTTTGCCCCCAGCTCGGAGAACCCGATCTCGGCGCTGATGCGCCAGCGCACCGAACGACAGAAGACGCTGTGGAAGGCGAGCACGTAACCCACCCCGGAGAGGATCTTGAGCACGGCGCCGATCGCGAGCCAGACCGGATCGCCGTGTGCGAAGCGGGAGCGGAGACTTGAGAGGCCGGGCACCAACGTGATCAGCACCACGACGAGCACCACCAGCGCCAACAGCCACAACACGCGCCGGCGCAGCCGCGAGACGGGGAACTCGGGCTGCGGTGCCAGGTCGTCGGGAGCGGCGACCGGCGCAGCTTCCCTGTTCAGCTTCGACCTCCGATCGCTCGCGCTGCAGAGCGCGGTCTACATTGACAGGAAGCGCGTGAATACACCCACCGGGCCGCCGGCGAGCATCGCCCTGAGCTCGGCGCTCGGCTCACCCAGCAGCGCGCTGGAGCCCGATCCCGTCGCGAGGATCGCCTCCCCGAGATCGCCAAGGTTGGCGGCATGCTCGATCAGCGCCTCGGAGTCCCGGTAGCGCTCGAGCACGATGCATTCGGACTGATCGTCGCGCAGGTAGACCTCGTACTGGAGCGTCCCCGTGTCCTTGGCCCGCACGATCTCCATCGCCTGAGTGGACAAGCGCTTGAACTCCTCGAGCTTGCCGTCGTGGAACCTGAGCCGGCCGACACCCTGGATCTCCCCCACTGCCGCGCCCTCCAGTCTTCGCGATCGTTCGAGTCGAAGGGTACAGAGCGCGAGACGTCTCCCGGCTGCGGCGCAGGCGCTCGCCGGAGCACTCCCCGACCGGCCGGCGCCGCTCCGGGTCGCTCCCCCAGAGCGTGCCCGGCCGTACCAGCACTCAAGGATGGGGCGCCCCTGCCGATAGATCGTTCGGACTACCCTCTCGCGCCCCTCCCATGACCCCGCCGCGACCCCAACCCGCCCAAACGCCCGGGCCGGACGAGCTCGTCACTGCTCCCGACGCCGCCGAGGAGGCGATCCGCCGGCTGGGCGAGGCGCTTCGCGACCGCATCGAGGACGTGAGCGAGCGCACCAAAGCCCGCTCGCAGGCGTCCGGCCAGCAGCTGGATCCAACCACTGCCGAGCGGGTTGCGCAGATAGGTCGCGCTTCGACGAAGGCGCTTGCCGACTGGATGGCAGGCGGAAGCCCCGAGCGGGGCCGCGAGACCGGCCGCCAGGCGTTCGAGACCTACGGCCAGCTCGCAGCGCAGCGACTTGCGCCCCTGAACGAGATCGCCAAGCGATGCCTCAGGTGGCGCGACGCCGTGAAGGAGGTCCTCGCTGAGATCGCAGCAGAGCTCGGCCTGGGCGAGGAGGTGGCGTTGCGCGCCGGCACGATGGTCCAGAAGACGATCGACGTCACGCTGGTGCGCATGTGCGAGTGCTTCGAGATCGAGCGCCACGGCGCCGACGAGGAGCTCGACCGCCGCCAGCAGGAGCTGTCCTTCATGGCCACCCACGACAGCCTCACGGGGCTGCCGAACCGCGCCCTGATCATCGACCGCACCGAGCAGGCGCTCGCGCGTGCCCGCCGCAACAAGACACCGCTGGCAGCGCTGTTCGTCGACGTCGACAACTTCAAGAGCATCAACGACCTCCTCGGCCACGAGGCGGGCGACGAAGTGCTGCGTGCGGTCGCCGCGCGACTCGACGGCATGGTGCGCTCCACCGACGCGCTCGGGCGGCTCGGCGGCGACGAGTTCGTGGTGATCGCAGAGGCGCTGTCACTGGAGGCCGGGCCCGAGCTCGTCGCCGATCGCGTGCTCGAAGCGCTCGGGGAGCCGATCAGGGTGAGCACCGACCGGAACACCTCGCTGACGGTGACCGCAAGCGTCGGGGTCGCTGTCGGCGAGCGCTCCTCGGCCGAGGAGCTGCTCCGTGATGCGGACATCGCGATGTATCGCGCGAAGTGGGGCGGCAAGAACCGCTACGTCCTGTTCGAGTCCGGCATGGAGGAGGCACAACGGAGCCGCACAACGCTCGAAATGGATCTACGCGACGCGGTTCGCAACGAAGAGTTCTTCCTCGTGTACCAACCCACCTTCGATCTACGCGAGATGGACCCCACCGGCGTCGAGGCGCTGTTGCGCTGGCGGCATCCGACGCGCGGCGTGGTGCAGCCGAACGACTTCATCCCGCTGCTGGAGGAGACCGGCCTCGTGGTGGAGGTCGGCAGGTGGGTCCTCCAGGAGGCTTGTCGTCAGTGCGCGGCGTGGCGGAGTGGCGGCCAGGAGATCGGCCTTGCGGTGAACGTGTCCGGGCGTCAGCTCGACACCGACGACTTCATCGACGACGTCGTCCATGCGCTGGCCGCGAGCGCACTCGACCCCGAGGCGCTGACGCTCGAGATCACCGAGACGACGCTGATGCGCAACGTCGAGGAAACCGCACGACGGCTTCTTTGCGTGAAGGAGCTGGGAGTGAAGATCGCGATCGACGACTTCGGGACCGGCTACTCCTCGCTGGCGCACCTGCAACGCTTCCCCGTCGACGCGCTGAAGATCGACCGCTCGTTCATCTCGCGGCTCACACAGAACCCCGAGGGGGCGGCACTGCTCCACACGCTCGTGCAGCTCGGCAAGGCACTGGCCCTCGAGACCCTGGCGGAGGGGATCGAGAACCCGGAGGAGCTCTCGATGCTGCGCAACGAGCTGTGCGACAGCGGCCAGGGCTTCCTGTTCGCCCGCCCGCTCGAGGTGGCCGCCACCGAAGCGTTCCTGCGCAACTGGGAGGCGACGAAGGCCGCCCAGTGGAGCGCGGACCCGACTGCCTGAGCCCACTCCGCGCCTCAGTCGATAGGGGACCGGGGATCCGCCAGGCACGGGCGAAGCTCGAGGGCCGTGCCCTGCGGCTCCTCGCCCGGTTCTGATCGCTAAACCGCGCTCGGGTCACGCACTGCTCTGATCGGGCGCCGAACCTCGTCACGGTGGCCACCCCAGCGGGCGGCGCGGCTCACGTTGCGCACGCGCCCGTCGAGCAACGCCGGCCCCCACGATCCCGCCCGAGCGACTTACCGGGCGGTGTAGTCTCGCCGATGGCCCGCCGATGAGTGTGCGCAACCTCGACAAGCTCTTCGATCCAACTCATGTGGCGGTCATCGGCGCCGGCACGCAGAGCACCGGGCTGGGCCACATCGTCCTGCGCAATCTCGTCGAGTCCGGCTTCGGCGGGGTCGTCTACCCGATCAACCCGAGCCACGAGTCCGTGTCGGGGATCCAGGCCTACCCGACGATCGGCGAGACCCCGGCGACACCTGAGCTCGCGGTCGTGTGTGTCCCGGCGGCCAGCGTGCTCGAGGTCGTGCGTGAATCGGCCGAAGCGGGGGTCGCGGCGATCGTCGTCCTGTCTGCCGGGTTCCGCGAGACCGGTGCCAATGGTGCCGAGCTCGAACGGCGCCTCGGCGAGGAGCTCGCTCGCCACGACGGATTGCGGCTCCTGGGGCCCAACTGCCTGGGTCTGATGGTGCCCCGGTCCTCGTTCAACGCGAGCTTTGCGGGAGCGATGCCGAGCGAGGGCCACGTTGCGTTCGTATCGCAGTCGGGCGCGCTGGCAACGTCGGTGATCGACTGGGCGCGGACCGAGCAGGTCGGGTTCTCGCACGTGATCTCGCTCGGCAACATGCTCGACGTCGATCTCGGGGACGTGATCGACTATCTCGGACGTGACGCGCAGACACGGGCGATCGTCCTCTACGTCGAGTCCGTCACCAACCCGCGCAAGTTCATGTCGGCGGCGCGGGCATTCGCCCGCAGCAAGCCGATCGTGGTGTACAAGGCGGGTCGCTTCAGCGCCTCCGCGACGGCGGCGCTCTCGCATACCGGTGCGATGGCGGGCGCCGATGACGTCTATGACGCCGCCTTCCGCCGGGCCGGGCTCGTGCGCGTTGGACGGATCGAGGACGTGTTCGCCACGGCCGAGCTGCTCGCACGCGAGCAGGCCGTCCGCCACGGGCGGCTGGCGATCGTCACGAACGCCGGCGGCCCGGGGGTGATGGCTGCAGACGAGCTGCTGACGCGCGGCGGGACGCTCGCCGAGCTGTCGCCCGCGAGCATCGAGGCGCTCGACACCGTGCTGCCGCCCGCGTGGTCGCAGGGAAATCCGATCGACGTCCTGGGCGATGCAGACCCGGCGCGTTTCGGGGAGGCGGTCACGGTGGCACTGGACGACGAGGGAGTCGATGGGGTGCTCGTAATCCTCACTCCCCAGGCGATGACCGACGCGGACGGCACGGCCGAGGCGATCCTGGCCGCGCGAGCCGAGCGGTCGACCCACGCGCGGCGGAAGCCGGTGCTGGCCGCCCTGATGGGCGGAGCCTCGGTGCGGGACGGGACACAGCGGCTCAACGCCGGCGGCGTGGCGGTCTACACATATCCCGATCAGGCGATCGACGCGTTCATGGACCTCGTCTCCTACGCCCGCAAGCTGGAGGTCCTGTTCGAGACACCACGGACGATTCCGGTCAGCTTCACGCTCGACCGCGACCGCGCCAAGGCGCTGATGGGCGCGGTGCTCGCCGAGCGACCGGCGGTGCTTTCGGAGATCTCCTCGAAGGCGCTGCTCGAGGCGTACGAGATCCCCGTCACCAGGCCCCTGCCGGCGCTCACGGCCGATGACGCGGTGGCCGCCGCCACACACATCGGCTATCCGGTCGTGCTCAAGGTGCGGTCTCCCGATCTGTCCCACAAGACCGACGTAGGCGGAGTCGAGCTCGGGCTCGGGAACGAGGAGGCGGTGCGAGGGGCGTACGAGCGGATCGTGGCTTCCGCACGTCGCGAGCAACCGGACGCCGACGTTCAGGGCGTGACCGTCCAGCCGATGGCCGCCGGCCCGGGCTTCGAGCTCGTACTCGGCGCACGCAAGGATCCGACGTTCGGCGCCGTCATCCTGCTGGGCGCCGGTGGCGTCGCCGCCGAGGTCCTCCGCGATCAGGCGCTCGACTTGCCACCGCTGAACGAGCGCCTCGCCCTCAACATGCTCCATTCGCTACGGGTCTGGCCGCTTCTCTCCGGCCACCGCGGACGTCCGGGCATCGACCTCGATGCGCTGCTCGAGATCCTGATGCGCTTCTCGTACCTCGTCGCGGATTACCCCGAGATCGCGGAGGTCGAGATCAACCCCTTGTTGGTCGGTCCCGACGGCGCCGTGGCTCTCGATGCCAGGGCCGTCGTCGACGCGGCGCTGCTCGCCGACCCACCGCCACGCTTCTCACACCTCGCGATCCGTCCCTACCCGGAGGAATACACCCGCGAGGCCCAGACCAGCGGCGGCCTGAGCGTGATCCTGCGGGCGATCAGGCCCGAGGACGAGCCCCTCTGGCATCAGCTGCTCGACGAATGCTCACCTGAGTCGATCCACATGCGCTTCCGGGCGCTGGTCAAGCACACCCACGAGATGGCCACGCGGTACTGCTTCATCGACTACGACCGCGAGCTTGCGATCGTCGCCGAACTCGCCGCCGGCGATCGAGAGGGCAAGCTCGCCGGCGTCGTCAGGCTGGTAAGCGACCCGGATCACGAGAGCGCCGAATACGCAGTGCTGGTCGCGGACCCCTGGCAGGGTCAGGGGCTCTCGGACCTGCTCACCGACTACTGCCTCGAGATCGCGCGCTCGTGGGGCATCCGCCGTGTCTACGCCGAGACGACGCCGGACAACGCACGCATGATCGCGGTGTTGGAGAAGCATGGATTCACGCTCATGCGCCGGACCGAGGACGGGATCATCGCCGGCGAGCGCCCTGCGTAGGGGCTCCGCCCCCTTGCCCAAGGGCACCAGCCGAGGGCAACTCGTGGCCTACGCCTCGCCCCAGGCAAGAATTCCCGCGACGTCGAGCGTGGAAAGGACGCCCACCGCGTGCCCGTTCTGGGCATCGCGGACGAGTAGATGACTGGTCTTCAGGTCGTGCATAGTCTTGGCAGCGGCGAGCAGCGACTCATCGCTCGAGATTGCGTACGAGTGCCGGTCGGCAATCTCGCCGAGCGAACGGTTCAGCTGCGGATCTTCGAGCAGGGCGTCGAGCAGGCACCTGTCGGAGATCGTCCCGACCACCTCCCCGTCGGAGGGGTCGCTCACCGCGACCATGTGCACGTGTTCGGAACTCATCGTGCGGGCGGCGTCACGCAGCGTGGAGTCCATCGGGCACTTCACGAGCCCGTGACGCATGGCGTCGGCGACCCGGGCGTGCTCTGGACGTGGCGTCACGTAGCTGCCTTCGGTGTTGTGATTAGTCATGCGGGCAAAGCTAGCCCCTGTCCGGTTGTGCCGTCATCCGTGCTCGACGCGCGTCGTGGTCCGTGAGAAGTACAGGTGTTGGGACTACGACAGGCCTGAGCGCCGGTGCGGGTGCGCGTGCTGCTCCTACTGGACAACGCACACGAGGGCACTCCGGGCAGATTGCGGATTAGTGCGGAGGCGCCAACGGGGGTCGCGCGGATGCGAGACCGCCCCCGCTGCGGTCATGGTGCACTGGGATGACGGGGAAATCGGACGTGATCGCTCCGGAGGAGCAGACGGGAGAGGGAAAACCGACCACGGCCGCGCGCATGCTCGGATCCCGCTACGTCCCCGGCCACGCCGGTCACCACCCTGCGCACCGGCGGCCGCGCCCCCTCAGCGGCGACGTGAGAGGACTACTGCAGCGGATCCAGGAGCTCCAACGCGCCCGAGGCGCACGCGCCGGGAACAGTTGATGCGGGCGCTAGGAATGCTCCTCGCTCCCAGCGAGAAGCCCAGCGAGATCGAGCGTGGAGATCACGCCGACGGGGTGTCCGTTGTGCGCGTCGCGGACGAGCAGGTGGCTCGTCCGAAAGTCGCGCATGGCGTTCACCGCCGCCAGCAGCGACTTGTCGCTGGAGATCGCGCGAGCATTCGGTTCGGCGACCTCGCCGAGGGTTCGGCGCAGGCCGCCGTCGGCGAGAAGCGCCTCGAGCAGAGCCATATCGGTGACCGTGCCCACGATGGTGCCGTCGGTGGGATCATTGACCGCGACCATGTGCACGTGCTTCTCGGACATCGTGCGGGCGGCGTCGCGGAGGTCCGCGTCGGCCGGGCACACGAGGAGCCCGTGGCGCATGGCGTCGACGACGCGGGCGCTCTCCAAACCTGGCGTCACGGGCAGCACCCCATAGCCGTCTTCGCGTGCATGCACAGCAGGCTAGACACCCGGCCGCAGCTCAGACATCGTGGGTCGCTGTCGATGGATACTCGAAGTGGAGTACGCGGAGAGGATAACCCGGGGTCGCGCGGGTGCGCTGCCCATGGCTCGGCAAGGGCCCCGACCAAGATCTTGTACCCGTCCTGTTCGACCCATCAAGGAGGGCGAAAGTGAGCGACCTTCAGTACGTTCGGTTTTTCGAGGAGATCGGCATCGGCGACGTCCCGCTCGTGGGCGGCAAGAACGCGTCGCTGGGCGAGATGTACCGCAACCTCTCGGGTGAAGGAGTGCGCGTCCCCAACGGCTTTGCGATCACGGCCGACGCCTACCGCCACATGCTCGACGAGGCCGGCGCGTGGGACGGGCTGCACGAGGCGCTCGACGACCTCCAAGCCGACGATGTGAAGGACCTCGCGCGGCGCGCCAAACGGGCCCGGGACATCGTCTACGGTGCCGGGATCCCGGACGACCTCAGGCGGGAGATCCTCGAAAGCTACGGGCGCCTGCAGGAGCAGTACGGGGAGGAGGTGAGCCTCGCGGTCCGTTCCTCCGCCACTGCCGAGGACCTGCCCACCGCGAGCTTCGCCGGGCAGCAGGAGAGCTACCTCAACATCCACGGCGAGGAGAACCTGCTCGACGCCTGCCGGCGCTGCTTCGCCAGCCTCTTCACCGACCGTGCGATCCACTACCGGATCGACCAGGGCTTCGACCATTTTGCGATCGGGCTGTCGATCGGCGTGATGAAGATGATCCGTTCGGACCTATCGGCGTCGGGAGTGTTCTTCTCCCTCGACACGGAGTCGGGCTTCCGTGACGCCGTCTTCATCACCGGCGCCTACGGGTTGGGCGAGAACGTCGTCCAGGGAGCCGTGGACCCGGACGAGTTCTACGTGCACAAGCCCACCTTCGAACAGGGCCACCGCGCCGTGCTGCGCCGCATGCTCGGAGACAAGGCCGTGAAGATGATCTTCATGGAGGGCGGCACCAAGCAGACCACCCGCAACGTGCCGACGCCCAAGGCCGATCGCGAGCGCTTCTGCGTCGACGATGAGGACGTGCTCGAGCTGGCCGACTACGCGATCAAGATCGAGCGCCATTACGGGCGCCCGATGGACATGGAGTGGGCCAAGGACGGACTCGACGGCCAGATCTACCTCGTCCAGGCCAGGCCGGAGACGGTCGCCTCCCAGCGCGAGGGCTCCACGCTCGAAAGCTACGTCCTCGACGGCGAGGGCGAAGTTCTCGTCGAGGGGCGGTCGGTTGGCGAGAAGATCGCATCCGGTACCGCCAGGATGATCGAGAACCTCTCCGAGCTCTCCGAGTTCCAGCCGGGAGAGGTGCTGGTGGCGGACATCACCACGCCCGACTGGGAGCCGGTGATGAAGACGGCCGCCGCGATCGTCACCAACCGCGGCGGACGCACCTGTCACGCGGCGATCATCGCGCGCGAGCTCGGGATCCCGGCGGTCGTCGGCTGCGGTAACGCCACCACGACGCTCGCCGGAGCCGGTCCGTTGACCGTGTCCTGCGCCGAGGGCGACACCGGGCGCATCTACCGCGGTGCCGTGGCCTTCCACGTCGAGCGCACAGAGGTGGGAGACGTCGAGCGCCCGCGCACCAAGATCATGATCAACCTCGGCAACCCGGACCTAGCCTTCAAGACCTCGTTCCTGCCGAATGACGGCGTCGGACTGGCGCGCATGGAGTTCATCATCAGCGAGGCCATAAAAGCCCACCCGCTGGCGCTGATTCACCCCGACCGCGTGACCGATCCCGAGGCGCGCGCAACGCTGGCCCGCCTCACCCGCGGCCACGACGACGGTGAGAGCTTCTTCGTCCAGCGGCTGTCGGAGGGCATCGGCACGATCGCGGCCGCCTTCTGGCCCAAGCCGGTGGTCGTGCGGATGTCGGACTTCAAGACGAACGAGTACGCCAGCCTTGTGGGCGGCCGGGACTTCGAGCCCGAGGAGGCCAACCCGATGCTCGGGTTCCGCGGCGCCTCCCGCTACGCGCACCCGGCCTACGCCGACGGCTTCGCGCTCGAGTGCCGGGCGATGCGGCGCGTGCGCGAGCAGATGGGGCTGACCAACGTCGTCCTCATGATCCCCTTCGTGCGCCGCCTCGAGGAGGCCGACCGCGTGCTGGAGCGGATGGCGGAGCTCGGGCTCGAGCGCGGCGGGAATGGCCTGGAGATCTATGCGATGTGCGAGATCCCCAACAACGTCGTGCTGATCGACGAGTTTGCCAGGCGCTTCGACGGCTTCTCGATCGGCTCCAACGACCTCACGCAGCTCACCCTCGGCGTGGACCGCGACTCGGAGATCGTCGCGTTCGACTACGACGAGCGCGACGAGGGGGTCAAGGAGATGCTGCG
Organism: Solirubrobacteraceae bacterium; assembly: GCA_035499875.1. Classification (GTDB taxonomy): domain Bacteria; phylum Actinomycetota; class Thermoleophilia; order Solirubrobacterales; family Solirubrobacteraceae; genus Palsa-744. The sequence continues at coordinate 130,757 of DATJXX010000029.1, forward strand.
CCTGGCGGTGGAGGGCTGTGCGCGCAACGAGATCCACTCCGGCCTCTGCGGGCAGGCGCCGTCCGACTATCCCGACATGGCCGAGTACCTGGTGGAACTCGGCATCGACTCGATCAGCCTCAACCCCGACACGGTGCTGAAGACGACCCAGCTGATCCTCGAGCTCGAGCGCACCTCGGCCGTGTCCCCGGCGTAGCCGCCAGGGCCACGTGGCCGCGGGGCGGGCTCAGCCGTGGCGCTCGAGCATCGTCTCCAGGAGCGCGACGTACTGACCGAGATGACGCGGCCCGAGGAACATTTCGCGGACGCGGGTCTGGGCCGCTTCACCCATCCGCTCGGCGTCGTGGGGGTCGTTGAGGAGCTCGCTGACACGCTCGCCGAAGGCGCGCAGATCGGTGGGGTGCACGAGATGGCCGGTGCGCCCGTCTTCGATCTGCTCGCGGATGCCCCCGATCGCGGACGCCACCACCGGACGGCCCTTCCACATCGCCTCGGCCACGGTCAGCCCGAACCCCTCCGCGAGGCTCTTCTGGGCGACGACGTCAGCGCGCCGCTGTAGCGCGTTCACGATCACGGCGTTCTCGTCGGGGTCGCGCATCGGCAGCAGCGCGAGGTGGACACGGTGGCGAACTCGTTTCGGCAGCCCGGACCAGAGCGCGTGCACCTCTTCGAAGACCTGCGTGCCCTCGGGGTCGTCCGTGACCGCCAGCACGTCGGGTCCGGCGAGCACGAGGTGGGGTTCCTCGTCTTCGGCATGGACGTGCTCGGCGAAGGCTTCGATGACCCCCGACGGATCCTTCAGGCGGTCCCAGCGCGAGACCTGCACCAGCGCCGGCACGCCGAGCCACAGCTGCTGTTCCTCGATCATGCTGGCCTTCGCTTCGACGCGTCCCACCGAGCCGTCGAGCCGCTCGAACAGCGCCCTGGCGTGGCGGTGGTAGCGGTCGGCGGCCAGCCCCGAGGCTCGCAGCACAGCGGTCACGCTGGTGAACGCGAGCGCGTGGTTCTTCGGCGAGAACGCGTCGATCGAGGGTGGGATCACGGTCAGCTTCGCGGGGTCGAGTCCCTCCCAGGCGTAGTCCGGCTGGGAGAACACGTACGCATCGGCGAGCTCGACGTACGGCATCAGGAAGCTCCAGGCTTCGCGCGCCAGCTCGTTGGCGGGACTGATGCCGACATGCGAGCGCCACATCACGCCTGCACCCGTCTCCAGCAGCCGCGGGATCATGCCCGCGGTCTGCGGATCGTGCAGGAGTACGACGTCGTGCGGGCGGATCTGATCGGCCAGCAGCTCCGCGTTGGCGTCGGTGCATCGCTCGTAGGCGGCGCGCTCCTCTGCACCGAGCGGCCCCTCGTCGCCGTTGTGTCCGTGCAGCCTGTTGTGCAGGCGCTTGGTGACCCTGAAGAACTCCGGGTTGCCCTCGATGACAACCCAGCGTGCGTCGCTTCCCCCGCCGCGGGTGTAGCCGATCAGGGAGCGCAGCATCTCCGCGACGCCGCCCCCCTGGGCAGTCGAGTTGACGTTCCAGAACGTCCTCGAGGCCAACAGCTCGCGACCCCTCGTGAGCGTGCGCTCGAAGCCGACGAGCGCGTCCGCGGTCAGCACGGTGCGCAGGCGGGTGGGGTCCAGCGGCGTGACCTCGACCTCCTGGGGCCCTCCTACGATGGCCTCCCCTGCCGACACTGCATGTCCCCCGTTTCCGATGCCCGTCGTGGCCCAGGATAGGGGCTCACCAGGCACCGCGGTCGCGGGCGTTCGCCTCGCGCATCGCGGTGACGTAGCCGGCGCGCTCGTACGCCTCGCCATCTGCGTCTGACGGGACCGCCAGCAGTCCCCTGATCTGATCGACTCCCCCAACCCCCCTCCCCCGCATCCACTCGCCCAATCCCGCGAGCAGCACGCCGGCGTGCTCCGGTCCGTGGCGCAGCAGCGCGGAGGCGCTCATCACGACGTCGGCCCCGGCGAGCAGGTAGGCGATCACGTCGCTCGGCCGCTCGACCCCGGTCGTTGCCGCGAGCGACGCCTCCACGCGGCCGTGCAGGAGGGCTATCCAGGTGCGCGGGAGGCGCGCCTCCGATGGATGCGAGAGCGTCGCCGCGGGTACCACTGCGAGCCGCTCGACATCGACGTCCGGCTGCAGGAAGCGGTTGAACAGCACCAGTCCATCGGCGCCGGCCGCGTCGAGGCGCAGCGCCATCTCTCCGATCGAGCTGAAATACGGAGCGAGCTTCACCGCAACCGGGACCGTGACCGCAGCCTTGACGCGCTCAAGCGTGTCGAGGTGCCGCTGCTCGACGTCCCGGCCCGACGTGAGCGGGTCGCCCGGGAGGTAGTAGATGTTCAGCTCGATGGCCGCCGCGCCGGCCTCCTGCATGGCGCGTGCGTACTCGGTCCAGCCCTCGGGTGTGGTGCCGTTGAGGCTCGCGATCACGGGCACCTCCACCGCCCCGGCAGCGCGCTCGAGCAGGCTCAGATACCGGCGCGGACCGTGGTCGTCTTCGGCCGCCTGGGGGAAGTAGTCGCGGGCCTCGGCGAAGCTCTCGGCCGATTCCTGGAGCACGCGCGCGTCGTGCGCGGCCCGAGCCCGTAGCTGCTCCTCGAACAGCGAGAACAGCACGACCGCGCCGACGCCCGCGTCCTCCAGCCGGCGTACGCCGTCGACGGTGTAGGACAGCGGCGAGGCGGACGCCACGAGGGGGTTGCGCAGGCGCAGCCCGAGATAGCTGGTGGCGAGCTCCATCAAGCTCCGTCCCGCGGGGCTCCGGGGAACCCGAGCGCGCTCCTCGTCGCCATCTCCTCGTAGGTCTGCCAGCGAAGGTCCGCCGCCTCCTGGGCGAGCGCACCGAGCCGTTCGGCCTCGGCCGGGTGCGCGTTCTCCAGCGCGCGGAAGCGGAGCTCTCGGCTGCGGTACTCGGCGAGGCTGATGCGCGGCCGCGGCGAGTCGAGCAGGAACGGGTTGCCGCCCGCGGCGCGCACCGCCGGGTCGTAGCGGATCAGGGGCCAGTGGCCGCTCGCCGTGGCGCGGTACTGCTGGTCGAGACCCTCACGCATGTCATAGCCGTGGGCGATGCAGTGGGCGTAGGCGATCACCAGCGAGGGGCCGTCGTAGGCCTCAGCCTCGCGGAGGGCGGTGAGGGTCTGCTGGGGGTCGGCGCCCATCGCCACGCGGGCGACGTAGACGTCGGCAAGGGCGATCGCCTGCAGCGCGAGGTCCTTGGTGTGCGTCTTCTTGCCGGCGGCGGCGAACTTGGCGACGGCGCCGAGGGGCGTCGCCTTCGACATCTGGCCGCCGGTGTTGGAGTAGACCTCGGTATCGAGCACGAGCACGTTCACGTTCATGCCGCTCGCCAGGACGTGATCCAGGCCCCCCGCGCCGATGTCGTAGGCCCAGCCGTCCCCCCCGACGATCCAGACGCTGCGCCGGATCAGGTGATCGAGCACGCTACGCAGCTCGGCCGCCGCCGCGCCATCCATCGACTCGAGCCGGCGCTCGAGCTCGGCCAGGCGCTCGCGCTGTTCGCGCAGCTCGGACTCGCGCAGCTGGGGCGCCTGGAGGATCTCCTCGACCAGCTCGGTCCCCACCTGCTCGCGCAGCTCCGACAGGCGGCGGCGGGCCAGCTCGGTGTGGCGGTCGGCGGCGAGGCGCAGCCCGAGACCGAACTCGGCGTTGTCCTCGAACAGGGAGTTCGACCACGCCGGCCCGCGCCCGTCCGCCGCGGTGGTCCACGGGGTGGTGGGCAGGTTGCCGCCGTAGATCGAGGAACACCCGGTCGCGTTGGCGACCGTCATGCGGTCGCCGAACAGCTGCGTGAGCAGTCGCAGATAGGGCGTCTCGCCACAGCCGGTGCAGGCGCCCGAGAACTCGAACAGCGGCTCCAGGAACTGGGTGCCGCGGACGGTGCCGAAATCAACGCGCGAGCGGTCCGCGGCGGGCAGCCCCTCGAAGAAGGCGATGCTCTCCCGGGCAGCTCCCAGCAGCGGCTCGCGCTCGTCGAGGTTGATCGCCCGCCGCGCGGGATCGGCGCCGGCGGACACCGGACAGGCCTCTACGCACAGTCCGCACCCGGTGCAGTCCTCGACGTACACCTGCAGCGTGTAGCGCATGTCGGGAAGGCCAGGGGCGTTGAGCCCCGCGGACGGGAACGCGGCGGGGGCATCGTCCAGGACGGAGGGCTCATACAGCCGCGAGCGGATCACGCTGTGGGGGCACACGAAGCTGCAGTTGCCGCACTGGATGCAGAGCTCCGGATCCCACACCGCCACCTGGTCGGAGATGTTGCGCTTCTCGTACTTGGTGGTCCCGCTCGGGTACGTGCCGTCGACGGGCAGCGCCCCCACCGGCAGGTCGTCGCCGTGTCCGGCCATCATCGCCGCGGTGACGGTGCGGACGAACTCTGGCGCCTCGGGGGGTACGAGCGGCGGTCGCTCACGGGTGGCGGTGGGCGTCTGCGGGATCTCGACACGGTGCAGGCCGGCGAGCGCCTGGTCCACGGCGCGCTGGTTGCGCTCCAGCACCTCGGCGCCGCGGCGGGCATAGGTTTTCCTCAGCTGGGTCTTTACGCGCTCGATCGCGTGACCGGGCTCGAGCACTCCCGAGATCGCGAAGAAGCACGTCTGCAGCACCGTGTTGGTACGACCCGGAAGCCCCGCCTCGCGTGCGATCCGTCCGGCGTCGATCACGTACAGCTCGATCTGCTTGGCGAGGATCGCCTCCTGCACCGGGCGCGAGAGCACGTCCCATACCCGGTCGGGAGCGTGATGGGAGTTCAGCAGCAGCGTCGCGCCGGGAGCGGCCCGTTCGAGCACCTCGTCGTGCTCGAGCAGGCCGAACTGATGGCAGCCGACGAAGCTCGCCAGGGCGATCAGGTACGGCGCTCGGACCGGCTCCGGGCCGAAACGCAGGTGCGAGACCGTGCGTGACCCCGACTTCTTGGAGTCGTAGACGAAGTACCCCTGGGCGTAGAGGCCCTCGTCGCCGAGGATCTTGATCGTGCTCTTGTTGGCTCCCACCGTCCCGTCGGAGCCGAGGCCGAAGAAGACGGCGCGGGTTGTCTGTGGCGCTTCGACGTCGAGCCCGTCGTGATAGGGGATGCTGGTGCCCGACACGTCGTCGTTGATCCCGATCGTGAACCGCCCCCGCGGCAGCTCACGGCCGAGCTCCTCGAGCACCCCGGCCACCATCCCCGGGGTGAACTCCTTCGATGACAGGCCGTAGCGTCCGCCGATCACGAGCGGCAGCCGGTCCAGGCCACCGCGGGCGTAGGACTCGCCGAGCGCACCGACAACGTCGAGGAACAGCGGCTCCCCGAGCGAGCCCGGCTCCTTCGTGCGGTCGAGCACGGCGATCCGGGACGCCGTCGCCGGCAGGGCCCCCAGCAACGCCTCCGCGGGGAACGGGCGGTAGAGCCGCACGTGCACGACCCCCACACGCTCGCCGCGTGCCTGCAGGAAGGCGACGGTCTCGCGGGCGGTCTGGCCCCCGGAGCCCATCATCACCAACACCCGCTCGGCCTCCGAATGGCCGCAGTACTCGACCAGCTGGTAGGAGCGGCCGGTTCGCCGGCCGAGCTCGTCCATCGCGCCCTGTACGACCTCGCCGACGCGCGCGTAGAAGGGGTTCACCGTCTCGCGTGCCTGGAAGTAGACATCGGGGTTCTGCGCTGTGCCGCGAACGAAAGGGCGCTCCGGGGAGAGGGCCCGCCCGCGGTGCTCCCTCACGAGCTCCTCCGGCGCGAGCGCGCGCAGGTCCTCGTCGTCCAGCAGCTCCACGGTGTTGAGCTCGTGGGATGTGCGGAAGCCGTCGAAGAAGTGGACGAACGGGACTCTCGTGCGCAAGGTCGCCGCGTGCGCCACGAGGGCCAGATCGTGGGCCTCCTGCACCGACGCCGAGCACAGCAACGCGAATCCCGTCTGGCGGACCGCCATCACGTCGGAGTGGTCGCCGAAGATCGAAAGCCCCTGGGTGGCGAGCGACCGGGCCGCGACGTGGAAGACCGCCGGCGTCAGCTCGCCGGCGATCTTGTACATGTTCGGAATCATCAGCAGCAGCCCCTGCGAGGCCGTGAAGGTCGTCGCCAGGGCGCCGCCCTGAAGTGCTCCGTGGAGTGCCCCGGCGGCGCCGCCCTCGCTCTGCATCTCCATCACGGCCGGCACCGATCCCCACACGTTGGGCCGCTCCTCGCTGGCCCATTCGTCGGCCAGCTCGGCCATCGGCGAGGAGGGCGTGATGGGGTAGATGCAGCACACCTCGCTGAGGCGGTAGGCGACTGACGCCGCGGCGCCGTTTCCGTCCACGGTCGTGCGCATCAGCTCGTCTCCGGCTCCATCTCGATCGCGTGCACGGGGCACTGGTCGTAGCACGCGCGACAGCCCGTGCAGCGGTCGTAGTCGAAGCGGTAGCGCAGCCCGCGGCCGAGCTTGATCACGGCATCCTCGGGACACGCCCCGAGGCACCCGTCGCATTCGCAGCAGCTGCCGCACGAGAGGCATCTGCGCGCCTCGAACACCGCGTCGTCGGCGGGAAGCGCCTTCACCACCTCCGCGAAACCCGATACCCGCTCGGTGGGGTCGAGCTCGCGCTGCTCACGCCTGGCGGCGTCGCCGAAGTACCACAGACGGAGCAGGTCGAAGGTCGCGAGCGGGTGCTTCGGCAGGCGCTCCCGCGGCTGCCCGCGCAGCCAGGCATCGATCTCCCGGGCTGCACGCTTGCCGTGTCCCACCCCGACGGTCACCGTTCGCTCGGCGGGGACCATGTCGCCGCCCGCGAACACGCCGGGGGACCCCGTCATCAACGCGTCCGAGACGCGAACGGTGCCGTCCGCCTCGAACTCGACTCCGGGCACCGAGCGCAGGAAGCTCGTGTCGCTCTCCTGGCCGACGGCGAGGATCACGGTGTCCGCCGGCAGCGTCTCGACGCGCCCGGTGGGCTGCGGGAACCCCGACGCGTCGAGCTCCATCTCTTCGACCTGGAGCTCCCCCGGCTCGAAGGCCTTGACGGTGCGAAGCCAGTTGATCCGAATCCCCTCGCTCTCGGCCTCCTGGGCCTCGTCCTCGTGAGCGGGCATCTGCTCGCGGGTCCGGCGGTAGACGATGACGGCCTCCTCGGCACCCAGGCGCCTCGCGGTCCGAGCGGCGTCCATCGCGGTGTTACCGCCTCCGTAGACCGCCACCCGGCGCCCGACCTGCAGGGGATCGCCGGAGGCGACGCCGCGCAGGAACGACAGCGCGTCGATGATCGGCTGCGCATCCATCGCCGGGATGTCCACACGCTTGGAGAGGTGTGCTCCGACCGCGACGAAGACCGCGTCGAAGCCTCCCTCGCGGCGCTCGGCCTCGAGGTCGGCGACGGTGTGCTCGCGCGTGTACCGCACGCCGAGCGCCATGATCCGCTGCACCTCCGCATCCAGGACCTCGCGAGGCAGCCGGTACGCAGGGATCCCGTAGCGCATCATCCCGCCGGGCTCCGCGCCGGCGTCACGGATCTCGACCTCGTGCCCGAGTCGCCGCAGGTGATAGGCGGCGGAGAGCCCGCTGGGCCCGCCGCCGACCACCAGCACGCGTTTGCCGCTCGTGGCCGCCGGCGCCTCGAAGCGCCATTCCCGCTCGAGCGCGAGGTCGCCCAGGAAACGCTCGACCGAGTGGATCGAGACCGCGGTGTCGAGGTTCGCGCGGTTGCAGCTGCTCTCGCAGGGGTGGTAGCAGACGCGTCCGTGAATCGCCGCCAGCGGGTTCTCGCGCGTGAGCTCCCGCCAGGCCCGCTCGTGTTCGCCGTCCTGCACAAACGCGAGCCATGACTGGATGTTCTCCCCCGCGGGGCAGGCGGCGTTGCAGGGCGGGAGGAGGTCGACGTACACAGGTCGCTCCGCCCGCACGGGGCCGGGCCGGGAGCGGCCGTGCACCAGGTCCGGCAGCGGCGTGATATCGCGCGCGCCGGGAGCGCCCACCGACGCCCCGCCCGACCCATCCTGGTGCGGTCGTTCGGGTTGCGAGGCGCTCGCCGTCATGACACGCGAAATCTAGGCGAGCAGGGCGCCCACCATCGAGCCGGCGGACGGCCCGACACGGTCAGCCCGTGCGACGCGCCGCGGAAGCACGCCGGGTCCTCGGCGAGCGCCCCTCGTCCGAGCTCTTGTGAGGCCTTGTGGCGTGCGTCGGATGGGCCGCCGCGAGCAGCTCCTGGACGGAGGAGCTCATCGCGTCGAGCATCACGTCGAGGTCCGCAACGATGTCACGGTCGGCGACCACGCCGAAGAAGGCGTTCCCGTCGTAGCTCACGATCGCCACGCCGACGGCGTGGGCCGCCGCGAGCGGGACGAGCGGGTGGATCTCGCGCAGCGGCGCGCCCAGCGCATAGAGCGTCTGCTGCGGTCCCGGGACGTTCGTGACCGTGACGTTGAAGAGGCGGTTCGCGTACAGCGACTGGGCCACCGCCGAGTGGATCATGGGCGGGGCGAGCCCTGCGACCTCGATCACCGCCGTGGCACCGGCCGCGCGCGTCGGGTCGGACTTGGTGGCCTGCGAGCGGGCGACGGTTTCGTGGTAGCGGTCCACCACGCTCGGGTGGGCCAGCGGCAGGTCTATGAACAGTGAGGAGACCTTGTTGCCGAGCGCTAGCTTCTCGCCGGCGAGGCGGACGTTCATGGGCACCATGACGCGTATCCCCTCCTCCGGCAGCGCCTCGCCGCGGGACGCCAGCAGGGCGCGCAGACCGCTCGCGCTGACCGTCAGGGCGACATCGTTGATCGTGCCCCCGAGCGCGTTCTTGATCGTCTTCATGTCATCGAGGGGAACCTGCACCACGTCGAAGCGACGGCGGGTGCCGATCGGCTCGTTTAGGCTCGTATGTGGGGCGGCCCGTAGCTCGTCGCGGATGATCATTTCGACGGCGGCCCGCGTGTTGGAGAGCGCCTCACGCGGATGCAGCGCACCATGCGCACCCATGTGGGCCATCTTCACCCCGGCGGCGGCCGGCGCGAAGCCCTCGAGCTCCTTCCAGGCGCGGGCGACCAGCGCCAGCGGGCCGGCCTGCGGCCCGGTCGAGCCGTGCGCGGTGGGCAGCTCCGTCCGAGCCTCAGGATCCTCGGGGGGACCCTCGGGGTCGAGATCCAGCAGCAGATGGCCGACGTCGACGGACCCGACGCCATCGACCATGCAGTGGTGGGTCTTGGTGGCTAGCGCCCAGCGACCGCCCTCGAGACCCTCGACCAGCGCCATCTCCCACAACGGCCGGTGACGGTCCAGGCGCTGGGAGAAGAATTCAGACGACCATTCGGCAAGCTCCCGCTGACCGCCGGGCGCGGGCAGGGCAGCATGCGCGAGATGGCGCTTGAGATCGAACTCTGGGTCCTCTTCCCATGCGGGCCACGTCAGGCCTCCCGTGTGTGGGACCGACAGACGCTGCCCGTAACGCGGCAGCTGCCCGAGCCGGTGCGCCAGGTGGGCGCCGATCTCGAGCCGAGTCGGGATCCGCCCGTCGGGCGTCGGATCGAACACCATGATCGCGCCGATGTGCATGTGCGCGCTGTCATCGGCCTCCTCGAGCTCGAGAAACGTCGCGTCCAGTGGTGTGAGGTGCTCGCTCATGGATCCACCGGTCCCCCACGCTCTGCCGTGTGCGGTGCGATGCGTGGAGTGGCCTTGTGTGCGTGAAGCTAGACAACCTGAACCTAGACAACCGGCATCCCAGCGGGATCCGTAGTAATCACTTTGGTCGTTTCCGGTGTTCACGGAGAGCGATGGCAGCTGCCACGGGGGTCACGTGTCCGCCACGTCAGGACGTCGTCGGTTGCTCCTCTCCCGAGCGCGTGTCGAGTTCGCGGACGAGTGCGTTCACGCGCCGGTGGCGCCGGAGATAGGCGTCGCTCAGTGGGTTCAGAACCCCACGCAACGATGAGACCGGAGCCCACCGACGGGGCAACACCACGCTTGGCCGGCGACGTTCGATGCCGTCCGCGATCGCGCACGCAGCATGCTCGGGGGGGATCCGCTTGCGAAGCGGAGACGGGAACACCTCCAGCATCTGGGTGGCCAGCGGGTCTGTGTCGAGCGCCCGGTGCAGCATGTCGGTGTCGATGAACCCTAGGTACACAACACCCGCGCTCACGCCAGATGGAGCCAGCTCCACTCTGAGGGCACGGCCGAACTGCTCGATGGCGGCCTTCGCCATTGCGTAGGGGATGTTGCCCACACCGTTGACGAATGCGTAGATCGAGGACACGATCGTGACATGCCCCCGGCTGCGGAGGATCTCGGGCAACGCGGCCTCAACCGTGCGGCACACTCCCATCAGGTCGACGTCGAGAACCCGTTCGAGGTTCTCACTGGACATCGCCTGGAAGGTCGTCACTCGCGAGGCTATGCCCGCATTCGCCACCACCACGTCGATCGCTCCGTAGCGTTCGACCGTTTCGGCTGCTGCTGCCTGCATCGCTGAGGCGTCGGTTACGTCCGCCACGATGCCGAGCACGCGCTCGGAGTTCAGCTGGACACGGGCCGCCTCTACCGCCTCTGGATCGTGGCCGATCACCGCGACCCGAGCACCACGCGCGCACAACGTCCGTGCCGTCGCCAAACCGATGCCCCGGTCTCCACCCGTGAGGAGGACCACCTTGCCCGAAAGCTCATACCTCGGCACGCGAGCACGATAGCCGCGCAGGCCGGCGCGCGGGATTATCGTTACGCGCGCTGCGGAACCCAGCCCGCCGGATAGGCCCCCGGTGCGAGAGCGCCGCCGTACTCGGGGAAGTGGCGCATTGCGATCCGCTCCGCAGCGGTGCCGGCCAGCAGCGGCCCCAGGTCGCCGATCGGCAGCAGCACGCGGATCGTCGCTCCGATCTGCAGATCGGCCGCATTGGTCGCCTCGCCTCCGATCACGCCGGCCCGCGCAAGCGACTCGATGTGATCGAGCTTTGCCGGCAGCCCCGCGAGGTCGTCCGCGAGGCGCGCGGCGGTGATCTTGTGGTAACGCCACGTGCCATATATGAAACGGATCGCGACGTCGGTGCCCGGCCCGTCGAGTGGCTCGCCGCCGCCGATCGCAGCCAGCTGCTCAGGTCGGAAGTGCAGCGCGCCCCACGGCAGCCGACGGCCCAGATCCTGCAGCTCCTCGTCACCCCAGCGCTCGGCCTCCCGAACCTCCTCGGAGGGATACAGGGCGGGGTCGGGTTCGATCTGCTCCAAGCGCTGGAGGATCGCTCGCGAGCCGTGGACGGGCTCACCGTCGACGACCATTCCCGGCACGGTCGAGTTGCCCTCTCCGTAGATCTCCTGCATCCGCGCGGTGTGTTCACCGTTCATCGCCCAGTCGACCCGCTCGAAGGGAAGTCCCTTGAGGCGGATGGCGGCTTCGGCCGTCATGCAGGGATGTGACGGAGGCACGGCGTGCAGGACGAGCGTGGGAGTCATGGCCGGGCTGATCCTAACGGCGCGCGACGGGCGGCCCTACGCCGCTCCCGCCGCTCGATCAGGCGCGCCAGCAGGAGGCTGGACTCGAAGAGCAGGTACAGCGGCACGGTCTCCAGGATCAGCGTGATCGCTGTTCCGGTGGCCCGAGGTGGTTGCGGATTCCTACGGGTGTCTGCAGCGGTCCACCCGGATGCACGGCCGCGCACCGCCGTTCAGCATCGACTCACGTCTCTCCCACGACACGAGCGGAGCTCACGTGCACAAGGACCCGATACTGCAGGCGGTCGGCGCGGGGCGGTTGCAACTCCCAACGCTGCTCACCGAGGCGCTCGCGGCCAACGAGCGTGTCAAGTATCTCCTGACACTGCTTCAGAGCGCCCGTGCGAGCGCTGACGGCGCCCAGGGTCTCGGCGACATGCACCAGGAGCGCGTAGCCTGCGGCGTGCAAGATGACACGCTCGACGGCGTGGTCTCCGGCAGTCGCACATCCGTCGACGGGATCTATGAAATCCCGGCTGCAGAGGCGATCGTGGGCCAGGTCCTGCGCGAGCTGGACACGATGCTCGCACCCCTGAGCGAGGTCGGCAACGGCCGCGCGGCGGCGCTGAAGGAGCGCAAGCATCGGATCGCCGACGCGCTACGGACCGACGGCGATCGGCTCCGCCGTGAGGACGTCGAGCTGTTGACGGCCCCCCCATCCGAGTGCGGCGACAGCGCGCACACGGTTGTGATGGATGCCCACCGCGCGCTGAACGCGCTCGAGACGCAGATCGCGACTGAATCGATAGACGGTGCGCACGCCTACGGCCTCCAAGACGGCGACCGCCGCCTGCTGCGCGACTTCATGCGTGGGCTGCAGCGGACCGAGCGCCTTCGACTCGATCACCCCGGACTGGGCACCACGTCGACCCGCAGCGGGTCCACGCTGCTGATCGAGAACGACCTCGGCGAGACTGCGGCACACATCGTCGTTATCAGGATCGAGGGCCTACGGGTCACGATCACCTACACCGACGTCCACCTGCAGCGCCTCGTGTTCCTGCAGAGTCTCCTGCTCGCCTGGGGGGTCACGTGGGCCGATACCCATACGCGCAGCGACCACGCACTCGGTGGCGGCCTCTACCACCTCGCGAGCGGCCGCTTCGATGCGGCGAACGAGGCAGAGCTCGGGGAGTTCCTCGAACACCTGGGCTCGCGCATGGTCTTCCTTATCGACTGGAACCGGGCCCGCAAGCGACTGCGCCGGCTTCTCGGAGGCGGTGCCGCCATCCAGCTGCTGACCTGGGCCGCGGAGCACGAGTACGGCCAGATCCCCTTCCTGCGTGCCGGGGGGGATCGCCTCGTCTACGACGCGATGCAGTTCGCGGGGGCGAGATTTGGACGCTCCGGAGGGTCTCTCAGCGGCCTGCTCGGAGCCGACGACGCCTTCGCGCTCATGCAGTCGGTGCTGCGGATCTGTACGACCGAGCTGCTCGCCGGGCACCCCATCTCACTCCTCCAGGACGAGGTGCGGGCCGAGCTCGCCGGGCACCTGCGGTCTGCGCGTCAGGAAGCGCTTGCACTTGTGCTGCGCCACGCGGAGATCAGCGTCGAGATCGCGGAACTCGCCCGCGACGCTCTCGACCACACGATTCTCGACGAGGATTCTGCGAGGGACGCCGAAGCGGCAGCGCAGCTCGAGCGCGAAGCTGACCTGCTGGTCGAGGAGGTACGCACCGCGGCGTCACGCTCGACCGAGTTGCGTCACCTTCTACAGCTGATCGCCGCCGCCGACGACATCGCCGACTGCCTGGAGGAGGCCACCTTCCACGCGACACTGCTGTCGCCTGGAAGCCCGAAGGGCGACCTGCGCGGGCATATGCGTGAGCTGACGCGGCTCGTGCTCGAGAGTGTGCGCGCCTACTTGCGCGGTGCCGCGCTCACCACAGAGCTGGAGCACGCCGACCCCTTGGGCGAGGAGACGGACGCACTGCTCGCGGCCGCGCACGAGTCGATCGCGCTCGAGCACGCGACAGATGAGCTCCAGCGTGTCATACACAAGGCGCTGGTCGCCGACGTCTCACTGCCGGCCAGCGAGCTGTTTGCAACGGTCCAGCTGACGGACTCATTCGAGCAGGCCGCCGACGCGCTGATGCACAGCGCACATCTGCTGCGGGAGCACGCGCTCGAGCGCGTCGTCGGATCGGAGCCACTCGCTGCTGAGACGACGCGGGCACGCGACAGGCCCACGGGCACGTCCCCGATCAGACCGGACTCCGACGTCTATGTGGTGGGCGATATGGGTGAGCCGATCCCGGAAGCGAGCGTGATCGGCGCGAAGGCACACGGACTCGCGCGGCTCGCCCGTGCGGGGATGCCGGTGCCGGAGGCCGTCGTGCTGAAGACGACGATCGCCGCCGCAGCCGGCGAGGCGTTCGCGCAGGATCGCGTCAAGCGCGCGGTGACAAACGCCGTGGGGGCGCTGGAGGGGCTCGCCGGCCTGACTCTCGGCAGCCGCCGCAACCCGCTCCTGCTGTCCGTGCGCTCCGGCGCGCCCGTTTCGATGCCGGGGATGCTCGAGACGGTGCTCAATGTGGGCATGTGTGACAGCGCGCTTCGCGGCCTGGTGCAGACAACGGGCAATCCCCGTCTCGGGTGGGATACCTACAGACGCTTCGTCGAGTCCTTCGCGTGTGTCGTCCACGGCTGTCCGCGAGCCCCATTTGCCGCCGAACTGGGCGAACGACTTGCGGCGGCGGGCGCGAGCTCTCCGCGCGAGCTCAGCGCGCACGAGCTCGAGCGGGTCACGCGCGGGCACATGGGGCTGTTCGAGCGGATCACCGGGCAAGCGCTGCCACAGGACCCGCGAGCGCAGGTGCTGTCGGCCGTCGCCGCGGTGCTCCGCTCGTCGGACGCCCCCAAGGCTCGCCGCTACCGCGAGCTGCGCGGAATTCCCAACGAGCCCGGGACTGCCGTGATCCTGCAGCGAATGGTGTTCGGGAACGCCGGCGGCATCTCGGGCTCGGGAGTCGGCTTCACGCGCGATCCCTCGCTCGGCGTGCACGAGCTGTATCTCGACTTCCTGCTCGACGCGCAGGGCGAGGACATCGTGGCCGGACACGAGACAGTGGAGGGCGCTGGGAGGCTCGCGGCTGCGGCGCCCGAGCTACTGAAGGAGATCGACGCGATCGCCGCCAAACTCGAGCTCGAGTTCGGCGATGCGCAGGAGTTCGAGCTCACGGTCCAGGACGGGGAGCTTTTCCTGCTCCAGACGAGGACCGCCAAGAGAACCTCCTGGGCGGCCCTGCGTATGGCCGTCGACCAGGTACACGAGGGAGTGATAACCCCTGAGGCTGCGCTCGCGCGGTTGGACGGGCTCGAGCTCGAGACCCTCAAACGTCGCCGCGTCAAGGATCCCGGTGAGCTGCACGTCCTTGGCCGGGGAGTGCCTGCGAGCGGGGGCGTCGCCGTCGGCCCCGTCGCGCTCGACGGCGAGGCGGTAGAGCGGATCGCGACGGAAGGCTCCGCACCCGTGCTCGTGCGACCCGAGACGACGACGGCCGACCTCGCGGCACTGGCACCGGCCGCGGGGCTGCTGACACGTGTCGGGTCACGTACCTCGCACGCCGCGGTCGTCGCGCGCGAGCTCGACAAGCCCTGCCTGGTGGGATGCCAGGAGCTCAAGTTCGACCTCGACGAGCGGGCGGTGCGGATCGGCGGGCAGCGACTGGGGGAGGGTGAGCTGATATGCGTCGACGCCGACAGCGGCCGCGTCTTCGCCGGAGCACCGGAGATCGTCGAGGACCGCCCGGAGCAAGAGCTCGAGGAGATCACGGGCTGGCGAGCCCAAGCCGCCGGCGATGCTCCCGCGCACGGCCGGTAGCGTTTCTCCTTGACCGCCTCAGAGGTCCGGTCGTCGGGCGCACCGCCCTCACGAGGTTGACTTTGGTCTCGACTGTCGTATAGCCGCGGCCCGCAGGTAAGGTTGAGTGGACAGCTGCTCCCGACGCCGAGTCGGGCAGCGTCATCGCGACGCCCCCGTGAACCGTCCCGAGTGGGTTGCGGTGCGCAGCCACCGGTCGGTACAGGAAGGCGGCGCTACCTTCGCTGACGCGTACAAGCCGGAAGTCGAGGACGGCCTGGATCGGAGCGGCGGGCGCCCTGCCATCACGGATCGCCACAAGGTGTTGGAGGCCCGTCGGTGTGGTCGTGTCGTTCATGCGGAGATCCTTCCGCATGTCCGTTGGGACATCGTTGGCGACCCGCTGGCGCCTGGAGATCAGCCTGCGCGGTCAATAACCACCCGCGAGGTCCAGCAGCATCGCCTCGGGGCTGGCTCGGCCCACGTGAGCGCGGTCCGCGCCGCTGCTGGAACCGTCTGAACCCAACAAAAAACCCAGCATGCGCTGGGTCTTTTGAATCGGGGCGCCGAGATTTGAACTCGGGACCTCACCGACCCGAATCACGCGCGCCGACGAAGCAGATCGCGCTTTCATGCCCGCAAAACCAACCATTTTGGGCCTAGAGTCGCGCTCTCGGATTTGACCCGATTTCCTACAATTCGCTGGGTTTAGGCACTGGCTTCCATCAGTGCCCAAACGGTTTGCCGCGAGTTGTAGCGCGTGTCACGCTAGAGCGGTTCCATGTCACTCAGCCATCGAGGCCAGCGGTCACGACCTTGATCTCGTTGGTGACCCCGCCCACTTCCGGCACGCCGGACGCCGCCGCGAAGGCAGCATCGCTGTCGCGCTGGTGCTTGACCTCTCCCTTCAGCGTCAGCCATCCGTCCGCGACGTGGACATCGATTCTGTCTGCTGGCACGGCGGGGTTGGACATCAGCGCCTGCAAGACGCGGCCGCGTGTTTCGTCGTCTTCCCAGCGGTCCTGGAAGTCGACCCAGAGCTCATCCTCGACTACTGCGTGCGTAGCTGACCGCTTGGCCGTCTCAACCGCCGCGTGACGCTGCTGCAGGCTGGAAACGGTTCCGCGCAAGGTGACGGTCCCAGGACGGTAAGACACCGCGATCTCCGCGGGGTAGAGGATGTTCGGATCCTCCTCCAGCGCCGCGCGGATTCTGTCGGTAATCGCCTCGTCCTCGGGCTTCCGCATGTTGATGGCGTCCACAGTGGACTCCTTTTCTCTCGATCTGGACATAACTCAATGGCGAGTCATCAGCAACCGTGCGATTCGGCTGGCAGCGGCGGGCGAGATCGCCCGGTTATCGCGAGTCACCCTGCGTGGTGTCTGTCAGAGGGCGACTGTGATCTCCTCCACACCTTGGCCGATCATCTTCTCTGCCGTCGGACCGAGCTCCCCTAGAAGCTGAACGATCGCACGGTTCTCGGCGAGGCAGGTCGCGCGTAACGTCGCGATCCCCTCTGCACGGGCTCGCATCGCCAGTCGGGCGAGCAGTGTCGAGCCGACCCCTCTTCCCTGCCAGGGGTCCACGATCGTGATCGCCACTTCGGCTGCGAACCGGTCCTCGGGCAGCCGGATGTAGCGGGCACCCCCACCGGGGCGCCCGCACTGGTGGCGATCAGCGCCTCGTGGCCTTGATGATCGACGGCTGTTAGATAGTCGAGCCATCTCGGCTGGAGTCGGGTCATAGGTGAGAGAAAGCGCCGGTAGCGGGACCGCGGGGATAACTCTTCGAACCCGGCCAAGAGCCTTGCTTTGTCGCTCGGCTGGATCGGGCGGATCAGTATCTCCGAGCCGTCGCCCAGCCGCACGAGCTCCCCCTTCTGCGAGCTCGCAGAGTCCGTGGTCCGTTCCGCCATCCCGTCCCAGTCCGCGCCCGCCTGCTGCCGCGAGGTCCCGGCCGGCGGCGCGCAGACACCACTGGCCGGAAGAGCGTCAGCTCGTCGTGCCGGCGGGCACATTCCCGCGGTGGTTGGGGAGCTTTGCCTTGAGCTCCGCGACCTTCGCTTCGACGTCTGCCTTCTGCTTCGCCTCGCGCTCGTGACGGAGCTCCTTGCGCGCCTTCTTGCGGGCCTCGCGCTGCGCCTTCTCGGTCGCGGCGATCTCCGCTTCGACGTCCGCCACGTGGGATCTGAGCACGCTTCCGGACCGGCTCGCCATCACGCCGTCCACGACCTCGTGGTCGCTCGGCTCACGCATCTCGGCGAGCAGCACATTGTGGCGCGGTCGGACCTTGGCCGCGAATGCGGAAAGGACCGACTCCGTGTCGTCTTCGTCTTCGAGATCGAAGAGCGAGCCGACCAGGACACCTGTGGCCCCGCCGATGAGAACACCCAGCGGCCCGCCGAGTATCCCGACTAGGAGCCCGATGATGCCGCCTCCCGCGGTTGCTTCCCATTCTTCCTTTCCGGTGGTGTCCTTCACAGTCACGTGCCCGTCGGGCTCGCGCTCGACGACCGCCGCGCTGCGGAGTTCGATCAGCGCGTCAGCATCCAGCTGCTTGAGCCTCGCGAGACCGGCGTAGGCCATGTCGTCCTTCTCGAAGCTGACCGCGACGACATTGTATTCGGTGAGCAGTGACTCGTTCATGTCCTAGTTCCTCTCCTTCGTTTAGCGATTGCTCGTAATCGACGGTGTGTGCCGAACTGCACCGCCTGCGAAGTCCGCTCGAGCGCGCCGCCTTGGCGTTCAGGCCGCCGTGCTCGCCGGCGCGGCTGCGTTTTGGTGACGGAGCCTGGCCTTCAGCTCTTCCACCCTTGCGTGGACCTCAGCTTTTTGCTTCGCCCCGCGTTGCTCCCGCAGCTCCTTGCGGGCCTTCTTCTTCGCTGCGCGCTGTGCCTTCTCGGCAGCGCTGATCTCGGCTTCGACCTCCGCGGCGGGGTAACGCCCCACGGTGCCGCCTAGACCAGCCATCGCGGTGTCGACGACCTCCGGACTCTCCTCGATCGCCTCTGCCAGCAGCGCGGGATGGCCGACGCGCACCGAGCGCGAGACGTGGCTGAGAACCGACTCGGTGTGTTCTTCTTGATCGACGTCGTACAGCACGCCTCCGAGCAGACCGATCGATCCGCCGATCAGGATCCCGAACGGCCCGCCGATGACGCCGAGCAAAAGTCCGACGATCCCGCCGGTCGCTGTTCCTTCGATGGGGTTGTCGGCGACTTCGTCCTTCACGAGGATCTTTCCATCCTCGCCGCGGACCACGACGACCGCCGCGCGGAGGTCGATCTGCTGCTGTGCGTCGAGCTGCTTGAGGTCGGTGAGTCCCTCGTAGGCATCGGCGTCCTGCCCGAAGTTCACGACCAGGACGCTCTCGAGACCATCCATTTCAGCTCCTTTCGGGTGCGTCACTCGTTTGCTACGGGAGCGTGGACGGAACCTCTGGCCACTCCAATAACCACAGCCCGTGTGTGCCAAAGCGTTGGCTTATCGGTGCGCCGAGTGAGCCGTGCTCGAGGCGCGAAACGGCTCGCGAGCACCGGGTATCACTCCCGGCGATCCTCTCATCTCGATCTCATATGACGGCGCACGAGGCGTGGGACCAGTGTCTGGTCGTGACCGACAACTCCAACAGCGGCGGGCGTGTGCTCGCGGATGACCACCCGACCTCGCCAAGTCGGTGGACGTGACATGAGCAACGGGCTTAACCCACACAAGGGAGCTCGGCGCCCACCAAGCCGAGGCTCCGAGGGCGCGAAGGACTACCGGCACCACACGGTCAGCGAGGCGCACGAGGCTTCGAAGCATGTCCTCCCGAGCCAGGCTGCGCTGCTGCAGCCCGGAAGGCCACCTGACGTGTTCTCGCCACGTGACAAGGGCTCGGGCAAGGGCAAGAAGACGGCGGACAAGTGGAACCAGTGAGCCTGAGCGAACGGCCCGTGAGCCGCGACAGCGTGCCGGAGTCGGCTGTCGCCTATCACGTCAGGGTCCTGCCCGAGCGGCACGAGATCGAGGTCGCGATCACGATCCCAGGCTCGGTCGCACGCGGCCAGGTCCGGCTGCAGAGCCCGACATGGGTCCCCGGCGACTACATATTTGCCGCCTATGCACGAGACATCTTCGGGGTGCGGGCCCGCACCGACCACGGCGAAGAACTCGCCGTCCGTCGAGATGGCTGGCAGGGCTTTGTCGTGGAAGGAGTGACCGGAGCCGTGCATGTCGAGTACACCGCGTACTGCGCGTCATGGGAGTCGAGCGAGGCATGCGGCATCCTGTGCGACTGCGTCGGCGTTCTGACCGGCGCCCGCTATCTCCAAGTCCCGGACGAGGACGGGCCTGTCACCGTCTCATATGAGCTCCCCGACGGCTGGCGCCTGCACCACCCCTCTGGGGCCAGAGAGCTCGGGAAAGACACGTGGGAGTACCCGAGCTACGAGATCCTGCTCGACACGCCCGTCGCGATCGGCGACTTCACGCTGATCACGCGCGTCGTGCGCGGCACCCCGTTTTATCATCTGCATCTCGATCGAGCCCTCGGCTTCGACTCGGGGATCGAGCACTTCGTCGACGAGGTCGATGCCGTCGCCTCCCACTTCCACGACATGTTCGGCTCGTTCCCGTTCGACAGCTACACGTTCGTGTGCGCGTCGAATTCGAATGTCGACTGGGGTCTAGAGCACCTGACGAGCACGATGGTGGGGTTGGAACCGGGAATGTTCACCGACCCCGACGTCCACAAAACTGCGGTCCGCGTCTGCGCACACGAGCTCTTCCATGCCTGGAACGTCCGACGCCTGCGACCCGCGCCTCTCGAGCGCCTCGACTTTGCCGGGGGGAGTTTCAGCGAAGGACTTTGGGTCGCAGAGGGGTTCACGCGTTACTACGAGTTCCTGAGCTGCACCCAGACGGGCGTCTACTCGCCGCAGCAGTTCCTGAGCGCGGTCGTCAACTATTACCGCCACCTCGTCGCGCTGCCGGCCTACGAACGGGTGAGCGCAGTGGATGCCTCCCTGGCGACGTTTCTGAACCACGATCAGGGCTTCTCCGGACACGTGAACAACACCATCGACTACTACGACAAGGGGATGGTGATCGCCTTCTGCCTCGACGCAGGGTTGCGCATCGAGAGTCCCGGCGGCTCGCTCGATCGCGCGTTCGCCTCCTTCTATGACAGTTTCGTGGGTCGCGGCCTCGGCTACACGCCAGCTGATATACGCGATTTCTTCGAAGATCTCCGGCCGGGACTCGGCGCGAGGGTCTACCGCGAGGCGACCGCCCCCGGTGGCCTCGCCCTGTGCGAGCGGCTCGCAGAGCTGGGGTTCGCGGTCGAGGTCGAGTCCGTCGGATACCTCGGACTCGTCTTGGACGGCGACGTCGGCCCTGCTATCCGCGACGTGCTGGACACGAGCCCTGCCGGGCACAGCGGTATCGCGCCCGGTGACGTGATCACCCAACTCGACGGGCATCCCTTCGACCTGGACGTCCTGAAGTGGGCGATCGCAAACCGCGATGCCGTGACACTTGCCGTACTGCGGGGAAGTGAATCGCGTGTGTACGAGGTCCCGACGGGGACGCGCTCGCAGATCGCGCGAGTACGATGGGTCGGTACCGAGGAGCACGCGAGGCGGATCGCGACCTGGGTCAATCAGGATTTCGATCCTCCTCAGCGAGCGGAGATCCCGCTCGACTTCTACGAGAACTTCCACGGCATCCAGACCGTCATCTAACCGCCCGCGGCGCAGTCGCCACGGCCTGACCGCGGCGCGTGGGAGGGTGCTGGCCCACCAATCCATATGCTTATCCCTACTGCCTGACACCGCGACCAAGGGGATGATGTGGAAAATGACCTCGGTTCTGGCGATCGACACCGATCCTGGGTTCCGCGCCCTGGCGGCACGAATGCTCGGAGAAGCGGGGCTTTCGGTCGTCGGCCAAGCCGACGGCTTCGAGTCCGGCCGCGCTGCTGTCGCCGAACTTCGACCGGACGTGATGCTCGTCGACGTGATGTTGGGCGACAGCGATGGCGTCGCACTTGACCGCAAGCTGGCAGCGCTGCCGTGGAAGCCGCGTGTGCTGCCTGCGTCGGGTCGCCGGAGGCCGTCCGCCACGACGAGATGCCCGCCGATGGCGTGGTCGGGTTCGTGCCCAAGCTGGAGTTGCCGGTCAGCCCGCTAAAACGCCTGCTCGGTGGCGAATGAGCCACAGCTACACAGGGGGTTAGAGTTGTTCCATGTCTGAGCCCATCCGTGTGGTGGTCGGCGAGGACGATGTGCTCCTTCGCGAGGGAATCGTCCGTCTGCTCGCCGAGGCTGGCTTCGAGGTGGTCGCGCAGGTGGGGGACGCGGAGTCCTTCCTACGGCGGGCGCTCGCCCACCGTCCCGACGTGACGCTCGTCGACGTGCGGATGCCTCCTGGCCAGGACGACGACGGGCTGCGTGCGGCACTCGAGCTCAGGCGACAGCGTCCCGAGACCGGAGTGGTCGTCCTGTCGGCGTTCTACCAGGAGCACTACGCGCTGGAGCTGATCGGGGATCGCCCCGAGGGAGTCGGATATCTGCTCAAGGAGCGTGTGGGCGACGTCGAGGCGTTCATCGACGCGGTCAAGCGGGTCGCCGCCGGCGGCAGTGCGCTCGACCCGGAGGTGGTAAGGCGAATGCTCGGCCGCCATCGCCCCGATGAGCCGATCGAGCGGCTCAGTGAGCGCGAGCGCGCGGTGCTCGCGGCAATGGCCGAAGGCAAGTCGAACCGTGGGATAGCGCAGACGCTCTTCATCAGCCAGGCCGCAGTTGAGAAGCACATCACGACGATCTTCGAAAAGCTCGGGCTCACAGCGGCACCGACGGAGCACAGGCGCGTGCAGGCGGTGCTCGCCTACCTCCAAAGCGGCAGCTGACCTCCGCCCGCCCGGGGGTCCGCATGCGCATCTGCGCATGCGGATTACGGCTTTCCAGAGGCCGCGCTGGGGGTGTCCCCACGCAAGTGTCGGGCTCACGGGTATGGCCGCGCACGCTCCCGCGGGGCAAACTGCCCCTATGACGCACGGAGGTTCTCGCGCCAGAGCCAGGGCCAAACCCTCTTCCCGCCCGCTTACGCCGAGAACCCAGCAGCGCCCGGCCGGGGTCCCTCCCCGCCCCCGGCCGGGCCGCACTTTACGCAGGCGGCAGCTCGACCGGAACGCGCGCGCCGGCGGCACGACCGCCGCAGCGCGGGACGCGCTGGTTTGCGAAAATCGCTACACGCTGCCTGCAGAGGGGTAGATATCCGAGACGGAGGCTGCGCGCCGACGATGGGGCTGTTCTTATCGTCCCGACGAGCAGATCCGGGCGGATGTCACGCTCCTAGAGCGCTTGCACCGTTCCCGCCTGTGCGGCACCGAGGCTGTCACCTCCGGACATTACGAATGCGACCTTCATGGATCGAATATCGCGCGGCCTGAGCAGTGGCCCAAGGCGCTCTCGCATCGACCTCGATACGCGGTCGCTATCCGAGCTCAGGTCCGGAGCACTCGTGGAGGGGTGGGAAGAAGCGTAGCTCCACCGGTCCGGGTCGCTGCTCCGGTTTCGCGATCAGCGGATCCAGACCGATGCGGGAGGCCGCGGTCGCGCGGCCGGTCTCCCGCATCTGGCCCCAAGCTCACTGTGAGCTCACGCGGCCGCGCCGACCCCGGCGTGGTCCTGCTGGCTGGTCGCCGGCGCCGTCGACTCGGAACCCTGATCTGTGTTCCCGTGCGAGCCGTTGTGGGCGAATTTCGCCTTGAGCTCGGCCATTTTCTCCTTGACCTGCTGTTCGTCGGTCTTCTTGCGTTCTTCGTGCAACTTGTGCCGAGCGCTGCTCCGGATTTCTCGGTGCACCGCCTGCGCGTAGGCCATCTCGCCTTCCACGCTCCCACGCGAACGGCGCAGCACGTTTCCGGAGAGACGCTTCATCGCGTCGTCGACTACCTCTGGGCTCTGCTCCTCAAGCTCCGCCATCAAGACCTCGCTACCGGGGCGCACTCGTGTCGAGATCTCGCCCAGCACGGAACCCTCGCCCTCCTCTTCTTCGAGGTCAAAGGCACCCCCGATCAACACCCCCGTCGCCCCGCCGAGGAGCATCCCGAGCGGACCTCCGATGATCCCGATCAGCAGCCCCAGCATGCCACCGGTCGCAGTCCCAACATATTCGGGACCACCGACCTTGTCCTGTATCTGGACCCGGCCCGATGGGTCGCGTGTCACCACGGCCGCGGCGCGGAGCTTGATCTGATCCTGCGAGTCGAGCTCGTTGAGCTTTGTGATCGCTTCATGGGCCTGTGCGTTCTTCTCGAACGTCACTGTGAGCACGTTGACTTCTGACACTGGGACGCCTTTCGCTGAGAGGACAGGGTTAGACCGTGATGACACCCGGTGGCACGCACCGCTATACGCGACTCGCGAGCGGGTCAGACACGTCGTCTATGCCGAGACCGCGATGTGGTTTTCGCGGATGCCTCCCGGCCGGCGCCCCCAGGCATCGGGGCTCGGTAGGTGGCGATCGAACCGCGACATACAAAACGTGCAATGGCGAAGTCGCCAGGAGTGATGACGAACACGACACGGACGGCCCACGATGGCGGGCGATGAGCCACTTGGAGTACGCGCTCGGAAGGAGTCGCCTGAGATGAGCACCGAAAACACCCCAAGCTTCGCCCAAGCCGCGGCCCCCAGCGGGGCCGTCGTGCCTCCCAAATCGCCCGTGGTCCAACCTGAGGCGCCCGCCCAAGGATCGCCTCCTCCGGGCCCGGCAGACAAACAGGAGCCACCTGCCAAGAAGAAGCCGCGGTCGTTCCCGAGTGCGCTCACCGTGCTGCTGATCGTCGCGGTGGGGGTATGGGCCGTCGCACTGTTCATCCCCTCCGGCGAATACCGCCTGAATTCCAAGGAAGCTCCGATCCCGGGGACCTACCACCACGTCCCCTCGGGTCTGACCTTCGGGGGTCGAGTCCGCGAACTCGCTCTCTCCCCGGTCAACGGCCTTTACGGGATCAAGGAAGCCAAGGGTCACGTGGCGCCGGGTGGTGCGGCCGAAGGTTCACTCTACGGGGCCGCGGAAGTGTTCTTCTTCGTGCTCGCCGTCGGCGCCTTCATCGCCGTGATGCTCGCAACCGGCGCCCTCGATCGGGGCATCGCCAAGCTGGCGTATCGCACCCGCAACAAGGGTTGGCTGCTAATCGCCTCGATCATGGTCGTGTTCTCGCTGCTCGGCTCCGTCGAGGGCTTCGCCGAAGAAACGCTAGCTTTCTACGGACTGCTGGTACCGTTGCTCCTGGCCCTCGGTTATGACCGCATGGTGGCTGTCGGGACGATCATCGTCGGCGCCGGCGTCGGCGTAATGGGAGCGACCGTGAATCCGTTCTCCGACGGCATCGCCTCGAAGTTCGCGAACGTCTCGATCGGCGACGGGCTACCGCTGCGGTTCGTGATGTGGATCGTGCTGACCGCTATAGCGGTCGCCTACGTGCTTCGCTACGCCGCGAAGGTCAAGGCCAAACCCGAGGCCTCCGTCGTTGGATTCCTCCCAGGCGACCGCGACCAGGCCGTCCACGAAGCCACCACTGCGCCCCCGAACCTCAAAGGCAAGGACAAGCTCGTCCTCTGGGGCGTTGGGCTGACATTCGCCTTCATGATCTTCGCGGTCGTTCCGTGGGCCGAAATCTTCTCCGGCTCGGGCGCGGAACCGTACTCCTGGCAGCTCGACTGGTGGTTCCCGCAGCTGGCGATGCTGTTCGTCGTCGCGGCGATCGTGATCGGCGCGCTCGCCGGCCTGCGCGAGAAAGAGCTCAGCGGGTCGTTCACCAAAGGCGCCTCCGAATTCCTCTACCCCGCTCTGGTGATCGTGTTGGCACGCGGCGTGTCGGTGATTATGAACAACACCAAGATCACGGCCACGGTGCTGCACGCGATGGAACACGCCGCCACCGGCGCCTCCAAAGGCGTATTCGCGATCCTGATCTTCATCATCAACCTACCGATCGCCTTCCTGATTCCCTCCACTTCCGGCCACGCAACGCTCGCGATGCCGATCCTCGCTCCACTGTCGGACTTCGCGCACGTCTCGCGCGCGCTGACCGTGACCGCCTGGAACGCGGCCTCGGGATGGATGAACCTGTGGACCCCGACGACCGCGGTCGTGATGGGCGGTATTGCGCTGGCGAAGGTCGGCTACGACAAGTACCTGAAGTGGTTGTGGCCGCTACTGGCGATCTTCTTCGTAGTCATCTGCGCCTTCATGGGTCTCGCGGCGGCGATCGGTTGAGCTCCGAATCGGGTCGGAGGCGATCGCGGGCGAACGCGTGAGTTCGAAGGCTGCGCGATCCTCCGGTCATCCTCGGTGACGGCGCTCGAGTGAAAGCCGCCGCACCCATGGCCACCACCAAGAAGCCGTCACAGCTTCGGCATGACGCGGCACAGGGCGGGCCGGCCACGACTCGGCCCACCCCGCCGCCGGCCCAGCCAGCCGCAACCCCCTCCAGCGCCACGACGAGGCACGCAACCCACGCGCCGGAGGTTTTCGCGTTCCTCGTGCAACTCGGTGTCGCGCTGCTGGCGACCGGAGATGCCGTGAGCGACATCGAGCACCGGCTGCTACAGGCCGCCAAGGCCTACGGGCAACCCGACGCCCGGGTGATGGTGCTGCCGACGGCCGTGCTGGTGGCCGGCGACGGAGGAGCCGCCACGCTCGCCACGCACGACGGCATGAGCTCGACCGAACTGCGCCTCGATCAGGTGACCGCCGTGTTGAACCTCGCCGCGGCGGCGGGAAAGGGCGAGCTGTCGCCCGCCGAAGGCCGCCGGCGTCTCGGGCAGGTGCACACGATGCCCAACCGTCACACGCCCCTCGTGGCGGCGCTCGGATATGTGATCGTCACGCTAGGGGTCGGTCTCGTGATCCGCCCATCCGTCGAACTGCTCCCGCTGTATCTCGCACTCGGCAGCCTGGTGGCGCTGCTGCGCGCCGGCGCGGCGCGCGTCGTCGGCATGCGCTCGATTCTTCCGGTCATCGCCGCGGCGGCCGTGTCGGCGATCGCCTTCAAGGTCTACCCGGCCGCGCCGCTTCAGGCCGTGATCCCCGCCCTGGTGGTGTTCCTCCCCGGAGGGCTGCTGACGATGGCGACCGTGGACCTCGCCTCCGACGAGGTCGTCACGGGTTCCACCCGCTTCGTGGCGGGACTGCTCCAGCTGGCCCTCTTGGCCGTCGGCATCGTCCTCGGTGCACGGCTCGTGGGCGTGGTGCCCAGCTCACACTCGCCCACGGCCGCGCACCTGCTCGGCTGGTGGGCCCCGTGGCTCGGCGTGCTCGTGTTCGGCCTCGGCACCGGCCTTGAAGAGTCCGCCCCGTTGCGCTCGCTTCCGTGGCTGCTGCTCGTGCTCTACACGGCCTGGGCAGGGCAACTGCTGGGGGCTGCCGTGCTCGGGCCGCTGCTCAGCGGCTTCGTCGGAGGCCTCGTGGTGGCGCCCCTGGCGACGCTGATCGAGCGTTTCCCCTCCGCTCCCCCGGCGCTGGTGAGCTTCCTGCCGGCCTTCTGGATGCTGGTGCCCGGCTCGCTCGGCCTGATCGGGGTCACACAACTGGTCGGCGACAGCACGGCTGCCGGGGCCACCACGTTCACGAATGCGCTCGTATCGGTCGTCGCCATCGCCCTCGGCATCCTCGTTGGCCTCAGGGCGCTGAATCTCATCAAAGAGGCCGGGGATACGGCCCGCGCGCATCTCTGAGCAAGCATAACCCACGTGTGTCGCGCGAACGCCGGGGCGGTATGGACTGCCGGGGCGACGCCATCCATTGATCATGCGTGAGCTCAGTCCAGGACCCCAGCAACACGAACGTCCCACAAGCGCCCAGCGGGGGCGCGACCAAGGGTACGACCACCACGCGCATCCTCGGCGCCCGCCAACTCGCCCTCATCATCCTCGCGGCGGTACTGACGCTGCACAACATGCCGGCCGTCGCAGAGTACGGCTGGGCCAGCGCCTCGTTCTACGTCCTCGGCGCCCTCATCTTCCTGATCCCGCTGTCGATGGTCGTCGGAGAGCTCGGCACCGGTTGGCCGAGGGCCGGGGGCAACTATGCCTGGGTCCGAGAAGCCTTCGGAGATCGCCACGGGCTGTTCGCGATCTGGATCTCGTGGGTCACCAACTTGACGTGGTTCCCGGTCGTGCTCTCGTTCCTCGCCGCCACCATCGCCTACGTGTTCGACCCCTCGCTGGCCGAAAACAAACTCTACGTCGTGCTGATGGTCGTCGGACTGCTGTGGGCGATCACGCTCGCCAACTTTCTGGGAACGAAGTGGAACCTGCGCCTCAACAACCCGGGGGTGGTCCTCGGCACGCTCATCCCGTGCGCCGTGCTGGTCGGACTCGCGATCTACTGGCTCGCCTCGGGCCGCCACAACCAGATTCCCTTTTCCGCGGGCAAGCTGGCACCCAACCTCGGCAACATCGGCGCGCTCGTGTTCTTCGTCGGCGTGATCCTCGGTTACGTCGGCGTGGAGGCGGGAGGCTTCTATGCCAAGGAAGTGAAGGAACCCAAACGCGACTATCCGCGGGCGATCGCCGCCGCGACGGCCCTGATCGTGGGCGCGTCGATCTTCGCCACGCTCGCGATCGCGCTCGTCGTCCCCCACTCGAAGCTGTCGCTAGTCGCGGGCATCCCCCAGGCGTTCACCACCATGTTCACCCAGGTGGGCGCTCCCTGGGCGGGTAAGCTGATGTCGGCGCTCGTGGCGGTCGGAACCTTCGCGCTGGTGAGCACCTGGGTGCTCGCGCCCTCGAAGGGGCTCTACGCCACCGAGACCTCGGCCGACCTGCCGCCCTTCCTGCACAGGGCGAACCGCCACCACGTGCCCGTTGCGCTACTGGTCCTGCAGGCCAGCCTCAGCACAGTGTTCGCTCTCCTGTATCTGATCGCTCCAGGAGTGAACACGAGCTTCTGGATGCTCACTGCGCTCACCACGCAGATGGTGCTGCTGATGTACATCCTCGTGTTCGCCGCCGCGATCAAGCTGCGCCGCTCCCAACCCGACGTCGAGCGCGGCTACAGGGTTCCAGGCGGCATGAGAGGCATGTGGATCGTCGCGGGCATCGGAATCATTGGGTGCGTGTTCTCCTTCGTCCTTGGATTCGTCCCGCCCAGCGAAGTCAAGCACTGGGCCACGCCGGTCTACGTCGGTGCGATGCTGGCGGCTATAGTCGTGATGTCGCTCCCCCCGTTTATCGTCGAGCGAATCAAGAAGCCGAGCTGGAAAGTGTCCAACCCGGACACGGTGCTGCTCGACGCCGGCGATTTCCCTCCCCGGGCCGATGCCGAGCCGACGGGTTCTCCCCGCGCCGCCCGAGGCCACGGCGGAAGCAACGCGGCGGCAGCCTGAGGAATCGGCGCCAATCTGGCGTCGGGGACGCTCGGCGCAGTCGATGTCAATGTCGCGTATGGCGCCGGAACGAATCCGTCTGTCGCCTCTCGAGGGTGACATGCAGGCTGGGTCCATAAACACACCCGCCGGCACGTTGCGGGGACCCTGAAACCACCCCCGACACAAGAGGAGTGAGTCGTGTCCGAACATGCTGAAGATCTCAAAGGCATCATTGGCGACCCGGCCGTCCGGTCAGTGGACCGGGCCCTCGGCGAATCAATCCTCGCCCCGCTCAGGAAGTACTGGTGGGTGCAGCTGGTACTCGGCGCCGCCTGGCTCGTGCTCGCGGTAGTGGTCCTGAAGTTCAACCACGCCTCGGTCGTGACCGTCGGCGTCCTCACAGGCGTGCTGTTCCTCGCATTCGCCGCAGAGGAGTTCGCGCTCGCAGCACTCGACGAAAGCGCCACGAAATGGCTGTGGGGCATCTTCGGGGTCATCCTCGCGGCGTCTGGCGTCGTGGCTCTCGTTCACCCGGTCAGCACGTTCGTCGGATTCGCCGAAATCCTCGGGTTCGTGTTCCTGCTCATCGGGATCATGTGGATGGTGCAGGCCTTCACCGAACGCGCCTTCAACGATCTCTGGTGGCTCAGCTTGGTTAGCGGCATCCTGATGATCGTGCTGGCGTTCTGGACGACCGGAGAGTTCTTCCTGCAGCGTGCCTACACGCTGCTGGTCTTCGCCGGAATCTGGGCGCTGATGAAGGGCATCACCGACATCGTGCGGGCCTTCCAGCTCCGCGAGCTCGGTGATTGACCCAGCTATTCCCGTCGGCGGCGGCCCTGCTAGTGAGCCTCCTGTGAGGCTCGGCCGGGGCCAGGGCGCGCCGCCATGAGCACGAACGCGGCCCGCTCTCCTCTCGCGCCCTCGGCGGCGCGCGGCAGCGAGGACCCGTCCCGGACCACGCCCGCCGCGACGGTCCGGATTGCCTCGCCGTCGCTTCGGGGGGTGCTTCGCATCCTGCTGATCGTGATCGCCTCGGCGATCGCGCTTTACCTGATCTGGCGTGTGCGCACGGTCGTGCGACTGGTCGCCATCAGCGTGTTCCTCGCGCTCGTGATCTATCCGGTCGTCGACGCCGTGGACCGCAGGACCCGCGCTCACCGCGCGCTCGTCATCCTCGCGATCTACCTGTTCCTGATCACCGCGATCGCGGTCATCGGCTACGTGGTGGTGCCGTCGATGGTCACCGAGATCTCAACACTCGCCCGCGACGCGCCCCGCTACGCCCACGACCTCCGTGCTGACTCCACGTTTCGCCATTACGACAACCGCTATCACATCACCGCGAAGCTGGTCGACGACGCGCGACACCTGCCTGAACGGCTCGCCCATCTCGTCGGCCCGCTGAAGGACGTCACCGTGTCGGCCGCGGGCTTCTTCGGTCAGCTGGTCACAGTGCTGGTGCTCACCTTCCTGCTGGCACTGCACGGCCGCGACTACGTCGAGTACGCACTTTCGTTGAGCGGCGAGCACGAAGCGCACTACCGCGAGCTGGTCGTCAAGGTCAACCGCGCCGTCGCCGGCTACATGCTCGGGAACATCCTGATCAGCGCGCTCGCCACGATCGTGACCTGGGTCGTGCTCTCGATCCTCGGCGTCCCCTATGCGATCGCCCTCGGCTTCGTGATGGGCTTCTTCGACCTCATCCCGCTGGTCGGTGCGACGCTCGGTTCGATCGCCGTGGCGCTCGCCACGGTGACGGTCGACTTCCCCGTAGCGACGATTGTGTGGATCGTCTCCATCTTCCTCTGGCAGCGCTTCGAGGATTACGTGATTCAGCCGTTGGTCTACAACCGCATGCTCCGCGTCAACCCGATCGTCACGATCGTCGCGGTGCTCGCCGGTGCGTCGTTGCTGGGCGTCCTCGGGGCGCTGATCGCGATCCCGACGGCCGCCGCCATCCAGATCATCCTGAGCGACTGGTGGTCGACCCGCCGCGCTGCGAGGAGCCTCCAGCATGAGCCCGATCACCGTCCGGGTAGCAGCGCCCAGCCGACGGACTGACCGTCGCCCGCGGCCAGCCGGCGACGCTCTCCCTCCACCTGATCGCGCCCCATAGTCGCTACCTGTGGCGCTCGGGTGGACTTGTTATAGGGAATCCGCGCGGAGGCGACAGGTTTCCTGGCGACGGTCACGAGAACGAAAGGAGCACGCGGTGAGCGAAGGCTACGAGGACGTCATGGCGGTGAGCTTCAGAGACGACAGCAACGCCTACCGTGCACTGTCCGTGCTCGAGGACCTCAGGTCCCGTCAGGCCGCTGGCGCCCGTGACCGGATGGCCGTCGCGGGCTTCGCTCTTGACGGCGATGTGGCCGTCGTTGTCGCGCACGACCACGGCGGCCGCGCGCAGCTTGATGCTCCCGCGCGTGCACTCCTCACCTGGATCGCCGGCGGACCGCTGGGATTGGTCGTCGCCGACGCGAGCGGCGCGCTGGCGGGCACCGTCTCGGAAGCCGAGGACGATGACCGGACCCGCTCGGTCCTGACCGAGATCTCACGATCGCTGGGTGTGGAACGCACGACGTTGCTCGCACAGTTGTTAGAGCCTGACTACGCCGCCGTCGATAACGCCGTGCCCGCGCTCCGCGGCACGGCCGTGCGGGAGCGCGTGACCGCCACCGAGGCCGAGATCGCCGCCGCCGAAGCGGCGGGGCGAGACACCAGCGAGAAGCGTCGGCACGAGTCGCATGATCACGGCGATGCCCCGATCAAGCCGAGTCTGCAGGCGAAGATCGAAGCGCTGAAGGCCAGACTCCATCGCCGAAAAGGAGCGCCTCCCGCAGGCGCGTCCGCGTGAATCGCGGAGGTGAGAGAAATGTCATCACGCCAGACATACGGCCAAGACGGGGCCCTTGCTTCGGTCAGTGGGGCCGGCCAGGGAAGCATCTTTGGTCAGGTGATGGGCCTCGTCGCAATGACGCTCGGAACGCTCACGCTCGGCGCCTACCTCGGCCGCAACCTCGGCGAAGGGCCATCGCTGGTTTGTTTCATCATCGGTTTCCTGTGCATCGTGGGCCTGAACTTCGTACGCGGCTCCGGCGGCGTCTCGGTTGGCCTCCTGCTCGCCACGGGTCTGTTCCTGGGCCTCGGCCTCGGCGGCGGACTCGTCGCGTTCGCGGAAGCGAATCCCAGCGTCGTGTGGGAGTCAGCCGCGGCGACCGCCTTGTTCATCGCGGGGCTCGGAAGCATCGGCTACATGATCAGCTCCGATCTCTCGGGCGGATACCGTCTGCTGTTCCTCCTCCTGCTGGGGCTGATCGTGTACGGGTTCGTTTCAGTGTTCGCCTCGATGCCGGGGTCGAACGTGATCTACGCGGTCCTCGGTCTGGCCATCTTCGGCGGCTACACGGTCCTCGACTTCAACCGCATGCGCAGCGCGGGCGATGAAGAGGCCACCTCGCTCGCGGCCGGCATCTTCCTCGACATCGTCAACGTGTTCCAGTTCTTCCTGCAGCTCTTCACCGGACGGGAAAGGGGGTGACACCGTGGGAACGATCATCTCGAGCCTCGCCGTGATCGCCTTCGGGGCGATACTCCGGTTCGCCGTCACGGCCGGCGTCGGGGGCGTGCTGGTGCCCGCAGCCGGCCTCGTCCTGATGATCTGGGAGGTGTCGGGCTCGTGCTGGGCGTGTACTTCAAGGTTCGCGAACCCTCACAGGGAATGCCGGCGCAGTAGGCGTCAGGCATCCCGGGCGACGCGACTCACCCCTCCCACTGTGGAGGGGCATAGAGCTTCTTAGGAGATCCAACCCCACCACCCTGGAGGATCCATGGCAACCACCACCCAGAACACAACCCTGCGCGAGCGCGTCGGCGACCTGATGGGCAGGGCGCACGAGGACCTCGCGGCGCTCGTCGCCTGCAAGTCGGTCGCGGACCCGCGTCAGTTTCCGGCCGAGGAGTGCATTAAGGCCGCCCAGCTGGTGATCGACAAGTTCACGGACGCGGGCCTCGGCGAGGTGCGACTCGAGGAAACCCCGGACGGTCATCCTGCCGTCTTCGGCCATCGGCCGGCGCCGGCAGGCGCGCCGACGGTACTGCTGTACTGCCACTACGACGTCCAGCCACCGCTCGATCCGACCGGCAAGGCCTGGCGCACGCCGCCGTTCGAGTTGCACGAGCGAGACGGCCGCTGGTATGGGCGCGGCGCGGCCGACTGCAAGGGGAACATCGTCGCCCACCTGACCGCACTGCGGGCTCTCGGAAACGCGCTCCCTGTCGGCGTGAAGCTGATCGCGGAGGGCTCGGAGGAGCAGGGTACGGCGGGCCTCGAGCGGTTCGTGCCGACGCACGCGGATCTGCTGCGGGCCGATGCGATCATCGTCGCCGACGTGGGCAACTTCGCGGTCGGGGTGCCCACCCTCACCACCGCGCTGCGTGGCTACGCAGAAGCCGTCATCACCGTCAGCACGCTTGAGACGCCCATGCACTCCGGAATGTTCGGCGGCCCGGCGCCGGACGCGCTGTTGGCGCTGATCCGGATCCTGTCGACCCTTCGCGACGATCGCGGCAACACGACTATCAGGGGTCTTTCGGCGGACGCCCGCTGGTCGGGCATCGACTACCCGGCCGACCAGTTCCGCGCCGATGCCCACGTGCTCGACGGAGTGGATCTGCTGGGAGATGGGCGCGTGGCCGATCTGCTGTGGTCGCGCCCGGCGGTTACCGTCCTCGGCATCGACTGCCCGCCGGTCGTCGGTTCGGCGCCGGCGGTCCCGGCGCAGGCGCGGGCGCTCGTCAGCCTGCGCGTCCCGCCCGGACTCGACGCCCAGGACGCCCAGGATGCCCTGGTCGAGCACCTGCGAGCCGTCGCGCCTTGGCACGTCAAGGTCGAGATCGCACCCGAAACTCCAGGGCAGCCGTTCAGCGCCGCCACCGGCGGGCCGGCCTACGCCACAATGGACCGGGCGCTCGAAGAGGCGTTCGGCCGCCCGATCACGACGGAGGGTGCCGGTGGCTCGATCCCCCTCTGCAACGTTCTGTCCGAGACGTTTCCGGACGCCGAGATCATCCTGCTCGGAGTCGAGGAGCCCCGCTGCCTGATCCACGCGCCGAACGAGAGCGTGGACCCGCGCGAGATCGAACACATCGCCCTCGCCGAGGCGCTGTTCCTGCAGGGCTACGCCGACCGCCAGCCGTAGCGGCCGGCTCGATCGTTGATTCGCCCGGTTTGGCCCGGCCGCGGTGGTCGATGGTGGCCATCGCCGTCCGGGGGCACGATCAAGCGTCGTGCTTCTCAGCCGCGCCCGAGGCCTTGGAGCCGGCGGAGGTGTGCCGTTTGGAGCGCCACCGGCTAACCGTACGGCGCAGCTGCAGGTACCCGGCTCCCTCGGGCAGGGCGGGCAGCCAGTAGGAGATCGTGCGGTAGGCGAGCACGGCCAGGACCGCGAGGCTGCCGTCGACGCCGAAGCCGAGGAACGCCCCCACCATCCCGCCCTCGACGCCGCCGACGCCGGCCGGCGTCGGCAGCACGTTCCCGAGCGTACCCACGTAGTAGCCCATGACCAGCGGGGCCACAGGGGGTGACTGGCCGAAGGCCCGGAACGAGGCCCATAGGACCCCGATGTCAAAGCCCCACCCGGGGATCGCCGCGAGCCACGTGCCGTCCCGGCCACGAGCGATCTCAAGCGCGCCGGATACTCCCCGCTCAAGCGCACGGGGGAGGCTCGCGCCCTTCTGCCACCATCCGGCGGGCCGGCCATGGGAGCGCTTGGCCCGGCGCAGCATGAACCGTTCGACGGGCCCGGAGCACCACAGCATCGAGACCACCACCAGGATCACCACCAGGGCGACGACGGCGGGGATCAGAGTCAGCCACGCCGGCGCTCGACCGGGCAAGACGCCGAACCAGAGTCCGAATCCGCCGATCACGAGCGCCAACATGTAGACGGCGTAGTTCAGGATGTCCAGGGCAAAGAGCGCCTCGGCGGTGTCGTCGCTCGGCATGCCGGATGCGCGCAGGGCCCACACGGTGACCGCCACCCCCCCGCTCCCGGCCGCGGCCAGCAGCTTCGTCGCGCCGCCGCCCGCCATCGCGATCTCGTAGCTCGCCCTCCATCCGATGCGCCGCTCGCTGCGGGAGAAGACCGCGTGGAACAACACCACGTAGGACGCGTAGGACAGCGCCTCGAGCGGTACGCCAAGGGCAAACCAGCGCGGGTTCCCGCCGCGTAGGCGCTCAAGCGTCGGGCCGAGCCCCACGATCTGCGGGAGCATGTAGTAGACGAAGCCGCCTGCGACCAGCCCGAATAGCAGGGACACCAGCAGCCGCTTGTGCTTGGCGACCCATCCCTTGTCCGGGTCCGCGCCGGCTGTCGGCCCCGACGAATGCGGCGAGTGGCTCTGGCTGCGCACGTGCTTGCCGTCCCCCGCTTACGAGTGCCGCGGCACAGGATGGCTGTCACCGCCCATGGTCCACCATGTCCCG
Organism: Solirubrobacteraceae bacterium; assembly: GCA_035499875.1. Lineage (GTDB taxonomy): Bacteria > Actinomycetota > Thermoleophilia > Solirubrobacterales > Solirubrobacteraceae > Palsa-744. The sequence goes on from DATJXX010000029.1 coordinate 165,851, forward strand.
CCGCCACCGCCTATGCGAGAAGGCCGCCTACCCGTTGCGAGACCGTAGAGCTATGGCGGTCGGATCCACGGACCTCGGCGAGCGTGCGTGCGTGGGCGGGTCCTCCGCCCACGCACGCTCCAGCGCTCAGAGGCGGTTGACCTTGATTTCGTTCGTGATGCCGTACACGCCGTAGAGGCTCGAGACGTCCTCGTAGGCCGCGTCGCTCTGGAACTGGTACTCGACGTCGCCCTTCAGCGTGACCCAGCCTTCCTCGACTTTCACGTCGACGGAATCCTTCGGGACCTCGACGTCCCACATCAGGATTTGCAGCGCGATCCCGCGAATTTCAGCGTCTTCGCGCTGCCATTCGTCGAGCAGCCGCACCTGAAGCTCGTCGCGGACCTTGTACTCCCGGTCGGCGTTGCGGGCGTCCGCGACAGCGGCGCGCCGCTGTCGGAAGCTCCCAACTGTGCCGCGCAGCGTCACGGTTCCGTCATCGGCGAGGATCGCCACGTCGGTAGGATCGGGGATGCGGGGGTCGTTGATCAGCGCCGTGCGGATGTCGTCTTCGACGGCGGTACTCGTGGGCATGAGTGCTCCTTTCGGGGGTTCGGGAAACGGGGAGAATCTGGGCCCCGGAGCGCCGAGCGCCCAGACCGCCGCTACCACCCGGCGATAGCGGGCGCTTACCGCGGGTCGTGCGGCCCCGCTCCCGGTGCGGGCGGGTCAGGTACCTGGCAACCATCGATGAGCCTCCGGATGCTCGACCCAGCCGCTATGGCTTTCCCTACCCCGAATTAGGGCGTCTGGCCATGGCGAGACCGCCGCCTCGGGTGGAGACTGCTCGCCGAGATGGCAGTTCAGCGATACGCATCAGACAAGGGAGGCACCGCCATGAGGTTCTCGATTCGTCCCGGCGGCCCGTTTTCCGGTCGCCAGCTACACGCCTGCGCGATGGATGCGTGGCGAGCTGCCGCCGACGTTGTGTGGGCGCGTTGGGAGGTCCTTTGCGAAGTGGCGCCTGAGCTTCGCCCCGCGGCCTTCGCCGCATACCTGGCAGCCCTCGACGCCGAGGCCTCGGCGGCGACAACGCTCGCCGAAGTACGCCTTGGCCAGACCGCATAGAGGAGGAACAACCATGGAGCTCCGTCATCTGCGTTATTTCGTGGCGATCGCCGAGGAGTCCAGCTTCACACGCGCCGCCGAACGCCTGTGGGTCGCCCAGCCGGGCCTCTCGACACAGATCCGGCGCCTGGAGCGAGAGCTCGGCGTCAAGCTGTTCGAGCGTCACACCCGCGGGGTCGAGCTGACCGAGGCGGGCGAGCTGTTCTTGGAACGGGCTCGCGCCGCGCTCGCCGCCGCCGAGGTCGCGAGCGCGGTTGGGGGCGACCTCAAGACCGGGGTCCGCGGCATCGTCCGTCTGGGCGTTTGCAGCGCGCCACGCTTCGGCGGCGCGGTCTCGCTGTTGCATCGCTTCGCCCGCGCCCGGCCGGGCGTCGAGACGAGCGTCCAGGAGTCCTACTGCGGGGCCCTCGCCCGGGAGCTCCGTGACGGGCACCTCGACGCGTTGATCGCTCCGTCAATGTGCTCCGACTGTGACTTCCGTGGAATCGAGATCGGATCCGAACCGCTAGCGGTGCTCGTCGGACGGGGGCACAAGCTCGCTGGCGAAGGTTCCCTGGCGCCCGAGGACCTCCAGGGTCAGGAGGTCATCGTCACCGGACACAGAGACGGGCTCGGGTATGACCGCGCCGTCTCCGAGACGCTCACCGGTCTCGGGCTGACCGCCGCGCTCCGCCCCGGCGGACCGGGGCCGGCATTGATGGCCGACGTGATCGCCGGCAACGCTGTGGCGCTGGGCACCGCCGCGTGCACGACCGACCCCGGGCTCATGTCGAGAACGCTGGAGTCCGTTCCCGCTCTCGGCTTCCGACTGCTCTGGCAGGTCGAGACGCCGCAGCCGGCCCTGGCGGAGCTGATCCGCCTCGCCGAAGAGGGAGCGACCGGCCCTCGCCTCGGAACGCGCCCGGCACTCCGTGCGGTGGCATGACCGGTGTCAACGCTCCATTGGAGCGGCTCGTCCGCGCCGAGATGGGCCGTCGCCGGCGGCGCTCCGTAGCGCGGCCCGAACACCCCAACTGGCCGCGGGCGCTCGCCAGGAGCATCCACCACGGCGAGCTCAACCTGCTGGAGCATCTGCGACGCGTGGCCGAGGCCCTACCTGACCCCTGCAAGCCCGTGGCCTGGCTTCATTACGCCAACGACGGTCGGGCGGTGGCGAAGGACCTCGCTGCCGCGGGGCTGAGTCGACCGCAGAGCGAGGCGCTCTCGCTCCTCGCCCTCCGCGGCGCAGTCGACGAGCGGACCACGGACTCACAACGGACGCGAGCTACGGTGGGCGTGTCGGGCGCATCGGGGCGGATCGCACGAGGCGTAGCCGAGGCTGCGCTGATCGATCTCGCGGCGGGACGTCCCCGACACGAGGATCGCATTGAGCTTGACCGCTGCCCGTTCGTGGGTGCGAGATGAGCGCCCTCGGACGGCGCGGCGCGAGCGCCGAGCACTCCACACGCGACCGGGCTCAGGGCGCCGAGGCACGGATTCGCCCGCTGACCGCCGCCGCGGAGACCCGTCTGGCCGCACGCGTCAGGCTCGGAGAGCTGGCGGCCAAGCACGAGATGACAGAACGCAACCTCGGCTTGGTCTTCGCACTGGCCCGAACCTATCGCAACTCGTCCGTCCCGTTCAACGACCTCGTCCAGGAGGGTACGATCGGCCTGATGCGAGCTGTCGAACACTTCGATCACCGCCGCGGCATCAAATTCTCTACCTACGCGGTCTGGTGGATCCGCCGCTCGCTGCTCGACGCGATCGGCGCCGAGCAGACGATCCGTATCCCGACACAGGCGGCACAGCAGCGCGCGGCGATGCGACGGGCCGAACAGGAGCTCGAGCGCCGCGGCATTCGGCGGGCCTCCGTGCAACAGGTGGCCGATCGCTCGGGCCTGAGCGAGTCGAACATCCGCACCCTCCAAGACGTAGCGCGTGTGACCTCCTCCCTCGACGAAGCCGTCGGGGACGACGCCGGACCGCTGGGCGAAATGATCGGCGACCCCGGCCTGGCCGAGCCGGACCAACGGCTCACCGACCACGAGCGCCGCCGTTACGCCTGGGAGCTTCTGAAGATGCTCCCGACCCGCCACCGCCGGGTCCTGATTCGCCGCTACGGGATCGGCGGCGGTCGGCCACGAAGCCACCGCGAGATCGGCGAATCGCTCGGCGTCAGGGAGGAGCGCAGCCGCCAGCTCGAACGCGAGGCGCTCCATCGCCTGCGCGAGCTGCCCACGCACGACAGTGCGATCGCGCAGACGCTGACCTCTTAGGACACCCGCACCCACCCGGAGGCTCGCGAAGGAGGCCCATACGCGCGCGCTATTGCGGATCTGACCGCAGCGTCTTGGGGGTGGCCGCCGTCCTCGCCAGGGTCGATCTCGACAAGCCGGTCGGGCAGCTCGCCGGCCGTGCACGGGACCGCGGCGGTGCGATGCCGCGTCCGCATCGTCCGGAAACCAGTCGACACCAAGGAGAACACATGTCTGACAAGAACGAACTCGCCCTCTACACGGCCGTGTACGACGACCTCCCCACGGCGCTGACCGACCTCGAAGACCTCGACGAGCTCCACAAGGACGACATCGTTGGCAAGTACGACGCCGCTGTCGTGGACCTCGACGAAGGCAAGCCCCACATCGTCAAGCGCATGGATCGTCCCCGCATTCGCGTGATCCCGGAGGACTTCGGCGGCGGCACCCTGCCCCGCAAGGAGCTCAAGGAAGCGGCCGAAACCCTCCACGGCAACGAGGCAGGGCTGATCGTCGTCGGTGAACCGACGATCGAGAAGGCCTTCGACGAGGCCGTTCAGAGCGCCGCGAAAGTGGTCAAGCGCTCCTTCGACGTCACCACCGACGAAATCGCGCAGGCGTTGCAGGCCGCCGCCGCGAGTGCGTAATCGCATTTTGAGCGCGGGCGGCGCGCATACCCCCCCGATTGCGCGCCGCCCGCGTCGTCATGTCCAACGGATATGACGACACAAGGCCTCTCGGGACAGGTTGAGTTCAAATGCTCCCTCTCTCGGACGGCCTGAAGGCACGAAGCTTCCCGATCGTCAACGTCCTTCTGGTCGTTGCGAACTTCGCCGTCTGGCTGTTTTACGAGCTTCCCCACCTCGGCGGCTCGATCTCCCACTCCTCGTTCTACCCCTGCTTGGTCAACGGCAGCTGTCACGCCCCGGAGCCCTGGGGGCTCAGCTGGATCACCGCCATGTTCATGCACGAGAGCTGGGAACACATCCTCGGCAACATGCTCTTCCTGGTGATCTTCGGCAAGAACGTCGAGGACGCCCTCGGTCACCTGCGCTACCTGGCCTTCTACTTCGCCGGGGGCTTCGTCGCGATGATGACCCAGACGTTGATGACGCTGCTCGCCGGCACAGCTGCCGATGCCCACGTTCCTTTCCTGGGAGCGAGCGGCGCGATCGCCGCGGTGCTCGGAGCTTACTTCGTCTTCTATCCGGGTTCACGGATTCTGACCCTGGTGCTGATCGTCCCCGTGCGCATATCAGCCTGGGTGTTCCTCGGCCTGTGGTTCCTGTATCAGCTCATCGAAGCGAACTTCAGCCTCGTCGCCCCCGGCGCCGGCGGGGGGGTGGCGTTCTTCGCGCACGTGGGAGGTTTCCTCTTCGGCGTTATCGTCGCCACGGCGCTGACCAGCGCCGGCCGTGTTCAGCCGCAGGGCTATGGAGCCGCGTTCGGCGGCGCCGCGGGCTGATGACGAGAGTGTCGACCGAACGGAATAGGGCGACCGGGCTCGATCGGGGCGGGCACGGCGAACGAAGCCTGGCTGACCGCGGGCATCGCCTCGCTTTGGCTTGCCGGCATCACCTTCATCACCGTGTACGGTGTGCGCTCGACGGCCAACGCTACGTCGAAGTCAGTGCTCGGCCGGCCGAGCTTGGCCGACATTGCGCGGGCGAGTCCGGACTCCCCGCTAGGCCGCTCGTGGGGAGGGCGAGGCGAGCCCGCGTAGGCGCTTCAGCGCCTCCCACTCGAGCTGGCGGTTGCGCTCCTCTTTGACCCCGAGCCAGTCACCTACTTCGTTGTGGCTCTGCACACGGGGTTCCTCGAGTGACGCCGTGACTCGGGCGGCACTGCGGAGGTTCCGTACGTTGAGCGGACTGAGTCCGGTGCGCTCCGCGATCGCGGGGGTCGACGCGCTGGTTATACCGTCCCGCTCAACCTCGGCCTCGGCTCGTCGAATGGCGGCGACCTGCTGTGCAGCCGCGGCGGGATCCTGATCGTCCGTCCGGCCTCGATCGCGTCTAGAAGAGAACGGCGGATCCACAAGACGGCGTAGGTGGAGAGCTTCAGGCCGCGCCGATGATCGAATCCTTCGACCGCGCGGACCAAGCCGACGGTCCCCTCTTGGATCAGGTGTCGAACTGAACGCCACGCCCGCGACAGCTTTCGCGACGGTGAACACAAGTCGCAGGTTGCGTTCGATCATCTCCTGCTTGGCGCGCAAGTCTCCGTGCTCGATGCGCCTCGCCAAACGGCTCTCCTCGGCGGTACTCAGAGACCCAGGACGTCCGAGCTGCCGTATCGGGCCCAGAGGCCGTCCTCACGTCCGCGCCGCAACTCGGGCGACGGCTGCCTGTTCGACGCTCGGCGCCACACCCATCTCCGTCTCACGCGACCGCGCGCAGTGCGGGTCGCAGTTCCGGTTTGGGGCGTCTGGCGTGGTCTTCGGCGGTTCGGATGAGCTCCGTCAACGCGGGCGAGGGCGTATCGCGGCCCCAGAGCAGCTCAAAGCTGAGGGTGCGGCCCGGATCGAGGTCCCGAGCCATGAGCCCGGGGCCCGAAGCGTCGGGGGCCGTCGTCAGCGCGAGAGCCTCACCATCGACTACAGCTGCAAGCAACGCCGGTCTGGGTCCGCCTCGCCGGAACGACGCGCTCACGCCTAGCCCCGCGAGCACCTTCGCGACGGCTCGGTCATAGCTGGCGCCGTCCCGATGCCCGGTCACGACGATGTCCTCGCCATGCAGCTCGTTGACGTCGAGCGGGCTGTCGCCGGCCAGTCTGTGACTTGGCCCCACAAGGACTACCCATGGCTCGCTGCCCACCTCAAGGCAACGCAGGTCGGCCGAACAAAAGATCGAGGGGCCAAGGACGGCGTCGAGCCGTCCGTCGCGCAAATCACGGGAAAGAGCACCCCCGTGTGACTCGAAGACGCTGACCTCGACCGCGGGCCGATTTCGCGTGAACACGTCGAACAGCTCGGGCGTTGCTCGCCAGTGGGCCGTCGTAGCCAGCCCGAGCCTCACCGTGCCGACGACTCCTGCCTCGAGGTCGCGCCCCGTGCAACGAGCATCGTCGGCCGCCGCTAACGCGGCTCGGGCGCGCTCGAGAAAGAGCTCGCCGGCGCTGGTGAGGTCGACACCGCGGGTGTGACGCTCGAAGAGCTTGATCCCGAGCTCTGCCTCCAGTCGCCGGATCTGGGTGGACAGGCCCGGCTGGGCGACCCACAGGCGTTCGGCGCCACGGGTAAAGCTGCGCTCCTCGGCGATCGCGAAGTAGTCGAGATGACGGAGCTCCATCACACTCACGCAGCCTGGCTGAGACGGAGGTCTGCGAGGGCGGCCGCAGCGGTGGCCTCCGCGTCGAGCGCAGCAAGGTATTCGGCAAAGGCGCTGGCCCGGCCCTCGGGCGTCGCCTCCGTCAACGAATCCCAACGCGCCCAAACGAGATCAGCCGCGACGCGCCACGCCCGCAGCGCACGCGCGTGAAGCTGTCTGCCATAGAAGGGGACTCCCGGACGGATCAAGAATCTCATCGGTCTATCTCCTTGGGTCGGAACATGCCTGAGACGCGACCGAGTCGCTTGACAGCCGCCGGCGGGCCGTGTTGGCTTTGGCAGGCATGCATATTGAGGGACAAGGCAAGGGCGATGACCGACAAGTTCCCACCACCCCGCGCTCCAGTCCATACCAAGGCGCCGGAAGTCTTCGTCCGGGGCGCCGCACATTCTTTCCGGGCGTCCGGAGAGACGGGTACGGAAATCCTACTTAGCGCCGGCCGGGTGCTTCGACGCGGGAGCGGCCGAGGTGAGCGCGGCGTCTCGCGCTGCCAAGCGCTTGCTTGGTGATTTTCCGGATTTCCCTACCCCGGGCAGCGTCGAGACAGCCATCATTCGCCCCACATGGCCCCGTCAATTCTCGTCGTTGATGACGATCCGGTATTCCGCGTTCTGGCTGCAAGCGTGCTTGCCGACAGCGGTCTGACGGTCGTCGGCGAGGCGGACAGCGTCTCAGCGGCGCTGTCCGCGGCCGTCCGACTCAAGCCCACGGCGGTGCTGGTCGACGTCGGGCTGCCCGACGGCGACGGATTCGCGCTCGCGCGGCAGCTCACGACCCTCCCCTGGCAGCCCCTTGTCGTTCTGACCTCGGTCGACGGTGATGCCGGCAGCGCCGATGAGGTTCAGCGCAGCGGCGCGCGCGCGTTCATACCCAAGGCCGACCTCCCGAATTCTCCGCTCGCCCGCTTGCTCGGGGCGGAGTGAGAAGCTAAATCAGCGTCGCGGGACCGTTGGTCGATGTCCGCTCCGCTACGGATCGTGATCGGTGAGGATGACGTGCTGCTGCGCGAGGGGATTGCCCGGCTGCTCGTCGAGTCCGGGTTCGAGGTCGCCGCTCAGGCCGGCGATGCCCCGGAGCTTCTGCGCAAGGGCCTTGCCCATAGGCCCGCGATCATCATCGCCGACATCCAGATGCCCCCGGGCGAGGGCGACGACGGTCTGCGGGCGGCCGTTGAGATACGACGCCAGCGCCCCGGCACTGGCGTACTGTTGCTCTCTCAGTTCTATGAGGAGAGCTATGCGCTTGAGCTCATCGGCGATCGTGCCGAAGGGGTCGGCTACTTGCTGAAGGAGCGCGTCGGTGACGTGGAGACCTTCGTCGATGCGGTCACGCGCGTCGCTGCTGGAGGCACCGCCCTCGACGCCGAGATCGTTGCGCGGATGCTGGGTCGTCGCCGACGCGACCGGCCGATTGAACGGCTCAGCCCGCGGGAGCGAGATGTGCTCGAGGCGATGGCCGAAGGCAAGTCCAACCGGGGGATCGCCGAGGCGCTCCTTATCAGCCAGGCCGCCGTGGAGAAGCACGTGACGAGCATCTTCCACACGCTCGAGCTCGATCCTGCCCAGAGTGAACACCGCCGGGTGCTCGCGGTGCTCGCCTACCTCCGCGAATCGCCGAGCTCTTAGTCCCCGTCGGGCAGGGGCAGAAGAACGCACACGCGCGTCCCCTGACCGACCGGACTCTCCACGAGGAAGCTCCCGTGGAGCGCGGACACGCGATCTTCGAGGCCGGTCAGTCCGCTGATCCCGGTCCGACGCAGCCCGCCGACCCCATCGTCGGCGATCTCGACTCGCAGCAGCGCGCCCTCGACCCTGACTGTGACCTGAGCGCTATTCGCATGAGCATGCTTGGTCACATTCGTAAGCGCCTCACTCACGACGAAGTATGCCGTCGACTCGATGCCCGTCGCAAAGCGCTCCTCGGTCACGTCCAGGAGCACCGGTAGTGACATACGAGAGGCGACCGCCTCAGCCCCGGCGCGCAGGCCGCCTCGTCTAAGCGCTGCCGGAACAATTCCACGAGCAAGTTCACGCAACTCGAGATTCGCATCCTCGGCCTGTTGCAGCGCGTCGTCCAGCAGCTTGCCGGCGTCGGCATCGGACTTCGCCAACGCACCACGCGCCAGCTTTAGCGTCACCACCGCGTGCACCAGATGTTGCTGAGCGCCGTCATGCAGGTCCCTCACCACCCGCCCACGCTCCTCGTCGGCTGCAGTGACGATCCGCGCTCGTGACGCTACGAGCTGTGCCCGACTCTCCGCATTCGCGACCGCGGTCGCTACGAGGCCGGTGAATGCCACCAGCCGCTCCTCGGTCTCCGGCGGAGCCGGCTCGTCGCTGCGCCACGCCACGGCAACCACACCCCATATCCGGCCCTCGACCGTGATCGGCGCAGCGACGGCGGATTCGAGTCCCAGCTGCGAGCGGAAGCCCGTCTGCGAGTCGATGCGCTCCGGCCGGCCGGACTCGCGGACGCGGGGAGTGAGACCATGGCTGGGGTCGACGTGCCGGCGATGGCCGACCGGGAGCGGCTCGCCGGTGGCGGTCCACGAGGCCACGACCGTGACACTCTCATCGGCCTCGAAGCGGATCACGGCGGCGTCATCGCTGCTGAGCAGGTTGCCGACCTGTTCGGCTACCGAGTCGAACACCACCGCGGGCGCCTCGCCCTGCGCGACGAGGGTCGCCACGCGTCGCAGCGCCGCCTGCTCGTCGGCGATCGTGCTCAGCTCTTCACGGGCCTGAGTATTCGCGATGGCCGTGGCAACGAGTTCGGTGAACCCCGCGAGACGTTCCTCGGTCCCGGGTGCTGGTGGCTCCTGGCTTGTCGATACGACGGCTATCAGACCCCAGAGCTCGCCCTCGACGATGATCGGCGCGCCCACGGAGGAGCGGATCCCGATCTCGCGCGCAGCCTCGCCGGCCTCGTCGGTGTACCGGTCCACCCGAGCCGGGCGCCTGGTTTCGCGGACGGTCCCGGTTAGTGTGCCCGGGACGGGCTCAGCCCGGAACCCGACTGGTATTGCTTTGCCCGTCTGACTCCAAGCGGAGAGAATTTCGCCGCTGCCATCCGGTAGATACCGCCACACCGCAGCGTCGTCGACGGCGAGAAGGCAACCGACCTCCTCCGCCACAGATTCGAAAACAGCTGATGGAGGCGCCGCCTCGGCCACGAGCGTCGCCACTCGCCGCAATGCTGCCTGCTCGTCCCCGACTCTGCGGAGCTCTCCGCGCGCCTGGGCGTTCGAAATCGCGCTTGCCACAAGCTCGCCGAACTTAGCCAGCCGGTGCTCCGTGCCGCGGGGCAGCTCGTCCTCGTGTGTGGCGCCAACGGTAATTACTCCCCACAGCCGACCCTCCGCGTGGATCGGCGCGCCAGCCGAGGAACGCGCCCAGTCACGCGCTAACGCAGTGGCTGGCGTGTCATCCGGAGGAATTCGATCAACGCGTGCCGGCTCGCCTCGCTCGAAGACGAGAGTCGCCACGTTGTAACCCCCTAGAGCCACACGGCTCCCCACGAAGTCAGGCTCGCTCTCAGGGCTCCAACCACCGACGAACTCGATCGACTGTTCGCCGAGGTCGTAACGACCGACCAAGGCGACGCCAGCGACCGGGATCACGCCGCCGGCCTCCGCAGCGACCGCCGCGAACAACACGCTCGGCGGTTCGCCACGAGCCACGAGCATCGCCACGCGCCGCAGCGCCGCCTGTTCGTCGGCTACTCGGTGCAGCTCATCGCGCGCCTCGGCGTTGGCCAGCGCGGTCGCGAGCAGCTCGCTGAACTGCAGCAAACGTTCCTCGCGGCCCGCCGGGACCGACCGCTTCTTCGACCAGCCTGCGCGGATGACGCCCCACAGGCGGCCCTCCACGATGATCGGCGCCGCAGCAGCGCCGCCATAGCCGAGCGCGTCGAGCTCGTCGCCTGGCGAGCCCGGTTCCCCGTCGAAGCCGTCGATGCGCGCGGGACGGCCGGTACGCAGCGCAGAGTCGACCGAGCCCCCGGCGAGGGGAGTCCTACGGTCACCGACCGCGGTGAGGAGCGGTAGCGTGGCGACCGAGGCGACCACGGTTACCATGCCGTCCGGCTCCAGGCGCAGCAGCGTGGCGGTGTCGAACTCGAGGATCCGCTTGGCCTCACTCGCCACTGCATCGAAGACCTCACGCGCGGGCGCCCCGCGCGCTACCAGCGTCGCCACCCGTCGCAGCGCCGCCTGCTCCTCGGCCAGGCGGGTAACGCGCGAGCGACTCTCGGCGTTCGCGATCGCCGTCGCAATGAGCTCGGTGAATGCTGCCAGGCGCGCCTCGGTGTCGGCGGGCAGCGGCTGCCCACTCGTCGAGCCGGCGACCATCACTCCCCAGAGGTGGCCCTCGACGGCGATCGGAGCTCCCACTCCCGAGCGGAAGCCCCGCTCGGCGGACGCGACGGCGAGGGGGCCGGAGGCGTCGGGATAGCTGTCGATCCGGGCCGGACGGCCCGTCTGTGCGACCTGCGCGCTGAGGCTCTCGCCACCGAGGTTCCACCGGCTGCCAACCGGGAAGGGGTCCCCTGCGCTGCTCGAGTCCGCGAGGATCGTCACCTTGCTGTCAGACTCATAGCGACCGAGGTGCGCGTGATCGACATCGAGCAGGCGCACGACCTCCTCGGTCACCGCCACGAATAGCTCCTCCGCCGGGACGGCACGCGCAACCAGCGTCGCCACGCGCCGCAACGCTGCCTGCTCCCGTGCCAGCTCCACACGTTCGAGCTCGGATGCCCTGCGCTCACTCACGTCGCGCACGATCGCGATCACCATCTCACCGTCCCCGGCTCCCATCGGGCTGAGGCTGATCTCGACCGGAAACTCACTGCCGTCCCTACGACGACCATGCAGCTCCAAACCGGCCCCCATCTCGCGCGTCCGAGGGTTGGCAACATAGCCGGCCCTGCGCGCGAGATGCCCGGCTCGGAAGCGCGTCGGGACAAGCAGCTCAACCTCCTGGTCGATTAGCTCGCCCGCCTCGTAGCCGAACAGCTCCGCGGTCCGGCGGTTAACGAGCTTTATCTTCCCGTGCGCGTCGACGAGAACGACCGCGTCCGGTGCCGACTCGAGCAGCTCCCGGAAACGTGTCTCCGTGGTTTGCCGCTCAATCACGTCCGCTCTGCGACTGTTCGCTAATCACAATGTCACCGTAACCGATCATTGTCCACCCGGCCTGGCTGTGTCCACCCCGCGCGTTCGACGACTCGCGGTCAACCGGCTGGCGACGGGGATCGTTGCAGCGCTGTTGCTGGGCGCCTACCAGCAGCCCTCGCTTCGCGCGCGATGGTCAGGGAAGTCCGAGCGCTGGCGCGAGCTGGGTACGCAGCCTCCGCGGCCCCCCTCTTGACCCCGAGGAGATCACGGCCCTCAATTGGCCAGACTGCGTCCGCCGTAGGCGGCGAGTCCGTAGATGACGAGGATATCGATCGCGAACAGACAGGCTCAGGTCGCTCACTGTGTAAGTGGCGTGCTCGACAAAGAAGCTGGAGCTGCTGATCGCGGCTATCCCCAGATCATGTTCAGGATCCCACCGATCATGATCATGATTCCGGCAACAACGACCAACCCTAGGCCTGTCTCGGTGTCTCTCATTGTTGGAGTCTGCGTCCGAAGCAGAGAGTCACCAATACGGATCCGTTATCGAGGAGATGGTATCCGGCGTTCGTCCGGGGGCCGGCCGTACAGCATGAGCACGAACCCTGGGCTCTAAGGCTGCGAGCGGTCACGCCACGAGCCGTAGTGGCGCAGGTTGCAGTCGATGCGCCAGCATCGCGCGTGCACGCTCCAGGCCCTCGGCGATCAGCTCCTCGGCGTGACCGAAATCCGCTGGCAGGATCCCACCGTCGGGCGATGGAAGCACGACCAGCTCGGCCGCGTCGGCGTAATGGACGAGGTCATTCGCAAAGCGCTGGTTGATGCCTCGTGACAGGGCAATCACGCCGGCGGCAATGGCGCCGCGTGGTACGCGGACCAGCCGCTGGCTCCCGATCGCGGGCAACACGATGATGCGCTCGGCTCCGAGGGCGACCGCGTGAGAGATCGGGGTGTTGTTGAGGATGCCGCCGTCCATGAGCATCTGGCCCGCCCAGGGGACCGGTGGGTACACGCCCGGAATCGCAGCACTGGCGAGAATCGCATCAATGGCAGGTCCGTTTGACAATAAGACCTCCTCCCCGCTCAGCGCGTCGGCCGCGACGACGTGGAGTGCGACGGACGCGTCCTCGAGTCTCTGCACCTCGACGTGCGCGCTGAGTAGCTTTCGCAGCGACCCCACCGGGACTGAGTGATCGCGCACGCCGAGCAGGCCCAGGCCTGCGGTCAGCGGATTGGCGGGAAAGATCTGGCCCCGGCTGAGTCCCCTCCAGACTCCCTGCAACTTGCGAGCCGTCCGCACGGTCGGTGGGCGCGAAGCGATGAAGGCGGCGTTGATCGCCCCGACCGACGTGCCGACCAGCAGGTCGGGGCGGATGTCCCTCTCATAAAGCGCCTCCAACATCCCGACCTGGCAGGCACCGAGACTCGCGCCGCCGGAGAGTACAAAAGCAGTTGTCATGGATAGATGCTCGGCCCTGCGGCCCGTCTTTCCAAGGCGCCCGTGGGCTCCCCGTCATACACCATCCATATGGGGCCGGAGATCCGGTGCCGCCGTGGGCGGGCGGCCGGACGAGAGCCTCCGGCCGCCCTGGCCCCGCGTGCGGTTGGGTAGCGCCCCTAAGCGCTGACGGCGTCCTGCAACTCGTCGGCGATCTCGTCCGTCGTCGCGTCGACCCCCGCTCGCCCAAGGACGCCGGCAGGCGTTTGACGGTTCAGGACGCTGGCGCACCAGGAGGATGGGTTGCAGTACGCGGCGGTGTTGGCTGGCCGCCGGCACGCGGGTATAAGCGCGGGCTGTCGTCCGCCATCGCGGTTCGTCTTCCGTCAGCACGGCCGCGGACACCACACTCGCTCTGACGCATCTACGCAACCCACGAGGAAAGGAAGGTTCGTCATGTGTTCGAAATGCGAGGCCCCTGAAGGATGCAACTGCACCGGCGGCTCGACATTCTCGGCGTGTCTGTGCGACCAGGGCGAGCACTGCCCGGCTTGCGGACATGACGCGGACAACAACGCGGCCTCTCAGACGGATGTGCTGGTGATCTCAGATCCCGACTTGGCTGTCGACTTCGTTGAGTTCGAATAGGGGAACGGCAACGTCTTCGTATGACCGCGCCGCAGCCCTCTACGTCGGCGCGTACCGACGCACGAGCGCACCCCATCGGAGCCAGAATGTCCCACACCGAGCGGCGCGAGAAGTACGGCCACTCCAACAGCGATCGTATGGCCATATCCGGAGTCGCGACCGCCAAGGCGGCGCCGCTTGCTGCGCGTGAAGCCGGCGGTGCTACCTTCGCCCGGGGCCGCGCACAGCGTGAGGCTGCTGCTGCGATGCAGCACGCGGCGCGTTGGCTGTCGGTCGAGCCGAGTGAGCTTCGGGCGGCCGACTACCGGGCATTTCGCGCCGCGCAAGATGAGCTCGCGTTACCTTCTGTACTGAGGATCAGCGTCTTGTTCGCCGGCTGGCAGCGTGCCCGCGAGCAGGTAGGCCTGCTCACGCGGGATGAGGTGGCGGTGGAGGCCCACGTCGTACGGACGTTGTACGGCGATCCGATCTGCCGCCGGGATGCCTATGGCACCTCGCCCGGCTCTCCTCTCGGCGGCTGACCGGCCCAGGCCAAGGGCCAAGTTGCAGTCATGCTCGGCCGATCGATCCCGACTGCCCGATGTCGCCTTCCTCGCCATCTGATTCAGGGGTTCGGCACTCATGCCCTAACCGTGCGCGAGCGTCATCGCCCGCGTAAGCACCCATGGGTATGACCGCGATGCACGAACGGTCTAGGCAGGTCCACTGCGCCGGGGTACGCACTTGGGATGGGGTTTATCCGTCCCACGTGGTGGCCCGGAAGGGAGCGCAATCCGGCTTCCGCCGCTCGCTTGGATGCTGTAGCACAGCTGCGCGAAGAGCGGGCGCGCCGCTGGCGTGAGAGCGCAGCCGCAGATGCGCTCCAGGGGTCGCTGATCTCGCTTGCGGCGGTCCTCGGAACGGAGGTGAGGGACTCTGCGGACGAGCTCGTCGGGCGGCTTCGTGACGTGGTGGTTCATTGGAGCACTGCCGCCGCGTATCCACCCGCGACGGCGATCGTCGTACGCTCCGGCAGGCGCGATGTGCTGATCGGTGCGAGCTGGATCGAGGCTTCTGCGCCGGCGTCGGTTCGCCTGCGCTCTGCAGCGGCCTACGCCCGCACCGTCGAGCGCCGTCCTGGGGAGGTCGCCCTGGCGCACGACGTGCTCGATCGCCAGGTCGTCGACAAGGGCGGCACGCAGCTGGTGCGTCCCAGCGACGTCTATCTGGCCGCCGTCGACGGACGCATAGATCTGATCGGGATCGAGGTAGGCCCGAGGGCGCTGCTCAGGCGCATAGGACCGGGGCGTCTGCGCCGGCACGTCCGACCGGAGCGGGTCATCGACTGGGCGACGATCCGCTCGTTCTCTCCCGCACGTCCAGATGAAGTCCGTCCCCACCGCCACCCGTCTGCGCTCGCCGGGCAAACGGGCGCCGTGCTCGAGCTCGATGTCGCTGCAGCCGAGCTCCGCGAGTTGGGGGCCAGTGACATCGAGGCGGCGCTTCGGTCCGCCGACGAGAAGGAGGGAGACGGTTCGTCGTGAGCGCGCTCGACACACCGAACGCACCGGCGTCAACGCCCGCCGCGCGGCTTCCGCACTGGCTGAAGCGGGTGCTGGGCTTCCTCGCGATCCTCGGCCCCGGCCTGATCGCGGCGAATGCCGGCAACGATGCCGGGGGCATCCTGACGTATGCCAGCGCCGGGGCGCAGTTCGGCTGCCGGACGCTGTTTCTGATGGTACTCATCACGGTGGCGCTGATCGTCGTGCAGGAGATGTGCTCGCGACTTGGCGCCTACACGGGGGAGGGTCTTGGCGCACTGATCCGAGAGCAGTTCCCGCTGCGAAGCGGCGCAAGCGCGATGGTGCTGCTGTTCGTCGCGAACGCGGGGCTGACGGTCAGCGAGTTCGCGGGCGTTGGCGCATCAATGGAAATCTTTGGGGTATCGCGCTACATCGCTGTTCCGCTCGCGCTCATTGCAATCTGGGCTGTGACGGTACTGGGCAGCTACTCGCGCGCCGAACGCGTCTTCCTCGTGATGGGCCTCGTGTTCCTCGCCTACCCAGTCTCGGCATTTCTGGGCCACCCGCACACCGGCGCGGTCCTGAGCAACCTGCTGTGGCCGCACTTCCTGCATTCGAAGGCGTTCCTGCTGCTGTCGGTCGCTCTCATTGGCACGACGATCACCCCATACATGCAGTTCTACCTGACCTCGGCGGTCGTGGACAAGGGCGTCACGCCCAAGTCCTACGGCGGTGAGCGAATCGACACGATCAACGGCGCGATCCTCAGCGACGTCATCTCGGTTTTCATCATCATCGCCACCGCTGCCGCGATCGGTGGCACCGGACCGCTCAGCTCCGCGGCTCAGGCGGCGAGCGCGCTGCGCCCCGTCGCCGGGGCCGCCGCCGAACAGCTCTTTGCCGTCGGATTGCTCGGCGCGTCCCTGCTTGCCGCGTCGGTCGTCCCGTTGTCGACGGCTTACGCGATCGCGGAGACGGCGGGCGTCGAGCGCTCGCTCTCGCGCAAGCTGCGCGAGGCGCCCTTCTTTTATGGGCTGTTTTCGGCTCAGCTTGCGATCGGCGCTGCCGTCGCCCTACTGCCCGGGAACGCGGTCGAGCTCGTCGTCAACGCGCAGGTGCTGAACGGATTCATCACGCCGGTCCTGTTGACATACATCCTGATCCTGGCCAACCGCCGCTCTGTGCTCGGCGACGCCGCCAACGGCCCGCGCTTCCGCGCGCTGGCAGCAGTTTGTGTCGCGATTGTTGGAGCGCTGTCCGCGGTGGTGCTCCTACAGACCGTGGTCGGGTGGCTGTAACGGCCACCGATGTGTCGTGGCAGAGCAGCCGGCCAGCAGCCAGCATCGCCCTCCGGTGAGGCCCCGGGCGACGCCTGCCGTCCGACTGGCGGCGCCGTCGCTGCGGGGAGTGGTTCGGATTCTGCTCGTAACGATCGCGTGTGCGATCGCCCTATACCTGGCGTGGCGCGTTCGCGAGGTCATACGCCTGGTCGCGATCAGCCTGTTCCTGGCGCTTGCGCTCCTGCCGATCGTCGATGCGCTCGACCGCGGCGCCAAGCGGGTACCCCGTGCCGTGATCATCCTTGCCATCTTCGTCGTGCTTGCGGTCGCCGTGGCGGTCATCGGCGACATCGTGATACCCGGCATGGTCAAGCAGGTGCACCAGCTGTCGCGCAACGCACCGCAATACGCGCGTGATCTCCGCAGGAACACGACGTTCCGACACTACGACGACCGCTACCACATCACCCCAAAGCTCGTGCATGATGCGCGCCGCCTTCCGCAGGCACTTGCACACCTTGCGGGCCCGCTCAAAGTAGTGACCGTGTTGCCCGCGCTAGCGGTCGCGCGCACGACGCCGAGGTTGCTCCTCATCTAAGGAAGCTATGCGCGTCCGTCGCAGGCGCAGACCAGCCCTCCTTGCCGGCGAGAACGGGAACGTATGGCGGGCGCCGGTGGGACGCATGCGGCGCAGATGGCGAACGCCGGCATGGTAGAGGCGTGGATCCGCGGCGAGCGGTGATGGGCGACGGTCGGGACGCGGCGCTGATGTCGCCTACGAACGCCCAGGTGCGCCATACGCGGCGCGCACTCGGTGCAACGAAGGGTCAGCTGCAGAAGGCGGCTCTGAAGCTGCTCGGATATGTCGCTGCTGTTGCGCTCGTGCTGAAGCTCGTCCCAGGTCTGAACCAGGCGCTCAGCAGCCTGCAGCAGGTTCGCTGGCAGTGGGTCCTGGGGGCTTCGCTGCTCGAGACCTTGTCTGAGATGGGTTTCGTTCTCTCCTGGCGCTCGATCGTTGATCCGCAGGACCTGTTGAGTCGGAGGGGCGGTGGTAGACGAACCGGTATCCGCGCCGCATGGGCACAGTTGGGAGGAGGAACGTTCGTTCCCGGGGGCTCGCTCGGGGGCGTGGGCGTCGGAGCCTGGATACTGCATCGCTTCGGACTGTCGAACGAGTTGATCGCCGAGCGCGAGTTCAACCTGAGCTTCCTCAACACTGCCGTCGATGCGCTCGCGTTGATTGTCTTTGGTCTGGCGCTGGCGACCGGCGTGCTCTCCGGCGATCGCAATCTCACGCTGACGCTGCTGCCCGCGGCGCTTGCCGCACTGGGGATCGCAGCCGCCTTGCTGATTGCCCGCCGCGCACCGACCTTGGCCGCCAGACTACAACGCGATCATTCAAGGATCGCCAAGGCGATCGCCACGGTTGCCGATGCCGTCGACGACACCGACCGGCTCCTGTTTCATCGCGCCGGTACCAAAAGCGTGCTCGGAGCACTCGTCTATCTGTGGCTGGACGTGCTCGTCCTCTGGAGTGCATTCATCGCCATCCACGCTCACCCGATCCCCGGCTTCGGCGTGGTCGTGATGGCGTACGTCATCGGCGCACTCGGCGGATCGATTCCCCTGCCGGCCGGAATCGGCACGATCGGCGGCATGGTGGGCATGTTCATCCTCTACGGCGTAAGCCACGACGCGGCGGTCGCCGCCGTGCTGCTCTATCAAGCGGTCGGCCTGCTCGTGCCGCTCATCGGCGGCGCAATCGGCTACGCATTGCTGCGCCGTCATCTGGGCCCCATGCGCCGCGCGGCGGGCGAGCGCTCCGCAGGCTAGGGCACCCCGGGCAACAGCATCACTGCAGGCAAGGGGCCCCGCGGCTCAGCTGACGGCCGCCTTGGGCGGGCATGGTCAGCGTGGGCGGCCAATCCGCCCACGCTGACCGGGGACGTCAGGGCGTGACCACCTCGATGTCGTTGGTGATCCCGACGACGCCGTAGAGGCACGCCACGTCGTTGAACGCGGCGTCGCTCTCGAATTGGTAACTGACGTCACCCTTGAGCGTGGCCCAACCATCGCTGATCTTGACGTCGATGGACTCAGCGGGAACCTCGACGTCCCACATGAGAAACTGCAGCGCGGCGCCGCGGATGTCTGCGTCCTCGCGGCGATCATCGTTGAGCAGTCGTACCTGCAGCTCGTCGATGACGTCCTCGACGCCGTCCGCCTCGCGAGCGTCCTTGACGGCCGCGCGGCGCTGGCTGAAGCTGCCGACCGTGCCACGGAGCGTAACCGTCCCCTCTTGGGCGGCCAGTGCGATCTCCCCGTCATCGGGGATGCGAGGATCGAGCTGCAAGGCGTCACGCACCTCATCTTCGACCGTGGTGTTTGTGAGCATGTGCGGCGTTCCTTTCATGTTGAGGGACGCCAGCAGAATGGAGTGACAGACGCGCGATACCGAGAACGATGAACGACGAGGCCATACCGCCCGGTTACCGGTGAGCGCTTACCAGACGGCGTGTAAGTGGAGGGTATGGAGGCGTCGCTCGCCCCGTCTAGATGTCTCAAGTCCCGCCATCCAGGCTTCGGTCGTACGCGAAGCCAGTTTTTCACGAGGTGCCGCCCATATGACTCGGTCTGTCAACTCCCCGTCTGGTGCTCAGAGTTCGTCTGCTGCTCGGGCCGACCAGAGCGTCGTTCGTCATGGACGCGTCTTGGCCCATCCTGCCACCGGGACTGCCCGCGTAGAGAGTGCGAGCTTTGCCTTCGGTGCAATGCCCGTCACGCTGCCGGTGGGCGACCCGGCACCGCACGAGGCAACACCGGGCGAGCTGCTGGCCGTCGCGCACGCGACGTTCATGGCTGCAGCTGTCGCAGAGGAGCTCAGCCTTGCCGGCTCGCCAGCAAACGAGATCGTTGTTGAAGCCGACTGCACCTACGCGGGCCCCTGTCCCGACCGCGCATTGATCCAACTCGCGCTTCATGTGACCGGACGGGTCCCGGGGGTCGATGCCGCAAGCTTTCGTGAAGCCGTTGAGCGCGGGAGACGGCGGTCCCTTCGCGCGACAGGTGCACGCGACGGTCTGCGCTGCGAGTTGCAGGTCACTCTGGGTGCGGTCTGAATGCGCTCGGCGTCGTGCCGCTCGTCCCACGTCGCTGTCGCGAAGACGGCTGTGCTCGGCGATTCGAGGGAGTCCGATGATGAGATCGGCGGCGCGGACGTCCGAGCCGAGATTGCCATCGAGCAGCTAGTGCGCGAGTCGGCGAAATGCTCGCTCGCTGAGCGGCGCGATGACATCAGCCGCACGTCCGTGTCCAGTGGCGCCGAGGTGCCCGGCCGCGATGGAGCGACACCCCGATGATCGCCGGCGGACTGCTCCTCCTCGCGCTGGGCTCGATCCTGCGCTTCGCCGTCACTGCCGAAGTCGCGGGGGTGAGCATCTCGACTGTCGGCCTGATTCTGCTGATCGTGGGTTGCCTCACCTTGGTGATCGGACTGGCGCTTCGGATCAGCGGGCGCGATTCGACAGCCTCTCCGTAGCGGGATCGATCGCGGCCAAAGGTGGGCTGTAAGCACCAGTGGGCAGATTCCTCACGATGCCGTCGAAGAAGGCCCGCCGTCGGGCCCGGGCTTTTCCTGTGCCGCGTCCAGGCCGAGCAAGCCAACACCGAGCTTCGCGAGCTCGCCCACGGGATCATTCCGAACGCTCTCGCCCGAGGCGGGTTGGCGGCTCGCATCGAGGAGCTGGCCTTGCGCGCACCCGAGCGCGTCACGGTGGACGTGCCCCCGGAGCGATTCGCCCGGGAGGTCGAGGCCGGCGCCTACTTTGTCGTTGCCGAGGCGCTCACAAACGTCACCAAGCACTCCCGGTCCGCGACCGCGTCGCGGCCCTGGGAGGCCAGCTGCAGATCGCAAGCCCGCCTGGCCGCGGGACTCGGATCACCGCAGTACTGCCGCTGCGCGCCGACTCAGCCCGCCCGGACCACCTCAGCTCATCGGTCTCGGCGCTTGCTGACGGGCACGCGGCGGCGGGAGTATCCGAGTTCCACGATCGGGCGCAGCTCCCAGCAACCAACGGATGAGCAATCGGGACGCCGGGTTCACGAGCGCTGCTCAGCGCCGGCGAGCTCGTTCAGCGCATTGAGCGACGGAGCAAAGTAGTAGGCGCCTGTTACTGGCCGCGAGAAGTCGGTGAGGTGGTCGCGGACACCGTCGGCGGCAGTTCCAAACATGCGGGCCAGCATCTGGTCATAGCGAGAACGCTCGGCGCTGAAGGCGACGAAGTACAGCCCATGCTCCTCGGCGGTCCCGTAGGGAACGCTGCGGCGGAAGATCTCGAGCTCCTCGCCGGCCTTGGTGATCTCGACGCGCGCGATGTGGGCCGTGGGCGGCTTTTCAGCGTCTGACAGCTCCATGCTGTCTGCCTTCGTCCGCCCAAAGACACGCTGCTGGTCGCTGATCGAGAGCCGGTTGAACGCTACGAGGTCGTGCACCCATCGCATCGTGAGCACGTGACTGCCCCCTTCTCCGGCGTGGCCGGGAGGGACGAGCGCGACGTCGGCGGCGCGGCGGACCTGAGGGTTGGCTGTGCCGTCGATGAAGCCCGTGATGTCGCGGCCGCCCAGGTAGGTGAACGCCTGTTGCTCGGTGGCCACATCCGCCGCCTCGGCAACCGCGAGCACGGCAGCATGTGCGCTCTGCCATGTCACGTCCGGCTCGGCGCCGCTGATCCACAGCCAGGCGTCGTGCTGAGTCGCTGGCGCACGGTGGCCGTCCTTCCCCTCAATCCGCTCGAACGGGCCCAGGTTGTTCGGCGCCATCGACGGCGCCACGTCGCGCCAGATGTCGCTCCCAAGGGCGAGGACAAGATTCACCCCTCCAGCCGAGACGTCAGGTGTCCGTAGTAACCGGAAAGCCGCGACCGCGTCGCGAGGCGTGACGCCTGGCTTCAGATCGAACTCGAGGAAATGGTGGGCGTGCGTCCCCTGGGCAAAGATGCCGAACTGAGGCAACGTGAACCGCTGGGACGCCGCCGAGCCCTGGGATTGCTCGTCGGTGCGAGGAATGACGGTATCGGCTTCGTGCATTACGGGCGCTCGCGTTGTGTTGGCAGCCCGGGTAGCTGCTCGATATCGCGGATACTCTCGCTGGCTAGGTCGACCACCTGGTCCGCGTGGCCGTGCCAGACGAGCTTCGCCGTCGACTTCGCGAAACCCTTGGCCTGCTCCCAGGTCGGGTATTGGGGCATCCCCGCGGCCAGCGCCGCGGTCTTGATCGAGACAAGTGCCGGGCCGGCGTGCGCGAACGCCCGCTCGAGGGCGTCAGGGACGTCGTCGTGGCGATCGACAGCGATCCCGAGGATCCCATAGGCATCGGCGAGCTTTGCGAAGTCAGGGTTCTTGAGATCCGTTTCATACGGCTCGAACCCCTCCGAGAGCATCTCCCAGTGCACCATGTCGAGCAGCCCGTTGTCGAACACGATGATCTTGATCGGCAGGTCGTAGGTCGTGACCGTGCTCAGGTCACCGAGCAGCATCGTCAGCCCACCATCCCCGCACATCGCGACGACCTGGCGACCAGGGTGGGCGAGCTGGGCGCCGATCGCCTGCGGCATCGCGTTGGCCATCGACCCATGGTTGAAGGAGCCGATCAGCCGCCGACCAGCGGTCATATTCAGGTAGCGGCATGCCCACACCGCAGACATGCCCGTGTCGGCGGTGAAGACAGCGTCCCGGGAAGCGAGCCGGTCGAGCGTCGCTGCGAGGAACTCAGGATGCACAGGTGACTGACCTCCGCTGTGGCGGACGTAGACGTCCAGCTTGCGGCGAGCCTCCTCGTGAAGCTTCTGTGCCGCACGCAGGTGCGAGTCGTGGGTCTTCGCGGCGACTCGCTCGCACAGTCCGCGCAGCGTCAGAGCGGCGTCGCCCGCCAGGCCATAGTCGAGACGGGTCCGCCGTCCAAGATGCTCGGGGCGGGAGTCGATCTGGATGATCGTCTTTCCCGTGGGGACGAACTGGCGGTAGGGAAAGTCGGTGCCGACGAGCAGCAGCAGGTCGGCATCGTGCAACGCCTTGGTAGCTCCCCCGAACCCGATCAACCCCGTCAGGCCCACGGCGTAGGGATTGTCGTGCTCGATGAACTCCTTCGCCCGCAGCGCATAGGCGACCGGAGCCTTGATGCGCTCGGCCAGCGTGATCACGTCGGGATGGGCGTTGCGGACCCCGGAACCGCAATAGATCGTGACCTTTTGATGACTGTCGATCAGCTCGGCAACCGCATCCAGGTCGCTATCCGCCGGGACGGATACCGGCGCCCCGATGTTGAAGCTGTGCGGCGCAAGCGCAGGCAGGCCAGTGTCCTGCTCGGCGATGTCGCCCGAGAGCTCAACGACAGCGACGCCCTGGCGGGCAGTGGCATGCTGGAACGCCATCTCGAAGACCCGGGGCGCCTGTGCGTGCGTGGAGCAGCTCGCATTGTAGACGCTGCAACCGTCAAACATGCCATGAGGGTCGGTCTCTTGAAAGTAGGAACCACCGAGCTCGACGCTCGCTGCGACCGACGCTAGCGCGAACACCGGGGCGCGCGTCCTGTTTGCGTCATAGAGCCCGTTGAGCAGGTGCACGTGCCCGGGCCCCGCAGATCCGGCGCACATCGTTACGCGGCCGGTGAGCTGAGCCTCCGCCCCAGCCGCGAACGCGCCAACCTCCTCGTGGCGGACGTGAATCCAACGCAGCTTGCCGTTGCGCCGGATGGCATCGCCGATCGGATTGAGGCTATCCCCGATCACGCCGTAAACCCGCTCCACGCCTGCCCGGACGGCGGTCTCGATCAACGCATCGGCTACACGTAAACCCATGGGCCAACCTTCCGTTCGGACGACATCATCGGCGAGCCAACTCCAGGCTGGGTCATGCAGCCGCTGCTGACCTATACGAAACCCGGACCACGACCACAGCGGCTGCGTATAGTCCGCGAAGCCAAAGCCATCCTCCGAGGTCCAGGGCCTAGATCGAGGCATCGACACACGCCGCGGCTAGCTCAGCTACCGAGCGCCCCTCCAACACATGCGCCTCGACCAGATACCGCGCCTTGAACACGAGAAGACCCCCATGTCGGTGTCTCCCATGTCCTGACACATGTGTCGCCTATCTGCTG
>DATJXX010000030.1:0-17743 GCA_035499875.1 Solirubrobacteraceae bacterium
CGCGTCGGGACCGGCGCTACTCGCCGGCGACTCCGGCTGAGCGGATCGGCGCGAGGCTGTCGCTGAACCACCTGATCGCGAGCCTGCTGACCTCCTCGAGCGCGCCGCGCTCCTCGAAGAGGTGGGTGGCATCCGGCACGATTGCCAGCTCGTTGGGGCAGCGCAGTTGCCGCTGTGCGATCTCGTTGAGCTCGAGCACCTCGTAGTCGGCTCCGCCCACGATCAGCAGGGTCGGGGCGCGGACCGCCGCTAGATCCAGGGCAAGGTCGGGCCTGCCACCACGGGAGACGACGGCACCGACCTGATCACCGAGGCGGGCGGCAGCCGTGAGGGCCGCCGCGGCGCCCGTGCTGGCACCGAAATAGCCCACCCGCAGGCCGCCCAACGGCTCCCGCCGCTCGAGCCATTGCGTGACCGCCACCAGCCGCGAGGCGAGCAGTTCGATATCGAACACGTTGCGGCGGTCCAGCTCCTCTCGCTCGGTAAGCAGGTCGAACAGGAGCGTCGCGAAGCCTGCGGCATTGAGCTCGCGCGCGACCGCCCGGTTGCGTGGGCTAAGGCGGCTGGAACCGCTCCCGTGGGCGAACAGGATGATTCCCGCCGCGGTGGCCGGCAAGGTCAGCTCGCCCGCGAGAGCGAGCCCGGGGGCTGGGTTGATCTCGAGCTCCAGGCTCGAGGGGGCGGCTTCCGGCTCGTTGGGCTGCGGTGCCTGCAGCTCGGCGAGCAGCGAGGTGACCTCATCGTCGGAGGTGGGCTCGAAGTCCTCATACCAGAGCCCGACCGCCCACATGTCCTCGGGCGTTTCGACGCATACGATCTCATCCGCGAGCTCGCGCAGCGCCTCGACCGACGCGGGCACCGCGACCGGCACGGCGAGAACGATCCGTGATGCGCCACGGTTTCGCAGCGACTGCAGCGCGGCCGCGGCGGATCGCCCCGTCGCGAGGCCATCGTCGACGAGGATCACGGTGCGACCCGTCACGCTCAACGGCTCACGACCGGCACGGTAGCGTCGGGCGCGCTGCGAGACCTCCTCCTCCGCCCGCGCGAGGAGAGTGCGCATGTCCGCACCGGAAAGACCGAGCTCCCTCGCCGTGCGCTCGCTGAGTATCCGCCCACCGCCCTCGGCGGCAGCGCCGATTGCGAACTCGGGATTCTGAGGTGCGCCGACCTTGCGCACCACGACCACATCCAGCGGGGCGTCGAGAGCCCGTGACACCTCGGCGGCGACGGGTATCCCCCCGCGGGGCATCCCGACCACCACCGGGCGCTCGGTGCGGAAGCGCGCCAGCAGCGCCGCCAGGCGTCTGCCGGCGTCACGCCGATCGCGGAAGCGCCGCTCGGGGGCGGCGAGGACCAGCGGCGGGTCCTCGAGGGTGGCGACCGCGCCGGTTCTCAGAGGTGTCTCGCGGCTACTCATGACAGAACCCTCCTCACGGGATTGCAATCAAACGATTCGATCGACATCACAGCGCGCTCGGGTAGGTCTCCGCAGGCTCTCCGAGCTCCCATCTGGGCGTGCGCTCGAGCGGCTCGACGGCCCGCGTGGAGTCGATGTGTATGAGGGCGTCGAACTGTCGGGTCGCCGAGGCCGCGAACCAGTGGCTCTCGCGTTCTGTCTCGGGCCTGTAGATGACGCCGATCGCCCGCTCGAGCCGCGGATCACGCAGCGTCCGGCCGCTGCGGCCGGCGGCCACGGGGCAGAGCAGGAGAGCCGGCAACCCGCTCGCGTGCAGAAGCGCCTCATAGCTGCCGGCAAGCGCGGGCCGCACGCGCTTGCGCTCCGCCTCTCCTCCCCAATCGGAGGCAGCGGTGACCGTTCCGCGGAAGGTAGTCAGACCCACGCTCACCACGTCCCTGCCGTGGCGTTCGCGACTGAGCTGTCCGATGTTCAGCTCGCCGCGCCCGCTCATGTCGGTGGCCCTCGCGTCGCCGACGTGCGAGTTGTGCGCCCAGACGACCACACGCGCGGTGTCGCCGTGGCGATCCAGGTGGGCGAGGAGATGGTCGAGGGTGTCGGCCATGTGGCGGTCGCGTTGGTTCCACGAGCCGGCACGGTCTCCGAACATCGTGCGGTAGTACTCCTCGGCGGTAGCCACGATCGCGGCGTTCTGTTCGGCGAAGAAGTACTCGTCCTCCGCGGCGAGGCCGTCCTGCGCGAGGAATTGACCCGCGCGGCGGCGCATCTCCACCAGCTGCTCGATCACATGACGGCGGCACGGCTCATCCACACCGAGCAAGACGGCCTGTCCGTAACGCGTCGCCTCCCCGCCGTATGGCTGCAGGCACTCGTAGCGGGCGCGCGCGCGCTGCGCAGCCTGTGGATCCTGCTCGTCGAGGTAGGCGATCACGGCCTCCATCGAGGCGTGCAGGCTGTAGAGATCCAACCCGTAGAACCCGACCTCGTGTCCGGCCCGGCGCTCCTGCTCGTTGAACGCCTGCAGCCATCCCACGAAGTCCAGGACCTCGGCGTTGCGCCACATCCACGTCGGGAAGCGCCCAAATCCCCCCAGCGCCTCCTCGGCGTCGCGATCCGTCCCCTGGCCGCGAACGTAGCGGTTGACGCGGTACGCATCAGGCCAGTCGCCCTCGATCGCGACCGCAGTGAAGCCGCGCTCTGTGATCAGCCGACGGGTGATGCGGGCGCGCTCGCGGTAGAACTCATGCGTCCCGTGACTGGCCTCGCCCAGGAGCACGATCCTCGCGTCGCCGACGAGCGCGAGGAGCGGGTCGTAGTCCCCGTGATCGCCGGTCAGCGGCCGCGCCTCCGCCCGCAGCGCCGACAGCGCCTCATGGTCCTCCAGCGGAAGGCTCGACGTCTGAGCGGGCATCTGGCGTCGATGCTAAGCGCACGCGGCAGCCTCGTCACCTGGGGAAACCACGGTGACGCCAGCGGTCTTTCACCTACGGACCGGAGGGGCCCCGCGAGTGAGGGTGCGCCGGCGACTGGGCCATGTGTAGCCGCGACGCGCGCGAGCCGGCCGCCTTACCGGAGCCAGAGACCGACCGAGCCCGGAGGATGAGCGTTCGTTCCGGCTCGCGCGCCTGACTGCTCCATCGCGACGGCAGTGCTGTGTGGTGGAGTTGGATCGCGGGAGGTCCGTAGTCTTCCCTTGTGCAAACCCGTTGGCGACGCGGATGCGCCGGGTCTCGTGCGCGCCGAGACTGCGCCGCATGGCACTCTCACAGCTTCGACGGCTCGGCGGCGTGCCGCCGGAGGAGTTGGCTCCTGACAGCTACTTGACCGATGGCGAGCGTCTGCTGCGCGTCATCTCGCACTTTCGAGCGGACGCTGACGGTGCGTCTACCTCGCTGGAGGATTGCCTGACGCTCGAGGTCCGGCCCTACACACTGCGCGAGCTCAGCGCGATGGAGCTGCGGGCGGTGCACACTCGAGCACCGCGTTGAGGGTCGGACCCATGGACTACTCGGCTCGTGGACCTAGCTCGAGGACCGCGTTGAGATGCCGATCGTTGGTAGCGGCGAAGGGAGGAACGTGAGTACGACGTTGGTGCCTCCGACCCATTACGAGGTAAGACAGCAGGGCCGCCAGCCTCGTCTGTTCAAAAGCATCACGGATGTCGCCGCGGAGCTCTTGCACCGGCAATCCGAGCCCAAGACCGTGTTCGCCCTCACAGCTGGGCGTCGACGGCACCTGATCCAGTGGGAGCTGCAAGAGCTGGGGCGCGAGCTTCGCCTCCAACGGCTGCAGCTCGTTGGGGTCGGCGGGGGTGAGCCCAGCTCCGGTGGGGCAGGATCGCGACGGCACGACCGCTGGGACGGATGAGCTTCAGGCGCCACCTTCGCGCTGTGGCCGCAGCCACCGTCGCGGGGGTTACCGGCTACGACCTGGTGCAGCGCCGGCACGCGATTCTGCGGAACTTCCCCATCGTCGGGCACTTCCGTTACCTGCTCGAGGCATTCGGACCGGAGCTCCGCCAGTACATCGTCACCTCGAACAACGAGGAGCGCCCTTTCTCGCGCGATCAGCGTCGCTGGGTCGAGGCATCGTCGGAGCAACGACCGAACGTGTTCGGGTTCGGCACCGACGATGAGATGGAGTCTGTAGAGAGCCTCCTGATCATCAAGCACTCACCATTCCCCGCACCGGCCCCGGAGGCCGGGGAGCCCGGCAGCGCTCCGGACTACTGCATCCCGGCCGGGAAGGTGCTCGGCGCGTCTCACCGTCGACGCCATGCCTTCCGACCGGAGTCCGTCGTCAACCTCGCGGGCATGAGTTACGGCGCTCTCTCACCTCGGGCGGTAGAGGCTCTCAACCGCGGAGCCGTGCTGGCGGGGTGTCTGCACAACACAGGTGAGGGTGGCCTCGCGCCGGCTCACCGCAATGGCGGTGAGCTCATCTACCAGGTCGGCACCGGCTACTTTGGCTGCCGAGACAAGCATGGGCGTTTCAGCCTGGAGCACCTACGCGAGCGAGTGCTCGAAGCGCCGGTCCGGGCCGTCGAGATCAAGCTCTCGCAGGGCGCCAAGCCGGGTCTCGGAGGACTTCTCCCCGGGATCAAGGTGACACCCGAGATTGCGGCGGTCCGGGGCGTCCCGGTGGGAGTCGACTGCGTGAGCCCGCCGTCGCACTCGGCGTTCTCCGACGTCGATGGGTTGATCGAGTTCGTCGAGCTCATCGCGCAGGACACCGGCCTCCCCGTGGGCATCAAGTCGGCCGTGGGGGAAATCGAATTCTGGGAGACGCTCGCCGACCGCATGGTGTGCACCGGGGGCGGACCCGACTTCGTCTCGGTGGACGGTGGAGAGGGCGGGACCGGCGCGGCACCGCTCGCGTTCGCCGATCATGTAGCGCTGCCGTTCAAGCTTGGTTTCGCGCGTGTGTACAGCACGTTCGCCAACGCCGGACTCGCCCAGGACCTGATGTTTGGGGGCTCCGGACGTCTCGGATTCCCGGACGCGGCGCTGTTCGCGTCGGCGCTGGGCTGTGACATGGTCAACGTGGGACGTGAGGCGATGCTCGCGATCGGGTGCATACAGGCGCAGCGTTGTCACACCGGGCGCTGTCCGAGCGGCGTGGCCACCCAGTCGCGCTGGCTGATGCACGGCCTCGACCCGCAGTCCAAGTCCCACCGTGTTGCGAACTACATTCTCGCGTTTCGCAAGGAGCTGCTGGCCCTCGCGCGCTCGTGTGGGGTGGCGCATCCCTCGCAGGTCATGCCCGAGCACATCGAGGTGGTTGCCGAGCGCTACGGATCCGCGTCTCTCCTGGACATCTTCGGCTACGAGCCTGACTGGCCGCTGCGTCTCGCGGGAACCCCCAGGCTCGCTACCACATAGGTGCGCAAGGTGAGAGGAGCGCCTGGCATCGACGCGCGATCAAGCGTCAGCGGCGACGGGATTGCGCTGCCGCTCCGCGACGTCAACGAGCTGCTGCTGCTGGCGGGAAAGACCGTCGACGAGGCTGCGCGCCTGGTGGTACAGGGCCATGCGCACGTAGGTGGCCTCATCGCCAAGGGGGATCGCGATTATGCGACGCGTGTCGATCTACAGATCGAGGACATGGTCAGGGCATCGCTGTCGCACGCGGGCGGCATTCCGTTTCTCGGCGAGGAGCGCGGCGGTCACCTGCGCGCGCCGCTGCTGTGGGTGCTCGATCCGATCGACGGCACCACGAACTTCATCAAGGGCAGTCCGTTGTGCGCGATCTCGCTCGCGCTGCTCGCCGATGGCCAGCCGGTGTTCGGAATCGTCGACCTGCCGTTGTTGGGCGAGCGGTATGTGGCCCGCGCCGGCGCCGGGGCGTATCTCAACGGACTGCGTCTACGCATGCCCGAGACCAGAACCCTCTCCGAAGCGGTGATCGCGATCACCGACTTTGCGGTCGCGGATGACCGAGCCACCGAGAACCCGGTCCACATCGCGCTGCTTGCGCGCCTGGCACCTCTCGCGCTCGGGGTGCGCGCACACGGCTCCGCGGCGCTCGACTTGGCGTGGCTGGCGGCCGGGCGGGTCAGCGGGTCGGTGATGCTCTCCAACCGTGCGTGGGACGTGAGCGCGGGGGTGTTGCTGGCCCGCGAGGCAGGGGGACTTGCATACGACTGGGACGGCTCGCAGCACGACGTGGACTCGCGTTTCACCATCGCCTCTCCTGCGGGGCTGAAGAACGCGCTGCTCGCCCTGCTCGAGGAGCCATCGTGAGCGGCCCGTCGCTGGTCGTGTTCGCGCCGTCGCCGCTGCTCACGATCACGGTCGAGGCGCCAGGCACCGACCACGAGGAGATCCATTTGCACGCGGGTGGCCAGGGCTTCTGGGTCGCGCGGATGGCGGCCCTGCTCGGTGGTGACGTGGCACTCTGCTGCGCCCTCGGCGGGGAGTCCGGAGCGGTGCTGCGAGGGCTCATCGCCAAGGAGAACGTCCAGCTTCTGGCCGTGGAGTGCGCGGTGCCGAACGGCGTCTACATCCATTCCCGCCACCATGGGGTGCGGGAGCAGCTCGCCCGCACCAGCTGCCGGGGCCTCACACGCCACGAGGCCGACGAGCTCTACGGGGTGGCGCTTGCGGCTTCCCTGGACGCCCGGATCGCGATGCTCACCGGGGTCGATCCGCCCGGAATCATCGAAGCGGATGTCTACCGGCGGCTCGCGGGCGATTTGCGCAGCAACGGCATCTGTGTGATCGGGGACCTTGCGGGTGCACCCCTCGAGGCTGCGCTCGCGGGTGGCCTCGACGTGCTGAAGGTCAGCGACGAGGAGCTCGGCGGCATCGGCATCGCACCCGGCGCGGACATCCCACAGCTGGTGGGGGCGCTCCGGCGGCTGCGGACGCTCGGCGCGGACGCCGTGCTGATATCGCGCGGTGAACTGCCGGCGGTGGCCGTCGACGGCACCGCGCCGCGTTACCTGCGGCTGAGCGGACCCCACGTCAGGGCGGTCGAACCCAAAGGCACCGGGGACTCGATGTTCGCCGCACTCGGCGTCAGCCTTGCCGCCGGCCGCGAGCTCGATGACGGGCTGCGCCTGGCAATGGCGGCCGGATGCTTGAACGCCACCCGTCACGGCCTCGGCACGGGCAGCCGTCAAGAGATCGAGCAGCTGAGCCGCCACGTCGAGATCGCCGAGCTCGCACCCAGCGAGCTCTCGGCTCAACCCTGAGTGCGGCCCGCGCGTCCCATCATTTTTCCGGCATGGGTCTTGCGCCTGAGGCCCTCGGCTGTGGGACGAGCACGGTGAACGCGGCATCCCGCACCACGTGCTCGTGGGCGCCCTAGGGGCAGACCAGGAGCAGGTCGCGACGTACCGGCCGCGGCGCGACCGTGCAGCCGACTCCGGATGTACCGAGATCGCGCACATGCCAATGACCGCGGCGCCGGCGCAGTACCGAGAGTGCGATGTCGCCGTGACGCGGATCGCATGGGACCAGCTTCGCCCGCGCCCAAGGCCCGACCGTCGAGATGAGAATGTCGCGCACGCGAAAGCACTTCGCGGCCTTGGTGGCCGACGAGGCGTGCAGAGCGCGCGAGATCGCCGTCGCCTCGGACTTGGTCGGCGGGCGGCGCGCACTCGCGCCCCCGGCGGTCGCCATTGCGATGACCATCACGAGGACCGCAACGCTCGACCCGACGTGAGGCAGTCGAAGTCGGGCGGGATGCCCGCGCATCGGGCTCCACCCGGCTTTCAACGGGCCACGGTCCGGGCCGGCGCTGAGTCGGCCCGGACCTCTGTGGCGAGGGTGGCCCATCAGTTGGCAGCCGGCGTGATCTCGACCCTCTTCTTCTCCGGCTCCTTGGGAAGAGGCACCGTCACCTCCACGACACCGTCGCGGGTCGTGGCCTTGATCTTCGTCGGGTCGACACCGGCCGGCAGGGCCATAGCACGGCTGAACGAGCCGTAGCGGCGCTCGCGTCGGAGGAAGTTCTTGTCCTTCTCCTCCTTCGTGTCCTCGTGCTCGCCCGAAACGGTCAGGATGTCGTCCTCGACCTCGATCTTCACCTCGTCGGGTTTCAAGCCCGGGACGTCCGCGCGTATCACAAGGCTGTCCTTCTCGCGGACAACGTCCACCGCGGGCGTCCAGCCGCGCTCACGACTATCGGCCAGCTCTCCGAACATGCGATCGAACCGGCTGCGCAGCTCCCCGAGCTCCGCGAACGGTTCCCAGCGGGTCAATGTTCCAGGCATCTGCGATCTCCTTTGCTCCCGTTCGGACTCCGGTTGTAGCGAAGGTATCTCGCGCCCGGCGCGCCGCAATCGTGGTGGGCCCTCGGTCATGGACTCGACTTTGCACCGACCCGCATAGGGGATTGCTACGGAGGCGGGCAAGCTTCAGCCGGTTCACCCTTAGACCACGACCCGGCTACAGCAAGGATCGAAAATGAGCAACGACCCCGAGATTATCGAGCGCAGCGTGGAAAAGACCCACATCTGGCTGAAGGAGCTAGCTGACGACCTCGGTGGCGAAGATCGCCACTATGCCTACCGGGCGCTGCGCGGCGTCCTGCACACCCTCCGTGACCGACTCCCGGTCGACGTTGCAGCCAAGCTCGCCGCGCAGCTGCCGACGCTCATCCGCGGGATCTACTACGAGGACTGGGAGCCGAGTCGCACGCCGCTGCCGTTGCGCGACGTCGAGGCCTTCCTCGACGGCGTCGCTGCCGAGGGCCACATGGCGGGCGCCACCGAGGCATCGCTGGCCGTCGAGGCGGTCACGCGCACGCTGCGCAGGCACGTCTCCGCCGGCGAGATCGAAGAGGTCCTCGCAGTGCTGCCTGCTTCGATGAGGGGTCTGTTCGATGCACCGGCGAGAGCGTGAGCTACGGCTGAAAGGCGCGTGAGACACGACGATGCCGGGGCGTACCCTGCGCATCGCCAGGATCGCCGGCATCCAGTTCGGGATCAGCCCCTGGTGGCTGGTCGTCGTGGTTCTGTTCAGCTGGGTCCTGGGTGACTCCTACTTTCCGGAACACGTCCCCGGGATCGCCCCGGCGGCCGCGTACGCGCTCGGCCTGGCGAGCGTGCTGCTCCTGTTCGCGAGCATCGTCGCGCACGAGTTCGGGCACGCGCTCGTCGCGCGTCGTCACGGCATCGAGGTCGACGAGATCGACCTGTGGCTGCTCGGCGGCGTGGCGCGCATGCGCGGCGAGGCGCATGCGCCAGGCGACGAACTGGACTACGCGCTGGCCGGGCCTGCCGTAACCGCCCTCGTTGGAGCATGTTTCGGCGCCGCGGCCCTGCTGCTGCCCTCCTCGAGCCCCGCTGCGATACGTGCGCTGCTCGAATACCAGGCCTACGTGAACGCCGCGATCCTCGCGTTCAATCTACTGCCCGCGTTCCCGCTCGACGGCGGGCGTGTGCTGCGTGCGGTGCTGTGGAAACGCAGCGGTGAGCTCGGGGCCGCCACGCAGAAAGCCGCGGATGTGGGTCGCGCATTCGGCTATCTGATGATTGCGCTCGGCGTGCTGGAGCTCATCCTCGGGGGAGCGATGGGGCTGTGGTTCGCCCTGCTCGGCTTCTTCATCGTCAGCGCTGCCCGCCAGGAAGTCGTCGGTACCGAAATCCGCACAACCTTCTCGGGCGTCTCCGCGGCCGAGCTGATGTCCTCTCCGGTCGTGGCGATCCCCGCCGAGAGCTCCATCGCGCAGGTCGCCGACTCGTACTTCGCGCTTCACCCCTACAACACGTTCCCGGTAGTGGATTCCCAGGGCGCGGCTGTGGGGTTGATCAGCGCCGTCCTGCTCGAATCGCGCCGGGCGGAAACGGCGCGTACGGCCGGCGAGTTGGCCGATCGCGAGCCAGACCTGCTCGTCGCGCTCGACGAGGATGTCGCGGGCGTGCTCGAGCGCCCCGCCTTCGCGCGCGTCGGCCGGGCTGTGGTGGTGGACCCGGAGCACCGGCCAGTCGGGCTGTTGTCGATCACGGACATCGAAGGAGCGCTGCGAGCAGGCCGTGTCCGGCGCCGGGCCGACGGGCGTCGCTCACCAGCCCGCGTCGGCTGAGCCGCAGCATCCGCCGCCTCAGAGGTGCTCGGGCAAGCGCTCGAGCGCCGCGGGGCCTCAGCGCAGAGAGCTCAGCGCAGAGAGGCAACCGGGCCCGGCATCCCGTGCGACCGGAACCGTCCGTGATTCGGGTGCGGCTACCGGTGCTTCTTGTGGATGATGAGCACGCCGTCGGCGGGGTACACGATCGACTCGTGTTGCTCGTCCCACCGCACCTTGTAGTGCTCGTGCCCGGGCGCGCCGAGGATCTCGTCGATCCGTCCCCGACGCGCGGGCTCACCGTGGATGCCGCGAGCTTCAACCCAGTCTCCGACGCGCGCGGTTACTGGCGCATTCTTCGTGTCCATGCGCGCGATTGAACCACCGCGCGCGGTCGAGGGTATCCGCGAGCGGCCGCTCGATCGACGCGGCCATCTACGGAAAAGCGGCGCGCGCGCCGCCGGCCCTACGGTGTGTCCGGCTGGGCCGGGGGCGTGGCGTAGATCGACTGCAGCTGCTGGTAGGCGAGCATGCCCTCCGGACCGAGCTCGCGCCCCAGCCCGCTGGCCTTGACCCCGCCGAACGGAGCCGCGGGATCGATCATGTAGTGGTTGATGCCGATGCTGCCGGTCTGCACTCGCCTCGCGACCGCCTCGGCGCGCTCGTGGTCGGCTGTCCAGACGCTGCCTCCGAGCCCGAATTCGGAGTCGTTGGCGATCGTCACGGCGTCGTCGTCGCTGCCGTATGGGATCACCGCCAGCACGGGCCCGAAGATCTCCTCGCGCGCGATCGTGTGGGTGTTGTCCACGTCCGCGAAGATCGTGGGCTCCACGAAGAAGCCCCGTTCCTGCTCGGCGGGACGGCCGCCACCGGCCGTGACACGGGCGCCCTCGGCGCGCCCCTTCTCGATGTATCCCTCGATCCGCTCCCGCTGCCGCGCGCTCACGACCGGGCCCACCTGCGTGGCGGGGTCCAGCGAGTCGCCCACCACCAGCGCATCCGCGAGGCCGCTGAAGATCCCCACCACCTCGTCATAGCGCGAGCGGGGAGCGAGCACGCGGGTGCAGTTGACGCACGTCTGGCCGTTGTTCAGCAGCGTCGCCGCGAACAGCGCTTCGGCCGCCCCGGACAGGTCGGCGTCGTCGAGCACGATCGCCGCCGACTTGCCGCCGAGCTCCAGCGTCACCGGCCGCAGCAGCTCCCCGCAGCGCCTGGCGATGATGCGCCCCGCGGCGCTCGAGCCGGTGAACGCGATCTTGTCTACTTCGGGGTGTTCGACGAGGTACGAGCTGACCTCGCGGTCGGCGGGGACGATGTTCACGACCCCCGGAGGGAGCCGTGCCTCGGCGATCGCCTCGCCGAGCAGGAGGGCGTCGAGCACCGTCTCGGGGCTCGGCTTGAGCACCACCGTGCAGCCGGTCGCCAGCGCGGGAGCGAGCTTGAACATCGTGAGCGTCTGCGGGTAGTTCCAGGGCACTATCGCCCCCACCACGCCCACGGGCTTGCGGAGCACGTGCACGGTCCCGCCCAGCAGCCCCTGACGATCCTCCTCGACCTCGGTCTGCCGGATCAGGTTGGCGTAGTACATGCACAGCACTGCCGGGAACACCGCCTCGACTTCGAGCGCGAAGGAGATCGGCATCCCGTTCTGCAGCGAGACGCGCTGGGCGATCTCCTGGCCCCGGCCTCCGAGCGCCCCCGCCAGGCGTTCGAGCGCCTGCGCGCGTTCCTCGGCCGGCCAGCTCGACCAGCCGGTGGGGTCGTCGAACGCTGCGCGGGCGGCGCCCACGGCTGCGTCCACGTCGTCCCGGGAAGCTTCCGGCACCGAGCCGAGCGGCTCCTCCGTGCTCGCCGCGATCACGTCGATCCGCTCCGTGCCCTGAGGCTTGACCCACTCACCTCCAATGAAGAGCTCGTCGCTGACGATCGTCGTCTCGGTGCTCATGTGTTCCCCCAGATGTCGGCTAGGTCGTGGTCCGGATCGCCTCCGGCCGCCCCAGCGTACTCCTCGGGGAACGCCCGCGACGCGAGGCTCGGCCGCTGTTGCACGTCGCCCTTCAGCGTCCCGGAAGAGGACAAGAGGTGGCGTAGAGACGCCGCGGGCGGGTAACCGATAGGTATGAGGCTGAGAACGCGGCGTCGAGAAAGAGGAGAGGAACACGAGCCGGCGGGCACCCCCGGCGGGGCGGCCCCCGACACGCATCCACCTGCGGCCCCGGAGACGCATCCACCGGCGAGAGCGGAAAGGGTCCCCTCGCGCACGCGTGGTGCGGGAGCGGCGGCAGCCGGGACCGCGGGTGCGGGCGCGGTGGTGCTCGCCCTGCTCGTGATCACCCTGTCAGTGCTGATCGCCCTGCTGATCGGGCTGGGGATCCTGCTCGCCGACGTCGGCGCCAACCCGGGCAACGCGGTCGTCAAGGGCATCCACGAAAGCGCCAACTTCTTCGCCGGATCGTTCACCGGGATGATCCGCTTCACCGGCCACCCCAAGCGGGCGATCAGCGTCAACTGGGGTATCGCCGCAATCCTCTACCTGATCGTCGGCGCGATCGTGGCGCGGGTGGTCTACGGCGTCGGGCGCGGTGGTGTTCGCCTCCAGGAGCGCCACCGCGCCTCGGCCGCCAACTACTGACGCGCCGCGGCAGCGCCGTCATGTCGATTCGTAGCAACGCAGAGACACCGGGCGCCCGGGGAGCGGGCGTCCGGAGACCGAGGGTCCGGCGTGCAGCTGTGCGGGTCGCCGTGGCGCTGGTCGCGGTGGCCCCGTCTGCCGTGGTGCTTCCCGGCTCCGCCGCAGCGGCGTTGAGGGTCACGAAGTGGGAAGCGGGCACGTGCACTCAGGTGAACTGCGAAGACCTGGGGCCGCCCTCGCGCTTCTACACGCAGGCCGCCGGGCACCCGGACTTCGGGATCACCGACTTCCGCTTCCAAAGCGAAAAAACCGGGCCCGGCCACGAAGTGCCAACCGGCAAAGTCAAGGACGTGCGCGTCGATCTCCCAGAGGGGCTGGCGGTGAACCCGGAAGCCACCGAGCAATGCAGCGAAGCGCAGCTTGAAGCGTTCAACTGCCCCGCCGCGAGCCAGGTGGGGGAAGACGAAGCCACCGGCGCGGCATCCGTGCTGGAACTGCTGCACCTGGGCCTGACCGTGACCGAACACTTCCCGGTCTACAACATGCAGCGTCGCCCGGGCCAGCCGGCGCGCTTCGGCGTCGAAGTGAACAGCCCGACGCTCGAACTGCTCGCCGGCCTGGGTCACGACCTGCGCGGGCACATCTACCTCGAAGGTGGCCTCAGCTGGCATCACGAAGCCGAAACGAGCGAAAGCGGCGGCGTCCCCACCGGGGACTATCACGAGTACTTCGAGATCCAGAACATCCCTCAGCAGCCGGAAGTGATCGAGTCCAAGCTCATCTTCTGGGGCGTCCCGCAGGAACACACCCACCTCGGTGCGCCGACGGCCTTCATCACCCTCCCGAGCACCTGCACGAGCAAGCCGGTCACCTACCTGCACGTCGACTCCTATGAGGCCCCCGGGCAGTTCCTCCCCTACAGCAACGAAACCCCCGTCACCGCGACCGGCTGCGGCGAACTCGCGTTCAACCCGTTGCTGTCGCTGACCGCGGAAACGGGCGCCCCCGACCAGCCCGACGGCGTCGCCGCGGACCTGCACGTCCCGCAGCTCACCGGTGAACCGTCCAAGCCCGACTCACCCGACGTAGCGGGCGGCCGGGTGACGCTGCCGGAGGGCCTCACGCTCGATCCCTCGGCCGCGAACGGGCTCGTGGCGTGCAGCGACGCTCAGTTCGCCGAAGCCGCATGCCCGGCCGCCTCGGGCGTCGGCTCGGTGCTGGTCGATGCGCCGGGCATCCCCAACGGCTCGCTCACCGGGGGCGTGTACGTGGGCGTCCCCGAAGCTGGTGCGGGACCCGAATCGGGGGGCGAGTACCGGATGTTCGTGATCGCCTCGGCTCCGCAGTACGGGGTCGGGCTGCATCTCGAAGGCCGCGTCGTCGCCGACAGCCGGACCGGCCGTCTCACCGCCGTGTTCTCGAACCTGCCGCAGGTGCCGTTCGAAGACTTCGTGATCTACCTGCGCGGTGGACCGCGCGCTCCGCTGGCCAACCCGCTCGCCTGCGGCGCCTTCGCGCCGAGCGCGTCGATCCTCCCCTACACCGGTGAGAGCGCCGCGACGGCCGGCGCGAGCGGTTTCTCGGTGAGCGGATGTACCGCTCCGCTGCCGTTCTCGCTGGTCCAGGGGCTCGCCTCGGAAGACCCTCGCGCGGGCGCGCACAGCCCGTTCACCTTCCGGCTCTCCCGCGGGGACTCCCAGCAGTATGTGTCGCGAGTCACGACCACGCTGCCGCCCGGGCTCGTGGGTGCGATCCCCTCGGTCACCCTGTGCGGCGAAGCCCAGGCGAACGCGGGGACGTGTCCCGTCACGAGCCAGATCGGGACGGTCGCCGTGGCGGCCGGCGCAGGCACCGAACCGTACGCGTTCACCGGCCGGGCGTATCTCACGGGGCCGTACGCGGGAGCCCCCTACGGCCTGTCCGTGGTCGTGCCGGCGGTGGCCGGACCGTATGACCTCGGCGAGGTCGTCACCCGTGCCGCGATCTGGGTCGGCCTCTACGACGGCCGCGTCACGGTCGACAGCACGCTGCCCAGCGTCGTCGGCGGTGTGCCGCTGCGGCTCAAGAGCCTCGCCGTGAACGTCAACCGCCCGCACTTCGCCTCGAACCCGACCAGCTGCGGCGCACTGTCAACCGACTCGGCGCTGCTCTCCACGATGGGTGCGCACGACCCCCTGTCGAGCCCGTTCCAGGCGGTCGACTGCGGTGCCCTGGCGTTCAAGCCACGGGTGCGGGTCAGCACCACGGGCAGGACCTCGAAAGCGGGCGGCGCGAGCATCCGGGTGAGCGTCGCCCAGC
The DNA here is from genome assembly GCA_035499875.1 of Solirubrobacteraceae bacterium. GTDB lineage: Bacteria > Actinomycetota > Thermoleophilia > Solirubrobacterales > Solirubrobacteraceae > Palsa-744. The sequence continues at coordinate 14,862 of DATJXX010000030.1, forward strand.
CGGCGGGCCAGGCCAACATCCGCGAGCTGCAGCTCCAGCTCCCCAAGCAGCTCGTGGCGCGCGGGACCACGCTCCGCAAAGCCTGCCTCGCGGCCAGCTTCGAATCGGGCACCCCTCCGGGCACCTGTCAGACCACCGCCCGTGTGGGGACCGTGGCCGTCACCACGCCGGTGCTGCCGGGTGTGCTCACGGGCACGGCGTGGCTGGTCTCGCATGGTGGCGAAGCGTTCCCGGACCTCGATCTGGTCTTGAAGGGCGACAACCTCGAGGTCGTGCTCGTGGGCCACACCCACATCGCCCGCTCCGGCGTCACCACCTCGACCTATGAACACGTACCCGACGTGCCGGTCACCAGTGTGAAGGTAAATCTCCCGACGGGTCCCAACTCCGCGCTGTCCGCCAACGGGCGCGTCTGCGCCAGCCACCTCCTCGCCCCGACGACCCTGATTGCGCAGAGCGGCGCAAGACTCGTGCAGAAGTTGAAGGTTGCGGTCGACGGCTGCCCGCTGGTGCTGCTCTCACACAAGGCCCACGGCGGGCACGTCACGCTGCGCATGTGGGTGCCGAAAGCGGGGCGTGTGAGCGTCGCCGTTCCCGGCGCGAACGTCGTGCACAGGCGCATGCGCAGGGAAGGGGATCTGAGCGTGACGGTGTCCCGCCCCTCGCGGCGGCGGATGGTCCACATCGTGTTCGCGCCCGCAGCAGGGCATCGCTCGATCGTGAAGCTCGCCCTCGGTTGATACGGGGAGGGTTTGTCAAGTGCGCTGTCGGCCACGCGCGGCAGCGGCAACCGGCGTGCCTGCTTTCCCTGCGGGCTACGGAACGAGCGTTCGGGTGCGCCGCTCGACGATCTGGATCTCGCCCGTGCCGTCGGCCGGCCCGAGCCGGTGCGAGGCGAGCAGCTCGCCGATGTCGTGTGCGGAGCTCGGCCTGCCCAGGAAGAAGCCCTGGCCCATCTCGCAGCCCATTGCTCCGAGCCGGGAGAGCTGGTTCTGCTCCTCGATGCCCTCCGCCACCACCGACAGCGACAGCGCCTGGCTGACGCCGAGGATCGCGTGGAGCAGCTCGCTGGCGCGCAGCAGCTCGCGGCTCCAGCCGCCGTTGTTGAGGGCCGCGATGAAGCTCCTGTCGATCTTGAGGATGTCGACCGGCAGGCGCCGCAGCTGCGACAGCGAGGCGTAGCCGGTGCCGAAGTCGTCGATCGCGATGCGAACGCCGAGTGCCTTCACCTGGTCGAGGTTCTCGCGGGTCGCATCGAGGTCGTACATCAGCATCGTCTCGGTGATCTCGAGCGTCAGCAGTGACGGCTCGATCGCGGAGTCTGCGAGCGCACGCCTCACGTCCTCGACGAAGTCCCTGCGCCCGAGCTGGTACGCGGAGACGTTGACCGCGATGCCGATCCGCTGCTCGCCCCTGTTCCACTCGGCGGCCTGTCTGCAGGCCTCTCCGAGGACCCACCGCCCGATCGGGACGATCAGCCCGGTGTCCTCGGCGAGCGGGATGAAACTGTCGGGGGACACGACCTGGCGCTGCGGGTGGCGCCAGCGGATGAGCGCCTCGACGCCCACGATGCTGCCGCTCTTGAGCTCGTAGATGGGCTGGTAGAGCAGGCCGAACTGCTCGTCGGGGCTCTGCGCCGCCGCCCGCAGATCCGCTTCCAGCTGCGGCCGGTCCCGGGCCCCGCTGTTCATGCTCGAATCGAACAGCACGTAGCGGTCCTTGCCGGCCGCCTTGGCCGCGTACAGGGCGAGGTCGGCGTCGCGCAACAGGGAGTCCGGGTTGGCGTACGGGCCGATCGCCACCCCGATGCTCACGGTTCTCGATGAGATCTTGCGGCCGTCGTCGAGCTCGAGGGGCTCCCGCAGGACCTCGGTGAGCCGGTCGGCGAGCAGGTTGAGGGTCGCCTCCCCGCGTCTGAGTTCGCTCAGCACGACGAACTCGTCGCCCCCAAGCCGCCCGACGGTGTCCTGCTCGCGTACGGCCCGTCGCAGCCGCTCGCCCATGCACCTCAGGAGCTGGTCGCCGGCGGCGTGGCCGTAGTTGTCGTTGACGTGCTTGAAGCCGTCGACGTCGATGAACAGGGCGCCGGCCTCCACGCCCCGCTGCGGCGCGGTCCGCTCGATCAGCTGCTCCGCGCGGTCGAGCACGAGCGCGCGGTTGGGGAGCCCGGTGAGGGGGTCATGCAGCGCCTGGTGGGCCAGCTCGCGGTTCTTCTGGGACAGCTCGTGGGTCTTCTCGTTGACCAGCGTCAGCGCCCGTCGGCGGCCGGTGGCGAGCACGAGCACGAGCAGGCCGATCACCCCGCTGAGAAGGATCCCGCCTAGCAGCAGCGTGAGCGCGTTGCGGTGCGCGAACACGGCCGCCGAGGGCGCTGCGGCGAACGTCTGCACCGTCCAGCCGTTGTGGAGGTTGATCGTGGTGGTCTGCGCGCCATGGGGCGGGTGACCGCTGCTGAATGCGATCTTCGAGCCCGCTTCGTTGTAGTGGAAGGTGACGGCCAGGTTCGGGTGGGTTTGCAGCGCCCGCGTCAGGATCACGCCGGGTTCGAGCAGCTCTCCGAGCCAGCCCACGAACGCCCGCTGCCGGGCCGCCACCGTGGAGGGTGTGACGCCGCCGCGATACACCGGCGTCTCCACCCCCAGCTCGTTCTTGTTGCCGTCCAGGACGGGTGCGTAGGTCGCTTGACCGCTCGCGCGCGCAGCGATCAGCGACGGTGCGAGCGCGCAGAAGTCGACCCCATTGGGCAGGTAGTTGGCGAGGGTCCGTTCGAGGCCGGCGACCGCGAAGCAGTAGTACGGCCGGCGTCCGGCGGGCAGGATCTGGAAGCGTTCCTTCGGTCCGAGCGAGTTCGGCCCGAGCGGCCGGATGGGGTTGGCCGCCAA
>DATJXX010000031.1:0-7167 GCA_035499875.1 Solirubrobacteraceae bacterium
GAGTTCGACTTCACGACGCTCGAGGAACGCCTCCGCGAGACCGCCTTCCTGACCCGTGGCCTGAAGATCTCGATCGTCGACGAGCGCGCCGGCGGTCACTCCGCCTCCTTCCAGTACGACGGCGGCATCGAGGACTTCGTCGCCTACCTCAACGAGAACAAGGACACCGTGCACCGCAAGGTGATCTTCTTCGCCGGCGAGTCCGACGAGGGAGCGGCGGAGGTAGCCATGCAGTGGAACTCCTCCTACCAGGAATCCGTGCACGCGTTCGCCAACAACATCAACACGCGCGAGGGCGGCTCCCACCTGAGCGGCTTCCGTTCGGCGCTGACCCGCACCATCAACAAGTACGCCCGCGACCACGGCCTGTTGAAGGAGAAAGAGGACAACCTCTCGGGCGAGGACGTGCGCGAGGGTCTCACCGCGGTTATCTCCGTGAAGCTCTCCGACCCCCAGTTCGAGGGTCAGACCAAGACCAAGCTCGGCAACCCCGGGATGGCCGGGTTCGTGGAGTCGATCGTCAACACCGGCCTGGCGGAGTTCCTCGAGGAGAACCCCAGCGAGGCGCGCGCCGTGATCAACAAGGCCGTGCAGGCCCAGCGCGCCCGTGAGGCCGCCCGCAAGGCCCGCGACCTCACGCGCCGCAAGTCGGCGCTCGAGAACTCCACGCTCCCCGGCAAGCTCGCCGACTGCTCGGTGAAGGACCCCGCGCTGGCGGAGCTGTTCGTTGTCGAGGGAGACTCCGCCGGCGGCTCGGCCAAGCAGGGCCGCGACCGCAACACGCAGGCCGTGCTGCCGCTGCGCGGCAAGATCCTCAACGTCGAGAAGTCACGCATCGACAAGGTGCTGCAGAACGCCGAGATCCAGGCCCTGATCACCGCCATCGGCACCGGCGTGCGCGACGAGTTCAACATCGAGAACGCCCGCTACCACAAGGTGATCCTGATGACCGACGCCGACGTCGACGGCGCCCACATCAGGACGCTCGCGCTGACGCTGCTGTTCCGCGAGATGCAGGAGCTGATCGAGGCGGGGTACGTGTACATCGCCAAGCCCCCGCTGTACAAGCTCGGTCAGGGCAGCCGCGAGCGCTACATCGAGAAGGAGTCCGAACTCGAAGAGATCCTGCTGTCGGAGAAGTGGGAGAAGTTCCTCGTGTTCGACCGCCACGGCACCCAGTTCAAGCTCACCGAGTCGCGCTGGCAGCGCTTCACGCGGCTGCTCAAGCAGTACGAAGGGTGGGCGCTGGCGCTGCGCGGCCAGCACGGCTACGAGGTCGTGCAGCTGCTGGAGGAGTCCTCGCTGCTGAGCGAGCAGGTCTCCGGCGCCGAGGCCGCGATCGAGCTGCTCGGCCGCAACGGGGACGAGGCCGACACCCACAAGACCGAGGTCATCGACCAGGACCCGCTCGAGATCCGTGTGCGCGCCATCGAGTCCGGCACCGGCTTCGCCCGCACCCACCACATCAGGCGGGCGCTGTTCGACTCCAACGAGTTCCGCCAGCTGGCCCGCGTGCACATGCAGCTGGTCGAGCTCGTGGGCGCGCCCCCGTTCGACGTGCGCCTCGGCGATGCGAACGAGACGGCCGCGTCCTTCGAGGCGCTTCACGCGGCCGTCATGAAGGTGGCCCAGAAAGGCGTCAAACTGCAGCGCTTCAAGGGGCTCGGCGAGATGAACGCCGACCAGCTCGGGGAAACCACGATGTCGCCGAGCACCCGCGTGCTCGCGCAGGTGACCCTCGAGGACGCCGCCGCTGCCGACCGGATCTTCTCGAAGCTGATGGGCGACCAGGTGGAGCCCCGGCGCGAATTCATCGAAGAGAACGCCCGCGCGGTCACGAACCTGGATGTATAGGAGGGAGGTGATCGCCAATGGCCAGCGCTGACGTGATCGGCGGTGGCAACATCGAACCGCGTGCGCTCGAGGAGGAGATGCGCACGGCGTACCTCGACTACGCGATGTCGGTCATAGTGGGTCGCGCCCTGCCCGACGTGCGCGACGGGCTCAAGCCCGTGCACCGCCGTGTCCTGTACGCGATGAACGAGCTCGGCCTCGGCCCCGGTCGCTCCTACTCCAAGTGTGCGCTGATCGTGGGTGAGGTGATGGGCAAGTACCACCCCCACGGCGACTCCGCCATCTACGACACGCTCGTCCGCCTCGCCCAGGAGTTCTCGATGCGCAACGAGCTCGTCGACGGTCAGGGCAACTTCGGCTCGATCGACGACGACCCGGCCGCCGCGATGAGATACACCGAGGCGCGCCTGTCCCGGATCGCGATGGAGATGCTCCGCGACCTCGACATGGACACAGTCGACTTCACGCCGAACTACGACGGCAAAAAGCAGGAACCGGTCGTCCTGCCCTCGCGCTTTCCCAACCTGCTCGTCAACGGTGGCTCCGGCATCGCAGTGGGGATGGCCACGAACATCCCCCCGCACAACCTCCGCGAGGTGATCGCAGCGACGATCGCCTACATCGAGGACCCCGCCATCGACGTCGACGGGCTCATGCGCCACATCAAGGGCCCCGACTTCCCCACCGGCGGCGTCATCCTCGGGCGCGCGGGCATCCGCGATGCCTACGAGACGGGCCGCGGGCGCGTACGGGTGCAGGCGCGGGCCCACATCGAGCCGCTCAAGCAGGGCAAAGAGGCGATCGTCGTCACCGAGCTCCCCTACCAGGTCAAGAAGGGCGGCGAGGGCGGGCTGATCCAGAAGATCGCCGAGCTCGTCAAAGAGGGGCGGATCACCGAGATCGCCAACATCGAGGATCACTCCGACAAGCGCGGCATGCGCGTCGTGATCGAGCTCAAGCGCGACGCGATCCCCAAGGTCGTCCTCAACAAGCTCTACAAGCACACGCCGATGCAGAGCACCTTCGGCGTGAACATGGTCGCGCTCGTCGACAACGTGCCCCGCACGCTCGACCTGCGGGCGGTGATCCACAACTACGTCGCCCACCAGCGCGAGGTGATCGTCCGCCGCACCAAGCACGAGCTCTCCGAAAAGGAAGACCGCGCCCACATCCTCGAGGGGCTGCTGACGGCACTCGAGCACCTCGACGCCATCATCGAACTGATCCGCGCCTCGCGCGACCGCGACGCCGCCCGCGAGCAGCTCATGGAGCGCTTCCAGCTGAGCACGATCCAGGCGAGCGCGATCCTCGACCTGCGCCTGTCCCAGCTGACGGCGCTCGAGGCGGACAGCATCAAACAGGAGCACGCCGACGTGCTCGAGCGCATCGCCGAGCTGCGGGCGATCCTCGGTGACGAATCACGGGTGCTGTCCGTGATCAAGGAGGAGCTCACGGAGATCTCGGAGCGCTTCGGCGACGAGCGCCGCACGGAGATCAGCCACTCGGAGGACGAAATCGACATCGAGGACCTGATCGCCGACCAGCAGATGGTCATCACGATCACCCAGAGCGGCTACATCAAGTCACTCCCGCTCGCCACCTACCGCCAGCAGCAGCGCGGCGGCCGCGGGGTCACCGGGATGGACATGAAGGACGGAGACTTCATCGAGCACCTGTTCGTGACCTCCTCCCACGACTACCTGCTGTTCTTCTCCAACCGGGGCAAGGTCTACCGCTCGAAGGTGTACGAGCTGCCGGAGGCCCAGCGCACCGCCAAGGGACGCGCGCTGGTCAACATCCTGCCGCTGCGCGAGGGCGAGCGGATCCAGGCCGTGCTCTCCACCCGTGACTTCGGCGAGACGAAGTACCTCGTCTTCGCCACCCGCAACGGCACCGTCAAGAAGACCGAGCTGGCCGCCTACAACACCCCGATCAAAGCCGACGGCATCATCGCGATCAACATCCGCGACGACGACGAGCTGCTCGCGGTGCGGGCGGTCGATCCCGACGACGAGATCATCATGGTCTCCAAGGCCGGCCTCACGGTCCGCTTCGCGGAGTCGGACGCCCGCGCCATGGGCCGCGACACCACCGGCGTCCGCGGAATGGACGTCGGCAAGGACGGCCGCGTGATCGCGATGGATGTGGCCCGCGACGACATGGACCTGCTCGTGGTGACCGAGAACGGCTACGGCAAGCGCACCCAGATCGGCCAGTACCGCAAGACGAACCGGGGCGCCAAAGGCGTCAAGACGATCGGCCTCACCGAGCAGAAGGGCGCCCTCGCGGGCGCTCTGGTCGTGCGCGAACACCAGGAGCTGGTGTTCATCAGTGTCGGCGGCATGGTCCAGCGCACGGCCGCGGCGGGCATCTCCCAGCAGGGCCGCTCCGCAACCGGGGTGCGCGTCATGAACCTCAAGGACGAAGACGCCGTGAGCGCCGTCGCGCTGGTGGTGGACACCGGCGAGGAGTCCCAGGAGGACGACGAGGCCGCCGCATCGCAGGGCGGGGGCGCACCCTCGCACGACGGTTCCCCCGGCGAGGATGGCGCCGCCCGGCTGCAGGACGGCGCCGGCGACCCGCAGGACGGGAGTGACGACCCGCAGGACGTGGACGCCGACTAGCTGCACCCGCCGCCCGCCCCGGGCGGGGCACGGGCTGCAAGACATCGCCCACCGGCCCAAAACCCGGCCGGGGCGCTCAAACATCGGACGCGGGCTTCCGAAGAAGGTGAGGTGCATCGCCGCCCAGCGAGCCTCCTCCTCGCGCCGACCGTCCTTCTAGCCCTTCTGTTCGGAGCTGCCGGTGGCGCCCTGGCGAACGCCCCCGCCCGCTCGCAGGCACACGGACGCCGGCACGTTCGCCCCCACGTCCACGTCCGTTGCCAGGCCATCCGCCGGGCGGTGGCGCGGGGCCGTAGGCCACACAGTTCCCTGCAGGCGTGCCTGAGCCGCAAACACAAGAGCCGCTCCCACGGCGTGCGCATGCTGCTGCACCGCAACGGCTCCCGCGGTCCCCGCGCCGGGATCCACCCTCCCGCTCGGCCGGCGATCACGGTCGACGACCGGGAGGCGACGATCGCCGCCGTGCTCGCCACGCCATGCGCCGGCACGGAAGTGACCCCGGAACCCTCCAACCTCCAAGCCGTCCGGACGGCGACCCTGTGCCTCATCAATCAGGAGCGCGCCTCCCACGGCGAGCAGCCCCTGCGGAACAACGCCAAGCTCCAGGAAGCGGCGGAATCCCACAGCCGCGAATGCGTCGAACTGGACTACTTCGCCCACGTGTCCCCCTCGGGGGAGACGCCCGTCGAACGGATCGAGGCCACCGGATATGTCCCCTCTCCGTTCGACGGCTACGTGCTCGGCGAGAACCTCGCCTGGGGCACCTACGAACTCGGCACCCCGAAGGCGATCGTGGCGGCGTGGATCGCCTCCCCGCCCCACCTGGCCAACATCCTCGAAGCCCGCTACACGGAAACCGGGATCGGCGTGACCGCCGCCGTGCCCGTGTCGCGCGGCGAAGGCGCCCCCGGCGCCACCTACGCGCAGGAGTTCGGGGTCCTCATCACCTGAGCGGCGCCCCCGCCGGCGGCCCGCTTCGCTTCGCCTCGTGGCGTGCCGCCTCGGCGCCGGCGGCGTGCCGAGGCCGCACGTTGCGGAGATTCGATCGCTGCCCAGGCCGGCCCGCTGTCGCCAGCTTTCGCTAACCTGGCCAGACCAGAGAAAGGAGGTGGTCCTAACGTTGTCTGACAGTTTTTGCGGGACCCTGGAGGTGACCGGCCGTTAGGTCGGGAGGCTGGTCCGCCTAGCGGAATCCACCCCGGGACACCCCGAGACCACCGCCGGTCCTGGTCCCTCCGGCACTCCAAAGGTCGGCCTCGGTCCATCCAGTCAAGGAATCACCGCGAGGGGCGTACGCCTGCACGGCTGCGCCCCTCGCGCGCGTCCGCACGGTGGCGATGGCGGTCAGTCCGGTGAGGCGTTCGGGTGGGTCAGGCCGCCTGGGGCAGGTACTGCAGCCAGGCCGCCGGGATCGTGGGGCTGGCCACGTGGATGAAGATCTCCGCACGCGGCGAGCGGGGGGCGTGCCGCGGGTGCATCCCCGCCTGGCCCGGCGTGCGGTCGCCCTTGCGCCGGTTGCACGGCGCGCACGAGGCCACGATGTTCTCCCAGCTCGAGGAGCCTCCCTTCGAGCGCGGGATCACGTGGTCCACGGTGAGGTTGGAACGGGAGCCGCAGTACTGGCACGTCCAGCTGTCGCGGGCGAACACCGCCCGGCGGGTGATCTTGCGGCGGTGGGCGTCACGGGGGACCCTCACGTAGGTCACCAGCCGGATCACGACCGGCCGTGACAGGGTCGAGGACTCGGAGTGCAGCACCGTCGGGCCCCGCTCCAGCAGCTCGGCCTTCTCCTTGAGCAGCAGCACCACGGCGCGCCGCACGGTGCACACGTTGATCGGCTCGTAGGTGGCGTTCAGGACGAGCACCCGACCACCCATCGCCGAGGTGGGCGATGAGGCAGGTCCGTGCCGCGGGTGCTGTGAGGACGACACGGACCCCACCGGCTCTGGTGGGACTGTGCTCTCCATTCTCCGCCCCGAGTTTACTGGCATGAAACTGATCCGTGAAGCCGACTCCGGGGGCGCCCTAGGGTGGAGGCGCCGTCGCCGGCACTGCCCGCACAGGGGCCTCGGCCGCCGGGTAGCTCCCCAGCACCCGCACCGTTTCACAGATCTCTCCAAGGCCGCCGAGCGCCTCGCGGACGCGTTCCTCGCTGCCGCGCGCCGCCAGGTCGGCAAAGAACACGTAGTTGCCGAGCTCCGCACGCCGGGGGCGGGACTCGATCTTCGTGAGGTTGATGTCGCGCACGGCGAACTCCTGCAGGCAGCGAACGAGCCACCCCGAGTGCTCGGCGCCGCTTCCCCAGAACAGCAGCGAGGTCCGCCACGTGGAACCCTGCCGCTCCCGCATCGGTGGCTCCCGCCGCTCGCCCGCGCGCGCCAGCCACACGAAACGGGTCTCGTTGTCGTCCCGGTCCTGCACTCCCTCGCGCACGATCGTGCCCCCGTAGATGCTCGCCGCCAGCGCCGTCCCCAGCGCCGCCCGCCCCGGTCCGGGGTCCCCGGCCACCATCTTCACGGCCTCCGCCGTGGAGCTCGCCGGCAGCACCCGCGCGCCCGGAAGCTCCAACCGTAGGAACCGCGAGCACTGCCCCGGGACGGCAGGGTGAGTGAGGACGGTGTCGATCTCACCCACGTCCACCGGACTCGAGGCGATCAGCGAATGGCGCACACGCAACAGCGCCTCGCCC
>DATJXX010000032.1:0-2559 GCA_035499875.1 Solirubrobacteraceae bacterium
GAGGAGTTCGTCGCCGCCGCCAACGCGGTCTTCGGCGTGCTCGAGCTGATCGGCGAAGAGGACTGCAGCGAACAGACGCGTGAGAACGTGAGGGTCGCGCGCGAGGGAGCGGAGCGTTGCCTCGCGGAACTCGGGCTCGAACGGGGCAGTCTCAGCGAGCTAGATGATTGATTCCATGGTTTAGGCGCAGTAGTCGGCGAGTGCGCGGCTGGGTCGTCCGAGCTGGTGGTTGAGGGTGATGGCGGCGGCGAGGGTGAGTAGGCGTTGCAGGATGCGCTCTCGTAAGCCGGGGAGGGTGCGTGCGCCGTGACGCTCGAGGGTCAGCGTTCCCTTGCAGGTCCAGAAGATGCTCTCGATGCGTTGACGGATCGGGGCGAGGTGTGGTCCTTGGCCGGGCTCGTCCTTGCGCCGCGGTCTGAGGATCGTCGCGTCGAGCTCGCTGACGGCCTGCGCGAACGCCCGGCCGGCGTAGCCCTTGTCGCCGATCAGTGTCTCGCCTCCCTGGCGACGGACGCGAGCGAGTAGTTCCAGCGCGACATCACGCTCGTCGCGTTTGGGGGAGGCGACCGTCACGGCCCGGGGCGTGCCGTCGGGCGCGAAGATCCCGTGCAGCCGGAAGCCCCAGAAGAACCGGCTGTGGCTGCGGCAATAGCCGTAGTCGGCGGCATCACCCAAAGCGGAGCGCTTGACCGTCTCGCGGCTTCTGGCGCACTCCACTGGGGTCGAGTCCACGAGCAGCAGATCGTCATAGAACCCGGGGCTCTGGGAAGCGAACACGCTCATCAGCCACTCCAGCGTGTCCGCCAGCGCCCGGCGACGCTTGAAATAACCGGCCTGCCCCGGCAGCGCCGGGAACAGGTGGCGCAGCTGCTTGCCCGCGGTCCGCAGAAACCGCCGGTCAGACGGGATCCCCATGATCGCTTGCGCCACGCACAGGGTGACGACCTCCGCGTCTGTGAGGCTGCGCCGGGCGTTCTCAGGCTTCTCGGGCAGGAGATCGTCAGCCGTCACGTAAACGGCTATGAGCAGCAGGTCGAGGTCGGCGTCCATCGAGGCCCCCTTCGGTCGGCGATGCTTCAGAGCACCGCCGACTTCGACCCTGCTGCTCAAAACCCCCCAAAACCACGACCCCCGCCGTGGAATCAATCATCTAGGCCCCCGGGGCGCTCTCTAGGCGCTCAGCAGCGCCCGCGGCACGCCGCCGACGCCGATCAGTCCCGGGCCGGTGTAGGTGCCGATCACCGGGCCGACCTCCGAGGTGAACACCGGTTCTGAGTCGAAGATCGCCCGGCAGCGCTCGATCAGGCGCTCGGCCTGCTCGGGCGCCTGGATGTGCTGGACGACCCAGCCGTCGGAGCCTGCTTCGTGCAGGTCCTCGGCGTAGCGGACCATGCGCTCGAACGCGCGCCCGGCGGTACGGACGCGCTCGACCGGCGTGATCTCGTATTCCAAGGAGAGGATCGGCTTGATCCTCAGCGTGCCCCCGAGCCAGGCCTGGGCCTTGCCGATGCGCCCGCCGCGGCGCAGGTACTCGAGCGTGTCCAGGGCGAACCAGATCCGAAGCGACTTGCGCGCTTCGCGCACGCGCGCCGCGACGGCGTCCTTGTCGGCGCCCGCCTCCGCCGCCGCACACGCGGCGAGCACGAGCATCCCCAGCCCGCCGCAGCCCGTTTCGCCGTCGATCACCTCGACGCGCTCTCCGAGGCCGCGCTCTGCCAGCAGGGCGTGCCCCTGGCGTGCGGCCTCCGTCGTCCCGGAGATCCCGCCGGCGAGGTGGATCGAAACGACATCGCGGCCTTCCTCGATCAGCGGCTCCCACACCGCGAGGAAGTCGCCGATCGACGGCTGGGAGGTGCTGGGAAGTTCGGGGTCGGTGCGAAGGCGCTCGTAGAACGCGTCGAAGCTCGACATGTCGAGCTCGCGCTCCGGCTGCCCCGCCCACCCCACGTAGAGGCTCACCTGGTGGACCCCGCGCTCGTCGGCGAGGGCCCGGGGGAGGTAGTGCGTGCTGTCGGTCGCGACCGCTACGGGAGCCATGCGGCGCGAGACGCTACCGCAAGGCCTCCTGGAGCTCTCCGGACTCGTACATCTCCGTGACGATGTCGCAGCCGCCGATCAACTCGCCGCCCTTGAAGAGCTGCGGGATCGTGGGCCACTCGGAGATGGCGGAGAGCTCCTGGCGGATGCGCGGGTCGGGCAGGATGTCGACCGCCGCGAAGGGCACTTCCAGCGATTGAAGGATCGCGACGGTTCGCGCGGAGAACCCGCACGCCGGCGCCTCGGGAGTGCCCTTCATGAAGAGGATCACGTCGTGCTCGGCGATCGCGTCCTTGATCGCGTCGCGGATCGGGCTGCTCTCGGCCTCCTCGGCCGGGGCCGGGGCGGCGGCGGGCGCACTGCTCGCCATCGGGATCGGGTCGAACTGGCTGGGTGACATCACAAAGCTCCTGGGGTCAGGGGGTCTCGACGGTGGAGGGGGTCTCGGTCTTGAGCGCGAGCGCGTGGATCGCGCCGCCGATGTCGGATTCGAGCGCGCCGTAGACGAGCTTGTGCTGCTGG
>DATJXX010000033.1:0-138166 GCA_035499875.1 Solirubrobacteraceae bacterium
GTCGATGTCGGGCACGTGCAGGGCATCGATCATCGGCGTGAGCTGCTGCACCTCGCCCAGGCGCGGCTGAAGCTCGCGGGCGAGAGGGATCTCCATCTCGTTGAGCGCCTCCAGAGCGTCCTCGCCCATCACGACGACGACGCGCGGCTGCACGATCGCCATCTCCTCGACGACGCGCGCCACGCAGACGGGATCGGCGAGCGAGGGGTCGCCGAGGGGGCACTTCACGCAGAGCGTCCCGTACACGGCGAGGGGGTCGATCTGCAGGCGCTTGAGCGACTTCATCAGCGCGGCGCCGGCACGGCCGTAGAAGGCGACGCCCTCCTCGATCTCCGAGGGCACCGGCGCGTGCTTGAGAAGCATGATGTCGGCCTGCGGGTGGCCCGAGCCGAGCACGGGCATGAGGTTGCCGCGCGGGCAGTGCGGGCAGGACTGGAGTTCGCGCGTGAGCGTGTTGAGCTCACGGATCGCGCGCTCCAGGTACTTCTCGCGGATCTCGTCGTCGGTCACCGGCATCGCCGCGGATGGATTTGACGGTGCGCCGGCTTGTCCTTGGCCGTGCATCGCCCGTTGCGGGCGGCTACCGGCCACGGCGCTCGCCGGCGCGGCTCAGGCGGCGCAGGCGGCGGGCCCTGCTCGCGCGCCTCGCCGAGGGCGGTGTGGCGCGTGTCTGCAGGAACTTCAGGGCCTGCACGTACAGCAACGAGGACGGCCGCGTGAGGATCTCGGCGTCGCGCAGCGACTGCAGGAACTCCTGCGGGCCGTCGAAGTCGCGCATCCGCACCCGCACCGAGCCGAGGCCCTGGGGGACGTGGGCGTCGGAGCCCGCACCGGCGGGGATGCGGTACTTGGCGGCGAAGCGGTCGGCCTCTTCGTTGAAGGCGCTGATCGCGACCCGCGGGTTGAAGATCTCGATCGCGTCGACCTCGCCGAGCACCGTCAGCAGGTGCTCGTAGTCGGGCACGGCATGCATGCGGTCGAAGGGGTGGGGCACGTACACGATGCCGCCCTGGCCGTGGATCCGGTCGATCGTCTCCGCCAGGCTCAGCCCGCGGGGGATCTTCTCCTTCAGGAACAGCCCGATCACCTCGCCCTGTCCGTCGGTCTTGATCTCCTCACCGACGATCACGCGCACACCCGCCTGCGCGGCCTTCTCCTGCGCCTCGAAGGCCCCCGAGATCTCGTTGTGGTCGGTCACCGCGATCGCCCCGAGCCCGGCCTCGCGGGCGCTCGCGAGCAGTACCTCGACGGGAGTCGCGCAATCACCTGAGTGGTCGGTGTGCATGTGCAGATCGACCTCGATTAGGGGACGCCCGGCGAGCACCCGCGCGAGCTCGGGGTCACCCCCACCGTGGCGGCGGGCGGCCACCCTGGCGTAGATCTCCTCGAAGCGCTCGGCCGCGAACTCGTCGTCGGGGACGAGCTCATACTCGGCGGGGAAGGCGCGGGCCATCAGCTCGGCCGTGGCGGGCAGTGTCGCGGTGCGCGCGTCGAGGCGCCCGAAGAAGCTCTCCACGAAGCGCCGCGCCACCAGCGTCGAGAGCAGCCGCTCGCTGGAGGAGTGGAAGGAGCCCACGTTCAGCGAGCGCGAGTGGCGCAGGGCCGCGTTGGAGGTTGACGGGGCGAACGGCTCGTGCACGTGCACGAAGTCGAGCGGCACACGCGTGAGCACTTCCTCCACGGTGCGGGCGACGTCGATCGGCAGCGCGGGCGCGCGCCGGCGTGCGCCCGGCGCGACCTCCAGCACCTCGCCCACCGCGATCACCCGCGGGGCGCCGCCGTCGGTCGCCTCCAGGAGACGCTCGGGGTTGCCGCGCGCGCCCCGCAGGTGCTTGCGCGACTCGCGCACCCGCTCCTGCGAGCGCGACGGGGCCAACACGAGCACGCGGTGCCCACGCCGCGAGAGCTCTGCGGCGGCCTCCGCGACGCGGACGTTGACCTCGTTCTCGACCTCCCACGGGTACGGCGTGACGTGGGCGATCGCGAAGGTGGGGGCCATGCGCTGCTGATTATCGCGACGGCGCGCGAGCGCGGTGCGGGTCAGCGGCCGGCGCGGCTCGCGGCGGTGCGGCTGCGGGTGCCCGCGCGGCGCGGCTTGGCGCCCCCTTTGGCACCTGCTTTGGCGCCCGCATTCGAGGCCGTCTTGGAGGTTCCCTTGGGCTCGCTCCCCGGACGCTTGGCGTAGGTGGAGATGAACGCCTCGGTGTCGAGCCGCGCCTGCTCGTCCGGGCGCTGGTGGTGGGGCGACTTCATCAGGTACGAGGACGGCCCGTCGAGCTGTCCGCCGAGGCCGTGGTTGAGGGCGAGCTTGCAGCAGCGCACGGCGTCGATCACGATCCCCGCCGAGTTGGGGGAGTCCCACACCTCGAGCTTGAGCTCCATGTTCAGGGGCACGTCGCCGAAGGCCTGGCCCTCGATGCGGATGTGGGCCCACTTGCGGTCGGTGAGCCAGGGCACGTAGTCGGAGGGCCCGACGTGGATGTCGCTGGCCGGGAGTTCGTGGTCCATCACGGAGGTGACCGCGTTGGTCTTGGAGATCTTCTTGGACTCCAGCCGCTCGCGCTCGAGCATGTTGTAGAAGTCCATGTTGCCTCCGACGTTCAGCTGCGAGGTGCGCTCCACCTCCACGCCGCGCTCGGCGAACAGCCGGGCGAGCGTACGGTGGACGATCGTGGCCCCGACCTGGGACTTGATGTCGTCGCCCACGATCGGCAGGCGGGCGGCTTTGAAGCGGCGGTCCCAGTAGTCCTCGCGGGCGATGAACACGGGGATGCAGTTGACGAGGCCGCAGCCGGCCTCGAGCACCTGCTCGACGTACCACTTGGTGGCCTGCTCGGAGCCCACGGGCAGGTAGGAGACGACCACGTCGGTGTGGGTGTCGCGCAGGATCTTGACGATGTCGGCCGTCTCGCCCGGCGCCTTCTTGATCTTCTCCTTGAGGTACTTGCCGAGGCCGTCATGGGTCATCCCGCGGCGGACGGGCACGCCCAGGCGACGGGGCACCTTGGCGAAGCGGATGGTGTTGTTCTGGCCCGCCCAGATCGCCGTGCCGAGGTCCTTGCCGACCTTGGCGGCGTCGATGTCGAAGGCGGCCGTGAACTCGATGTCGCTGACGTGGTAGCCGCCGAGGTCCACGTGCATCAGCCCGGGGACACGCTCTGCGGGGTCGGCGTCGCGGTAGTAGTGGACCCCCTGCACGAAGGCCGACGCGCAGTTGCCGACCCCGATGATCGCCACCCGAACCTTGTCGGACTGGTAGCGGGCCTTGCCGTTGGTGGAGGCCGCTCCGTTGGTGTGTGTGCTGCCGTTGGTGCGCTGCTTGATCACAGGTTCGATCCTTGTTCGTGGCGAGGGGCAGGGCGAGGGCCGCAGAGGCCCGGGCGCGGGCATCGTGGGGCCCGGCGCCGCAAGAGACTACTCCGGAGAGCCTGGAAGGTCACACCGCGGATTGCGCGGTGAGGACCTTTCTAACGTGCCAGATGCGCTGCAGGACGGTGATGACGCTCAGCACGGCGAGCGCGTACACGGCGGGCTTGAGCAGCTCGAAGCTCCCGAGCGAGGCGCCCTTGGCGAACACCAGCCCGATCGCGAGGATCACCACGCGCACCGGCCGCGTCGCGATCCCGACCTTGCATTCCACGCCCAGCGCCTCGGCCCGCGCCCGCGTGTAGCTGACCATCAGCGAGGCGAGCACGGCGATCACCACGGCGGCCGTTGCAAAGCGCTCCCCCTGCAGCGCGAAGTAACCCGCCACCGCGGCCAGCACGATCCCCTCCTCGATGCGGTCGAGGGTGGAGTCCAGGAAGGCGCCGAAGGGGGTGCCCTTGCCCGACATCCGCGAGTAGCGCCCGTCGAGCGTGTCCATCACCGAGCCGACGATGAACGCCAGGCCGCCGAGGAAGAAGAGCTGTTCCCAAACCAGCACTGCCGCCACCAGGTTCAGCGCGAAGCCCGTCAGCGAGATCGCGTTCGGCGTCAGCCGCGACTCGATCAGGCGGTTGCGGACCAGCTCCCGGCGCGCGCCTGAGCCGATCGGCGGGCGCGTGCGGGTGCGCCCGGCGCGGTGGGAGCCGCGGCCACGGCGGGCTGGCGCATGCTGACGGGGAGCCATCGAGCGTGGGCGTCCCTACCCGCTGGCCCCGAGCCTGGTCCCCGGCAGGGCCGAGAAGCGCCACGCATTGGGCCGCGCCCGAGCCAGCCAGAGGGCACCATAGGCGGACACGCCGGCTGTCAGCGCCCCGAGCAGGGCGTCGAAGATGAAGTGGTTGGCGGTGACGACGATCACGAACGCCATCAGGAACGGGTACAGGATCCAGAGCACCCTCACGACCCTCGGTTTTACCAGCCGCGCAAGCGTCCACCCGGTCATAAGGGCGAACGCCACGTGCATCGAGGGCACGGCCGCATACATGTTCACCATCGCCGTCATCGAGGAGCTCTTGGCCGACACGTGCATCCCGGTGAAGTCCGAGACGGTGTCGATGAAGCCCCACTCGGGGAAGAACCGCGGAGGCGCCGTGGGGAACACTGTGTAGCCGACCAGCGCGATCGCCATCGCGATCATGAACATGTTGCGCACGAAGTAGAAGCTGCGGTTGTGGCGCAGGTAGATGTAGAGCAGCGCCACGATCGTGACGGTCGTCTGCGCGTTCACGTAGACCCAGCTGGCGCCCACGATCAGCGCGTGGCTGCCGGAGGCCCACGCCTGGATCGACGGCTCCACGAACACGTGCAGCCCACGCTCGAGCGAGATCAGGTCACGGGCGTGGGCGAAGGCTGCGTTGGCCTCGCCCTCGACGAGGCCGCGCACGATGCGGTAGGCCAGGAAGGCTGCGGCGAACAACAGCACCTGCCGCAGCGCGTCCATCCATCCCCGCGGCAACAGTCGCGCCTGCAGCACACGAGCGCGGGCGAGCATAGCGGGGAAGCCTAGTAGATGGTCAGGTGCAACGAACCCCATGCTCGAGCACGCGCGCGAGCGAGAAGCCGATGCCGAGCCTGAAGCTGCCCGCGCGCCGGGCGAGCACACGCGTCCAGCCGCCGGCGCCCCGTTCCACGCAGCCGTCACCCGTCTCGAGCTTCCAGTAGGGGGTGAAGCGCACGCGCACCAGGTAGCGCCCGGCGCGCGGCAGCCGCAGGCTCGCGCCGTCGCTCCAGACGCTTCGCAGGACCCCCGGCGCCGCCACCAGCGGACGCGGGTCGCGAACCGCGAACAGCCGCCAGTGGGGCGAGCGCCAGACTTCGCGCAGGTACGCCGGCGGCCCGTTGCGCAGCAGCCGCGCCTCGGCCCTGCCGGAGTAGTCGAGCGTGGCGTCGGGGAGCGCGACCAGCGAGACCCCCTGTTCGAGCAGCCACCCGTGCAGCTCCGCCGCCGTCAGGGGCCCGTGTTCGTAGAACAGGCCGTTGCGCTGGCGGTCCAGCTGGCGCTCCCACCCGCGGGCCAGCATCACGTGGGGGGCCACCCAGCGGGCTTCCCAGTGGGTCGCCGTCGGCACCACCTCAATGCGCTCCGGACGGGCGCCGTAGCCCACGCCCAGGCGCTGCAGCTCGGCAACCAGCGGAGCGTAGAAGGTGGACTCGACCGACGGGTTGTCCCGCACGGCGCGGACGTCGGCCAGGGGTGCCTTGATCTGCCAGTACAGCATCAGAGGGGTGAGCGCCACCAGCAGCCACAGCCGCCCGCGGGCGATACCGCCGTGCTCGCGGCGCAGCAGGATCAGGGCCGCCACGGGACCGCCGAGCAGCGACCCGAGGCGCCCGGTGTTGCCGCCCACGGCGCTCGGCACGACGAACGCCGCCACCAGCACGAGCGCGTACAGCACGAGGCCGTCGCGCAGCACCCGCTGCTCGCGTCCGGCCAGCACCGCCAGCAGCAGCACGGCGCCCAGCGGGGCCCAGAATGCGGACGCCACGAACGGCTGGGTGCCGCCTTCGGGGAACAGCGCCGCCAGGGCCAGGATCGGCACCAGCGCGGCGGCCGTCATCGCCAGCGCGAGCCGGCGGCTCGAGCCCGCGATCGCCCACGCGAGCAGCGCCAGCGCCAGGAACGCCCCGGCCACCGGGCTCGCCAGCGAGCACGCGACGCACAGCACCAGCGCCGCCGCGGGCCGCGGACGGGCAAGCAGCAGCGCGGCCAGCCCGAGGGCCAGACCGAGGTCGTAGGGCACGCGGCTGGAGAGCAGCGCGAAGCCGGCGCCGAACGCGAACCACCAGGCGGCCACCCGGCCCGCCGTCCCGGGCGCCTCCCGTGCGAGCAGCCGTTCGAAGATCGCCACCTGGGCGACGGCGGCCAGGGCCACCAGCAGCCGTGGGCCGATCAGCGCGCCGAGGGCTGGGGCCAGCAGCGAGTAGGCGGGAAGGTGGTGGCCCCCGTACCAGGAGTTGTCCCACAGCGAGAAGCCGGCGTGCGAGAACAGCCAGCTGCGATAGCTGGCGGCGGCGAGGTCGCTGCTCGAGGGCGCGAGCAGCAGGTAGCCGCCCGCCAACGCCGCCGCGAGCAGCCACGCCGGAGGGCGGCGCAGCCGGGAGGCCCCCCGGGACGGGGCGGGCGCGCCGTTGCGCTGCCGGCTCTCCCGACGGCCTCGCGCGAGTGGCTGGTCGAGGACTGCGCCGCTCATGTGCGGGTCAGGAACTCGTGTACGCGCTCGGGCAGGTCGGGGCGATCGAGCCACGGCCAGTGCCCGGCGTCGGGCAGCTCGAGCAGTTCGGCGTGGGGCAGCGCGTGCGCGTAGTCGCGGGCGAAGCGCGCGGGGATGTAGGGGTCGCGCGTGCCCCACGCGACGAGCGTCGGGGCCCGTATGTCGCCCAGGTGTGCCCCGGCCGCCGCCAGGCGCTCGGAGGGCGAGCTGCGATACAGGCGCAAGATCGCGCGCTGGGTGCCGTGGTCGAGGTGGTCCATGATCGAGCGGCGCACGTCCTCCGGGAGGGGTCCGGGTGTGACGTTGGCCTCACGTGAGAGCTGCTTCAGCGTGTAGCCCACGGTCGCGCCCATCGCAAGCTCTCCGAGCACGGGCGTGCGCCACGCGCGGGCGGTGCGGTGCCAGCGGTAGCCGGGCAGGAACGGCACCACGTTGATCAGCACCATGCGCTGCACGCGCTCGGGCCGGCGCTGGGCGAAGGCCAGCCCGACGGCGCCCCAGTCGTGCATCACCAGCCGCACGCGCTCGATCCCGCGCCAGTCGAGGAAGCTCTCGATGAAGGCGTCGTACTCCTCGATCGTGTACTGGTGCGACCCGGGCTTGCCCGAGCGTCCGAATCCCGGCAGGTCCACCGCCACGCCTCCGCTCAGCGACAGCCACGCGGTCCATTCGTCGGAGTTGCTCGGCACGCCGTGCAGGTACAGCACGGGCGCCAGTCCGTCCGGCGCATCAGGTTCCGGGGCCTCTCGCCAGAACACGGGAAGTCCGTCGAGATCCTCGGTGTGCTCGCTCGGCTCGCGCACCTCGGGGCGAGGTTATAGAGCAGCCGCGGGCGTGGGTCGTGCGGATACCGTGCTGCCATGCCTGCCCCCCGCCCGCTCGAGGAGCCCCCGAGTCGCCGGCGGGTGGCGCTCGTGCGCCGGCGCCTGCGCCTCGTGTACGGGGTCCCGAGGACGATGCCGCACGGGCATCCGATCGCAGAGCTGGTGTTGACGGTGCTCTCGCAGTCGACCAACGACCGCAACCGCGACGTTGCCTACCTGCGCCTGCGGGAGCGCCTTCCGACGTGGGAGCGGGTGCGTGACGCTCGCGTGGAGCAGGTCGAGCGGGCGATCCGCCCCGGGGGCATCTCGAAGGTCAAGTCGCGCCGCCTGCAGGCGATCCTGCGTGCGATCAGCGCCGACGCACGCGATCCCGGACACGAGCTGTCGCTGGACTGGCTGGCAAAGGCCCCGGTGGGCGAGGGCCGGGACTACCTCGTGGGGCTTCCGGGCGTCGGGCGCAAGACCGCCGCCTGCGTACTGCTGTTCGCGCTGGGCAAGCGCGAGGTGCCCGTCGACACCCACGTCTCGCGGGTGGGCGCACGCCTCGGACTGCTGCCCGCCGGCGCGCCGTTCGAGGTGCTCCACGACCGCATGCTCGAGCTCACCCCGCGGGGGGCCGAGCTCGAGCTGCACGTCAACCTCCTGCGCCACGGACGTCGCACCTGCTACGCCCGGGGGCGGCGCTGCGAGAGCTGCGCGCTGGAGCCGATCTGCCCCAGCAGCCTGCTGCGCTAGCCGCGAGGCAGCACGGCGAAGGCGATCACCGCGTACTGGAGCGCGGCGGCGGCCACCACGAGTGCGTGGAACACCTCGTGGTAGCCGAACACCCGCGGCCACGGGTTGGGACGCCCGCTCGCGTACACGACGGCCCCGATCACGTACAGCAGCCCACCGACCGCGAGGCCCGCCACACCGAGCCAGCCGATGCTGGCGGGCAGCTCGCCGAACACCGCTGCGGTCACCAGCCCGAGCGCGACGTAGACGCCGGCGAACAGCCACTTGGGGGCGTCGATCCACAGCAGCTTGAAGAGCACGCCGCCGAGGGCTCCCGCCCACAGCACGATCAGGATCGCTTTCGCCAGCGACCCCTTCAGCGCCAGCAGGGCCACGGGGGTGTAGGTGCCCGCGATGAGCACGAAGATCATCGAGTGGTCCAGGCGCCTCATCCAACGGCGGGCCTTCGGCCGCCAGGTGACGCGGTGGTAGAGGGCGCTGGTCCCGAGCAGGCCCGACACGGCAGCGGCATAGATCGCGGCGGCCACGCGTGCCCGTCCGTCGGAGGCGGCCATGATCAGCGCGATGCCGCACCCAAGCGAGATGAAGAAGGCGTACTCGTGCAGCACCCCCCTCAGTCGCGGCTTGAGCGGCGGCAGGTTTGGTTTCGTGAGCGTCCGCAACTCGGTCATGCTCATCAAGACAAAAAGTAGCGGCGTGGGATGATGCGCGCGTGCGTAAGGGCGTATCGATCCCGCTCAGCCGCGGAGGCGAGCTCAAGGGTGTGCTCGCGCTGCCCGACGCCGACCCCCCCGGGCCGCTCCCGGGAGTCATCGTCCTGCATGAGATCTTCGGCGAGCAGCCCGAGATACTCGAGGTGGCCGACCGCTTCGCCGAGCGCGGCTACGGCGCCCTCGCCCCCGACCTGTTCAGCTCGGGCATCCGCCTCGCCTGCCTGACCCGCGCGATGGTGGAGACCGGCCGCGGCGGGGACGGGCCCATCGCCCGTGCGGTCGAGGACTCGCGCGCGTGGCTCGCCTCACGCCCGGAGATCGACGGGCAGCGCCTGGCGGTGATCGGCTTCTGCATGGGGGGCGGCTTCGCCCTCGCGCTGGCAGCGGGCCGCCCCCCGGGCCTGCGGGCTGCCGCGGTCAACTACGGCGCCGTGCCGTCCGACGCGTCCGCGCTGGCCGGCAGCTGTCCGGTCGTGGCCTCCTACGGCGGCCGTGACCGCATGATGGGCTCCGGCGGGGAGCGCCTGCGGAGGCATCTCGAGCAACTCGGGATCGAGCACGACGTGAAGGTCTACGAGGACGCCGGCCACTCGTTCATGACCAACGGCCACCACCCGGTCGGAAGGCTCGTGTTCCTGCCCATGCGGATCGGCTACGAACCGCGGGCCGCCGAGGACGCCTACCAGCGGGTGTTCGCCTTCTTCGACCGCCAGCTCGGCCCGGCGCCGGCGGCAGCGCCGGCGGCTTCCTCCGCAGACTGAGCCGCCGCCCCCCAAACGCCCCTGGGCGGCCCGCCTTCCTCGGCCTCCCGGCGGGCCCCGGGGTGATCGCGCCTGGGTGGGCGCAGTGGAATTGAGCGGTCCAGAAATCCCCGTGGGTGGGCCCCAAAACCTGCCCAAATCTCCGCAAAGTGCGGGCAAACCAGCCTTGAAGAGCGGCAAGAAATCTGCCACAATACGACTAAGATTTACACAGCGTACACACAGAAAGGTTTACAGTAATGGCCAAGACCATAGGCATCGACCTGGGCACGACGAACTCGTGCATGGCCGTGCTCGAGGGTGGCGAGCCGACCGTCATCGAGAACGCCGAGGGCGGTCGCACGACGCCGTCGGTGGTCGCCTTCACGGCCTCCGGGGAGCGCCTCGTGGGCACGGTGGCAAAGCGCCAGGCCGTCACGAACCCCCAGAACACGATCTTCTCGATCAAGCGCTTCATGGGCCGCAAGGAGGCCGAGGTGCGCGAGGAGGAGTCGATCGTCCCCTACAAGGTCGTCGCCGGCCCCAACGGCGACGCGCGGGTAGAAGCGAGCGGCAAGCAGTACTCCCCGCCCGAGATCTCCGCGATGATCCTGCAGAAGCTGAAGGCGGACGCGGAAGCGTACCTGGGCGAAGCGGTCGATTCGGCTGTGATCACGGTCCCGGCGTACTTCAACGACGACCAGCGCCAGGCGACCAAGGACGCCGGCAAGATCGCCGGCCTCGACGTCAAGCGCATCATCAACGAGCCCACCGCGGCGTCGCTCGCGTACGGACTCGACAAGGAGTCCGACCAGACGATCCTCGTGTTCGACCTCGGCGGGGGCACCTTCGACGTGTCCGTGCTCGAGATCGGCGACGGCGTGTTCGAGGTCAAGTCGACTGCCGGTGACAACCACCTCGGCGGCGACAACTTCGACAAGGCGATCGTGGACTGGCTCGTCGCCGAGTTCAAGAAGTCGCAGGGCATCGATCTCTCTGCCGACCCGATGGCGCTCCAGCGCCTCTACGAGGCGGCGGAGAAGGCCAAGATCGAGCTCTCCACCACCCAGGAGACGCAGATCAACCTGCCCTTCATCACCGCGGACGCCTCCGGGCCGAAGCACCTCGACACGCGCCTCACACGGGCGAAGCTCGCAGAGCTCACCTCCGCGCTGCTCGACCGCGTGGTGGGCCCGGTCAACCAGGCGATCGACGACGCCAAGAGCAAGGGCGTCAAGGAGATCGACCACATCGTGCTGGTGGGCGGCATGACCCGCTCTCCCGCCGTGCAGGAGAAGGTCAAGGAGCTGACCGGCAAAGACCCGCACCGGGGGGTCAACCCCGACGAGGTCGTGGCCGTGGGCGCTGCCATCCAGGCGGGCGTGCTGGCGGGCGACGTCAAGGACGTGCTGCTGCTCGACGTGACACCGCTGACGCTCGGCATCGAGACCAAGGGCGGCGTCATGACGAAGCTGATCGAGCGCAACACCACGATTCCCACCCGCAAGGGCGAGGTCTTCTCGACGGCCGAGGACAACCAGCCGTCGGTCGAGATCCACGTCCTGCAGGGCGAGCGTGAGATGGCGCAGTACAACAAGTCGCTGGGCAAGTTCCAGCTGACGGGCATACCGCCGGCTCCGCGCGGGATACCGCAGATCGAGGTCGCCTTCGACATCGACGCGAACGGCATCCTGAACGTCTCCGCGAAGGACCTTGGGACGGGCAAGGAGCAGAAGATCGAGATCAAGGCCGGCTCCGGGCTCTCCGAGGACGAGATCAAGAACATGGTCTCCGACGCCGAGACCCACGCCGATGAGGACCGCCACGCGCGGGCCCTCGCAGAAGCGCGGAACAACGGCGAGAACGCGGCCTACCAGGCCGAGAAACAGCTCGCCGACCTGGGCGACCAGGTGGACGCCGAGTCCAAGTCGCGCATCGAAGAGGCGATCAAGGGGGTCCGTGAGACGCTGGAGTCCGAGGACGCGGAGGCGATCAACGCCAAGTCCCAGGAGCTCCAGAACGCGTTCCACGCGGTGTCCGAGGCGATGTACCAGCGCGCCCAGGAGCAGGCGGCATCCGCCGGCACCAACGGCGCCGCGGGTGACGGCGGCGAGGGCGGCTCCTCCTCCGACGACGAGGACGTCGTCGACGCCGAGGTCGTCGACGAGCCCAAGGTGTAGGCGATGACGAACACCGACGGCACAGTCACCGGCGCGGGGACTTCCCGCGCCGCGGACGCTGAGGGAGCCCATAAGGGCCACGAGCGTGACCTCTTCCCCGACGGTAATGCGTCGGGGGAGGGGCCCGCGGCCGCTTCCGGCACCCCGGTGGCGGACGAGGTGGAGGAGGCCGCCGAGCTCGCGGGGGACCTCGACGAGCTGGTTCGCACGGCGGCCCAGCGCGACGAGTACCTCGCGTTGGCGCAGCGCACCCAGGCGGACTTCGAGAACTACCGCAAGCGTGTGGCCCGCGAGGCCGCGGCGGCGCAGGAGCGGGGCTCCGCGACGCTCGCCAAGGAGCTGCTCCCCGCGCTCGACAACCTCGACCGGGCGCTCGACGCGGCGGCCGCCGACGACCCCCTGCTCGAAGGGGTGAGGCTCGTGAGAACGGAGCTGAACGCCGCCCTCGGGCGGGCCGGGATCGAGTCCTACTCGCCCCTGGGCGAGGCCTTTGACCCGTCGCTGCACGAGGCCATGGCGACGCTTCCCCAGCCGCCCGGCGGCAAGCCCAGCGGGACGGTCGTGGAGGTCTACCAGCCGGGCTACAGGCTCGGCAAGAACATCATCCGCCCGGCTCGCGTGGTCGTGGCGGCGTAGGAGTAGCGATGGCGGCACGTCCCGACTACTACAAGGCGCTGGGCGTCGACAAGAAGGCCAGCGCCGACAACATCAAGAAGGCCTACCGCAAGCTCGCCCGCGAGTACCACCCGGACCGCAACCCGGGGGACGAGAAGGCCGAGGAGCGCTTCAAGGAGATCTCTCAGGCCTACGACGTGCTCGGCGACCCCGAGAAGCGCAAGCAGTACGACGAGGGCAGCGGTCCGTTCGCGCAGGGCGGCCCCGGAGCGGGTTTCGGCGGTTTCGGCAACTTCGACTTCGACGCCTCGTCGATGGGCGACATCCTGTCCAACCTGTTCGGTGGGGCCGGAGGAGCCAGACGCGGGCGCGGTGCGCCCGTGCCCGAGCGCGGTGCCGACCTCGAGGCGCAGGTGTCGATCACCTTCGACCAGGCCGTGTCCGGGGCACAGGTGCCGCTGCAGGTGCCGATGCGAACCACGTGCGAGACCTGCCACGGGACCGGCGCGGCGCCCGGTACCTCCCCCACGATCTGCCCCCGCTGCGAAGGCAGGGGCGTCGAGACCGAGGGCCAGGGGATGTTCTCGATCTCCCAGCCGTGCTCCCTGTGCGGGGGCTCCGGGACGATCATCCAGACGCCCTGCCCGACGTGCAGCGGCTCGGGCACCGTACGGACCGTGAAGCGGATGCGCGTGAACATCCCCGCGGGCGTCAAGGACGGGAGTCGCGTGCGGCTGGCGGGCAAGGGCGAGCCCGGCCTGCGCGGAGGACCCGCGGGTGACCTGTACCTGATCACCAAGGTGACACCCTCGCCGGTGTTCAAACGCAAGGGCGACAACCTCGAGGTGGAGGTCCCGCTGAGCATCCCCGAGGCGCTGCTCGGCGCCGAGGTGCAGGTGCCCACGCTCGACGGCTCAAAGACACTGCGGGTGCGCCCGGGAACGGCCCACGGCACCGTCCAGCGCCTGCGCGGCGAGGGGCCGCCGAAGCTCGGCAGCTCCCCGCCCCGCAAAGGGGACATCCACTACCGCTTCGTGATCGAGGTCCCGAAGAAGCTCAACGACGAGCAGGAGAAGGCCGTGGAGGAGCTCTCCCGGACGCTCGGATCCGACGACCCGAGGGCGGCGCTGTTCTCAAACGGAGCCGGCCCGCGCCCTCGCGCGGCGGCTGCCAGCGGGAAGGGGTCTGAGAGCTGATGCGCGGATCGGGCGGCGACTCCAGCACCCCGTCGCGGCGCCAGAACACGCCGATGACGAGCGTCGAGGTGGATACCGAGCGGGCCGTCAAGACCACCACCGCGGCACGCCGCCGGGGCCGGACCGTGACACGCGTGGAACTCGAGTCCGACAGGGGCGTGTTCATGATCTCGGTGGCGGCGGAGCTCGCCAACCTCCACCCCCAGACGCTCCGGGTGTACGAGGCGAGGGGGCTGATCGAGCCGCAGCGATCCTCCAAGGGCACCCGGCTGTACTCCCAGGAGGACGTCGAGAAGCTCAAGCGCATCCAGGAGATGACGGCCGAGCTCGGGCTCAACCTCGCGGGGGTGGAGCGGGTGCTTCACCTGGAGCAGGAAATCGAGGACATGCAGAGGCGCATCGAAGAGACCGAGCTCGACGCGCTGGAAGCCCAGCTCCGCCTCTCGGAAGAGCTGGAGGAGGTACGGCGATCGTTCCGGGCCGAGCTGGTCCCCTACCGGGGCAGCCGGGAGCTCGTGCGGGTGGCCGACCTCATGAAGTCCTTCCAGCGACCCACGAACTTCAAGAGACACAGAAAAGGAAGTAGCGATGGCACCTAACGGGACCCCACCAGCGGGCGCGCAGCCCGTGCAGGACGAGGAGCAGCAGGCTCCTCTGGAGCGCTTCGGACGCGACCTGACAGAGATCGCCGAGCAGGGCAAGCTCGACCCCGTGATCGGCCGCGATGACGAGATCCGTCGCGTGATCCAGGTCCTCAGCCGGCGCACCAAGAACAACCCCGTGCTGATCGGCGAGCCCGGCGTGGGCAAGACCGCGATCGTCGAGGGGTTGGCCCAGCGGATCGTCGGCGGCGACGTACCCGAGTCGCTGCGCGACCGGCGCGTGATCGCGCTCGACATCGGTGGCCTGATCGCCGGAGCGGCCTACCGGGGGGAGTTCGAGGAACGCCTCAAGGGGGTCCTCAAGGAAGTGGCCGAGGCGCAGGGGTCGATCATCCTGTTCCTCGACGAGCTCCACACGATCGTGGGCGCCGGAGCGGCGCAGGGGGCGGTCGACGCCGCCAACCTGCTCAAGCCGATGCTGGCCCGTGGCGAACTGCGGGCCGTCGGTGCCACCACGCTCGACGAGTATCGCCAGCACATCGAGAAGGACGCCGCCCTGGAGCGGCGCTTCCAGCCCGTATACGTCGGCGAGCCGACCGTGCAGGACACGATCGCGATCCTGCGAGGGCTCAAGGAACGCTACGAGGTCCACCACAAAGTCACGATCCAGGACAGCGCCCTGATCGCCGCGGCGACGCTCTCGCACCGTTACATCGCTGACAGGTTCCTGCCCGACAAGGCGATCGATCTGATCGACGAGGCCGCCTCCAAGATCCGTATCGAGATCGACTCCCTGCCGACCGAGATCGACGAGGTCGACCGGCGGATCATGCAGCTGGAGATCGAGCTCACGTCGCTGCGCAAGGACAAGAGCGACGCCGCCAAGGAGCGCAAGGAGGCACTCGAGCAGGAGCTCGAGGAACTCCAGCAGCGGTCCGCCTCGATGAAGGAGCAGTGGCAGCGGGAGAAGGACTCCATCCAGGACGTCTCCGAGCTCAAGGAACGCCTCGAGCAGGCACGCATGGAAGTCGAACGAGCCCAGCGGGAAGCCAACCTGGAGCGGGCGGCCGAACTGCAGTACCGGGACATCCCCGAGCTGGAAAAGGAGCTGGGTGAGCGCGAAGCCGCCGCCCGCGAGGCCGAGGGGGAGGGCCCGGTGTTCCTCAAAGAGGAGGTCGACGCCGACGACGTCGCCGAGGTGGTGGGGCGCTGGACCGGGATCCCCGTCAGCAGGCTGTTGGAGGGCGAAACCGAGAAGCTCCTGCACATGGAGGACCGCCTGCACGAACGGGTGGTGGGGCAGGACGAGGCGATCGACTCAGTGGCCACGGCGCTGCGGCGCTCGCGCGCCGGGCTGTCGGACCCCGACCGGCCGATCGGAAGCTTCCTGTTCCTGGGCCCCACCGGTGTCGGCAAGACCGAGCTCGCGCGTGCCCTCGCGGAGTTCATGTTCGACACCCAGGACGCGATGATCCGAATCGACATGTCCGAGTACATGGAGAAACACTCCGTGTCGCGCCTGGTGGGTGCGCCCCCCGGCTACGTTGGCTACGAAGAGGGGGGACAGCTGACTGAGGCCGTCCGCCGCCGCCCCTATGCGGTGGTGCTCCTCGACGAGATCGAGAAGGCCCACGCGGACGTGTTCAACACGCTTCTGCAGGTGATGGACGACGGGCGCCTCACCGACGGCCAGGGTCGCACCGTGGACTTCAAGAACACCGTTCTCATCATGACCTCGAACATCCCCGTCCCCGAAGGATTGGGCGACGCTGAGCTGCGCAGCTCGCTGCTCGAGTACTTCAAGCCCGAGTTCGTGAACCGTCTCGACGACGTCGTGCGCTTCCACGCGCTCGACCGGGAGCAGTTGAGCGAGATCGTCGACCTCCAGGTGGCCCGGGTGATCGAACGGGTGGCTGAGAAAGGTGTGAGCGTGACGCTGACGGACACCGCCCGGGAACTGCTCGCCAACCTCGGCTACGACCCCACCTACGGGGCCAGGCCGTTGCGGCGGGTGATCCAGAAGCAGCTCACCGACCGCCTCGCGCTGGCGTTGTTGGAGGGTGAGATCCACAGTGGCGACGAGGTCACCGTGGACGCCCGCGACGGCGAACTCGCGCTGGAGAAGGGCCCCGTCGCCTCGGCGGCGGTGGCCTGACATCCGCCGGCCGGGTCGGCTGTTCGTTTAGTTGCCAACCCCGGGGGTCGTACCGCGGGAACAACGTTCTGAGAGAAACCGCCCGGAGGCCGGACTAGCGCCCATGTAGCGCCCGACTCCCTGGATTCGGCGCTGCTGGTCGGCGGCGGACGCGACTGCCGAGGACGGCCTTGACAGATTCAACCGACAACGGCCCCGTTCCCGGGCGTCGGGTCATTTGGAGGAACTGCATGCGCAGAGCATCGGAACGGCGAGCACAGTGGGCGATCGCGATCCTCGCGCTCTTCTTTGCGTTTGGGGGAAGCGCGATCGCTGCGAAAACCTTCCTGATCACGAGTACGAGCCAGATCAAGCCGAGCGTGCTCGCCAAGCTCAAAGGCAAGAACGGCAAGAACGGCAAGAAAGGCTCACCCGGCTCCGAAGGACACCCCGGCATCGCGGGTGCCACGGGTCCGGCTGGAGCAAACGGCACCAACGGCACCGGCAAAGAAGGGGTCACGGGTAATGACGGGCCGACCGGAGCAAACGGCTCCACCGGACCCGCCGGGGCCACCGGGAAAGAAGGAGCGACTGGAGCAGCAGGCGTGACCGGTCCGACCGGGCCGAGCGGAGGTCCAACGGGTCCGACAGGAGACACGGGTTCCCCCGGCGCCACAGGTGAAAAAGGGGCCACCGGCGAAACCGGCAAAACGGGGCCGACGGGCGCGACCGGCGCGACCGGCGCGACCGGCGCGACTGGGGCATCTGGGGCCGCGGGTGTGACCGGCGCCACCGGGCCGACCGGCGGTACCGGGGCGACGGGAGCGACGGGCTCCTCCGGGGCCGAGGGCGTCACCGGAGCCACCGGCCCGACGGGTGCAACGGGGCCAACCGGCGCCACCGGCGAAGGCAAAGCCGGTACAGACGGATCGACGGGACCGACCGGTCCCACAGGCGAAGGTGCCACCGGTAAAGACGGGCCAACGGGCCCGACGGGTCACGAAGGGCCAACGGGTCCTGCTGGAGCCGTCGCCGGCTTCAGTCAGACGCAGACCGGGCCGGCTGACCTCACGGGCGAAAGCTCTCTGGCGCCGGTCACGGGGCTCGAAACGGAACTCCCTGAAGGCTCATTCATCGTGACGGCCAATGTCGGAATCGTTGCAGTCGGGAAAAACCCGGACGAATTCGCCTCGGCAGAATGTGTGCTGACCGATAGCGAAGGACCTAACGACGCGGGAGTGTGGACCGCCACAACGACGGCCACCGAATCTACGCCCACGGTCGCCGGCGACATTGGACTAACGCTCGGTGTATCTACAACCGAACCGACGATACTAGCCGTCGAATGTAGGGAAGTCACCAGGGCCGGCGAAAACGTGCACATCGAAGCGATCAATGGCTCGTTCGTCGCAGTTCAGACGAGCAAAATCAACTAGATCGTCCAGTTGACGGTGGTGGCCGGTCCCTTTTGGGGCCGGCCTCCGCATTTAACCCCCGCTCGTGTTCCGCGCGCGCCCAGGGAGGCGCGCGTCTCGACCGGGGGCGTCAGTTCACCGTCACGAAGAAGCCCTGCGGGTCGTCTTCTTCTTCGAGTTCACCGGCATTGACGAATCCCACAGACGTCTCGACCGTCACCTGGGTCCCTTCGGGGCACACTTCTTCTCCGGTCCCGATGGTTGCACGGATCATCGAGTTCTGGACCGCTTCGTCGTAGTCGATCGTCGCCTCCACGTTGTGCAGGGTCCCGGTTATTTCGGAGAGGCAGTAGATCCCTTCTCCGTTTCCGGTGACTTTCCCTACGTTCTTGGTTTCCGACAGTTTGGCTTTTTCGCTCACGTGGGCATATGCCAGTGGTGCGCTGTCTTCTCCAGTCGGGCCCGTTGCCCCCGTGCCACCTTTTTCGCCCGTCGCACCGGGTTCTCCCGTGGAGCCCTGTTTGCCTTCCGAGCCGGCTGTGCCTTCCACCCCTTTTTCGCCGGTGGTTCCGGCCGCCCCCGTCACGCCCTGAGCACCCGTCGGCCCGGTCGGGCCCGTGGCGCCGGAGTTGCCCTGGAGGCCTTCCCCTTCCTGCCCCGGCTGTCCGGTTTTTCCGGTTGCTCCGGTCGGCCCGGTTACGCCGGCCCCTCCCGCTGCACCGGCCGGCCCGGTTCCGCCGGCCGTCCCCGCCACGCCTTTCGGTCCCTTTGCCCCTTTGAGGGCTTTGAGCACCTTCGGGTTGATCTGCTTCTTCGAGTTGATCAGATAGTGGCCTGCCGCAACGGCTCCTCCGGTCATCGAGAAGACGAGTGCGAGCGTTGCAGCGACGTTGGCATACGTGAACCTGGCTGTGAGCTTGGGCATGGGCGAAATATATGGACGCCATCCGACCGCTCCGACCGGCGAGGAGCAGTTCGCGCCAACCGCCCCGATCCTGTAGAACGGCCAGTGCGCTCTGCGCCAACACCTGCCCTGAAGCCCGGAGAGGAGCCACGCGTTGCCCACCTACATCATGCTCACGACCCTCACTCCCGAGGGGGTCCAGACGGTCAAGAACAACCCGGAGCGGATCAAGGAGGTCAACAAGGAGGTCGAACAGCTGGGGGCGAGCGTGATGGCGCAATGGGCCACCCTCGGGCACATCGACTTCATCTCGGTGGTAGAGGCTCCGGACGAGGGGGCGATGGCCCGGATCTCACTCGAGCTCGGCTCCCGCGGCACCGCACGTTACGAGACGCTCGCGGCGATCCCGATCGATGCCTTCATCTCCTCTCTGTAACGTCCGCACCGTCTCCGCCTCGCCCACACCCGAGCCCATGACCGACATCGAGGCCGACAGCGTTCACGGCGGGGGAACCGGCACGCGCGGCGAGGGCGAAGACACGCCCGGCGACCCCCGTTCCTCGGGCGGCCGCGGGATCTCGCTTGTGCCCGAGCCCCTGGAGGAGTCAGAGGTGGAGGCTGAGCTCGAGGGACTGGATGTGGATGCCCCCCGGGTTGGCATCGTGATGGGCTCCAAGAGCGATCTCGAGACGATGGAGAAGGCCTCCGCCGAGCTATCCGAGCGCGGCATCCTCCACGAGACGCGGGTGATGTCCGCCCACCGGGAACCCGACCTGGTCGCCGAATACGCGAAGAACGCCCGCATGCGGGGATTGCGGGTGATCATCGCGGGCGCGGGAATCTCGGCGGCGCTCCCGGGCGCGGTGGCCGCCCACACCGATCTTCCGGTGATCGGCGTCCCGCTGTCGGGACGCCTCACGGCTGCGGGCGGCCTTGATGCGATCCTGTCAATCGTGCAGATGCCCCCAGGGGTGCCGGTCGCGTGTGTGGGTCTCGACAACCCCCGCAACGCCGCCATCCTCGCCGCCCAGATACTCCAGGCATGATCGGCCGCTACACGCGGCCGGAGCTCGGCCGCCTGTGGACCGAGCACGCCCGCATGGAGGCCTGGCGGCGGGTAGAGGTGGCCGCCGCCGAACAGCTCCCTTACCTGCTCGGCGACGAGGGGCCCACCGAGGCCGAGCTGAACGCGATCCGCGGGGCCACCTTCACCGTCGAGGCTGTCCACGAGCGCGAGCGCGTCACCGAGCATGATGTGGCCGCCTTCGTGGACGTGCTGGCGGCCTCCGCCGGGGAGGCCGGGCGCTGGATCCACTTCGGGCTCACCTCCTCGGACGTCCTGGACTCGGCCCTGGCGCTCCAGCTGGAGGCAGCCGGGGAGGTCATCGTCGACGGCGCCAGGTCGCTGGTGGACGTGCTGGTGGAGCGAGCACGCGAGCACGCCGGCACGCTCACGGTGGGCCGGACCCACGGCGTGCACGCCGAGCCCACCACCTTCGGGCTGAAGCTGGCGGGCTTCGCCTTCGAGGCCCACCGCAACGCCTGCCGCCTCGAACGCGCCTTCAAGCAGGTCGGCGTGGGCGCCATCTCCGGCGCGGTCGGCACGTACTCGGCGACCAGCCCCGGTTACGAGGCACGTGTGCTCGCACACCTGCACCTCGCCACCGAGGACATCTCCACACAGGTCGTCCCCCGCGACCGCCACGCCGAGCTGGTCAGCACCATCGCGCTCGCCGGCACCGGCCTGGAGCGCCTTGCCACCGAGATCCGTCACCTCCAGCGCACCGAGGTCCGCGAGCTGCAGGAGCCCTTCCGTGCGGGCCAGAAGGGGTCCTCTGCGATGCCCCACAAGCGCAACCCGATCAAGAGCGAGCAGATCAGCGGCCTCGCCAGGGTGCTCCGGGGCAACGCGATCGCGGCCCTTGAGAGCGTCGCTCTCTGGCACGAGCGCGACATCTCCCACTCCTCCGTGGAGCGCGTGATCCTGCCCGACTCCACGATCCTGCTCGACTACCTCCAGCACCGCATGATCGTGTTGGTGAAGGACATGCAGGTGGATGTCGAGCGCATGCGCTCGAATCTCGAGCTCACGCACGGCGCGCTGTACTCCCAGCGCGTTCTGCTCGCGCTCGTTGAGCGCGGGAGCACCCGCGACGACGCCTACCGGGTAGCCCAGGAGCTGGCCCAGCGGGCCTGGGACGAGGGGGTGCCGTTGCGCGAGCTGCTCGCCGACGACGAGCGCACCCAGGGACTCGATCTCGACGCCATCTTCGATCCCGGCGAGTACCTCCGTCACGCCCAGGAGGTCCTCGCCCGGCTCGACCTGATCGCCTGACGGCGGCCCCCGGGGCCGCTGGTAGCATCGCCCCACGTGAGCGCACTCGCCGACCTGTCCCTCATCGCCAGCGGGAAGGTCCGCGAGATGTACGCGCTCGGCCCCGGCGACGACGGCTCGGCGCGGCTGCTGATGGTGGCCAGCGACCGCATCTCCACCTACGACGCGGTCCATCCCACGCCGATCCCGGACAAGGGCAAGGTGCTCACCGGGCTGTCGGTGTTCTGGTTCGACAAGACGAGCCACATCGTGGCCAACCACCTGCTGTCCGCGACCGACGACGTCCCGGACTCGGAGCGTGGCCGTGCGCTGGTGGTGAGGGAGCTGCGCATGCTCCCCGTGGAGTGCGTCGTGCGCGGCTACATCACGGGCTCGGGCTGGAAGGACTACCAGGCCACCGGCAGCGTCTCGGGGATCGAGCTCCCCGAGGGACTGCGCGAGTCCGAGCAGCTGCCGGAACCGATCTTCACGCCCAGCACGAAGGCCACCGAGGGGCACGACGAGGCGATCGACTTCGATCGCGCGGCCGAACTCGTCGGTGACCGCGGGCTGATGCGCAGGGTGGCCGACGTGGCCGTGGAGCTGTATACCTTCGCCGCCGAGCACGCCCGCGCCGGCGGTGTGATCCTCGCCGACACGAAGTTCGAGTTCGGGCTCGACGGGGACGGCGAACTCGTTGTCGGCGACGAGGTGCTCACTCCAGACTCCTCGCGGTACTGGCCGGCCGAGGACTACGAGGTCGGGCGGGGCCAGCCGAGCTTCGACAAGCAGTACGTGCGCGACTGGGCCTCCTCGCAGGGGTGGGACAAGAAGCCGCCGGCGCCTCCGATCCCCGACGAGGTCGTCGCCGGCACCCGCGCCCGTTACGTCGAGGCCTACGAACGCATCACGGGCGAGCCGCTCGACGCATGGCTGTCCAGGAGCGCCGCTTGAGGGCCCGGGTCCTTGTCCGGCCCAAGGCCGGCATCCTCGATCCGCAGGGAGCGGCGGTCGAGCGCGCCCTGCCCGCGCTCGGGTTCGCGGGCGCGGCCAACGTGCACGTCGGGCGCCTCATCGAGCTCGACGTGGCAGACCCCGAGCAGCTGGGGGCGATGTGCGAGAAGCTCCTCGCCAACCCGCTCGTCGAGGACTACGAGGTCCAGCTGCTGGACACGCCCGCCTGACGGCCCAGGTGAAGTTCGCCGTCATCCAGTTCCCCGGCTCCTGCGACGACCGGGATGCCGTACACGCCGCCGGGCTCGTGGGCGACGCCGAGCTCGTGTGGCACGCCGAACGCGACCTGAGGGGCGCCGATGCCGTCATCGTCCCCGGCGGCTTCTCCTACGGCGACTACCTGCGCGCCGGGGCGATCGCCCGCTTCTCCCCGGCGATGGACTCCGTGATCGAGTTCGCCGCTGCCGGCGGGCTGGTGCTGGGCATCTGCAATGGCTTTCAGGTGCTGTGCGAGGCCCACCTGCTCCCCGGTGCCCTGCTCGTCAACGCCAACCGCCGGTTCACCTTCCGGCAGCTCTCGCTGCAGGTGATCCGCGACGACAGTCCCTTCACCCAGGGCATGGAGACCGGGCAGCTGCTGAGGATCCCCGCCAAGCACTCGTGGGGGCGTTACCACGCCGACCCCCGGACGCTCGAGGGGCTCGAGCACAATGGTCAGGTGCTGCTGCGATACGCACCGGGGCACAACTTCAACGGCTCCGTCGCCGACATCGCCGGCGTGTGCAACGAGGCCGGCAACGTGTTCGGGCTGATGCCCCACCCCGAGCACGCGGTCGAGGAGCTCACCGGAGGCTCGACCGACGGCCTGAGGATCTTCCAGTCGATGCGGCTGGCGAAGGAGGGGGCGCTTGCCTGAGGGCACGGCGCTGCACGCCCCCGCCGGGGTCCCGACGCTGCAGGACGCGCTCGCGCTCGGCCTCACCCGCAGCGAGTACGAGCTGGTGTGCGAGAAGCAGGGAGGCCCGCCCAACCAGGTGGAGCTGGCGGTGTACTCGCTGATGTGGAGCGAGCACTGCGCCTACAAGCACTCCAAGCTGCTGCTGCGCACGCTACCCACGACCGGCGAGCACGTGGCGCTCGGACCCGGCGAGAACGCTGGCGCCGTGAACCTCCCGGGTGGGCTCGTGTGCGCGTTCAAGGTCGAGTCCCACAACCACCCCAGCGCGGTCGAGCCGTTCCAGGGCGCCGCCACCGGGGTCGGCGGGATCCTGCGTGACATCTTCGCGCTCGGGGCGCGGCCGATCGCGGTGCTCGACTCGCTGCGCTTCGGGGAGCCGACGGCGGCGGCCGGCGACCGCGCGCGCTACCTGCTGGAAGGTGCCGTGGGGGGGATCGGGCACTACGGCAACTCGATCGGCGTCCCCACGGTCGGCGGAGAGGTCTACTTCGAGGCTCCCTACGAGCACAACTGCCTGGTCAACGCGATGGCACTCGGGCTCGCCCGCCCCGAGCAGCTGATTCGCAGCGCCGCCACCGGACCCGGCAACCTGGTGGTGCTGTTCGGGGCATCGACCGGACGGGACGGCATCGGCGGGGCCTCGGTGCTCGCCTCCGCCGAGCTGGCAGGCGAGGAAGGCTCAGCTCCCGACATGCGCCCCACGGTTCAGGTGGGGGATCCGTTCGAGGAGAAGAAGCTGCTCGAGTGCTCGCTGGAGCTGCTCGAGCGCGGGCTGCTCGTCTCCCTCCAGGACCTGGGTGCAGCGGGCCTAACCTCCTCGGCCTCGGAGATGGCGTCCAAGGGGGAGGTCGGGATCGACATCGACGTGGCCGCCGTGCCCCTGCGCGAGCCTGGCCTCGAGCCGTTCGAGATCATGATCTCCGAGTCCCAGGAGCGGATGCTGTGCGTGGTCGAGCCGACGTCCTTCGATCGGGTCGCGGCCGTGTGCGCCAGGTGGGAGCTGCCCTGCTCGGCGATCGGGCGCGTGACCGACTCCCGCCGCCTGCGGGTGCTGAGCGGGGAGGAGGTCCTCGCCGACATGCCCGTCGAGGGGCTCGTCGACGATTGCCCGCTGTACGAGCTCTCCCCGCGGCCACCTCGGGAGGCCGTGTACCCGCCGCCGTCTGGGACCCTGGCTCCGGAGGCCGGTCCCGCCGAGACCTTGCTGGCGCTGCTCGCCAGCCCCAACCTCTCCTGCCGGCGACCGCTGTTCGAGCAGTACGACTCGATTGTCCAGTCGCGCACCGTGCGCCGCCCCGCGGAGGCCGACGCGGCCGTTCTCGCCCTACCCGATGGCTCGGCGCTGGCGGTCAGCATCGACTGCAACGGTCGCAGGGTGGCAGCGGACCCGTACCGTGGCACCGTGGAGGCGGCGCTGGAGTGCGCAGCCAACCTCGCGTGCGCCGGGGCCGAGCCACTCGGCACGACCAACAACCTCAACTTCGGCAACCCCGAGAAGGACCACATCGCCTGGCAGCTCACGGAGGCCGTGAGGGGACTCGGGGACGCCTGCCGTGCCCTGCGGGCGCCGATCGTGGGCGGCAACGTCTCCCTCTACAACGAGGGTCCCGCCGGCCCGATCTATCCCACGCCCGTGGTCGGCATGGTCGGCACGCTCCCAGACGCCTCCCGCGCCGGGCGCCTGGGCTTCTCGCGGGCGGGCGACGCGATCGCGCTCGTCGGTCCCTTCTGTCCCTCGCTGGCGGCGTCGGAGCTGGAGAAGCTGCATGGGCGCCCGTTGCCCGAGCAGCTGCCCGAGTGCGACCTCGAGGCCGTGATCGCGGCTCTGGGGGCGATCCGCGGCGCGGTACGGGAGGGCCTGCTGAGCAGCGCCCACGACATCGCCGAGGGCGGTCTCGCGGTTGCGCTGGCGGAGTGCTGTCTGGCGGGGAGCGTCGGCGCCACCGTCACGCTCTCCCCCGGCGAGGAGCTCGAGGTGGCCCTGTTCGGGGAGGGCCCGGGTGGCTTTCTCGTGAGCGGGCCGTCCGAGGCGCTCGAGCGCCTCGAGCACAGCGCCGGCACGCGCGTGATCGGGACCGTCGGAGGGGATGCCCTGTCGATCGGGCGGGCGCACGGCGCCGGCGGGGCGGGCGAGGAGGTCCTCAGCGCCGGACTCGAGGAGCTGCGTGGCGCCAACGATCGTCTCTGGGAGCTGTTTCCTTGATGCTAGCTTTAGGTCATATGCGTGAGGGACCGCGCGACGAGTGCGGAGTGTTCGGCCTGTACGCGCCCGGTCACGAGGTGTCGAGGCTGTCCTACTTCGCCCTGTATGCGCTTCAGCATCGAGGGCAGGAGTCGGCGGGGATCGCGGCTGCCGACCGCGGCGGCAACATCATCACCCGCCGCGAGCTCGGCCTGGTCAGCCAGGTGTTCAGCGAGAACGACCTGCGCACGCTCGCGGGAGACCTCGCGATCGGTCACGTGCGCTACTCCACCACCGGCTCCAACGCGTGGGAGAACTCACAGCCCGTGCAGCGCTCGGAGGGCACCAACGGCTCACGTCGAGAGCTCGCCCTCGCACACAACGGAAACCTCATCAACGCCCTCGAGCTCCACGACGAGCTGGTCGAGAACGGCGTCACCTTCAGCTCGAGCTCCGACTCGGAGATCGTCGCGGCGATGATCGCCACCCACCCCGCCGAGAACGTCGAGGACGCGATCGCCGACGTGCTTCCAAGGCTGCGGGGGGCGTTCTCGATCGTGGTCATGACCAAGGACCGGGTGGTCGCCTTCCGCGACCCGCTCGGCCTGCGCCCGCTGGCGCTCGGCACGCTCCGCGGCGATGGCCCGGAGCGCTACTGCGTGGCCAGCGAGTCGTGCGCCTTCGACATCATCGGCGCCAACTACGTCCGGGAGGTCGAGCCGGGGGAGATCGTGACGCTGTCCGAGGAGGGCGTCCAGAGCCGCAACACCCCGGTCCCGGGACGACGCGCCTTTTGCGTGTTCGAGTACATCTACTTCGCCCGCCCGGACTCCCGCATGAACGGCCAGGTGCTCCAGGTGGCGCGCGGGCGGATGGGCGAAATCCTGTGGAGGGAGGCGCCCGTCGAGGCGGACGTGGTGATCGCCGTGCCCGACTCCGGCAACCCGGCCGCGCGCGGGCTTGCGCGGGCGGCGGGTCTCCCGCAGGACGACGGCTTCGTCAAGAACCGCTACGTCGCCCGTACCTTCATCCAGCCCGGCCAGGAGCTGCGCAAGCACGGTCTGCGCCTGAAGTTCAACCCGCTTCCCGAGGTGATCGCCGGCAAGCGCCTGGTGGTGGTCGACGACTCGATCGTGCGCGGCAACACCACCCGCCAGATCGTCCAGATGCTGCGCGACGCCGGCGCCGCGGAGATCCACATGCGCATCTCCGCCCCGCCTATCAAGCACCCCTGCCACTACGGCATCGACATGTCCTCGCGCGAGGAGATGATCGCCCACGGACGCACCACCGAGCAGGTCGCCGCGGAGCTCGGGTGCGACACGCTCCACTACCTCTCGCTCGAGGGGGTCTACGAGGCCGTCGCCAGCACCCGCTCCCACCATTGCGACGCGTGCTTCACCGGCGACTACCCGCTCGCCGGCAGCGACGGCGCGGCCGGCAAGTACTCACTCGAGCAGCCCGCCGAGAGTCCCGGCGGGGCGGGCGAGGAGCAGGTCGAGGTGCTCAGCGCCTCGTAGCTTGCCCGTCAGCGCTCGCTGTTGGGCTGGCGGGCCGCGGTGGCGTCGTTGTACTGGTTGTTGTAGGGGTGACGGACGATCAACTCGCCTTCCCGCTCCGAGCGGAGCCCGTAGCCGAGGGCGGCGATGACCACCAGAGTCACGATGATGGCTAGCAGCATTTGGGGTCGTCCTTGCGTGTTGGGGGATTTCGGTAGCCCCCCCTTCCACCCTCACATCGATTGAAGAACGCGCCGGCGGCGCCCTGTGTGACGTAGCTCACGCTCGCCGCCAAAACGCGGCTATCGTCGGTCCTAACCGACCGAGAGGAGGAAGAAATGAAGCGTTTTGCAACGGTTCTGGCGCTTGCCGGATGCCTCGGCGGGGCCGCGGCGGCTCACGCGGAAACGCCTTCGCCGACCATCCTCGTCGAGCCGTCAGCCACGGTTGTGATCTCAAAAACCGCGACGTCCGCAGAAGCGGAAGCGGCCTACCACCAGGCCTTCTCCGCGGCCATCGCCAAGGGACTCGCCCAGGCGCAATTCGTGACCGGCGCGGTGGGGGCGAAAGTGGGATCGATCCAGCAGATCGTGCCGCGCGGAGGATCGGTCGAATGCTTCGTGCCCGCCGAAGAAGGCCCGTACAGGGAATGGGAGCGCTACGAAGGAGCGCAGCCGGACTTCTTGTCGGTGGAACTCTTCGGGGGCTACGCGGTTGCCCCGGTGGCGGCCAAGGCCGCACCCCGACCCGCGGGCAAGAAGCCGAGCAAGAAGAAGCACAAGCACCACGCCAGGAAGTCGGATGTGCCGGCCCGCTGTGAAGTGTCGGCGCGGGTCCTGCTCTCGTACCTGCTCACGTAGGTCCGACAGCTATCTTCCGGCCCTCGTGCCCGAGCAATTCCCCATCGCGGTCCTTGTGTCGGGCACGGGGACCAACCTGCAGGCCCTCCTCGACACCGTTCACGAACGCGACGCCCGGATCGTGGCTGTCGCCTCCAGCGCCCCGGACGCGCCTGCGCTCGCCAGAGCCCGTGAGCGGGGCGTCGCCACCGAGGTCTTTGCCCGCGGCGACTACTCCGACCGCGAGGCCCGCGACGACGCCCTCGCGGGGTGGCTGCTCGAGCGGGGCGCGCGGCTGGTCGTGCTGGCCGGCTACATGGAGCTGCTCGGCAGCCCCTTCCTCGAGCGCTTCCCCCGCGCGGTCATCAACGTCCACCCCTCGCTGCTGCCCGCGTTCCCCGGGCTCCACGCGATCGAGCAGGCGCTCGACTACGGCGTGAAGGTGTTCGGCGTCACCGTCCACTTCGTGGACGCCGGCGTGGACACCGGTCCCGTGATCCTGCAGCGGGCGCTCGAGCTGCCGAACGCCGCCGACCCGGAGCAGGTGCTGGCCGCGCTGCGCCCGCTGGAGCACTCGCTGCTGCCCGAAGCCGTCTCCCTGCTCGCCCGCGGAGCGGTACGAGCCGACGGGCGCAACCCCCGCCGGGTCGAGGTCGATCGCGCTGCCCTTACGGATAGGCTCTGAGCGTGGCCTCCTCGGGTGAGCTCACCAGCGAGCATGCGGGCGTGATCGAGCGCACGGCTCCCAACGAGGTACGCGTACGCCGCGCCCTGCTGTCGGTGTCGGACAAGACGGGCGTGCTCGACTTCGCCCGCGGACTCCAGGAGCTCGGCGTCGAGCTCGTGTCCACCGGCGGCACCGCCCGCGAGCTGGGCCGAGCGGGGATCCCGGCGCGTCCGATCGAGGACTTCACCGGCTTCCCGGAGATCATGGACGGCCGCGTCAAGACGCTGCACCCGAGGCTGTACGCGGGGCTGCTGGCTCGCCGCGACGAGGACTCGCACCTGCGGGCCGCCGAGGAACAGGGGATCGAGCCCGTCGACCTGGTTTGCGTGAACCTGTACCCGTTCGAGCAGACCCTCGCCCGCGGCGACGCCTCCGAGCGGGAGATCATCGAGAACATCGACATCGGCGGTCCCACGATGATCCGCGCTGCCGCCAAGAACAGCGCCTTCGCCGCCGTGGTCGTCGACCCCGACGACTACCCGGCGGTGCTGCGCGAGCTGCGCGATAGCGGTGGCCGCCTGTCCTCGGGCACCCGCCGGGAGCTCGCCCGC
This sequence comes from Solirubrobacteraceae bacterium, assembly GCA_035499875.1. Taxonomy (GTDB): domain Bacteria; phylum Actinomycetota; class Thermoleophilia; order Solirubrobacterales; family Solirubrobacteraceae; genus Palsa-744. The sequence continues at coordinate 28,721 of DATJXX010000033.1, forward strand.
AAGGCGTTCGCCACCACCGCCCGCTACGACGCCGCCATCTCGAGCTGGTTCTCACGCTCCGGGGAGCAGGGCGAGGGCTTCCCGCAGCGCTGGAGCGAGTCCTACGAGAAGGTCCTCGAACTGCGCTATGGCGAGAACCCCCACCAGCAGGGAGCCTTCTACTCGCGTGCCGGCGGCGGGCCCCACCTGCTGGACGGCGTAACCCAGCTCCACGGCAAGGAGCTGTCGTTCAACAACCTGCTCGACCTCAGCTCCGCTCGTGAACTCGTGGAAGAGTTCGCCGACCCCGCCTGCGCGATCGTCAAGCACAACAATCCCTGCGGCTGCGCGGTCGCCGACAGCGCCGCGGAGGCCTACGCGCGAGCGTTCGCATGCGACCCCCAGAGCGCCTACGGCGGGGTGATCGCGATGAACCGCCCGATCGACGGGGCCGCCGCGGAGAAACTCTCCGGCCAGTTCATCGAGGTGCTGCTCGCGCCCTCGTTCGAGGCCCCGGCGCTCGAGATCCTGCAGCAGAAGAAGAACGTCCGCCTGCTCGAGCTGGGTGCCTGGCCGGCCCGCACCGAGCGGGTCGAGGGCCGCGCGGTGCTCGGCGGGCAGCTCGTGCAGAGCCGCGACGAGGTCGGCGAGACGCGTGAGCAGATGAACACGATCACGGGTGTCGAGCCCACCGACGAGCAGTGGCAGGACCTGCTGTTCGCATGGCAGGTCTGCCGCCACGTGCGCTCCAACGCGATCGTGATCGCCCGCGACCGCGCCACGATCGGGATCGGCGCCGGCCAGATGAGCCGTGTGGACGCCGTCCGCATCGCGATCGACAAGGCCCGGGCCTTCCAGCCGCAGCTGCTCGCGGGCTCGAGCCTCGCCTCCGACGCCTATTTCCCGTTCGCAGACGGACCCGAGCTGGCCCTGGGGGCTGGCGTCGCGGCGATCATCCAGCCCGGCGGGTCGGTCCGCGATGCGGAGGTCATCGCCGCCGTGGATGCAGCCGGTGCCGCGATGGTCGCGACCGGTATCCGCCACTTCCGCCACTGAGCCCCCTCGTCGCGCGCGGCGTGGCTTCATCGTGCGCGCGTCTTCACCGCCCGCGCGTCTTCGCCCGCGCGTCTTCACCGCCCCGCGCGTCTTCACCGCCCGCGCGTCTTCACCGCCCGCGCGCCGTGGCCGAGGGGGCTTGGCATCCGAGTGTTACGATATATCGTGTAGTTACTTAGATAGCTCACGATAGGAGTTTAGAGATGTTTGGAAGTTATTCGACAGGAGCCCGGCCGGGATGCCGAGCTCCACACCACAGAGGTGAGCGCGGACGACGTGGGGACTGGAGCGGATTCGGCCCGGGGCCGCGCGGTCCGTGGGGCCGAGGCCGCAAGGCCCGCCGCGGCGACATCCGCACTGCCGCGCTGTTGCTGCTCGCGGAGGAGCCGCGCAACGGCTACCAGATCAAACAGGAGGTCGAGGAGCGCAGCGGAGGGGTCTGGAGCCCCAGCCCGGGATCGGTGTACCCGGCGCTCGCGCAGCTCGAGGACGAGGGGCTGATCCGCTCCGAGGAGACCGACGGGCGCAAGCTGTTCGTGCTCACCCACGCCGGCAAGGCCGTCGTGGAGGAGCGCCCCGCCGACCGTCCCGCACCGTGGGAGGAGATGAGCGACTCGGTCAGCGACCGCGCCCACGAACTCGGGCGTCTGATGCGCGAGGTCGCCTACGCGTTCGTGCAGGTCATGAAGACCGGCAGCGAGTCGCAGGTGGCGGCCGCCCGCGAGGTGCTCGTGCAGACCCGCAAGGACCTGTACCGGATCCTCGCCGACGGCGAGGGCGATGCCGATACGGTGAGTAGGGAGGTTTGAGCCAGCCTGCCACGACACCCGGCGAAGCACACGCGGCGCCCGCTCCGGCGGGCGCCGGCGGCGCCGTGGTGGTGAGCGGACTGACGAAGAACTACGGCGAGCTCGAAGCCGTCCGCGGCGTTGACTTCACGGTGGAGGTGGGCGAGACATTCGGCTTCCTCGGTCCCAACGGGGCGGGCAAGTCGACCACGATCAGCATGCTGTGCACGCTCGTCAGCCCGAGCGGGGGTTCCGCGCGCGTGGCCGGACACGACGTGGTCGGCGAACGCGACGAGGTGCGCCGCCACATCGGCCTCGTGTTCCAGGACACCACGCTCGACGGCTACCTGTCGGCCGAACAGAACCTGCGCCTGCACGCCGAGCTGTACGGAGTGCCGAAGGCCCTGGTAGGGCCGCGGATGCAGCAGGTGATGGAAATGGTCGGGCTGTGGGAGCGCCGCGGCAGCCTCGTCAACCACTTCTCGGGCGGGATGAAGCGCCGCCTGGAGATCGCGCGTGGCCTGCTGCACTCGCCACGGGTGCTGTTCCTCGACGAGCCCACCGTCGGCCTGGACCCCCAGACGCGCCGCTCGATCTGGGGCTACATCCGCCAGCTCAAGACCCAGGAGGAGATCACGATCTTCCTCACCACCCATTACATGGACGAGGCTGAGTACTGTGACCGCATCGCGATCATGGACCAGGGACGGATCATCGTGCTCGACACGCCGGAGGCGTTGAAGGCCCAGGTCGGCAAGGACCGCGTCCAGATCGAGACGGACGACTCGGGTCCCGTGATCGCGGCCCTCAAGGAGCGCTTCGACATCGACGCGGTGATGGCGGAGGGCAAGGTCACGTTCGGTGTGACCGACGGCGAGCGCTTCCTGCCCCGCCTGTTCGCGGAGCTCGGCCAGCCGATCAAGGGCATCAGCGTCGCGAGACCGTCGCTCGACGACGTGTTCCTCGCACACACCGGCACCACGATCCGTGACGCGGAGGCCCAGAACAACGACAACATGCGCAATCTCGCGCGCCTGATGAGCCGCTGATGGCCACCCGCACGAGGACCGCCTCGGAGCTCGCCGGGGACCCCGGCGCGGCCGTCGAGGTCCCCGAGGTCGCCCGTGTGCGGGTTCCTCCCCGCAGCGCGCGCAGCGAGCTGCGTGCGATCAAGGTGGTCTGGAAGCGCGAGTTGATCCGCTTCAGCCACGACCGCCTGCGGATCCTGACCGCCCTGATGCAGCCGTTCCTGTTCCTGTTCGTGCTCGGCACGGGGCTGTCGCGGATCGCCTCGACCGGTACCCACGGCGTCAGCCTGCGCACGTTCGTGTTCCCCGGGGTGCTGTGCATGGCGGTGATGTTCACAGCCATGTTCTCGGCGGCCTCGCTGGTGTGGGACCGCGAGTTCGGCTTCCTGCGCGAGATGATGGTGGCACCGGTGCGCCGCAGCTCGCTGGTGCTGGGCAAGTGCCTGGGTGGCGCCACCGTGGCCGCGTTTCAGGGGCTGATCGTGCTCGTGCTTGCGGGCCTCGTGGGTATCCCCTACGCCGGCGGGCTGCTGCTCGTGATCGTCGTGCTGATGGTGATGCTGGCCTTCACGATCACCGCCTTCGGAGTCATGGTCGCCGCCCGGGTGACCCAGATCCAGTCGTTCATGGCGCTGATGCAGATGGCGATCATGCCGATGTTCTTCCTCTCCGGCGCCCTGTTCCCCGTGATCGGGCTGCCGCTGTGGCTCTCGATCCTCAACCGCATCGACCCGCTCACCTACGCCGTCGACCCGATGCGCAAGGCGATCTTCTCCCACCTGCACGTGAGCGCGGCCGCGCGCCACGACCTGGTCCCCGGCGTGACGTGGTTCGGCTGGCATGTGCCCGGGGCTCTCGAGGCCGCTGTCGTAGGCCTGCTCGGGACCGCGATGCTGGGCGTGGCCATCTTCCAGTTCAGCAAGACCGACTAGCGGCGCTCGTCGGCCCCGACGGCGGGCCCGCCGGTGGTGCCGGGACGCTCGCGCGGGGCGCGTGCGGCAGCTCCCACGGGGTACCGTGAAGCCGTGAGCTCGCGCTCTCGCAAGTGGGCCTTCGGCTCGGCCGCTGCGCTCGTCGTCGCCGGGGCCTGCTGTGCGGCCTTCGTGCCCGGCGTGGTCGGGGAAGTGCTGACGATCATGCTGATCTCCGGCGGGCTGTGTGCGGCATTGCTGCTGCTGTTCCTCGAAGTGGGGCTGGACGAGGAACGAGACCTCGAACGCGAACAGCGCCAGCGGGAGGCGAAGGACCGGCGCACGCTGCAGCTGCGACGCCGCTCGCGGCTGCCCCAGCGCCCGCGCCGCCCCCGGTGACCCTGCTCGGGGGCGTGCGGGCGGTGGAGCCCGTGCTGCGCCCGACCGGTGAGTGCGAGGTGCGAGCGGGGGTGGCGGCGGAGCGATACGCTGCCCCGCCGATGAGCAGCGAGCGCCGGATCGTCGCGACGGCGGCCAACGAGTTCGAGGCCGAGATGATCTGTGGGGTGCTGAGCGAAGCCGGCATCGAATCGGGCATGGAGCTCGCCAACACGGGCATCGGCGGACGTATCGGCGGGGGCGGCGCCCGCGACATCTACGTCCACGCGGAGGACCTCGAGCGCGCCCAGGAGGCGCTCAGTCAGACCGAGGAGCCGGGCGAGCCCGACGGCGAGGACGGCTGAGCCGCCGCCGCGGCCCGGCCCCACTGCGACACGAACCCGCCGGGGACAATACCCTGCCGCGGAGCAGGCCGGAACGGACTACCTGCGCCGCTGGGGCACCCACGGCGTGGCCTGCCGCTCACTGCACACAAAGGGGGTCTGCCTGCCATGCGGCTCGGGCCTCGCAACCATTCGAGGAAAGGCAAGAATCGTGGGAATCCGGATCAACGGCCGTCTGCTGCTCCGCGCGTGCGCCGCTGCAGTTGCGAGTTCGGCCATCTGCGCGCTGGGGGCGCAGGCGGCCGCGCTGCCGAGCATGTCGATCGCCGTCACCAAGACCTCGGCGACCGTCACAGGCGCGCCGACATCGGCCGGCGCCGTCAACATCGTGGTCTCCGACAAGGGCCTCAAGGAAGGGGCCGCGATCCTGTTCCGTCTGGCTCCCGGCAAGACGGTGGCCGAAGCGGAACAGTTCCTGAAGGAAAAGCGCGCGCACAACGACCCGAACAACACCGCCGAACTGGGCACGCTCGTGTTCGACGCGGAAGCGGAAAACGGCGTCACAAATGAAGCGCAGACCGTCCTGCAGCCCGGCACATACATCGTGCTCATCGCCGCCGGGGAAGGCGAACCCACGCTGCGTGACACGTTCACGGTCGGTGCGGCCACCGCAGCCGCGCTTGCGCTGCCCGCCGCGCAGGCGACGGAGCGGACGGTCGAGTTCGGCTTCAAGGGCCCGAAGACGCTCCATGACGGCGAGGTGGTGCGCTTCGAAAACGAAGGCTTCCTCGTGCACATGGACGTGGCCTTCCCGGTGAAGAACATGAAAGCCGCAAAGCTGGCCGTGAAATACCTTCTCGCAGGCAAGGAAAAGGCCCTCGGCAAGCTGATCGCGGGCCCGCCCGTCGGCTTCTACGGCCCGCTCTCGCACGGCGCCTCCATGCAGGAGACGATCACGGCGAAGCCCGGCATCTATGTGCAGGCGTGCTTCATGGAGACCCAGGACGGCCGCGACCACACCCTCCTCGGGATGGAGCGGATCATCAAGATCACCAAGTAGCGGCACGCCTTCGACAGGACTCGCCCCCGGCGCACGCACGGCGCCGGGGGCGGCCCGGCCGGGGGCGTCCCTGCCGATCCTCAGGCGCCGGCGAGCTGGGCGGCCTTGACGACCAGGATGATCACCGCCACCGCCAGATAGGCCTGCAGCGCGAGCATCGCGACCTTGCGGCCCGTTGACCACTCGGGTCGGCGCAGAAGGGTGAGGGGGGGCATCGTCCACTGCTCGCGCGGCACGTCGGGCGTTCCCGGCGCTCGCGCCACGGCGGGCTCCGCGGCGCGGCGCCGACGCAGCATCACGAGCCCGAACGCGGTCAGCCCGACCGCCAGGATCGCGCCGCCGATCAACGCCACCTTGGTGACCTCGACGTGCGGGAACACGGTGGTCGTCATCAGGATCAGCGAGAGCAGCACGAGCACCGACACCACCACGCACGCGAGCGCGTTCAGCCACGGCCGGTTGCGCCACGGCCCCAGCACTTCGGGATCGTTGCAAAGCAGCAGCAGAAACACGCTCGCGGAGGGCAGCAGCATCCCGGCGAGCGCCTGCACGGCCTCGGTGATCACACCGAGGGGTGCCCCGGGGATCAGCACGATCGCGGCCGCCGCGGCGATCATGCCGGCGAAGATCCCGTAGAACAGCTTGGCGTCGCTGAACTTCCGGTGCAGCGAGGACTTGGTGCCGAACACGTCCCCGAAGGCGTAGCTGGTGGACAGCGTCAGCGCCCCGGCCCCGATCAGCGAGGCGTTCAACAGGACGACCGCGTAGAAGGCCCCCGCCGTCGAGCCGAGCGTGTGGTCGAGTGCTTCGGCGGTGGCGCCGGCGTCGGTGAAGTGGCCGAAGTAGGGGGTGCCGGCGAAGGCGAAGGCGGACACGCACAGCAGGGCTCCGGCACCGATCACGACCACGGCGGCACCGATCCAGGTGTCGATGCGCTCGTAGTTGATCCAGCGCGGCGTGATGCGCTTGTCGATCACGTTGGACTGCTGAAAGAACAGCTGCCACGGCGCGACCGTGGTTCCCACCATCGCGATGATCAGCAACACCGAGGTCGAGTTGGCGCCCCCCTGGATGCCGGGCACGAAGAAGTCGCGGGCCACGCTCCCGCCGTGGGGGTGGGCCATGAAGAACAACGGGATCACCAACAGGTTGGCGAACACGAACACGAACATCGCCCGCTCCCACGAGCGGAAGCTTCCGCTGACGGTGATCGCCACGAGGGCCACCGCTGCGATCGGCACGGCAACGTACGCCGACACTCCCAGGTAGCCGAGCGAGAGGCTCACGCCGATGAACTCGGTGACGATCGTGAGGAAGTTCAGCAGGAACAGGTCGCCGACCGAGAACCAGCCCCAGAAGCGCCCGAAGCGCTCGTTGATGAGCCGCGCGTGGCCCACCCCGGTGACGGCCCCGAGGCGAACCACCATCTCCTGGTTGACGATCAGCACCGGCACGAGCAGCAGCAGCACCCACAGCAGGCTTGTGCCGTAGTTCTGGCCCGCCTGCGAGTAGGTGGCGACCCCGCCGGCGTCGTTGTCGCCGACCATCACGATCAGCCCCGGGCCGATGATCGCCAGCAGCGCGAGCAGCCTCGATCGCAGCCCGTGGCGACCCTCCTCGTGCTGGCCGATCGTTCCGAAGGCCCCGCGGATGTCGCCGACGTGGGCGGGGTCGAGCACGAAGCGCTCACGCGTCGCCCCCGACTCCCTTGTGGGGTTGCTCGCCATCTGCTCGACCTCCTTTCTCAGCGCGCAGCCGTGCCGCGGCCGCCGAGGGAGGCCCTCAGCCGGCTAGGTCAGGAAGCCGGCGAGCGAGGGCGCGCCCAGAACGGCAGCCGCGGGCGTGCTACTTCGCGGCAGCTCTGGATCCTGATGTCTCGTTTGATCGCCCATCGCGTGTAAACCGTGTGAAGACCGCCCACATGGGCAGCATCTCCAGGGTATCAGCGAGGACGTTCCGGCCTCAGTCCCGGGCGAGCCCGAAGCGCCGCCGCCAGTCCTCCGGCAGCATCAGCTCGAGCACGTCGTCCACCGTCAGCACCCCGATCGGCCGGCCGTCCCCGTCCACGACCGGGAGCGCCGTGAGGTTGTAGTCGGTCATCAGCCTGGCCACTTCGGGCACGTCCGTCTCGGGCGCCACCGACGGGCTGTTGGGGTCGCCCAGCCTGCCGACCGGCTCGTGGGCGGAGGCTTTCACGAGCGCCCCGACCGACACGGGGCCGACGAGGCGGCCATTCTCGTCGACCACGACCACGTGCTGCGTACGCTCGGGCGGCGTGTCGCTGCGACGCACCTGCTCCAGCGCCTGCTCGACGGTCGAGCGCTCACGCACCGAGACGAAGTCCGGGTTCATGATCCCGCCGGCGGTCTGCGGGTTGTAGCCGAGGAGTCGCTTGACCTTGATGCGCCTCGCCGGGGGCAGGCGTTCGAGCACCGGCAGGCGGCGGTCCTGGTCGAGCTCCATCAGCAGGTCGGCGGCGTCGTCGGACTCCATCCGGCCCAGCACGGCGGCCACCTGCTCGTCGGAGCGCTCCCGCAGGAACTCGATCTGGTGCTCCTCGTCGAGCTCCTCGAAGATGTCGGCCTCGAGCTCCTTGTCGGCGGCGACCGCGTTCATGATCTCCTCGCCCTCCTCGTGGGAGGCCGCCTCGACGAGATCGGCGATCTGGGCTGCGTGAAGACGCGCCAGGCGGCGATGGGTGAGGCGCAGGCGTGCGCTCGGGACATGCCCGACGAACGGCTCCAGGTGGGTCCACTCGACCAGCTCCGAGTGCTCTCCCTGGTGGCCGCGAAAGCGTCGTGGCAGCAAGCGCCGCAGGCTGGCTCGCAGGCTGGGGTCGATTCCCGCGACACGCCACACGCCCTCGTTGCAGGTCAGCTCGACCTCCCGTGCGACGACCAGGCGGGCGGTGTCGACGTTGATCATGCTGTGGCCCAGCACGTCCTCGCGCAGCAGCACCTCACCCGCGCGTCGTTCGAACTGGGCGAGGTTGAGCTTCGTGGTCGAGGTCCTCGCCGTGGCGACCCCCAGGCGATCGATGCGGTCGGCCGGGACGAAGAGTTCGCGACCGCCGATGCGGGCCTTCAGGCCGGTCACGAGCGGCAGGGCGTCACGCCCGTCGAGCCGCACGACGACGTCCTGGACGCGCCCCAGCCTTGCTCCCGAGGAATCCAGCAGCGGGCTCCCGGCCACCGACGAGAGATGCACGACAGCTTGGGACATGGCCCGCGTCACAGGCTACCTCACCCGTCCCCGCCCTCGGGCCCTAGAACACGGGGTTGTCGGGATCCCCGATCACCACGGCCTCCGCCTCGCGGTAGGGCTCGTTCATGGCGGCCGTCTCGAGGAACGTCATGAACAGCCTCGACACCGGCACCAGCTGACGCGCGAGCAGGGCGGCGCCGGTGTTGCTGTCGAAGTGGGAGCTTGCCACCTCCCGCGAGAAGGTGGCGGCCGTGAGCGAGGCGAGGCGGCCGGGGTCGAGCGTCCCGGACAGAGCCGTCCCGCGGTAGAGCTCCACCGAGGTGATCCCCAGCAGGGCGGTCAGCTCCTGCAGGAACGCCATCCGCAGGAGGACGTGTCGGCGGCGGCGATCCCTGCCTCCATCTCCGTCGAACAGTCCCTCGTCGCGGACCGCCTTGCCGGAGTACGGGCACAGCCCCATCTCGGCGATCACGATCGCGTGGCCCTTGACCACCTCGCCGGAGTTGGGGTTGGATACGTAGGTCCGCGACAGCGACCGCTCGAGGGTCGTGAGGCCGGCAGCCGCAAGCAGCCCATCCAGCGTGGCAGTCGCATGCTGCGAGCCCGCGCGTTCGCGGACGCAGCGCTCGAGGTCGATCTCGCGCAGGGCCGGCTCCCGCAGCAGCTGGGGCGCGATGCGTTCCCGTTCGCGGACGATCTCCGCGAGGGTGTCCTCGCGGGCCTCGGCCGCCACGGGGATCCGAATCCGGCGGGCGAGCTTCGCGACGAGTTGCTCGAGCTTCTGGACCTCCGCCGGCGTGAGGCGCCCGCTCCCGGTCGGGAACTGGAAGCGGGAGACGTCCTCGACGGGCAGCGACCACCGCGCCCCCGTGTCCTCGAAGGCTCCCACCTCGACCGCGAACTCGCCCCGTACGTGGTCGATGCCCTGCACCTCCACGGGCGTGCGACGGGGATCGAGCATGCGGGCGTGGCTGCCCGGCACCAGGTGCGCGAGCGTGCCGGGCTCGAACCCCTCGTCGCCGGGGGCCTGGGAATCGTGCTCGTACACAGGCGCCGGAGGTGGTGTGTTGTGTGCCTGCTCGGGGGCCATCGTGTTGCGAGCCTAGCCCCCCGACTGGCCCGAGCTACCCACCCGGGAATGAATCGTCGCGGGCGGCGTCCTTGAGTGCAATGCGCAACGCCCTGATCGAAGAGGTGGCTCAGCAGCGAGCGGCGGACCTCACCCGCGCGGCCCAGAACGGCCGTGTCGCTCGCGGGGGTCTCGACGCCCGCCGCGACGGGCTGATCTCCCTGGTGTCGACGCTGCTGGTGCGCCGGCGCGCCGGCGCCCGCCGCGACCACGATCAGGAGCTGGGCGCCGACCGCGCCTGCCCCTGACGCGCCTCCGCAGGCCGTCACCCTAAAGCGCAAAGCCCGGTACCCAAGACGGCTTGGGTACCGGGCTTTGAGCTAGCTATGCCCCGTGCGAGACTCGAACTCGCCCCACCGGATTAAAAGTCCGGGGCTCTGCCAGATGAGCTAACGGGGCCCTGAACCCGGACAGTCTAGGGCTGTTCGCTGGCCGCGACCTCCAGAAGCTGCTCGATCCGGGTCAGCTTCACGCGGGGGCGCCCGGCGGGCTCCCCGAGGGCCCGCTCGTGGCGGTCGATCGCCTCCCATCCGCTGTACGTGACGAGCTGCGGCTGACGGGAGCGCAGCAGCTCCTCGACCTTTCCGGCGACGGCGTCGGGCGGGACGTGGACGCTCGCCGCCGAGCCGTTGCCGGCGGTGGGGTCGGTCAGGGGGGCGAGGTCGGCGAGGATCGCGTCCACCGTCTCCTGGGCATCCTTCTTGTTGGTCCCGATCACGCCCGTTGGCCCGCGCTTGATCCAGCCCACGACGAACTCGCCCTGGAGCGCACGCCCCGTGTCGGGGTCGATCACCCTCCCGCTCTCGTTCGGGATCACCGCCGAGCGCTCGTCGAAGGGCACTCCGGCGAGGGGGATACCGCGGTAGCCGATCGCGCGGAAGACCAGCCCGGCCTCGATCGTCTCGCGCTCCTCGCTCGCCCGCGCGCGCAGCCATCCCTCGTCGTCGGCGACGAGCTCGTTTCGCACCAGCTCGACCGAGCCCACGCGTCCGTCTGCGCCGGCGAGCAGGGCCGTGGGGGAGAGAAGGAAGCGCAGCACGATCCGCTTGGCCCGCCCCGCGGGCTCCCTGGAGGCGTACTCGCGCAGGATCTCGACGTTGCGGCGGGCGGTGGCGTCCACGTGTGTGTCCTCCACGGCCAGGGCCCGCTCCAGCTCGGCCGGGTCCACGATCACGTCGGCGTCCTTCAGGTCGGCCAACTCGAGCAGCTCGGGGTTGGTGAAGGCGGCCTGCGCGGGTCCCCGGCGCCCGGCGACCACCACCTCGCGCACGCTGCTGCGGGCGAGCACCTCCAGCGCGTGGTCGGCGGTGTCCGTGGGAGCCAGCTCCTCGGGAGCGAGCACCAGCATCCGCGCCACGTCGAGTGCCACGTTTCCGTTGCCGATGATCACCGCCCGCTCGGCCGACAGCAGGTCCACCTCGAGGTCGGTGAAGTCCGGGTGGCCGTTGTACCAGCCGACGAACTCGGTCGCCGCGTGAGAGCCGGGGAGGTCTTCGCCGGGGATCCCAAGGGCGCGGTCCGAGGGGGACCCGGTCGCGTACACCACCGCGTGGTAGTGCTCGAGCATCTCCTCCCTCGACACGTGCTCTCCGAAGGTGACGTTGCCGAAGTAGCGAAAGCGAGGGTGGGCGGCGGTCTTCTCGTACACGCGGGTCACCGACTTGATCTTCGGGTGGTCGGGCGCCACCCCGGAGCGCACGAGGCCCCACGGCGTCGGGAGCCGCTCGAGCATGTCCACCTCGAGGCGCTCGTCGGAGTCCTTCAGCAGATGCCCGGCCGCATAGAACCCGGCGGGCCCGGACCCGATTACAGCTACGCGGATGGGTGTCTCGTCGCTCATGGGAGGTGTGTGAGGTGGGCGCGGCCCGACTCGAACGGGCGACCCCCTCGGTGTAAGCGAGGTGCTCTGGCCAGCTGAGCTACGCGCCCCGGCTTGGCTAAGGCTAGAAGCTGCGGACGCCCGGCCGCGGTGCGCCGCCCACGGCTCGGCCGGAGCCACCCGTAGCGTGGGAGGCGCGATGACCCGCCGGCGCCACCTCAGCCTGCCCCGGGCGCTCCTGTGTGGGGCGGGGGCGGTCATCCTCCTGCTGGCGCTCGCGCAGCTGGTGCTCCCCCGCATCGCCGAGAGCCGGATCCGCTCGCGTCTGGACCCCTACGGCGAGGTCCACAGCGTGCACGTGAGCGCATGGCCCGCGATCGAGCTGCTGTGGGGAGACGCCGACTCTGCTCAGGTCCGCGCCGGCGAGCTCGCCCTCAGCACCGCACGGGCGGCGACGTTGCTGCACGAAGCGAAGGGGATCTCGCGCATCTCCTTCACCGCCGCCGGCATCCGCCTGGGCAAGCTGCGCCTCACCGGCGCCACCCTGGACAAGCACGGGAATGCCCTCACTGCGGCCGGTATCGTGAGCGGCGGTGACCTGCGTGCGGCGCTGCCGCCCGGCGTCACGCTGCGGCTCCTCGCCAGCCGCGCGGGAAAGGTGACGGTGCGCGTGTCCGGCGCCCTGTTCGGTCTCGGCGCCTCCCTCGATGCAGTCGGGGAAGCGAGCTCCGGGGGCATCGTCGTGCATCCGCAGGGACCCCTGCTGGGCGCGCTGAGCCTGACGCTCTACTCGGACCCCCGTGTGTACGTGGTCGGCCTGTCGGCGGTGCCGGTCAAGACCGCCGCTGCACCCGCCTACCGTGTCGGCCTCACCGCGCTACTGCGCTGAGCCGATGGCCCGGGCCCGCGCTCAGGCGGCGGCGGACACGTCCGCGAGGTCCCTGACGGCTGCCCGCGGACCGACCCGCATCGGCAGGCCCTCGCGTGGGCTGATGGTGGGCATCTGACGGATCGTCATCGAGAAGTCCTCGGGCAGCGACAGCGTCACCCGGTCGAGCAGCATGCTCGCGATCGAGCGCACCTCCAGCTGTCCGAAGCGCATCCCGATGCACGTCCTGGAGCCCCCGCCGAAGGGGACGTAGGCTCCCTTCGGGAGCGCGGCCTTGGCCTCAGGGGTGAAGCGCTCGGGACGGAACTCCTCGGGATCGGCGAACACGTCCGGCAGGTGGTGGGAGGCCCACGAGCTGTAGTTGACGAACGCGCGGGCCGGGACGCTGTGTCCTTCGAACTCGAACTGCTCCACGCCCCGCCGCGGCCCCACCCAGGCCGGCGGGTACTTGCGCAGCGTCTCGTCGAGCACCATCTCGAGCTCCGGGAGCTCTCCCGCGACCACCTGTGAGATGCTCGGCCGGCCGCTCGGCACGAGGCGCGTCTGCTCGGCGACGAGGCGGTCGCGGATCTCGGGCTGGCGGGCGAGCTCGTAGAACATGAACGACACGGTCGAGGTGGTCGTGTCGTGGCCGGCGAACAGCAGCGTCATCACCTCGTCGCGGATCTGCACGTCGCTGAGCGAGTTGCCGTCCTCGTCCTGCGCGTCCAGCAGCAGGCTGAGGATGTCCTGGCCACGCCTGCCCTCGGCGCGCCGCGAGGAGATCTCGCCGTAGATCATCGCGTCGAGCCTGCGGGCCGCCCGCTGCATGCGGGCCCAAGGGCTGCGACGGTCGCGTCGCACCCGCAGCATGTACTCGCTGGCGTAGAACGCGAGCGCCTCCTCGAACAGCGCGGCGGCGTCGATCGAGCGGGCCGTCTCCCCGTCCGGGTCGACCCCGAACAGCGCCCTCATCGCCACCCGCATCGCCAGGTGCCTGGTCCACACGTACAGGTCCACGGTCGTGCCCGGCACGAGCTCGGCGACGGCGCGCTCGGTCTCCTCGAGGATCGTCTCCACCGATGCCTCGAGCTGCTCGCGGTGGAAGGCGGGGAGCATGATCCGCCGGGAGCTGCGGTGGAAATCCCCGTCGATCGTCAGCAGGCCGTCGCCCATCAGGCCGATGAGGTCGCGGAAATGACCCTCCCGCCACAGGAAGTTCGACGCGTGGGACACGAGCATGTAGTGGTTGGCGGCGGGCCCCAGCATGAACACGACGTTGCTGTGGAAAAGGCGCACCGTGAAGATCGGCCCCCAGCGCTCGTAGCACTCGAGCAGGATCTCGAGCGGTTCGTCGGCGAACCGTTTCGTCCGCGACAGCGACACCCGCGTCTCGCCGGGCGGGAACGGGGTTGTGGCCCGGCGCTCGTCGAGCAGGTCTTCGATCAGCACTCGCAACGGGTTCACGTCGACCATCGGCGGGGGACCCTGGAGCGGCATCTGGACGTACCCTAGAGCACGACTGGCTGGCTGGCCAGTCCGCCCATCTCTCCCGCCCGGGCCGGGCCCTTGGCATACTGATGGGGCGGTAGGCCGCCGGGGTGCTCCACGCAACCCACGGGGGCGTAGCTCAGCAGGTTAGAGCGCTGCCCTGTCACGGCAGAGGTCGCGGGTTCGAGTCCCGTCGCTCCCGCTTTTGGCACCGAACTTTCCCGACTGGGACTGTGCGGTATCCAAGCCCTTGAAGTACGGCAGAAATGAGTCGTGAGGACGCACGGCGACAATGCGTCCGTCCTTCGCCCAGACCTGCGCGAACAGGGAGAGCAGGACTCGGCGCCTCTCGGCGGGATCCTGCTCGAGCTCCCAGAGGCGCCCGAAGTCCTGAAGCAGCTCGCGGGCCCGCCAGATCTCGGGGTCGTGCGGTGGGCCGAGACGTTGGAGCTCCTCCTCAATCGCTTGGCGGCGCATCACGTATTGGGCCTTGAGGAGGTCGCCCATGAGGTAGAGGTCGCGGAGGCGCTCGAGCTGGGCGAGCAGCTCGGCTCGCCGTTGTTTGGGCGGCTCGCCTCGCTCGCTTGAGCGGGCGCGGAGGGTCTCCAGCACCAGCTCCTTCAGCCTTTCATCGGGCTGGAAGGTGTGCAGCCAGTCGACGAGCTGCTCCTCGAGCGGGAGCGCCTTGACGATCGGCTCGCCGCAGGGGTCACCGTGGCGGCGGGTCGAGCACATGTAGCGCCGGACCGGCGGGCGCGAGCCGTAGGTGCCGTGCATGGGGGCGCCGCAGCGCTCGCAGTAGAGCAGCTTCTTCAGTAGGTACTCCTCGGATGGGCGGCCGGGCTTCAGGACCCGGGTCCGCCACGAGCGCACTTCCTGAACGCGGTCGAAGAGTTCGTCGCTGACGAGCGGCTGATGGAGGCCTTTGATCGCGCGGCTCTTGTCGCGGAGTCCGCTGACGTAGCCCGCGTAGGCGGCGTTGCAGAGCATCTCTCGGACGGTGTCCTTGCCGAACGGCCGGTCGCGTGTGGTGCGGGCGCCCTTGGCGTTCAGCCACGCTGCCACAGTGCGGTCTGACTCCTGTCCGCTGGCGTAGCGCTGGAACATCTCGGCTACCAGCGGCCCGCGTTCGGGGTCCGGGACCGCGAGCTTGGTCTCGGGGTCCCGCACGTAGCCCCAGGGCAGGGAGCCGACGAGGTGGCCTTGGCGGGCCTTCTCCTTCAGGCCGGAGCGGGTCCAAAAGGACAGCGAGACGGAGTAGTACTCGTCGAACATCTCGTGGATCGACTCGGCGAGGAAGGCGGAGGGGTCGGTGTGGTCTTCGCCCAGCGGTTGAGTGACGGAGACGACGCGGATGCCGAGCTGCTCCCGCAGAAGCTGCTTGTAGCGGCGCGACTCGACCTGGTTTCTCGCGAAGCGAGAGGTGTGGTACACGAGCACCACCTCGAACTGACGCTCGGCGGCGTCCGCCATCAACCGCTGGAATTCGCGACGCCCGGCCGACTTGCGCCAGCCGGAGTGGAAGTCGCAGTACTCGCCGATGAGCAGGAGCTCGTTCTCCTCGGCGAACCGCGAGATCGCCTGGCGCTGGGCGTCGGGTGAGAAGCCTTGGCCCTGCTCCTCGGTTGACTCGCGGACGTACGCCGCGGCGCGCTGAGGCTTATCGCCGATCGGTGTGCTCCTCGAGTGAGAGCTCGTGTCCGCGGCGCAGCCACCAGTCCGCAAACCAGCGAGCGAAGGATTGGATGTCGGGGCTGACGGCGGGCTCATCGAAAGCTCCTCCGAGGTCGAGACCGATGTCGGGCGGCGTCTGGCGCATCTTCCCGCGTGCTTGGGACTCCCGGGGCTTGGGCGATGATGATCTCCGTGCTCGCCACGAGGAGCCTTGCCTGCATGGTCGGCGGGCACGGTCGGCAGGCCCATTCCTGCCGACCTGAGTGCTCGACAGCCGAAGGCGAGGATGGGTCAGGGGAGCCGCGTCAGCGGGCGCCCGCAGGGCGAGCCCGAAGGGCCGACCTTGACCCAGCCGCTGCCGCAGGCTACCCGTGCTCATCGCAGATACCAGCCGCCGCCACGGTTGACGAAGCGGTCGTGCTTGCCCCTGAACAGGTGCGCGGAGACCCGTCCGGAGGAGACACCCAGGCCCTCCGCGATCTCGCCCGCACGGGCCCCGGGATGCTCGGCCAGGAACTGCGCCACTTCCTCCTGGGAGACCTGCTTGACCGCGGACTGGCCTGTCATCGCGGCTCGTGCTCGAACGAGTCGCTCGCGCTCTGCCAGCAGCTCTCTGTGGCTCTCGAGCTGTTGCTCCACCTCAGCCAGCCGGCGGTCGATCTCGCCGAGCACGCCACGCGAACCACCAGACGATTGCTTAGCCATCAGCTTCGAAGCTCCAGGACATCAACCGCGAAGTTATATGACGTAAGCCTTATTGTCAAATCACATCACCGAAACAATCAAGCTCCCTCGGACCCCACCACTCTCCTCATCCTTCCCCTGAAATCCCCACACATCGACCACCTCCTGTCCACCCACCACCGCTCTGCCTGCCCCTGCACACCCCTTGAAGGAGGTCATTGACCACCAGACTCGAAAGCGAAGCTGAGAGGGGGGTGGTCAATGACCGACCAGACCACGCCCCGAGGGTCTGTGGGGCAGGCAGAGCGGCTCCGAAGAGGGGACAAGACCCCGTCGGGGCCGTCTTGCACTCCGACGCCCACCGTGACGCGGACAGCGACAGGGATCGCGACACGCGAATCGCCGCCACAAGATGGGATACGGCGCTCCCTGTGTCGCCTAGACG
Source organism: Solirubrobacteraceae bacterium (assembly GCA_035499875.1). Lineage (GTDB taxonomy): Bacteria > Actinomycetota > Thermoleophilia > Solirubrobacterales > Solirubrobacteraceae > Palsa-744. The sequence continues at coordinate 45,579 of DATJXX010000033.1, forward strand.
CTGTTCGCCACGGCCCGAGCCGCCGCGTCCGGCTGCCGTCAACCCCAACAGCGCCATGATCAGGAGCTTCAACCGTCGCGGCCGGCCGAACAGCCGCAGCCGTGTGCCGGCCGCGCCCCCAGCCCCTCCCGCCTGGGGGGCCTGGGGCGCGACGCGCCACGCTGCCCTTTTGGGTTCGCGGGGGCTCTACGCGGTCGTGCCCTTGCGGCGTGCCGCCGTGAGTGCAACGAGGGCGATGATGAGTCCGAGCGCACCGAGGATCAATGCCGTGACGCCGAGGCCCTTGCTGGCCCCGCTGGTGGGCTTCGGTGCGGTGCCGCTACCCGAGCCCGTGGCAGTCTGCGTGCTGCCGTTCTGACCGGCTTCAGGTCCGGCCTCGTGACCGGCAACGTCCTCGATCACGCCGCCCTTGGCCGTGACGTTGATGCGTGGGGAGGGATGTTCTCCGGTCAGCGACGGTTCGATCCAATGCACGACCTGCCCGTTGCTGTAGGTCTGGACCGTCCTGAATTCCAGCGCTTTGCCCGTCGCGTTTTCCGGGATCGCCAGCGACAGGGGGAACTGGATGAACTGCCCGTTATCGACCTTGCCGAGCGGCCCGGCCCAGGTCCATACGATCTGAGAGACCTCAGTATCGATCGTTTCTCCGTCTTCCGTGACCGGGGTGGCGAGCTTCGTTTCGATGACCTTCGTGCTCCAGCCGGCTACGTTTTCGTAGTCGACGCCGGCGAAGCCGGCCGGGAACAGGACGTCGACCTTCGTCACGTGGGCGCCTTCCTCCTCGCCCGGGACTCGCACGTTCATCGTTGCGAATGCGCCCGCCGGGATCGTGTTGGGGTGAAGACTGACGTGCGCTTCGGCGCTTGTGGGCACGATGAGCGCAGCGGCCGCGAGCAACGATGTGACTGTCTTGGATCTCATGACTGGTTTCCTCCTGGATCGGTAGCGAAACGCGCCGCTACGAGCCCAGACCCGGCCTTGACGACGCCTCGGCACGGGCACTGGCGCCTTTGCGGGGTAAAGCCTCTCGAGAACATGGGGGCCGCCGACTGGCACCACGCAACTCCGGGCGCGTGATATGCCATCCGGCGATTACCGATGCCTCGGGCAGCACTCGACCTTGGATCCGGCGCTACGTCGCCCGGCGGCTGCACCGCGTGTCGCCTCTCAGTCCCTAAGGACCACAGAGAACCGGCAACTACGACGTCGCGCAACGACCTTCTTCAGACCATTCGGTCAGTGCTGAGCCAGCGGCGGCGGGCGCATCGCCAACGAGAAAGCCAGCGTTACCCCGACCTGATGAACACGCAACAGCGGTTGGGGTAGCGACACGCTTCCGGCTCGGAACCGCGCCCGGCGCGCGCCAAGTCTTGCGCGAAGGCGGTGGACGGCCTTCTCGCCGGGGAATCTGCCGTGCATGAGCGCCAAAGCCAGCACGAGTGCCGGCGCGAACAGCAGCACCACGTGCAAGACGACGAGAGTCACTGCGAGGAGCCCGAGAGCTAACCCGGCCGGCAAGGACAGCACCCGCCGTGGTCTCAGGATGGGGCGTTTCACCGGCACCAGACCCTACCATCGGGACATCGCGCGGGGGAGCCGGTTGACTCCGCGGCGAGTGGCCGATGCTGGCGCTGGGCAGTCCCCGCGGCCTGCGAGCTGTTTGAGAGCAGATCACGTTCGGCGCCGATCACCCCCGGTGGACGCTGATCGTGAGATGCGCGCTTGCCTGTTGACTGGGAGGGCCCGCGCTGCTGATTGTGACCGTGAAGGCAAATCGCCCTTGCTCTCTTGGTATTCCGGAGATCACGCCGGTTGCTGCGTTCAGTTTCAATCCGGGTGGGAGCGAACCTGTGCCGGCCCAGGCGCGGGGACCCGTCCCGCCAGCCGCCCGCAGCCACGCCCAGTAATAGGACCCGACCGTTGCGGACGGTAGGCCTGAGGTGGCGACGGAGAGGGTCGGGCCGACGGTGTACGCCATCGGCGCCAGGAAGCCGCTGCTTTCGGTGTACTCCCCGACGGCGACGCAGGCCCCGCGGCCCGCACACGACATGCCGTTGATGTTGGCGTCCTGGGTTTCGGGCTCGGTTGCAGCGTTGCCGGGAAGCGGTGGCTCTATGCCCTGGGCCCAGATCCCGCCACTCTCGGTGATGGCGAGCGGCTCGCCGTTGGCGTCGAGGTCGTTATAGGCACTGAACACGCTGCAGTTGCCCGGGCTTGTACAAGCCAGCCCGTTGAGGTAGGCGGACTGGGATTCCGGTTCGGTTGCGGCGTTCGCTGGGAGTGTCAGCTCAACACCCCGGTGCCACACACCGTTCATCTCCTTGAAGACCACCGGCTGGGCGTTACCGTTCTGGTCGTTGTAGCCGCCGCCGCTGATGCAGTTGCCACGGGTGAAGCACGCCTGGCCGGAAAGGAATCCGTTCTGGGTGGCTTCGGCGGTGGATGCGTTCGCTGGCAGTGCGAGCTCGATCGCCGGCAGCCAAACGCCGTGGGTCTCGCTGGCGATCATCGGCTCGCTGTTGTAGTGGGTATCGGTGTACTGGCCGCCGGCAACGCAGTTACCCGGGGTGTAGCAAGTCACCTGACCCATCGAGACGACGCCTGCGGCAGGGTTGTGCGGGCCGGCTTCCGGGTCAGGGGAAGCGTTGGGTGGCAGGGCGATGTCCACGCCCTGCGCCCATTTCCCGGCCGTCTCGGTGATGACGAGGCCCTGCCACCTCCCTTCGGTGTCCTCGTAGCCGCCCGTGACTGCGCAGTTCCCCGCGCTGGTGCACGACACGTAGTTGAGAAAGACGAACTGGCTGTCAGGGCTGGTTGCGGCGTTTGTCGGCGGGGTGAGCTCGACGCCCTGGCCCCACACGCCGCTTGTCTCGGTGATGGCCATGCCCTCGGTGTTACCACTGGTGTCGGTGTACTCGCCGAGAGCCTCACAGTCTCCGGCGCTGGTGCAGGTGACGCTCAGGAGTTCAGCGTCGGAGCTATACGGGGTGGTCTCCGGAGCGGAGTTCACCGGCGGGGTCGCCTCGACACCCTCGTCCCAGATGCCGTTGGTCTCCTCGATGATCATCGGCTTGATGTTTTCCGTCGCGTCGCTGTACAGGCCTACTGCGACACAGTTGCCGGCGCTGGTGCAGCTCACGGATGACAGATACGAAAGGAATGGTGAGGGCGAGGCGTTTGGGGGTGGCGCGAGCTGAACCGGAACCGGGAAGAACGGTGGCGGTTCGGCGAAGCCGGCATGGGGCGCCCCGAAAAGGGTGAATAGCGAGCGCGGGTCGGGGCGACCGGGTGCTCTGGTACCGGCTAGCTGGGCTGTGCCACGCAAGTGATGGCGTGCTATGAAAGCTCGGTAGAAGCGAGCGCGAGCTGGATTACTCGTTGCGAGGTTGGAGAGTGCGGCAAGCGCATGTGTCCGTGGCGCCGCTCCGAAGGACGCGGGCGTGAGCAACGCTAACGAAGCCAGCGTCGCGGCGATCATCTTTCTCCTCGTCATGGTCTTGCCTCCTTGATGTGCCGTTGGCGTTCGTCGTCGTGCGGGGTGACGAAACCGGGGTACTTGATCGCTAGGCCCTCCGGGGTGCGGTGCCAGTGTCTATGAGTACGTCCTAGAACGTGAAGCGCTTCTCGCGGGGGTCGAACTGGATCAGGGCTGGGTCGGGTGTGAAGCCGTTGTGCATGATCGAGCTGGGCGCATCCCACCGCGCGCGAACAAGCGTCAGCGAGGCTGCAAGCGCGCCTACGAGCACGCGTTGTGGCGCAATGGCCAGAGCTGGTTGCACGAGACGGCTTTTTTGGCGCTCGGCGTGTTCCGTGCTCAGTCACGCGCGAGCGCCTTCTGCTCCATCGGAGCCGGGTTGCGCTTTTCGTGCCCAGGCTCACGGTCACCGCCCTTCGAGCACGACGACTTCGCCGAGCGGATCCGGCGTTGTGATGTCGCCGTAGTCGCCCACGTAGATGCGCCCGGTGGTTCTACCGACTGTGACTCCCTGCGGCAGCCCGCCGACCGTGCATTCTTCGATCGATTCATCACAGGAAGGCGGCGCAGGGGGTACGCCGACCGCGATGCCGGTGTCGAGCACGCGGCCCGAAAAGCCGTCGATCACCGCCATCGTCGCGCCGAGGTCGCTGATCGCGTAGATGCGGTGGGTGATCGGATCGACGGCGACGTTGAAGAGGTTGCCGCCGACCTTCCGCGTGGCGATTACCTTCCTTGTGCGCGTGTCAATCGTGACGAACGAACCGTCGTTGGTGCCGACGACATAACTGCGGTGAAGGTCCGAATCGACTGCCAGGCCGTCCAGCCCTGATCCCTCGGTGGTGCAAGTGTTCGACAGGTAGCAGTCGTTAGGAGACGCTGGCGTGCCGACGCCGGGGATTTCGCCTGTGACGGTGTCGGTCGGCCCATTGATCACCGACACCGATGCGTCCCAGTAGTGATCGGCGTATATCGTGTTCGTCCACTGGTCGATCGCGAGAAAGCCGGCTTGGTCGTCGGGGATCGTCTTGAGGACCCTGCCGGTGCGCGAGTCCAACACGTCGATCGAGGTGTTGCCGACGCTCACGTAGAGCTTTGCTGTTCGGTCGCTGAACACGATCGATGGAGTGAAGGCGCCCTCGAACGCATTGGGATCCGTCGGGACGGCAAAGCGCCGAAGGACGCGGTTGCTCCAGCCGTCCAGCACGCTCACGGTCCCATCTGCGCCGAGGACGTAGACGACGTTCCGTTGTTCGTCGATAGCGAAGGCGCCCGGACCGTTCGGGCGCCCGGTCGACGGGCCGAGGGCGCTCGGAACCTTCAGGGTGGCGACCACGCGGTCGGTGCGGGCATCGATCACGGTGACCGTACTCACGAGGGGGTTCGAGGGATCTGCGCCCCACGCGCCGCCGTTGGCGACGTAGACGCGCTCTGTGCGCTCGTCCACCGCAACCGCGCCAGTACCCGCGCCTGCGCCGATCTTCACATCGGCGAGCACCCGCGGCGCGTGCGGGTGGCGGCCGGATCCGGGCGACCACCCGGGATCGGCGTGTGACGGTGGGTAGAGATGCTGGGCGCGACTCGTGGATCCGTGCGCCGGCCCTGCCCACACGTATGACAGGCCGACGAGCAATGCTGACAATGCCAGCACCGAGCGCCCGAGTCCGGCGACGAGACGTCGCACCGCTCGTCTGATGCGGACCCCGTATTGGGCCTCAAGGGGCCGTGAAGACTTTCTGTCGTTGTGCATTTGCTACCTCCTTGTCGCAGGCGGACATCGGCGCGTATGCAGTGGTCCCCGTGCGCCCGCAGGGCTGCAACGACGGACCACCGCGGTCGACGGCGGCGCCCGCTAAGTCGCTGTGCAATGTGTCCGCACCGACCGTGACGTCCGCGCCGCATCGCTTCAACGGCACGCCAGGGGCATTGGCCGGCCACCTGTGGCCGCGCCGCGCGGGCGCCCAGGTACGCGGCCGGTGGGCGACCTCGATGGACTACGCGGTCAGTGCTGAGGCAGCGGAGGCGGGCGCACGGCGAGCGAGAAGGCGAGCGTCACGCCGGCGCGCTTGGCCCGCAGGAGCGGCTTTGGCGGCAGGGCACACGGGGTCGGAGTCCGTTGCCGGCGGGAGCACGCCCGGGTACGCAGACGATGGATCGCGCGCTCGCCCGGAAACCTTCCCAGGATGAGAGCCAGCACGAGGGTCAGCACGGGGCCGAACAGCAATGCGACGTGCGGGGCGACGACGGCAACCGCAACCAGGCCGGAAATCAACCCGGTGACCGGCAATCTGAGGTGTCTATCTCGGGATCCGCTTCCTCTCACCGGATCGCGGACCGTACCACGCAAGCTTCCTCGCGGGTCTTGCCGGGGCAACGGGCCGGCAGGGAGAGCAAACGCCGTGGCGTCCACGATCCGGTGCCTCAACGTCGCGAGACGTGCATCAATCTGGCCAGCGTGCTCGGCCGAGGCGCGAGGCCGGAAAAGTCCCCATTGCGGGCGGTTCTCTCGACGAACGGGTTCGTGGGTGCGTATTTCGCGTCGGTGAGGTGCGCCATGGCGGCTTCAGCTGCTCCGAGCGCTCCGAAATAACTCGAGAGCGGCCTCACTCGACACTCACCACCTCACCCGACCGCGCGTATCCCCCACGAGCGCCGAAGACGGGCGCCAGTAGATGATGTACTGACAGCCCTCTCCGGGATCCATTCACACCAACTCCCCTTCCAGCGTCATGCCTCCTTGCGTAGCTGGTCATGTGGCAGCGCCCCTATAGGATCGGCCTGTGCGCTCGAAGCACCCGCGCCTTCTTGGAATGGCGGTCGCATGCTCACTCGCTGCGCTCGGCTTCTGGGTCATCCGCGTGTCGGTCGGAGAATCCGTTCCGGTCAAGGCCGGCGCGGTTGCGTTTACCATCGCGGCCTTGGGCTCCTATTCGCCTCTCAGCGTGCGTGAGCGCGCACGCGACCTCATCGGGGATGTCTACGGAGTGCTCATGGGCCGAGGCACCGCCACCCGCGAGGCGAGCTCGAAACGGCACGATCGCCGCTATGCCGGACTCCGACCCGGTGGACGCTCCCGTGGTACGGTCCGGGGTCAATGGAATGCAAGTCACTGAGAGTGCGGCGCGCGTACTTGGTCGCCGGCGTGGCGGCCCCCGGTCTGCTCGGGATTTCCGTCGCGGCTCCTCATCTTGCGTTGCTATTTGCTCCGGCGGTTGCACTTGTCGCCGCACTGGTGGCTGGGAGATTCCCTGGGGAGCGGGCAGTTCTTCGCCTACGCGCCCGCACCTGTGTGCAGCGGCGGCCGGCTCGTGCGCTGAAGGTTCCTCGGCCGCGACCATTGCTGCGTGCGCGCCGGGCAGGTGTGACCTTGGCGTACTCGCTGGCAGTGCGCCCTCCACCGCTCCTCCAGCACTGACCGCGTAGCCAGACGAAACGCATTGCTTGCGCAGCCTCTGGGCTGCCCCGCGGCCCAGTCCTACCCGTAAGAACGGCTGTGCTGCGGCTGCTTGACGTGCCGCAGGCGATCCGGTTTGGCTCGACGGTCAAACGTTCACCAATATTCGCGGGGGTAGCTGACGCCCCGATGTGACACGCCGCGGTCTCGTTGCCGCAGGTCCTCACGTTCAACGACGGCCGCGGCAGGCAGCTCGGCCGCGTCCGCGTGCTCGCGAAACCCACCCCTCATGCGCCGACGGCACGTGCCGCCCGCGTGTGGCTAGACGGGTGAGGCAAGGACGAGAACCCCACATGCAACAGGGAGGCAACCATGACGCGCAGACCAGGCAAACCACATGTGACTGCTCAGGACGGGCTTACGCGCGGCTCGAGAATCCGCGAAACCCGCCGTCCCAAACGCCGCTGGCGCCGAAGCTCAGCGGTGACGCGAACCTTCGTGGTGTTGCTCGGGCTGGCCGTCGGGATTCTGGCGACCTGCAGTACGACCTTCGCTCGTGGCGCGAACGGTGGGTGGCCGCGTGTGCAGACCGGCCAGGGTCATGGTGGCTGGTGGCACGGCCCCGGACGCTGGCCCCGTTCGCCGATGCCGCTACGGACGGTCGCGCTGCCCGCGGGCGCCGGGCCCAACACAGTGAACATCGAGCCGTACACGGGGCGTGCGTGGGTTTCGAACCTCTTCAACAACACCGTCACGGTGCTGGACAGCCGCACCGACGCGCCCATCGCCACGGTACCGGCTGGAGAAGGACCGGCCGAAGTCGCCTTCGACGGGGGGATGGCCTACGTGGCTGACTCCTTCGGTGGCACGGTCACGGTCATCGACGCGCGCTCACTCAAAGTCGTGCGCACGATCTACACCGGTCATACGTACACGCAGAGTGTCGCGATCGATCATCTCGCGCAGAAGTTGTATGTCGCCTCCTATCAGTCTGCCGTGCTCGTCTACAGCCTCCGCACGGGTGCTCTGTTGAACACGCTTCCCGGAGATGACGTCAATTTCCTTGCCGTCAACCAACGCACCCACAGCGTCTACGTCTCGAACTACAACGACGCGCTGCTGCAGGTCATCGACACGGCGACCGACACCGTCGTCCAGACAATCGCGGTCGGCCACCCGGCGGAACCCGACGACTGCTATGAAACCAATACCTGCATCGTGAACCCGTCGGGGCCGGACGGCATCGGGGTCAACGAACGCCTGAACCGAATCTACGTCGACAACGTGGTCGACGGGACGACGGTGGTCCTCGATGCGCGTACCGGGTCGATCGTGAGGACGATCCTGGCCAAGCCGGGTGAGTTCTGGCCGGCCGTCGACGAACCGGCGGACGTCGCGTACTCGAGCAATTACGCCGAAGGCACCGTGACGGTGCTCGACGGGTGGACCGGAAGCGTAGAGAAGGTGCTGTCGGTGGGGGAACCGTTCGTACCGATCGGATGCTTCAGCGAACAGCAAAGTTGCACCGGCTTCGGCTCGGGCGTCTCGGCGCTCGCATTCGACCCCGCGAACGGGCGGCTGTACGTCCCTGAGCTGGCGACCGACCAGGTGCAGGTCTTCTCGACCGGCCCCGGCTGGCGGAACTGGGGTGCCCGATGAACATCCGACACGCAGGTCGAAGGCCACGCCCGGGCGCCGGGAGCGACCGGGGGCCCGCAGGGGACATCTGGCAGCAGGAGGGGATCTCGCGGCGCCAGTTCGTGAGCGCCGGCGCCGCGGGCGCCGGCGTGCTCCTCGGAAGGGGGGTGACGCCCGCTATCGCAGCTACGAACGCGCACGCGGCGTCCTGGCAGCCCAGCCGCGAAGTCATCCCTTGCGATGGGGAACACCAGGCTGGCGTGACGACCCCGATGCAGCGGCATCTGCAGCTGGCCGGCTTTGATGTGAGCGCCCCCGACCGGACGACGCTTGGCGAACTGCTGAGGGCCTGGCAGGGCGCGATCGAGCTGCTGACGAGCGGCAGTCCGCTCTCGCAGGGCGAACCGCTGTCCTCGCCGCCCGCCGACACGGGTGAGGCGGCAGGTCAGACGGCGGCGCGACTGACTATCACGATCGGCTTCGGGGGCTCGCTGTTCGACCGGCGCTTCGGCCTGCAGGCACGACGACCACCCGCACTGATCGACCTGCCTGCGTTCTCGACGGACAGTATCGACGCGACCCGAAGCAACGGGGACATCTCCGTGCAGGCGTGCGCGGACCAGCCGCTGGTCGCAGAGCACGCGATCCGTGACCTCGCGCGCATCGCCCAGGGCGTCGCGTCGCTTCGGTGGCTGCAGAGCGGGTTCGACGACCCCCCGACCCAGCCAACAGGGACGGGTCGAAACCTGCTCGGCTTCAAGGACGGCACCGCCAACCTCGACCCCAGCGACGAAGCTCGTATGCGCAGGAACGTGTGGGTGGCGCCCGGCGACGGTCCGCGGTGGATGCAGGCGGGCACCTACCAGGTGTACCGCCGGGTGGCCCTGCACATCGAGAAATGGGACGGGAGCGTCCTCGATGAGCAGCAGGACACCTTCGGCCGTTACAAGGCCAACGGGGCGCCCTACGGGGCGAGCAGCGAGTTCGCGCCCGTCGTCACCTCGCTGCTGCCGTCCGACAGCCACGTGCGGCTCGCGAATCCGCGCACGGGGCAGGCCAGTGAAGACGAGCGCATCCTGCGCCGCGGGTACAGCTTCACAGACGGCTACGACACCGAGACGGGAGCCTACGACTACGGCCTCGCGTTCATCGCCTATCAACGCGACCCGCGCCGACAGTTCTTGAGCATCCAGCAGCGACTCTCCGAACACGACGCGCTCAACGAGTACGTCCAGCACACCGCGAGCGGAGTGTTCGCCATACCGCCTGGTGCGCGACCGGGGGGATTCCCCGGCGAACAGCTGCTGACTGCGAGATGACGCCACCGAATGCCGATCGAAGTGACGAGCGGCGCTCTTCGCGCAGGTTCGTGCTCGCACTGCTCGCGGCGGCGGTGGCACTCGGAGCCGTGCCGCTGATCCTTCTCGACATGACGGCGGGGAACGCGGGCACCCACCCGCGCCAGCAGCTCTACGGATTCATGCGACGACCACCGCTCCGGGTCGGCGGATACAGCCTCCCTGCGGTCGCGAGCGACGGCGCCTCTCACCCGATCACCTTCCGGGCGAGCGCCCGCTCGTTGCTGCTCGTGTACTTCGGGTACACCTACTGCCCGGACATCTGCCCGACGACGCTCGCCAACCTCGGCGCCGCTCTCAACAAGCTGCCGGCGACGCAGCGCAGCAGGATCTCCTTCGCGATGGTCACGGTCGACCCCCACCGTGACACGCCGGTGGTGCTGAACGCGTACCTGCGTCACTTCCTACCGCGTGCACTGGCGCTTCGCACGACAAACTGGTCGGCCCTGAAGCGCGTGGAGCACGTCTTCGACGCGAGCAGCACGATCGGCCCGAGACGGCCCGGCGGCGGATATGAAGTCACACACACCGCGGAGATATACGCCGTCGACGACTCCGGGACGGTCCGTGAGGAGTGGGTCTTCGGAGTGACCCCAAGCGAGCTCGCTTCCGATTTCCGCTGGCTGCTGGGCCGACTTCAGACGGGCACGCTCAACGACTCACATTCCCCAGAAAGGACAAGCTGATGAACCACCGAAGGCCACTTTTCATCACAACCGCCGCGTTGATCGCCACGGGCACGCTCAGTGCCTGCGGCGGCTCCGGCAGCGGTACCACCACGTCCAGCAGCAGCAGCTCGACCGCGGCATCTGGCGGTGAGCAGGTGGCGGTAACAGAGCCGTGGGTGCGCGCCACCGCACCCTCGGCGACGACGGCAGCCGTGTACATGATGCTGAAGAGCGAAAATACCGACGCACTCATGGGCGCGAGCGTGCCCTCGACTGTGGCGGCCTCCACCGAGCTGCACGAGACGACCTCGACGTCGGGCACCTCTACGACATCGATGTCCGGCGGCTCAACCACGTCCATGTCGCATACGTCCACCACCGCGATGCTCGGCATGAAACAGGTGATGAGCATTCCGCTGCCGGCCGGCAAGAGCGTCCAGCTTGCACCAGGCGGCTACCACATCATGCTCATGAAGCTGGCCAAGCCGATCACCAGCGGCGAGCAGATTCCCGTCACCCTGAGATTCGCCAAAGGCAAGACCATGACCGTGACCGTCGTCGGGCGCTCGGAGTGATGCCGGCATGACGCGCAGTGCGGTGGTGGCGGCAGCGAGCGCGCTCTGCCTCGGCGCAGCCGTGATCATGTTGCGCGCCTTCACCGGAGGAGTCACGCGCGTTGAGCGGGCGCGGAGGATCATCGTCACGATCCCGGCCGGCACGGCCGACGACCTCGCCAGGGGCCGACCGACGCGCTCGGTACCGACCTACATCAGCGCGCACACCGGCGACACGCTGTTGCTCGTCAACGACGACAAGGCCGATCATATGCTGGGCCCGTTCTATGTCGGCGGCCGCCAGAGCCTCACGGTCCCGCTCTGGAGTCCAGGCACCTACCGCGGAACGTGCGTTCTGCAGCCGAACCACCGGTTCACGCTTGTGGTGCGCTGACCGATGTCAGGCACGAACCATCACGGGGTGTGACGCGATGCGGAGGCGTGCGGGCCGCAGGCTCCGTCGACGGGTGTGGCGTCGCCTGAGACCAGGGTCGGTCGGCGTGTCACTTGCGTTCCTACTGGTCGCGTTCGGCGTTTCTCCATCGGTCGCATTCGGCCACGGGATCGTGGGCAGAGCGGACCTCCCAGTCCCGGTGTGGCTGTTCGGCTGGGCGGCGGCGATCGTCCTGGTGGTCTCGTTCGTAGCGCTGTCGGCGCTCTGGACCATCCCGCAGCTACAGACCGAACACCGCAAACGCCTGTTTCACCTTCCCGGCACCGTGAGCGTACTGGCGAGCCTCGTCGGTGTCGCCGTGTTCGCGCTGGTCCTCTACAGCGGCTTCGCCGGTAGCCAGGTTTGGTCGGTGAACTTCAGCGTCACGTTCATCTACGTGATCTTCTGGGTGGGGATACCGATTGCGAGCGTCCTGCTGGGCGACATCTTCTCGGTGTTGAGCCCGTGGCGCTCGTGTGCGAGAGCGATCCGCACGGCCGGCCGGCGGCTGGTCCCGAGGGCGTTCGCGCGTCCGCCGCTGCGCTATCCGGAGCGGTTCGGCCAGTGGCCCGCGGTGGCACTGCTCGTCGGCTTCGCGTGGCTGGAGCTGGTGTATGTCGAGCGCGACAGCCCGTCGATCCTCGCGGCCCTGTCGCTCGGCTACTTCCTGCTGATGCTCGCGGGCATGCTGACCTTCGGCGTAGAGCAGTGGGCCACGAGCGCCGACGGCTTCGGGGCCTACTTCGGACTGCTCGCGAGGATGTCTCCGCTGACCGTTGACAAGCACCGGAACCTGTACGCGCGCCGACCCCTCAGCGCCCTCACCGGCATGCCGGTGCGCCCCGGCACCGTGATGCTCGTGTGCGCCGTCATCGGTACGACCACCTTCGACGGGTTCTCCAACGACGTCGTGTGGCGCAAGCTCGAGCCGCACCTGCAGAGCATCTACTCGGGGCTCAGCCTGCATCCGACGCCCGCGATCGAGCTCGCGTACACGACCGGCCTACTCCTCTGCGTGCTCGTGACTCGGGCGATCTACGAGCTCGGGATCAGGGGCGTGCGGAGCGTGAGCTTCCGCTACACCCGAGCTGAGCTGAGCCGCGCGTTCGCCCATACGCTCGTCCCGATCGGCTTCGCCTACGTGCTCGCCCACTACTTCTCACTGCTGATCTGGCAGGGGCAGGCGATCGGCTACCTGGCCTCGGACCCGCTCGGCAACGGTGCCAACCTGTTCGGCACCTCGACCCACCGAATCGACTACACGGTCATCTCCTTCGCCGCGATCTGGTACGTGCAGGTGACCGCCCTCGTCGCCGGCCACGTGGGGGGGCTCACCCTCGCACACGACCGTGCGCTGTCGATGTACAGGGGCGCACAGGAAGCGGCCCGGTCCCAGTACTGGATGATGACCGTCATGGTCTCGTTCACCTGCTTCGGACTGTGGCTGCTCTCGGCCGTGGGCACATGACGCGCCCACCAACACGCTGGGAACGCCACGATCGCGTCGCGGCGCTGGTCGTTGGGCTGTCGGTGATCCTCTCAGGACTGACCGTCGCGGGATGCGGAGGTTCTGGAGGCTCACAGCGACAAATCCCGTCAGCGGAACAGCAACTGCCGGGCTATCTCACCGGACCTCCGACGCCGAAGGAGCAACTCGTCGCAAAGGGTGCGCGCCTGGCGATCACGGACGGCTGCTCGGCCTGTCACCTGTCCGGCGCGAGAACGCGCTCGGGCCCGACGGGCCCTAACTTCTACGGGTTCGCCGGCCGTGATGTGACCCTTACGAACGGCCAGGTGGTACTCGTCGACGAGAGCTTCGTCACGCGAGCCTTGGAGCACCCCGGCAGGTACACCATCCGCGGGTACCCCCCACGCCTGATGTCGAGAGTGCTCGGACGCCTGCATGTGGACTTACAGGACGAGCCGCAGCAGGTCGCTGCACTGGCCGCGTTCATCGAGCAGGTGGGACCGGAAGCGTGACCCGCCCGGTGGAGATCGCGTCGTTGCCGGTGCCTCCGCACTCGTACGGTGAGACGCGGGCGCTGCTAGCGCGCCGGCGTCCGGCCGTCGGCGCGCCTGGCGAGGAGCGACGTTTGCGCGGGCGGTCTGCTCGCCGGTCGCTCGTTCTCCCCATGGTTGTCGTAGCCGCTACGGCGCTCGTCGCCGGCGACCACGGGGCGGCGCTGTGTTTCAGTCCACTTGTCGTCCTCATCAGCCTGCTGCTGACGGGCTCCTATCCCGGCGCACACGTACTCATCCGCATCCGCAAAGGCCCTCGCCGGATCAGGCGTCCGAGACGGAGCTCAGCGGTCCGCAGGGCGCCCGAGCGGGCACGCAGAGTCGGTCTCGAAATCGCGTTCGCGCTCGCGATGCGTCCTCCTCCCAGCACGGCCTGAGCACGCATTCAAGACGCCGCTCCGGCGACCCGGAGCTGAGTCGCTGCGTGCTCGCGCGATCCGGGGACCCCATCGGACCGCTTGATCGCGCCCTTCGCTGGCCGGCGGTTGACCGGCGCAAGCCTCAACTTCGCAGAACGAAAGGAGGCGCACTATGTGTGCGCATCGAGATATCCGCGCCCTGCACCCGCTGGGGTGGCTCGCGCTTGTGACGGCCCTGTCTGTGATCGCCGTCGGCGCCGCCACGGCGTCGGCCGACGGACCGGCGCCGGCCCCGCCGTGCAACGGCACGCCTCAGATCACGGACGCCGCCGGGGACGGCCATCACTCCTCCTCGGACGTGCTCTCCGCGTGGCTGACGGAGGGCGCCGGGCGCCTGCAGGCCGTGATCGAGGTTCGAGCGGCGACCTTCGTCCCCGAGCACAGCGACGCCGACGTCAACGGCTCCGGCTTTGCGTTCCTTTTCTCGCTTGGCGGCGCCACCGACTACGTGCGGACCCGCGCTGCTCCGGACGGCTCGCTGAGCTACGACTACGGCACCTACTCGCCTACGGCGGGTTACTTCAACAGCCTCGGCACGACCAGCGGCTCGGTCGTGCACAGTGCGGGCGCCGGCACGACCACCATCGACGTCCCCCAGTCGTTCGGGATAGGTCCCGGGACAATCCTTTCCGAACCCTTCGTCCTCACCTACGACGGGATCACGGCAGGTGTCCCTGGCTGGGTCGATCACGCTCCCGGAGGGCAGCTTCCGGACGACCCCGCACGCGGCGCCGACTACGTGGTCGGGTCGTGCACGACCACTGCGGACGGCTCGATCTCGCCACGCGGTCTGAGGGTCGGGGCGCTCGGCGCCACCACCGTCGCTGTGCTGCTCTCCACCCCCTCCGTGATCACAGGTGGGCGGCCGGTGCTCGTGACGGGGTCGATCGTGCCCGCGCGCGGCGGCGTTGCAGTCACTCTGACGCAGCACGGACGTGCAACCCGGACCCTGACCCTGACGACGGAACCGGATGGGAGTTTTGCCGCGCTGGTCGCGGTTCACGAAACGACGAGCTTCCAGGCGCTCGCTGGCGGGATTCACTCCGACACCAACACGGTTGACGTGCGTTCGCGCACGCGGCTGAGGGCGACACGCGCCGCCCGAGGGGGAGCCGTCCTTCGCGGGGTCACGGCGCCGGCGCTGCCGGGCTCAGCCCTGTTGCTGCGTCCCAACTCTCCCAGCGTGCTGGCCCGTCGGGCCGTCCGGAAGGGGAAGTTCGCGTTCCCCCTGCCGCACGCCCACGGTGCCTACCAGGTCGTGTACGTGCCCGGGGCCTCTCGCGCGGAGCGTTCCACCTCGAACACCGTGCGTATCCGGTGAGCAACCAGATCTTGAGCGTTCATTCACAAAAAAAAGGAGAAAGAGAGACAATGAAAAAACGTACTTGCGCCCGCATCCTCGGACTGGGCGCCGCGGTCGCCCTAATTCTTCCCGCCGCCTCCTGGGGACATCCCGGCGTCTACACCGTGACGGCGAAGATCGCCAAGACGGCGGCTCGCCAGACCGTCGGCGACGATGCCACAGGCGGCAACTGGAAGCCTTCGGCCGCGGCCTCGGTGGTCGCATTCGACGCGACGGCCGCCGAAGTCCAGAGCGCGCTCGAGGCTGACCCATCAATCGGATACGACAACGTGAGGGTGAGCGGCCCCGAAGTCTCCGCAACAGCTCGTAGCTACTCGCTCGAATTCGTGGGCACCCTGGCCGGCACGGCGGTCGCGACGGTAGCGCCATCGAATGTCAGTCTCACCGGCGGGGCGTCCAGCGTCTCCTCGTCCTCAACCCAGACGGGTGGGGCGAGCGTGACCTACGGATCGGACCCGACCGGGGCTTCGATGGCCAACCAGGAACAGTTCGTTGTCTCGAGCGACGGCTATGCGATCGGCTTCAAGGAGACGAACGGCGTGGGCCCGGGTGGCGGGATCCTCAACCTCAAAGAGCTGCCGTCGGCCTATCGCGCCAGCATGACCTCACTTCAGAAGCTCGCCTACCCGGGTGCCCAGACGGGGATCCAGCTCCACGCCACGTGTTCGGGCGTAGCCGCGTTGAGCGAACCGGCGAACATCCTCTTAGCGTGGGATGTCGCCGGCCGCGCCGACGGAGACCCCTTCTACGACTACATCCCCTGGCAGCCCACAGCCGCGGGCCTCGGCGACGAACCGTCCAAGTGGATACCGGTCGTGAAGACCCTCACCGGCGTTGACCTGTCGACGCTGACGACGCCCGCAGAACTCAGCGCGGCGTGCAGCGGGATCGGGGGCACCTACCACCCGGCCGATACGGCGTCGAACATCACCACGGCGGTCGTCGCCGACGCCGTGGAAGCGGCGACCACGCCGCTGAACGAAAAGATCAGCGCCTTCACGGTGCAGCTCGAATCGCTCGGTTCTCAGATCACGGCGCTGACCTCGGAAAAGGCGTCGCTCGGGGCCGCCAACGGCTCGCTGACCGCCGCCAACGCCGGCCTGAATGCGCAGCTGGCCCAGCGAGCGCCCGCTGTCCAGCGACCTCTGCGGATCACGCTTGCGAACAGCAAGCTGAATGCACGGGAGGCGACCGCGATGGTGACCGGCGAAGCAGGCGAGACCGTGGGCGTGAGTATCCAACTCAGTGCTGCCACTGCCAAGGTCCTGCACCTGAAGACGCGTACAGCGGCGATGGCAACCCGGAAGCTGAACGACCAGGGTGCCGGGCTGTTCACATTGGCCGCGTCGCGATCGGTCGCGAAAGCCGTCACGAAGGCTCGGAACGCGGTGCCCGTGACGGTTGCTGCGACGGCCGGATCGCGCCAGGCGACGGCCACGGCGACGCTGGTTGGGTGAGGGCGATGGTTCAGAGAGCAGCGACTGAGGTCGTCCGGCGGGTCGCTCCCGTCGGCGCGCTCGTGGTGGCGGCGCTCGCCTTGGCGACCGGCAGCGCGCTCGCGCACGTGACCCTCGTGTCGAGCAGTCCGATGGCGAATGCGAAGCTCGGCCGGCCGCCAGCGTCGGTCTCGCTGACATTCAGCGGCCCGATCCGTAGCGGAACGCTGAGCGTCACAGGACCGGACGGGCGCAAGGCCTCGACGGGCAGCGGAGGACGCGACCCCCGCAACATCGACCGCCTGCTCGTTCAACTCAAAGCAGGACTCAAGCCCGGGAGATACACGGTGTACGGAAACACGATCGCCGCGGACACACACCACCAGACGTGGACGTTCTCGTTCACGGTCAAGCGATGAGAAGGGCCGTCATCGCGATGGCGAGCGCGACCGCGCTCGCCATCGCGGCCCCCTCGACGGCGATGGCGCACGTGCAGATCGCGCCCACGATCGTCGCACCGAACGACCCCGTGAAGTTTACCGTCCTAGTGCCCGGGGAGCGGGAGTCGCAGACGACCCGAGTCGCAATGAAGATGCCCGCCGAACTGCTGCCCTTCGCCTACGAGGAAACGCCGGGCTGGCAGCGCAGACTGGTGAAGGCGGCGAACGGTTCGGTCGAACAGATCGTCTGGACGGGGCGGCTCGCGCACGACGGGTTTGTCGAGTTCTCGTTCCTCGCGGGGACGCCGCCGCGTACGGGCCAGTTGACGTTCAAGGCCGTCCAGACCTACTCGGACGGGACAGTTGTCCGGTGGATCGGAGCACCGAACTCCGAACGACCGGCGCCGGTCGCCCGCATCGTGGCTGGAGCGCCGCGACAGAACGCGGGCGGAGAGGGTCAGAAGCCTAGTGCGGTGACGCCCGCCGGCGCGGGCGCGTCGCTCCCGGCCGCAAGGACCGCAACGGACTGGGCCGCACGGATTCTCGCGCTGATCGCGCTGGGCGCCGTGTGTGTGTTGGCGTTTGTGGTGATGCGCGGGCACCTTCGCGGGAGGAAGGGGGAGAAGATGAGGTAATGACGAACACGCGGGCGCCGATCACGGCCAGGCTAGAGGAACTGCCGAGAGCGGGGCCATAGCCGACGACTTCCCCTACGCGTCGCCGATGGCAACGCGCGCGAGCAGCCGACATCGTCGCTGCGGTTATCGGGCACCATGACCACCGCGGATCTCGATGCGGTGCCAGACGAGGGTTCGACCCCCGTCGCTCCCGCTTTCCGCACCGAACACTCCCCACCGGGGTTGTGTGGTGCCAATCCCCGGAAGTACGGCGGCGTCGCGACCCGTCTGTGCGACTGCCGGGCACGGATCGCACCGTCACGAAATCTTCATGCCGAGGGGCGCAATCGTCATGAGAGCTTGACGACGGCTCATCCAAGATCGAGGGGGTCTCACCGAAGAAAGGCAACCAATGTCATCGCTGACCCCCCATATCCCTCGGACCGCACGCCGGCGCAATCGGCACCGTGCACCGATCGGTCTGTACATACGCGTCCTGCTTCACCGCGGGCGCCTCGACGGGGAGCTCCTCGAAGGTACCGATCCTTCGAAAAGCCCAGAGCTCCAGCTGCGCGCGCGCCAGCTTACGGCGCAGCGCCATCGACGAGTGCTCGCCGACAGTCTCGACGAGGCCATACGAACCTCCGAACGCAGCCTCGACCAGAGAATCTCGGCGTCGGTGCCCGTTGTACGCGTCGATGTGCGCGCCGCGCGCGCCGCGCTCCTCGATCTCGAGTGCTCATTGCGTCGTGACGGCGAGGTCGACCCGGTCGGCGTCGTCCTCGCCGAGCGCCTCCTGACGGATGGCAACGGACCGCTGTACGTGAAGTCCGCGAACGACGCCCTGTGGCATGCGGCGCGGGACGCCAGCGCGGCACTCGACGGACGCGTGCGCAACGTGAGCCGCGTCGCCCGCTGACGGGGGATCACCGGTGACCGGAGAGGAGCGGATAATCACGCTCGAGCACCGCGTGCGCGAGCTGCAGACCGCCGTGGCGGCGATCCGACGCTGGTCAGGAAGAGTCGCGGATGACGTTCTCGATCGCGGCAACGACGGCATCGGGGTCCTTGCTGAGGATCTGCGTGTGCTTATGGGGCGCAGTTGCGAATACGGACACCCGCGGATTCCTGGCCTCGGCGTCGGTAACAGCAGCGCGCACCGTGCGCATCTCGTCCGCGGTGGCGCCCGGGTGGGCTCCGGTGCCGACCACGAACACGGTTGGGCATTCCAGCGCCGCGAAGTCGGCCCCGAGTTCGCCGTTGACCGCATCCATCTCGATCACGACGTCGGCAGACTCGGAGGGAGACATCCGGGCCGAGCGGCCGAACGCTGCCAGCAGGCGCATCATCCACCCCAGTCGCCGGAACTGGGAGCGGACCCGCTGCTTCCCGGCCTCGTCGAACATGGCGATTGGGTAAGCACCGTCGATGAGCACAAGTCCCCTCACCCGTTCGGGGTGCTGAGCCGCGTATCGCACGGCGATCGTGGCGCCTTGCGACCACCCGACGAGAATCGGACGTCCGATACCGGTCGCGTCGATCACGCGGCCGATGTCGTCGACGGCCGCCTGTAGGGAGTAGTCGGTCGACCGGTCCGACCTTCCTCGCGCCCGCGCGTCGAAGCGGACCGTGCGGTACTTCCCGTTCAGACGGCGGATAACGTGGCTCCAGTTCCGAACGGTGCCGAAGCCGCCGCTGAGAAAGAGCAGGGCGGGCGTCCCGCCCGCAGCCTCGACCGCGTTGAGCCGCGTATCTGCGACCGGGATCATGAGCTGTGGTGACATTGCGGTCCAGCCTTTCGGGTTGGCGTGTCGATCGATGCGGCGACGCGGCCCGGAGGGGCCCGTCGGCCTGACATCAGGGTTCCCCGCAAGGGGCTTCCGATCACAACCTGGGCGGCCCCGTCCGACGCCGCACCGTCCATTCGACCTGGATGTCTTTCTCGCCCGCCCCTCGGATCTCGATGCGGTGCCAGACGGGGGTTTGACCCCCCGTCGCTGCCGCTTCCAGCACCGCCCTGGCTCTCCGCGGGGTCGGGAGTGCCGCCACACTGCCAGAACGGCAAAGAGGACCGCTCGAGCTAGCCGACCCAGCCGCCGCCGGCGCCCCGACGACGCTGACGCGGGGGAGAGCGGCCATGCCCACCCTCCCCCGCCAGCGCGCCGCCGCCGTCAGGCGGCGCAGTCCGGGGCGTGGAAGTGGGCTATCTGACCATCATGCCCCTGGCGGAGATGCCGTACCAGAAGCCGCCGAAGGCGAGCGCGCCGATGTAGTTGACCTGACCCGGCATGAAGTCGCCGATGTAGGTGTAGAGCGGTTTCTTCTTGAACGTCACCTGTTTGGCGCCGCCGGGGAGCGTGGTCGTGGAGATCCGGTTCGGGTGCTTCAGGCCGGGCCCGACCGTGGGCGCTTCGGTGACCTCCAGCGGGGGCCACGCGGTGGAGCATTTCACGCCGTTCTCTTCGATCGTGATGCAGTGGTCCTGGTGTTTCTTGTCCGCGGTGAAGACGTACAGCGTGAAGCCGGCTTCATCGACGAGGATCTTGCCCCGCGACGTTTCCCGCACTTCGATCGTGGCCGCAGAGGCGGCGACCGGCGTAGCCGCGAGCGCTGCGAGGCAAGACCCCGTGATCAGCAGGGACGCCACCAGCATCTGGATCCGCTTCATCTCGTTCCTCCGTCGCTTGGGTTGAGCCCGGACGTGCCCCCGGGCGGCGGACTTCGCTCTCCTAGGAGCACGAGGACTCCGTCGGGCGCCAAAAATTCCCCAACCTGCAGCGGCGACGGTTGACGCGCGCGAGTCTGCCCGCATAGATTGGCCCCCTGGCGTCCGGGGGGCGGGCGCTACGCGCGGCGTCCGCCCCACGGGCGGAACTCGCAGTCGAGGGGAGGACCACAAGATGGCAAGCACCAAGCGCATCGTCGCGATGCTCGTGTTCGGGCTGGGGCTCCTGCTGCCGGCCGCCGCGGCTGTCGCCGCGCCCCAGTACGTGGCGCTCGGCGACTCCTACTCATCGGGGGTCGGCACCCGCGTCTTCTACTCCGAATCCGGGGAATGCGACCGCAGCCCCGAAGCCTACGGGCCGAAGGTCGCCGCGGCGAAGGGCTACACGCTGAACTTCGAAGCCTGCAGCGGGGCCAAGACCGGCGAAGTGATCTCCAAACAGCTCGGCAAACTCAGCAGCACCACGAGCCTCATCACGATCACGATCGGTGGAAACGACGCCGGCTTCAGCAACGTGATCATCAACTGCGCGCTCTACTACTTCACCTGCGGGAGCGCGATCAGCGAAGCCAACACGTTCATCAAAAGCAAACTCCCGGGGCTGCTGGAAACGACGTACAACGACATCCGTGCGAAGGCCACCACGGCCAAGGTCGTCGTGCTCGGCTACCCGAAGCTGTTCACGGCGCAAGGCAAGACGTGCAACGTCAACTTCCTCACCTCGGGCAACGAGAAGAAGATGAACGAAACGGCGGTGACGCTCGACAGCGTCATCAAGGCGCGGGCCGAAGCCGCGAAATTCACGTTCGTGAACCCCACGAGCGCGTTCGAACCGCACGAGGTCTGCTCCTCCTCGGAGTGGCTCAACGGCCAGTCGAACCCGCTGGGCGAAAGCTACCACCCGAACGTCTCAGGTCAGGCCGAGTTCACCACGCTCATAGAGGGCGTGCTCTAGACGACGGCGTGCCTGGACGCGACGGTCGCTGGACGCGACGATCGCCTCGCCCGCGAGACCATGCTTCTCGCGGGCGAGCGCGCCTAGGCTTCGATCGTGACCACCGTTCCGATCGGCGTGTAGGGATAGATCTTCGCCGAGGCTTCGAGTGGCAGCTCGACGCATCCGAGGCTCTGCGGGGTGCCGAAGGAGGAGCGGTCGAAGTTGTGGAGCGCGTCCCCGCCGTTGAAGTAGCTGATCCATTTGATCCCCGGGTCTTCGTAGTGGGATCCGTCGGGATTGGTTCCGCTCATCGTGCCTTCGGGGATGTGCTCGAACACGGGGTAGGAGCCGAGCGCGGTTTCCGCGCCGGAGATGCCCGTGTTGGCCGCTGAGCGGAGGATCGTGTGGCCGGCATGCCACAGGGTGGCCGTCTCCGGGACTTCACGGTGCACGTACACGTAGCTGTAGCCTTCGTGCAGGCGCTTGTGGTTGAGCGCGTTGTCGATCAGCCGCCGCCACACCGCCGGCCCTGCTTCCCCGTCGGCGGTCATGCCGTTTTCGTTCTCGAGCTTCATCAGCGCTCCGCGCACGATCGTGTTCGGCTGGCCCGGGGCCCACAGCGCCTCGAGCTGGTGGGGCGTGTTGTGGTAGCGCCAGTGGAAGCTCCCCGGAGGGGGTTCGACGGCGGCCTGCACCTGCGCGTGTGCCGAGTGTCCGATCGGGTGCCCATCCGGCTGCCAGGTCACGGGCAGGTAGCCCTGCTCGGCGAGCAGCTGCTGCAGGCGCAGCATCGACCCCGAGGGAACCGTCCACTCCACCTGGCTCGTGTCTTCCAGCCCGGACCCCGATCCGGACGTGACGCTCACGCGGTGGGGGAGCGACATCTTCAGCTGCGACCCCAGCGGGGCTCCGAAGCCCGACGGGCGGAACACGAGCGTGTGGGAGTCCGCTTCGCTCCAGCGTCCGGGGGTGTACGGAGAGACGCTCGGATGATGGCCCCTGAGCACTTCCGAGACCGGCTTGGAGAAGGTGAGGATGATCGCCCCCGAGGGTGAGATCCTGCTCGACGGCGACGGGTAGGTGGCCATCACGGGGTAGTGGGACGG
Source organism: Solirubrobacteraceae bacterium (assembly GCA_035499875.1). Classification (GTDB taxonomy): domain Bacteria; phylum Actinomycetota; class Thermoleophilia; order Solirubrobacterales; family Solirubrobacteraceae; genus Palsa-744. The sequence continues at coordinate 68,161 of DATJXX010000033.1, forward strand.
CGGGAACCAGCTCACCGGCGTGGCCCTCCCCACCGACTCCCACGACCGCGGCGCCGCAGCCACCTGGACGGTTCCCGTGAGTGGCTGGTCACCGAGCGAGACCGAGCGTGCGCCCCGCGCAAGGACCCTCCGGTGAGTCCCGCGGGGCCCTCGGTAGAGCACTTCGCGGACCGGTTCCTTGAAGGCGATCCGCACGTCGGATCCGCCGTGGACGGTCATCCACCGCTGGCTCACCGCGGCCACCGGAGTGGTGAGTGTGAGGTGCACGGTGTGCCGTTCACCCAGCGCCCAGCCGACCCAGCCGGGGCGCTTGACCGTCACCAGCACCGTCAGCGGGGTTCCGGGAGGGAGCTTGCGCAGTGGCGTCAAACGACCGTTCCTGACCGCGATCGGGATGCGCCGGCCGTGCGGGCCGAGTGCTTCCAGGTGCTCGATGGTGCCGCCCAGCGGCTTCACGTCCACGCGGGCGAGCGCCGAGGCGTCCCGCGCCAGGGTCACCCCGGAGAGCAGGAACACCACCACCACGAGCGCGATCACGAGCGCGAAGGCTGCGAGCAGCCCCGCGATCAGGGGACGTCGCGGACTGCGAGCAGGGGGTGAGTGGCGCTCAGGGGATGCGACCGCCATCCGCAGAAAGGATACGACCGCGCAACCCGGAGAACGCCACAACGACGGGCCGCCGCCGGTTTGCGGCGGCCCCGGAGCTGCTTGACGGCGTCAGCGGCGGGCCGGCGCCCTCAGCGCTGAAAGACCGCATTCACCGGCCCGCCGGACGCCGATGATCATCTGTCCGGCGTTCTCACCAGCCGCCACCGGGTGCGCCCGCGCCGCTACCGGGTGCGCTCCCGCCGCCCGGGGGCGGGCCCCCGTGGCCGGGACCTTCAGGGCGGAAGGAGGAGTCGGCGGCGAACACGGTGGTGCCTTCCGAGGAGGAGGACACGGTCACGTGGTCTCCGGCGGCGAGGCTTTCCAGCGAGCTGCTCTTGCCGTCGAGCGTCACGGTGGAGCCGGAGGGAATCGTCAGCGTCACGGTCTTGTAGACAACCGATTTGGCTTCCTCGGTGACTTCGAGCGTGCCGGCGCCGGCGTCGACCGACTTGACCTTGCCGCTGTCGGTCGTGACGGTGATGAAGCCGTCACCTTTCTTGTTGAGCACCACGCTTTCGGAGTGCACGGCGCCACGCCCGCCACCGGGTCCCGGTGGTCCCGGTAGAGCGCCGCCTTCACCCGTGCTGCTGGCCGTGGCGTGACGGGTCGCGTGGCGGGTGGCGCTCTTCGACTTCGTGCTGCCGGCCGCGAGCGCCGTCGCCACCGCGGCCAGCGCGCACGCACCGGCGATGGTGGCGACGAGGATGAACCTTCTTGGCATCTTCTACCTCCGTGTGGGTCGGTGAGCGGGGCCGTGTGGCTCCGCGGTCCCGTCCAGCCTCGGGGTCCGGCCTCATACGAGCGTCCGAGGAATCTGTGAGTTGTGCGCGAGGCATCCGCCGGCGGCTCACCAGTGCGCCCGCCGCCGGTGACCGGAGCGCGCTAAGGGAACTTTCAGATTCCGTGTAGGAAGCGCTTAGACATGACCTTCACGATGTGCTGCGTGTCGTTCTCCGCGACCAATTCCCTCTCCCAAGTCGCACCCGCTGGCGCCGGCGCACCAGTTCCGGCGCGGCGCCGGCGGGCAGCGCACCCCTCGGGGAACCTGAGCCTCGTCCCCGCGCCCGCCGGCGTGGCCGTCGAGGTGGTGATCCCCGTGTACAACGAGGAGCACGTCCTGGCCGCGTCCCTCGCCTGCCTCCACGAGCACATGGCGCGGGAGTTCGCCTTCCCCTTCCGGATCACGATCGCCGACAACGCGAGCACCGATGCCACCCCCGCGATCGCCCGTTCGCTGGCGGGCAGCCTGGAGCACGTCCACTACATGCGCCTCGAGCGCAAGGGCCGCGGACATGCGCTGCGGGCCGCCTGGAGCGCGAGCGAGGCAGACGTCGTGGCCTACATGGACGTCGACCTGTCGACTGACCTGAGCGCCCTCGGCGACCTGCTCGAGCCGCTCCTGGAAGGTCGCGCCGACATGATGATCGGCTCGCGCCTGGCGCCCGGCGCCGAGGTCACGCGGGGCCTGCGCCGCGAGGTCATCTCGCGCTCCTACAACATCCTTCTGCGCACCTCCCTCGGGCTCGGCATCTCCGACGCCCAGTGCGGCTTCAAGGCGATCCGCCGCGAGGCGCTGATGCCGCTGCTCGACCTCGTCGAGGACGACTCCTGGTTCTTCGACACCGAGCTTCTCTACCACGCCCGCCGCAGCCGGCTCGCGATCCACGAGGTTCCGGTGCGGTGGGTCGAGGACACCGATTCACGCGTGGAGATCCTCGCCACCGCCCGCGAGGACCTCGAGGGCATCAGGCGCCTGCGCCGCGCCGGCCGCGGACGTGCGCCGGCGACGCGCGACGGCGTACTGCTCACTCGGGCGCTGGCGGCTCCACCCAGTCGAAGGACCGCCTGACCGCCTGCTGCCAGCGGGCGTAGCGGCGCTCGCGCTCGGCCGCCTGCATGTTGGGCTCCCACCGGCGGTCCTCGCGCCAGCGCCGGCGCAGCTCCTGCGGGTCGCTCCAGAAGCCGACCGCCAGGCCCGCCGCGAACGCCGCTCCGAGGGCGGTCGTCTCGCTGACCACCGGCCGCACCACCGGGACTCCGAGCACGTCCGCCTGGAACTGCATCAGCAGCTCGTTGGCCGTCATCCCGCCGTCCACCCGCAGCTCCGCGAGCGGTGCCGCCGCGACGGCGTTGGCCTCGTCGATCACCTCCCGGCTCTGCCAGGCGGCCGCCTCCAGCGCCGCGCGTGCGATGTGTCCGCGGTTGGCGTAGGCCGTGAGGCCCACGATCACCCCGCGCGCGTCTTCGCGCCAGTAGGGGGCGAACAGCCCGGAGAAGGCGGGCACGATGTACACGTCCCCGCTGTCCTCGACGCTCAGCGCCAGCGGTTCGACCTCGGCGGCGCTCGAGATCAGCTGGAGGCGGTCACGCAGCCACTGGATCAGCGCCCCGGTGACGGCGATCGAGCCCTCCAGCGCGTACTGGGTCGCCTGCTCGCCGAGGCGGTAGGCGACGGTGCTCAGGAGCGTCGCCGAGGATGCCCGCTCCGGACCCGTGTTGAGCAGCACGAACGAGCCCGTGCCATACGTGTTCTTCGCCTCGCCCGGGCCGAAGCAGCATTGGCCGAACAGGGCCGCCTGCTGGTCGCCGAGGATGCCCGCCAGCGGCCGCCCCGCGAGCGCTCCCTCGCGGATCTCGCCGTAGAGCTCGCTGGAGGAGCGGATCTCGGGGAGCACTCCACTGGGCACACCCATCAGCTCGAGGCTGGGCCCGTGCCAGTCGAGCGTGTCGAGGTCCATCAGCAGCGTGCGACTGGCGTTGGTCACATCGGTCAGGTGCGCCCCTCCGCTCGGCCCTCCGGTCAGCTTCCACGCCAGCCAGCTGTCCACCGTGCCGAACGCGAGCTGCCCCCGCTCCGCCCGCTCCCGCGCGCCGGGGACGTGCTCGAGCAGCCAGGTCAGCTTCGGCCCCGAGAAGTAGCTCGCCAGCGGCAGCCCCACCTGGGCCCGCAACCGGTCCGCCCCGGCATCTCCGGCCAGCCGCCGCACGAGCGGCTCGGTGCGTGTGTCCTGCCACACGATCGCGTTGTGGATCGGCTCGCCGCTGATGCGGTCCCACACGACCGTGGTCTCACGCTGGTTGGCGATCCCCACGGCCTGCACCTGCCCGGCGTCGACGCCGGCCCGCGCCAGCCCCGCCTCGACCACCTCGCAGGTCCGATCCCAGATCTCCAGCGGGTCGTGTTCGACCCACCCGGGCTGCGGTGTGATCTGCTCGTGCTCGCGCTGGTCGCTCGCGACGACCCGCCCGTCGTGGTCGAAGACGATGAAGCGGGTGCTGGTGGTTCCCTGGTCGATCGCGCCGACGTAGCCGGACATCGAGCTCTCCGGCCTAGGACGCGCCGCCGGCTGCTCCCCGGCTGCCGGCGCCGGGCGGGTCTCCGGGCTCTGCGCCGTCGCGCTCGCGGGCGGTCAGCGCCGGCCACGGGTTGGGCACCCGGCGGCGGGGCTCGCTGCGCCAGTCGGCGTAGGCCTCCTCGGGGTCGTCGGTGGGGGTCTTCACCGAGGCGTCGTAGGCGGCCGCGAGCTCGTTGACGGGATAGTGGACCCCCTCCGCACGCCGCGAGCCGATCATCACCACCGCGCAGGGCCCGTCTCCGGCACCGATGAACACGTGCTCGGTCCCCGCCGGGCAGTGCACGAAGTCCCACCGCCGCAGCGGCACCTCCTCGCCGTCGAGGATCACCAGGCACTCCCCGACCAGCACGAGGAAGTCCTCCTGCACGGGCTCGGAGTGGTAGCGGCAGTTCGGCTGACCCGGCTCGAGCACCTGGATGTTGACGCCGACGTCGGCCCAGTTGCCCCGGCCCTCCTCGAAGTCGATCAGCGTCGCCCGCCGGGAGTGAGCGAGCGCGGCCGCCTCGGACACGTTCGCGATGAAGGCCCGGTCCACGCCGCCAAACATATCCGGCCAGGTAGAGTCGCCTGCCCGTGGACTTCGGCATCGGCTACTTCCCCACCCACGACGGCGTCGACCCCGCCACCTTCGCCCGCGTCGTCGAGGAGCGGGGCCACGGCTCGCTGTTCTTCCCCGAGCACACGCACATCCCCGCGAGCCGTCTGTCGCCGTACCCCGCAGGCGGAGAGCTGCCGCGGGTCTACTCCCACACGTACGATTTGTTCGTGTCGCTCACGGCGGCCGCCGTGGCCACCACCGGCCTGCGCATCGCCAGCGGGATCTGCCTGGTGATCGAGCGGGACCCGATCGTCACGGCCAAGGAGGTGGCGAGCGTCGACCACCTCTCCGGAGGCCGCCTGGACTTCGGCGTGGGTGCCGGCTGGAACCGCGAGGAGATGCGCAATCACGGCACCGACCCCCGCACCCGCATGGAGCTGATGGCCGAGCGGGTCGAGGCGATGAAGGCGATCTGGACCGAGCCGGAGGCGAGCTACGAGGGCCAGTACGTGAACTTCGAGCGGATCTGGAGCTGGCCGAAGCCCGTCCAGCGCCCCCACCCGCCCGTGCTCGTCGGCGGCAACGGCCCCACGGTCCTGGACCGCGTGCTGCGCTTCGGCGACGGGTGGATGCCCAACAACACCGGCGAAGACCTGATCGGGCGCGCCCGTGAGCTGTGGGCCCGCGCCGACCGGCCGCTGGAGGTGATCGTGATGGGCGCCCCCGCGAAGGCGGACGAGCTCGAGCGCTACGAGCGGGCGGGAATCAGCCGGGCCGTGCGCTGGATCCCCTCGACGGCGCTCGGCCCGGCCGAACAGGCGCTCGAGCGCTGGGAGCTCGCGATGGCCGAGTTCCAGGGCCGCTAGCAGGGCTGCTCGCCCTGCGCCGCGACCGCCCCTCCCGTCTCACGGGCGAGCTCGCTGCGAGAGGCGTCTAGCGCGTTGCAGCCTGGCGCGCCCAGCATCGACTGGACCGATGAGGCGCGGTTGCTCGACGCGGCCCTCGTGCTGCGCGAACAGGTCTTCTGCGAGGAGCAGGGGGTGCCGCGCGACCTCGAGCTCGACGGCTTGGACGATGCCGCACTGCATCTCGTGGCGGTCGACCCGGCCTCGGGCGAGGTGATCGGCACGCTGCGGCTGCTGCGCGACGGCGAGGTCGCCAAAGTCGGCCGTGTGGCCGTGCGCCGAGACCGGCGCCGGCGCGGGGTCGCCTCCCAGATGCTGCAAGCATGCCGTGGAGCGGGCGCGAGCCGAAGGCTGCACCCGCGCGCGCCTGGCGGCGCAGACGGGGGCGATCGGTATCTACGAGGGCGCCGGCTTCGCGGTCGAGTCCGGCACCTTCCAGGAGGCCGGGATCGAGCACGTGTGGATGGGCCGCGAGCTGGGAGACTGACGGACATGGCCGCCTTCGATCACGAGCGCGAGGGGCTCGTGTGCGTCGTCGAGATCCCCAAGGGCTCGCGCAACAAGTACGAGTACGACCCCAGGCTCGGCGGGATCAAGTTCGACCGCCTGCTGATGAGCGCCGCCACCTACCCCGCCGACTACGGCTACCTGAGGGGCACGCTCGGGCTCGACGGCGACCCCCTCGACGCGCTCGTGTGCCTGTACGAGCCGACCTTCCCCGGCTGCCTGATCCCGGTCAAGCCGCTCGGCGCCTTCAAGATGACCGACGACAAGGGCAGCGACGACAAGATCATCTGCGTGCCCCTCCACGACCCCTACTGGAACCACCTCGAGGAGATCGGCGACCTGCCGGAGCCGCTGCGGGAGGAGATCGAGCAGTTCTTCTCCATCTACAAGGACCTCGAAGGGCGGGAGGTGCGGGTCGAAGGCTGGATGGAGCACGCCGAGGCCGTCCGCGAGATCGACGAGGCCCGCGACCGCCTCGGCCACGTCGGCGCGGGCACGAGCGCCGGCAGCGAGCCCCCGGCACGGCTGTAGGCTCGGCCGTCGTGGACGCCAGGGAATGGATCACCGAGTTCGCGGCCGAGGCCGGTGTCAGTGCCCCCACCGACGAGGAGGTCGAGCAGCTGCTGGCGCTCGCGGGCGTCGCGGCGCATGCCTCGGAGCGCACCGCCGCGCCGATCTCCTGCTGGATCGCCGCCCGCGCCGGGCTGAGCCCCGCCGAGGGCCGCGCGCTGGCGGTCCGGCTGGCGGAGGCGGCGGGCGAGCAGTAGGGCCGCGCGCTGGCGGTCCGGCTAGCGGAGGCGGCGGGCGAGCAGTAGGGCCGCGCGCTCCAGGTCCTCGGGGCGGTTGACGTTGAAGCACAGCTCCTCGGGCGCGCCGAACGCCCGCAGGTCGCGCTCGTCCACGATCTTCGGCTCGAGCTCCACGATCGCCGCCGCCAGCGACTTCTCGGCGAGCAGGGACGCGCGCAGTTGGGGCAGGTGCGATGAGCGCACGCGTGCCAGCGCCGGCTCCGGGCGGCCCTCGAGCTGAACCATCGCGGCTCCCGGCAGCTCCGCCAGCCAGCGCAGCAGCCCCGGGGTCACGAGCGGCATGTCGCAGGCGATCAGCACGGCCCCGCCGGCCCCCCGCTCACGAGCGTATTCGAGCGCGCGCACGACGCCGGTCAGCGGATGCTCCGGCTGCTCGGGCTCGTAACGCACGCGTCCCGCCAGCGAGGGCAGGCGCGAGCTGCGCTTTGCCACGACGATCGCCTCCAGCCCGGCCTCCCGCGCCGCCGACAGCGGGTAGGTGATCAGCGCCTGGCCGCCGAGCACCGCGCGGGCCTTGCCACCGCCCAGGCGCGAACCGCGTCCGCCCGCGAGCACGGCGACGATCGCCCACCGCTCGTTCATCTGCTGGAGTCTCGCACCCGCCGCGCGGTGTGGGGCGCGCGACGTCGCCGGCGTCGCGTGCCGTCGCGGTCCGCCAGGCGTGCGGCGCCGGCGGATCAGCGCGCCGGGCGCGCCAGCGCTTCCAGCGGCTCGAGCTGCCACGGTTCGCTCGGGCCGGGCGGTGCGTCGAGCCAGGCACGCGCGTCGATCGAGCCCATCTCCATCAGCCCCTTGATGAACTCCGGGTCGAAGAACAGGTAGCTGAGCAGCTCACCATGGGTCGGGCTGTTCCTGCCGAGCAGACGGCTGAGGGCCGCCAGGTCGAGCGAGCGGATCGCTTTCAGCCCGCCGTAACGAGAGCGGTAGATGTCCATCGCGAGCTCGGCGATCGCCCCGGGGTGCGAGGGGCCGACGAAGATGTAGGGGATCGGGCGGTACTCGGGGCGCCCGCGGGAGCGGCGGTGACGCACCGCGGTGGCAGAGCTCGAGCCGTTGGCCGAGAACGTGTTGATGTCGCCGAGTTTGCGCAGATCCTCGACGAGCGGGTCGCCGAGCGCGCCCTCGAGCAGATGGGCGGCGCTGACCCCGAAGTCGGGCGGGGGCGCGTCGTGGCGCCCCTCGTGCTTGGGGACGGGGGTCACCGAGCCGGTCCCGATCACGACCACGCGGTCCGCCCCGAGGTCGATCGCCGGCTTGATGGGCGTATTCAGGCGGGTTCCCCCGTCCACGTACCACCCGGCGGCGGCCGCGGGCGTCGTCACGCGCACGGGTGGGAACAGGATCGGGATCGCGGCCGACGCGCGCACGTGGGTCTGCCCGATCTTGGCGGCGACGTAGTCGATCACGTGGGAGTTGCGCGCCGCGCTGCGCAGCTCGCCCTCCACGAACGCGACCGGGCGCCCGGTCCGGGCGGCCGTCGCGACGATCCCCAGCGAGCCGACGGCGCCGCCGGTGAGGTTGCGATGCAGCCTCGGCCAGCCGATCCAGCTCTTGAGGTTCTTCTCCAGTGGCGAGGGGTCGAGCAGGCTCTCCAGGCGCACCCCGGGGATCCCGAGCATCCCGCCCACGAAGCGCAGGCCCGTCAGCGGCACACGCGGGATCACGGGCCGGATCACGGCCGCCCGGTCGACCCGCCCCCAGCGGTCGAGCTCCCGCTCCATCGCCTGCTCGGCCGAGAGGTGGGCCGTGGACGCCAGCGCTGCGGCGTTGATCGCGCCGACGCTGGTGCCTACCAGGATCGAGGGCCGCTCGCCCCGGGCCTCGAGCTCCGGCAGCAGCACGGACAGGACGCCCACCTCGTAGGCGCCCCGCGCCCCGCCGCCCGAGAGCACCAGCGCGGTCCGTTCGCCGTCGCCCATCGGGGTTCATTGAACCGGATGCACAGGCTGGCACCGGCGGTGCGCCGCCCTCCGGCAGGTCTACGGGATCGTGATCACCGGCAGCGGCGAGGAGTCGAGCAGCTCGCTGGTGAGCGTGCCCGCCGCCCGGTGCAGCCGCGAGTGGCGCTCGTGGCCGATCACGATCGCGCCCGCGCCGTGGCGGGATGCGGCATCGATCAGGGCGCTGGCGGGGTCGCGGTCGAGGATCTCGGCGGCGAGCTCGAGGTCCCGCAGCGAGTCCTCGCCCTCGAGCAGCAGCTCGTCGATGATCGCGCGGCCGAGCTCCTCCCGCTCCTCGTGGCTGCTGAGCGGGGAGGGCGGGGCATGCTGGGGCCTGCCGGCGTGGACGATCACGAGCTTGCCGTCGGGCTGCAGCTGTGAGGCGGCCCAGCTGACCGCCCGGCGCGAGCTGTCGGTGCGGTCGTAGCCGACCGCGAGGCACCGGCTGCCGGTGTCCGCCACCCCGCCCCCGCTGCCGGTCTCGCCGCTCATGCCCGGCTTGCGCCCGCCTGCTCGCGGGACTCGAGGTACGGGGCGAGGTACTTCGAGGAGATCTTGCTCGGGGGCGACCACAGCGGCTGCTCGCTCACCTCCGAGCTGAACCCGTGCCCGCCCGTGATCTCGGCGCGCAGGTACAGCGGCTTGCCGTCCGTCAGCAGCATCCCGCGGATCTCCGGGTCGAACGGCTTCGGATCGACATTCGCCCCGGCGCGAGCGGCGATCGCTTCGGCGGCGGCGTCGGCCTCCTGCGACGCCAGGCCGCCGTGCTTGATGGGGAAGTCCACGCAGTCGCCGGCCGCGTACACGCCGTCGAGCTCGAGCACCTCGCTGTGGGTGCCGGTGCGGATGAAGCCGTGTTCGCTCAGCGGGATACCTTGGATCTGCGGTCCATACAGCTCGGGCAACGCGACGATCCGTTCGGCCTCGACGACCCGCTCACCCGGGTTCACCAACACCCGTCCGGCGGCCGGGACCTCCGCGTAGGAGGAGCACACGGTCTCCACGTGCGCCCTCGCGAGGCGCTCGGCCACCGCGGCGCTCGCGCCCGAGCCGAAGATCCCCAGGGGGGTGTCCTCGGGGGTGATCAGGGTGGTACGCAGCTCGACGCCCATGTCGTAGGCCCGCCCCGCGGTCATCAGGGCGAGCTCGTACAGCGGCAGCGGCCAGGACACGCGACCGGGCGCGATGAACGCCACGCTCTTGGTGTAGCCGTCCTCGACGTCCCTGACCAGCCCCTGGAAGGTTTCGTCGAGGTGGCGGTCGTCGATCGTGATCGCGTGCTCGTAGCGCGGGACCACGTGCCCCCCGAGCGCCAGCACCAGCGCGTCGTAGGGCAGCGTGGCGCCGCCCTTGGTGTGCACCTCGCGCGCGTCGGGGTCGACCCGCTCCAGCGCGTCGACGACGAGCTCGGCGCCTGCGTCGGCGACGATCGGCGCGAGCTCGTGGCGCTCGGCCTTCGCGTACGCGAACGGCTCGCGCACCGTCATCGGCCGGTTGACCACCTCCGCGTTGGGGGCCAGGACCGTGCGCCGCGTCTGCTCGCCCGCCAGCTGCGCCAGCGCGAGCGCGGCCTCGAGCGCCGCCACGCCCCCCCCGGCGATCACGACCCGCAGCCCTGAGCCGGGTGCCTGCGAACTCACGGCGCGGGTGTCGCCGAGGTGGGGGACGGCTTCGCGATGTTGGCGGGCGACCCGTTCATGCGCATACAGGTTAGGCGCGGGCGGGCCCGCGCGCGTGCGGGGTCGGCCGCACGTTTCTCGCGGGGTTTTCCCGGATCGGGAGATGCGTGCAGTCCGCCGCCCGGCGCATAAGCTGAGGCCGGGTAGATGGCGTTGCAACGACAGGCAAGGGGACAGGTCGGCGCGGGTGTGCCGCCCGTGGTGGTCGTCGCGCCTGCGGGCTCGCAGGCCCAATGGCTCGGGCGCCTGCTCGAGGTGGGCCGGTCGCTCGTCACCGAGCTCGACCTGGAGGTCGTGCTCGACCGCGTGCTGGAGACGGCGCGCGAGATCACCGGCGCGCGCTACGCGGCGCTGGGCGTGCTGAACGACGAGCGCACGGGCCTGTCTCGCTTCATCACCTCCGGGATCGACGAGCAGGCCCACACAATGATCGGCGACCTTCCGACCGGCAGGGGCGTGCTGGGCGCCCTGATCGAGGAGCCGCAGCCGTTGCGCCTACACGACGTGGGCAGCCACCCGGCGAGCTACGGCTTCCCCTCGGGCCATCCGGTGATGCGCAGCTTCCTCGGGGTTCCGGTTGCCGTGCGGGGAGATGCGTGGGGAAACCTGTACCTGACCGAGAAGGAGGACGGCGACTTCACCGAGCGCGACGAGCAGGCGGCGGTGATCCTCGCGGACTGGGCGGCGGTCGCGATCCGCAACGCGCGCCTGTACGAGACGAGCGAGCTCAGGCGCGGCGAGCTGGAGCGGGCGGTGCGCGGGCTGCAGGCGACCAGCGACATCGCCGAGGCGATCGGGGGAGAGATCGAGCTCGGACGCGCGCTCGAGCTGATCGCCAAGCGGGGGCGCGCGCTGGTGGACGCCCGCAGCCTCGTGATCATGCTGAAGGAGGGGGAGGAGCTGGTGGTCCACTCGAGCGCCGGTCACGTCGAGCAGAGCGCGGGGACGCGCCTGCCCGTGGCCGAGTCGATCTCCGGCAAGGTGCTGCAACGAGGGCGGGCGGAGCGGATCAGCGACGTCGATGCGCGCCTGGGCATCTCGCCCGAGGAGTTCGGGGTGCGGGGGGCCCGCACCGCGTTGATCGTGCCTATGGTCTACCGCGGCGACCCCATGGGCGTGCTGGCCGCCTTCGATCAGGGTCCCGAGGCAGGTGGCTTCAGCGAGGAGCACGAGGCCATGCTGCGCACGTTCGCCGCCAGCGCCGCGACGGCCGTGGCGCTCGCCCAGAGCGTGATGGCGGACCGGCTGCGAAGCTCCCTGGCGGCCGCCGACGAGGAGCGGCGCCGGTGGGCACGGGAGCTCCACGACGAGACGCTGCAGGGGCTCGGGGGCCTGAGGCTGCTGCTCGCGGCCGCTCTGCGCCGCGAGGACCCCGACCTCTCCCGCCAGGCCATGCGCGATGCCGTCGAGCGGATCGAACTCGAGATCGGCAACCTGCGGGCGATCATCACCGACCTGCGCCCGGCGGCGCTCGACGAACTCGGGTTGCGCGCCGCGATCGAAGCGCTGCTCGAGCGCCAGCGCGCGCAGAACGGCATCTCGATCACTTCGGAGCTCGAGCTCTCGCCGGTGGCCGCCCGCGGGGAGCGCCTCGAGGAGACCGTGGAGATAGCGGCCTACCGGCTCGTCCAGGAGGCGCTCACGAACGTCGCCAAGCACGCGGAGGCCCGCAGCGTGAAGGTCGAGGTGCGCGAGGGACCGGGCGAGCTCACCGTGCTCGTCGCAGACGACGGACGGGGCTTCGACCCGCGCGAGGTGAAGCGTGGGTTCGGGCTGGCCGGCATGTGCGAGCGCATCTCGCTCGCCGGCGGCGAGGTCAGCGTCGAGTCCGGGTCCGCGGGTACGACCGTGCGGGCCTCGCTGCCGGCCCGTCGCCTCGACCGCGGGAGCGTGGCCGGCTCAGCCGATCAGGCCGCGTCGTAGGGAGTAGCGCACCAGCTCGGCGCGGGTCTTCAGCCCGAGCTTCTTGTGGATGTGCGCGCGGTGGGTCTCGATCGTGCGCGGGGACAGGTGCAGCAAGCGCGCGATTTCGACGCTCGTGTGGCCGAGCGCGATCAGCCGCAGCACCTCGACCTCGCGCTGGCTGAGCCGGTTGTCGGTGAGCGAGCGGTGCAGCGCGTCGAGCCTGGCGGCGACGCGCGGGCTGACGTATTCCTGGCCGCTGGCGGCGGCCCTCACGGCGTGCACCAGCTCGGCGTCCGCGAGGTCCTTGACGACGAACGCGCGCGCGCCCGCGGCCAGGGCCCTCTGGGCGAAGCTGGGGTCGTCCTCCATCGTGAGCACCACGATTCCGGTCTTCGGCACGCGCTCGCTGAGCGCTCGCACGGTCTCGATGCCCGACCCGTCAGTCATGCGCAGGTCGAACACGAGCACGTCGGGCTCGTGGCCCTGCAGGTGACGCACGGCCGCTCCGTGGTCGGCGGCCTCGGCGACCACCTCCACGTCGTCCTCGGAGTCGAGCAGCAGACGCAGCGTGCGGCGCATCAGGACGTGATCGTCGGCCAGCACGACGCGGATCGGCTCGTTCGCCACCGCCTGCAGCACGGCGCGGTCCGCCGCGGAGTCGGTGGCCGTCCCGGGCGCCGTGGCGACACGTAGATGGGAAGCCATGACGTCAAGCTAGACCGGCGACGCAGTCGCGACCAGAGGGGTTACTACGCGGACCGGCTGCGGGAATTCACGGGCCCGCGTCGGCCCGCGTCGGCCCGCCCGGCCTATGCTTGGCGGCGGTGTCGCCGGTCCCGCCACCCTCGCGATCCCCTGCCGCGGGGCACCGCGGGGCGGCATCGGGCGCCGCCGTCGCGACCTTCGGGCTGGGCAAGCGCTACGGCCGCACGCGGGCGCTCGAGGACCTCGACCTGGTAGTTCCGCGCGGCCAGGTGTTCGGTTACCTCGGTCCCAACGGAGCCGGCAAGACGACCACGATCCGGCTCCTGCTCGGCCTGCACCGCCCGACTGCGGGGCGCGCCGAGCTGTTCGGCCTCGACGCCTGGGGCGAGCCGGTGGCGGCCCACGAGCGCGTCGCGTACGTGTCCGGCGAGCCGGCGCTGTGGCCGTCACTGACGGCTGCCGAGACGCTCGAGTTCCTCGCGCGGGTGCGGGGCGGAACGGACCACGCCTACCGCGAGCTGCTGATCGAGCGCTTCCAGCTGCAGGCCGACAAGCGCGTGCGTGCGCTGTCCAAGGGCAACCGCCAGAAGGTGCAGCTGATCGCGGCGTTCGCCACCCGCGCCGAGCTGCTGATTCTCGACGAGCCCACCGCCGGGCTGGACCCGCTGATGGAGGTCGCCTTCCGCGAAACCGTGATCGAGGCGAAGGAGCGCGAACAGACGGTGTTCCTGTCGTCTCACATCCTCAGCGAGGTGGAGGCGCTGTGCGACCGGGTGGGGATCCTTCGCTCCGGGCGCCTGGTGGACGAGGGAACGCTCGCGGAGCTGCGCCATCTGAGCGCGCGCACGCTCGAGGTCTCGTTCGCGGGCGACCCGCCGCGGCTGGACGGCGTGCCGGGGGTCAGCGTGGTGGAACGCGATGGGCAGCGCCTGCGCCTGGAGGTCTCGGGGGTGCTGTCGCCCCTGATGTCCGCGCTCGCCGAACACCCGGTCGAGACCCTCACCAGCCGCGAACCTTCGCTCGAGGAGATCTTCCTGCACCACTACCGGGAACGGGGCGCCGTGGGCGTCGAGACGGAGGACGGGGCGGCTGGCGTGCCCGCTCCCGGCGCGTGAGCGGCGCGGCGCTCCTCGCGCTCGTCCGGCGCACGTTCGCGGACGCGCGCGGACGCAACATCGGCTTCGCGCTGCTGTTCGCCCTCGTGGCCTACGCGCAGCCGGCCGCATACCGCAGCGACTACCCGACCCTCCGGGACCGCCTCGGCTTCGTCCACGCGTTCGCCGGCAACGCCAGCCTGCGGCTCTTCTACGGAAGGCCCGTCGACCTGCTGAGCGTGGGCGGCTACAGCGCCTGGCGGGTGGGGGGCATCCTCGCGATCTTCGCTGCCGTGTGGGGCATGCTGGCGGCTGCGCGGGCGCTGCGCGCCGAGGAGGACAGCGGCCGGACCGAGATCCTCGCCGCGGGGCCGGTGTCGCGCGCGAGGCTGTTCGCCGCGAGCGTGTGTGGCTGCCTGGGAGGGGTGCTCGTGTTGTGGGTCGCGCTGCTCGCGGGCCTGCTGGCGGGGGGGCTGCCGGCGGGCGGGTCCGCCTACCTCGCGCTCGCGACCGTCGTGCCGGCGCTCGTGTTCCTCGCTCTCGGCGCGCTCGCGTGCCAGCTGGGGTCGTCGCGAAGGGTTGCGCTGGAGTTGACCGGTGCCGCCCTGGTGGTGGCGCTGCTGCTGCGCGTGGTCGCCGACACCACCACGTCGCTGGGCTGGCTGAGGTGGCTGACGCCACTCGGGTGGAGTGAGGAACTGCGCGCGTTCGCCGGCCCGCAGGCGTGGGTGATCGCGCTGCCCGCGGTGGTGTCGCTGGCGTGCCTGCTGGGGGCCGCGCGGCTGTGGCTGGGTCGCGACGTCGGACGCGGCCTGATCGGGGCGCGCGAGGTCGCGCCGGTGCGACTCTCGGGGCTGTCGTCGCCCACGGCGCTGGCGTTGCGAGAGGAGCGCTGGAGCCTCGGGGGGTGGTTGCTGGGGAGCGGCTCGTTCGCGTTCATCATCGGCCTGATCTCCACGAGCATCTCATCGGCCGGGATCTCGAGCTCGCTGCGGCGCCAGCTGAAAGCGCTCGGGGGCGCATCGATCACCAAGCCGGCGGGATACATCGGGCTGAGCTTCCTGTTCTTCGTGCTCGCATTCAGCCTGTTCGCCTGCTCGCAGGTGGCGGCGGCGCGCCACGAGGAGGCGCAGGAACGGCTCGATGTCATCCTCGCGTTGCCCGTGTCGCGCGCGCGGTGGCTCGTCGGGCGTCTCGGCCTGGCGGTCGGGGGCCTGCTCGCCCTCTCGCTCGCGGCCGGCCTGCTGGCGTGGGTCGGGGCCGATGTCCAGCACGCCGGCATATCGCTCGCGACGATGATCGAAGCGGGCCTCAACTGCGCCCCCGTCGCGATCCTGTTCCTGTCGTTCGCCGCCCTCGCCTACGCGCTAGTGCCGCGCGCGAGCACCGCGGTGGCGTTCTCCGTCGTGAGCGTCACGTTCGTGTGGCAGTTGCTGAGCTCGATCGTGGGGGCGCCTTCCTGGCTGCGCGAGCTGTCCCCGTTCGAGCACGTCGGTCTGGTGCCCGCCCAGCCCCTGAAGGGCGGAGCGGCGGCGGCGATGCTGGGCCTCGCCGTGCTCGTGGGCGCCGCGGCGGTGTGGGTGTTCACCCGGCGCGACCTGGTCGGCGCATGAGCTTCGGCGTTCTCGCCGTGATCGTCCTGGCCGGCCTCGGGGGGCCGCTGCTGGGCCAGTCCGAACGCCACTTCGTGCCGGTCGTGATCGGCGAGATCCTCGCCGGGATCCTCGTCGGCCCCGCCGTGCTGGAAGCCGTGGACCCGCACCAGCCGACGATCGTGTTCCTCTCCGAAGTCGGCTTCGCGATGCTGATGCTGACGGTGGGGATGCACCTGCCGCTGCGCGACCGTCGCCTGGCGGTCGCGCTGCGGGGAGGGGCCGTGCTGGCCGCGCTCGTGGGGCTGCTCGCGGTCCCGGCGGGGCTGCTCGCGAGCGAGATCGCCGGCGGTGGGCACGCGGCGATCTACGCGGTCGTGCTCGCCTCCGGCTCGGCGGCGGTGCTGCTGCCCTCGATCCAGGAGACCGGCCTCGACGGCCGCGAAGTCCTCACCGTGATGGCGCAGGTGACGATCGCCGACGTGCTCACGATCGTGTCGGTGCCGATCGTGCTGCAGCCCTCGCGGACGTGGCACGCGGTGCTCGGCACACTGCTTGTGGTCGCGGCGGTGGTGGCGCTGCACTTCGCGGCGCAGCCGCTGCGGCGGCACGCGTGGGTGGAGCACGCGCGGCGCCTGTCGAAGAAGCGCCACTGGGCGCTCGATCTGAGGATCTCGCTGGTGATCCTGTTCGCGCTCGCCTGGCTTGCGCGCAAGGGCGGCACGAGCATCCTGATTGCCGGCTTCGGGGCGGGCGTTACGGTGGCGCTGATCGGCGGCCCGAAACGCCTGTCCACGCAGGTGCGTGGCATCGCGGACGGCTTCTTTGTGCCGCTGTACTTCGTCGTGCTGGGCGCCGAGCTGGACGTCGGGGGCCTGTTTCGCGAACCGGCGCTGCTGGCGCTGGCGGCGGCGCTCGTCGGGCTCAGCGTCGCGATCCACCTGCTCGCCGTGGCTGCCACGCGCCGATCGACGGCGGCCGGGCTGGCCGCGACGGCGCAGCTGGGCGTGCCCGCCGCGGTCGCCTCGCTGGGCCTCGCCGAGCGGGTGATATCGCCCGCGACCGCAACGGCGATCGTGGTATCGGCGCTCGTCAGCCTCGGCGTGTGCACGATCGGCGTCCAGATGCTCGGCCGTCGCAGCGCAGCGGGGCGCGCGGGAGGGCTTCAGACCGCCGCGGGGGCCGCGGCCTCACGCGGCAGCGGCACTTCGGCGGCGCGGTAGGCGTCGGGCGCGTCGAGCGTTTCGTGCTCGAGCAGCGCGCGGGCGAGGGTCTCGAGCTGCTCGCGGTGTTCGCCCAGCAGCTCGGTGACTTCGTGGTGCGCGGTTTCGACCATCTTCTGCACCTCTTCGTCCACCAGCCGGTGGGTGTGCTCGGAGGTTTCGCTCACGCCCGGGAAGAGCGGGCCGGAGCCGTCCTGGGGGAGCACCGACACGGGGCCCACCACCTCGCTCATGCCCCAGCGACCGACCATCTGGCGGGCGATCAGCGTCAGCTGCTGGATGTCCGACTCGGCTCCCGTGGTGAACGTCCCGTACACCACTTCCTCGGCCACGCGCCCGCCGATGGCAACCTTGATCTTGGCCTGCAGTTCCTCGAGCGTGATCGACACGCGGTCGCTGTCGGGAGTCGAGAGCGTCACGCCGAGCGCCATTCCGCGGGGGATGATCGAGATCTTGCGCACCGGGTCCGCGCCCGGCGTGAGCATCCCCACCAGCGCATGTCCGGACTCGTGGTAGGCGGTGCGCTCGCGGTCGGCGGGCGTGAGCACGATGCCGCGGGGCGCGCCGAGCAGGATCTTTTCCAGCGAGTCCGTGAAGTCGCTCATCTTCACGGTCGAGTGTTCGCGCCGCGCGGCCAGGAGTGCGGCCTCGTTGGCGAGGTTGGCGAGGTCCGCGCCGACCATCCCAGGCGTGGTCGAGGCGAGCGCTTCCAGGTCGACGTCCGGGTCCAGCGGGAGCGAGCGGGTGTGCACTTCCAGGATTTCCCTGCGCCCTTTCTGGTCGGGGGGCTGCACGGACACGCGACGGTCGAAGCGTCCGGCCCGCAGCAGCGCCGGGTCGAGCACGTCGGGGCGGTTGGTGGCGGCCAGCACCACCACCGCCTCGGAGGATTCAAAGCCGTCGATTTCGGTGAGTATCTGGTCGAGCGTCTGCTCGCGCTCGTCGTTGGCGCCGGTGACGGACACCGATCCCTGGCGTGAGCGCCCGATTGCGTCGAGCTCGTCGATGAAGATGATCGACGGGGCCGCTTCCTTGGCCTTGGCGAAGAGGTCGCGCACGCGCGCGGCGCCGACGCCGACGATCGCCTCGATGAACTCCGATGCGGAGATCGAGAAGAAGGCGGCGTGCGCCTCGCCGGCCACGGCCCGAGCGAGCAGCGTCTTGCCGGTGCCGGGTGGACCGGACAGCAGCACCCCGTGCGGCATACGCCCGCCGAGGCGCCCGTAGCGCTCGGGAGTTCGCAGGAAGTCGACGATCTCGGCGAGTTCCGCCTTGGCCTCGTCGATCCCGGCGACGTCGGCGAACGTCACGCGGATCGTTTCCGGATCGACCCTGCGCGCGCGGCTGCGGCCGAAGGCGCCGAGCGCGCCCGCCCCCCCGCCGGCGCTGGCGGCCCGTTTGGCGAGCAGCACGAACAGCCCGATGATCAGCAGCGTGGGGCCAAAGCCGAGCAGCAGCTCGGCCAGCACCGAGGTTTTCGAGGAGGTCGATTCGGCGTTGATCTGGACGTGCTTTTCCTGCAGCAGCGCCGACAGCTCACCCCCGTTCCAGAACGTCGGCACCTCCGTCGCGAACAGTTTCGTGGAGGTCGCCTTCTCGTTGCCGGGTGGGTAGCGGAGCTTGACGGTGTAGGTCCCCTGCACGGTGTTGCCCTTGGTGTTGATGTTTTTCACGTGCCCGGCTTTCACCTGTTCGAGGAAGTACGGGCTGAACGGCACGGTCACCCGCTTTTCGCCTTTTTCTGGCGTGCCGAACACGAGCACCGCCAGCCAGTTGAACGCGAGCAGCGCGATCACGAACCACAGGAAGCCTCGACGGCGGTGGGGCGGCGGGGGCGTGTCGGCGTGTTCCGGCATTCCGCGGCCGTCGGGCGAGGGCGCCACCGACCACCCGCGCTTGTCTCGCGGCAGCGGCGGATGGGGGTCGGTGCGGTCGGCGTTGGCGGTATCCGCCTGCGAGCGTTCGACACCGGACGGTGAGAGCCCCGGCTGGGCGTTCTGCGGCTGGGCGTTCTGCGGCTGCGCGTTCTGCGGCTCGACGTTCTGCGGCTGGGCGTTCTGCGGCTGGCGCGGCGGTTGGGCGGGCTGGCCGTCGTCGGGCATCGCCCCCATGCTAGGGCCCGGGTGGCGGCGAGCGTCCCCGGGTGGCTCCTAGTCGAAACCCTGGTGTGTCCGCGCCAGCAGGGCACGCGCCCCGCGTGCCAGCTCGATGTCCTCGCGCGCGTGGAGGACCAGCGTGCGCACCGTGGCCCCGGCGGCGCCGATCTCGCAGTCTCCTCGGGCGGAGGCGTTGCGGCGCCCGTCGAGGGCGACGCCGAGGAAGGCGAGTCCCGCAGCCGCCTGCGCGCGCACCTGGGGAGCGCGCTCGCCGACCCCGCCGGTGAACACCAGCACCTGCACGCCCCCGATCGCGGCTGCCATCGCGGCGATCCCCGCTCGCAGGCGGTGGACGTACACCGCGAGCGCCAGCACCGCACGCTGCTCCCGGCTGGCGGCGGCGTCCAGAACCTCGCGCATGTCGCCGCTGCCGGCGAGTCCGAGCAGCCCGGAGCGGTGCTCGAGCGCGTCCGCGAGCTCGGCAGGGGACAGCTGCTCGTGCTCCATCAGCCATGGCAGCATCCCGGGGTCGACGTCGCCGCTGCGGGTGGCCATCACGAGGCCCTCCAACGGCGTGAAGCCCATCGTGGTGTCACGCGAGCGGCCGCCCTCGATCGCGCACGCGGAGGCCCCCGCGCCGAGGTGGCAGCTGACGATGCGCACGCCCGGGTCCGCGCCCAGCAGCTCCGGAGCGCGCGCCGCCACCCACGCGTGGGAAAGCCCGTGGAAGCCGAAGCGGCGCAGCGGGTGACGCTCGCGCCAGCTCGCGGGCAGTGCGTAGGTGCGGGCGGCCGGGGGAATCCCGGCGTGGAAGGCGGTGTCGAAGCACGCCACGTGGGGGATGCCCGGGAGCGCCCTGCGGACCGTGGCCAGCGCCGCGAGGCTTCTGGCCTGGTGCAGCGGCGCCAGTTCCGTGAGCTCGGCGAGCTGCCGTTCGACGTGCTCGTCGAGCACCACCGGTTCGCGGTAGCGCTCACCGCCGTGGACGATGCGGTGCGAAGCTGCCTCGGCGCCGCCGAGCTCCCGGGCCAGCGCTTTGCCCAGGGCGTCGGCGTCGGCGTCGGCGCCCTGCGGCCCGACCGGCAGCTCGCACTCGCCCAGCACCTCGTCGTCGCCGTCGAGCAGCGCGAGCTTGAGGCTGCTCGAGCCGGCGTTGACGGTCAGCACCCGCACGCGGTCGGCGGGCCTAGGCCGCGCCGGGCAGCCCCGGCCAGGTCCAGTTGCGCAGCTCCGGCGGGTCCTCCCCGTGTTCGCGTGTGTAGGCGCGGTGCCGGATGCGTTCGTCGTCCATCCGCTGGCGCAGGTGGGCGTGGCGCTCGGACAGCCCCGGCACACGGTCGATCACGTCCATCACCAGGTGGAAGCGGTCGAGGTCGTTGAGCATGACCATGTCGAAGGGGGTGGTGGTGGTGCCCTCCTCCTTGTAGCCGCGCACGTGGATGTTGTCGTGGTTGGTGCGCCGGTAGGTGAGGCGGTGGATCAGCAGCGGGTAGCCGTGGTAGGCGAAGATCACGTGCCGGGAGGTCGTGAAGATCGTGTCGAACTCGCGGTCGGAGAGGCCGTGGGGGTGCTCGGAGTCGGGCTCCAGGCGGAAGAGGTCGACGACGTTCACGAAGCGGACCCTCAGCTCCGGCAGCTCGCGCATCAGGATCGCCGCCGCCGCGAGGGCCTCCAGCGTGGGCACGTCGCCCGCGCAGGCGAGCACCACGTCGGGCTCCTGGCCTTCGTCGTTGCTGGCCCAGTCCCACACGCCGATGCCGCGGGTGCAATGCTCGATCGCCTCCTCCATCGACAGGTAGGTGAGCGCGGGCTGCTTGCCGGCCACGATCACGTTGATGTAGTGGCGGCTGCGCAGGCAGTGGTCGGCGACCGACAGCAGGCAGTTGCTGTCGGGCGGCAGGTAGACCCTCACGATCTCGGACTTCTTGTTGGCGACGTGGTCGATGAAGCCCGGGTCCTGGTGGGAGAAGCCGTTGTGGTCCTGGCGCCAAACGTGCGAGGAGAGCAGGTAGTTCAGCGAGGCGATGGGGGCACGCCAGGGGATCGTGCGGGTCACCTTCAGCCACTTGGCGTGCTGGTTGAACATCGAGTCCACGATGTGGATGAAGGCCTCGTAGCAGTTGAACAGCCCGTGGCGACCCGTGAGCACATACCCCTCCAGCCAGCCCTGGCAGAGGTGCTCGGACAGGACCTCCATGACCCTGCCCTCGGGCGACAGATACTGGTCGTCCGGGTGGCTCTGCGCCTCCCACACGCGGTTGGTGGCCTCGAACACGGCGTCGAGCCGGTTGGAGAGGGTCTCGTCGGGCCCCATCAGGCGGAAGCTGCGGGGGTTGCGTGCGATCACGTCGCGCAGGAATCCGCCGAGCACGCGCGTCGCTTCGCTCATCTCCGCGCCCGGGTGCTCTACCGCTACGGCGTACTCGCGGAAGTCGGGCATCTCCAGCGGTTGCAGCAGCCGCCCGCCGTTGGTGTGGGGGTTGGCCCCCATTCGCCGCTCGCCGTGCGGGGCGAGCGCGGCCAGGTCCTCGCGCAGCGTCCCGCGCTCGTCGAACAGCTCCTCGGGCCGGTAGGAGCGCATCCACCGCTCGAGCTGTGCGAGGTGCTCGGGCTCGGCCGCCAGGTCCGCCAGGGGGACCTGGTGCGAGCGGAAGGAGCCTTCGGTCTTGAGGCCGTCCACCTCCTTCGGGCCCGTCCAACCCTTGGGCGTGCGCAGCACGATCATCGGCCACCGCGGCCTGCCCTTCGCCCCGCCCGCGCGGGCCGCATGCTGGATCTCGGCGACCTTGGCCGTGGCCCGATCGAGCGCGGCGGCCATCTGCTGGTGGACCGGCCCGGGCTCCGATCCGCTGACGAACAGCGGTTCGTAGCCGTAGCCGGCCAGGAGCCCGGCCAGCTCGTCCTCGGGGATACGGGCGAGGATCGTCGGGTTGGCGATCTTGAAGCCGTTGAGGTGCAGGACGGGGAGCACCGCCCCGTCCGTGACCGGGTTCAGGAACTTGTTCGAATGCCAGCTCGCCGCCAGTGGGCCGGTCTCGGCCTCGCCGTCGCCGATCACCACGCACACCAGCAGGTCGGGGTTGTCGAAGGCGGCGCCGTGGGCGTGGACGAGCGCGTATCCGAGCTCACCTCCCTCGTGGATCGAGCCGGGGGTCTCCGGAGCCGCGTGGCTGGGAATGCCTCCGGGGAAGGAGAACTGACGGAACAGCCGCCGCATCCCCTCCTCGTCGCGCCCGACGCGCGGGTAGACCTCGCTGTAGGTCCCCTCCAGGTACACGTTGGCGACGACGGCCGGTGCGCCGTGGCCGGGGCCCGTGACAAACATCGCGTTGAGGTCCCGCTCGCGGATCACACGGTTCATGTGGGCGTACACGAGATTCAGGCCGGGGTCAGTGCCCCAGTGCCCGAGCAGCCGGGGCTTGGTGTGCTGCGCCAGCAGCGGTTCACGCAGCAGCGGGTTGTCGAGCAGGTAGATCTGTCCGACCGAGAGGTAGTTGGCGGCGCGCCAGTAGGCGTCGATGAGCTCCAGGTCCTCGTCCTTCAGCGGTCCGGGGACCGCGGCGGGTCCGCCGGTCGTCGCGGCCGCGGCGGTGGCCTGGGGCTCGTCGGAGGTGGCTCTCGGTGGCGTGGGGGAGGACTCCGGGTCGGTGCGGGGAGAGTGTGCGGAACGCCCGGTTCGGGGTGATACCCGATATAGGATGGCGGCGCAGCCAGGCAAGGAGACCGACGGACGATGTTCAAGAACGTGCTGGTGGGCGTGGACGGCAGTTCCTTCGGCCGGGACGCGGTGGAGCTGGCGAAGCGGTTGCTGGACGACGGCGGACACCTGACGCTCGTGAACGTGCGTCACGGCGGCGTGCCGCTCTACGCCGTCGTCACTCCGGACCTCGAGGACGAGGACCGGGCCGCCGCGGACAAGCTGCTGCGCGAGGAGGGCGAGCGCGCCGGCGTCGAGGTCGACCTCGTCGCGGCGCTCGGCGGCTCCCCCGCGGGGACGCTCCACGAGCTGGCCGATGAGCGGGGAGCCGACCTGCTGGTCGTGGGCTCCTCGCACCGCTCCGTGCTGGGGCGTGTGATGCTCGGCGACGACGCGCGCAGGGCGCTGAACGGCGCCCCCTGCTCCGTGGCGATAGCGGCCAAGGCGTATGCGCTCCAGCCGAAGCCACTCCTCCGCATCGGCGTGGGCTACAACGACAGCCCGGAGAGCAGGGCGGCGCTGCAGGAGGCCCGCGCGATCGCCGCCGCCCCCGGCGCGGAGGTGCTGGCGCTGGAAGTGTTGTCGATCCCCACCTACGCCTACACGGGCGTGGTCCCGGCGACGGTCGGTGACGAGATCGACGACGTCCTGAAGCAGGCCAGCGAGCGCATGGCCGCGCTCGAGGGCGTCGAGGGTCGCGCGGTGTACGGCCTCACGGGGGAGGAGCTCGCCGTGTTCAGCGGCGAACTGGATCTGCTGGTGGTCGGGTCCCGGGGTTACGGTCCGCTGAAGCGGCTGGTGCTGGGGAGCACCTCGGATTACCTGGAGCGCCACGCGCGCTGCTCGCTGCTCGTGCTGCCCCGCGTCGTGGCGCAGGGCGGGACGTGAGCGGCACCTTGGAGGAGGAGGGGGGCGAGCAGGCGCCCACGCCCCCCGACCGCGGGGGCGCCGCGGTGCAGATCGTGCTGGCGGACGACCACGCGGTCGTGCGCAGCGGCCTGCGGATGCTGCTCGACAGCGAGAGCGACTTCGAAGTGGTGGCGGAGGCCAGCGACGTGGAGGGTGCCGCCCGCTACGTGCGCGGCCACCGCCCGGACGTGCTCGTGCTCGACCTGAACATGCCCGGGGGCTCGAGCCTCGACGCGATCCCCACGCTCCGCAGCGAGTCGCCGGACACGGAGATCGTGGTGCTGACCATGCAACAGGAGCCGGCGTTCGCGCGCCAGGCGCTCGCGGCGGGGGCGCTGGGCTACGTGCTCAAGGAGGCCGCCGACGAGGAGCTCGTGGAAGCCGTCCGCCGGGCGGCGGTCGGCGAGAGCTACCTGAATCCGCGGCTCGGCGCGCGCATCGCGGCCGAGCCCCCGCCCGGCCCGCCCGACGACCTCTCCGAGCGGGAGGTCGAGGTGCTGCGTCTGATCGCCCTGGGTCACACCAACGCGGAGATCGCCGAGCAGCTGTACCTGTCGGTGCGCACGGTCGAGACCCACCGCTCCCACATACAGCAAAAGCTCGGCCTCTCCAGCCGGGCGGAGCTGGTGGGCTACGCGCTCGACCGGGGACTCATCGCGCGGTAGGAGCAGCTGCGCCCGTGCCGGCGTCCGACGGCGGCGCGGCGGCGGCGTAGTGCTCGCGCCAGATCAGCCGGTACACCGGGATCCAGCGCGGGATCCTGTTGACCACGGGGATGAACGGGATGCAGATGAACGCCAGGCTGAGCACGCCCATCACCATCATCACGAGAAGGTCCGCGTTTTCGGATTCCTTGAACGGTTCGACCTGGTACCAGAGCGCGTACAGCCACAGCCACGGCTGTCCGGGGTAGCTGCCGGTCTCGTTCATCATGCCCCACTGCTCCCCGAGCAGGTGCTGGGCCTCGGCACGTTCTTCCAGCAGGCCGCCGTCGGCCATGAACAGCAGCGGCTTCGTGTAGTCGGTCTGGAAGAACTGCCTGCTGGTCAGCAGGCCGCCTTCGAGGCCACCGCTCTTGGCGAGGCTCAGGAGCCCGTTCATCATCGTCGGCACCGGGCCGGCGTCGGTGGTTGCGACCGTCACCGTCCCCTTGCTCGTGTCTACCGCGACCGTCTTGGGCGGCGGCTTTTCTTCTTCCAGGGCGGCCTTATATTCTTCCAGCGGCTTGGCGTAGGCTTCGGCCCATTCCTGTTTCTGCTCCGTGGGCGCGGCCTTGTATTCGGCGAGCGCCTGCCGCAGCGCCGGGTCGTCGGGGACCGTTTCCAGCGGTTTGATGACGAAGTCCTCGGCGGTGTTGATCGGGTGGCTCACACCGAGCCATTTCTGGGGGCGAAGGAACCAGGCCTGGGTGCCTTCGCCGTTGTGGTTGTAGGGAGGGCCGTAGGTGGCCGTAGGGCTCGTGCCGGCGAGCTGCTGGCTGGCGGCCGTCATGAAGTCGGCGGGCAGTTCGTGTGACCACTGGCCGATCGTGCTCGGCCTGTCGTCGGGCGAGGAGAGCAGCACGGTCAGCAACACCGACAGCAGGGCCACGACGCCGACCGCTATGGACAGCTCTTTGACGAGGTCGTAGGGGTAGTAGCGGCCCTTCCAGGCTGGCGTCCCCGCCCGGTCCTCGGTGCGCCACCAGGTCAAGTGGGCGCTCCCGTCGATGCCGGGGCGGGTGGGTCCGCGCGGGCGCCTTCAGCGGGCGTCGTCGCCAGTTTCTGCTCGAGCTCGAACGGGGGCACCACACCGTGGCGTCGCACCAGCAGCACGTGGGCGCCGACGAGAACCACGACCGCTATCGGCAGCAGCAGGATGTGCCAGCTGTACATCTGCCCGAAGTTGGTGACGTTGAAGAAGGCTCCGATCCCGGCCGCGTTGAGTCCGTCCTTGGCCTGCGTGGAGATCCACTGCGCGTCGAAGTTCTGCTGGGCCACGTAACCGGTCAGGGCTGCCGGCACCGCCACCAGGAACGTCACCGCGCCGGTGATCCACACCCGCGCGCGGCCTCCACGCCAAGCGGCCATCCAGTACTTGCCCCACAGGTGGACCACCATCACGAAGAAGAAGATCTCCACCGACCACAGGTGGATGCCGTTGAAGAAGTGCCCGATGCCGGTCTGGTGCCACCAGGCGGGACCCTTCAGGGCCAGCACGCAGCCCGAGGCGATGAGCACGATCAGCGCGGCGATGCTGGCCACGCCGAACACGTAGATCCAGGAGTCCACGCGCGCGGCGCTAGGCTCAGGCGGCCATGCGTGCGATCCCCACAGCTCCCGTCGCGGCCGGTGCCCTCGTCGCCGGCTATGCGGTTGCCGCCTCGAGCGGATCGCGTCCCCTCGGGGGGCTCGTGCTGGCGGCCGGCGGGCTCTGGTGTCTGCGCGAGTGGGATCGGCGCAACGGCAGACGCACGGCGGTGGTGCTCGGCTCGGTTGGGACGGCGGCATTCGTGCTCTCGCACGTGCTAGCGCCGCAGATCGGCGCGTGGCCCTCGGTGCTGACGGTTGCGGCCGCGACCGCGGTCGCGGCCGGCGTGCTGTCCGACCGGCGCGCCGCAACGGCGGCCGCGTAGCAGCCCGGCGGGCGCCCACGGGCACGCCCGGTGATAATGCCGCCGATGCGTGCCATCCAGATCGTCAACGAGACGGGTCCCGACGACGCCCTCGAGCTGGTCGAGCTGCCCGAGCCGGAGGCCTCCCACATGCTCACCCCGGGCGAAGGGGTGGTCGTGGACGTGCACGCGGCCGGCGTGTCGTTCCCCGAGCTGCTGCAGACGCGGGGGCAGTACCAGATGAAACCCGCGCTCCCGTTCGTACCGGGCAGCGAGGTCGGCGGCGTGGTGCGAAGCGCCCCCGCGGGCGCCGCGGTCAAGGAGGGCGACAGGGTCGCCGCCTTCTGCGCGCTCGGGGGTTTCGCGGAGACGGCCGTAGCGCCGGAGTTCTTCACCTTCGCGCTGTCCGACGAGCTCGACTTCGCGCAGGGCGCCGGGCTGATCCTGAACTACCACACCGCCTACTTCTCGCTGGTCATGCGGGGACGGCTCAAACGCGGGGAGTGGGTGCTCGTGCACGGCGCCGCGGGCGGCGTGGGGACCGCCTCGCTGCAGGTGGCGAAGGCCTCGGGCGCCAGCACGATCGCCCTCGTCTCCAGCGAGGAGAAGGCGCGCGTGGCCGAGCAGGCGGGTGCCGACCGGACGCTGGTGCTCGGCGAGAACTGGAAGGACGAGGTCAAGGAGATCTCCGGCGGAGGGGTAGACGTCGTGCTCGACCCCGTCGGCGGGGACCGCTTCACCGACAGCCTGCGCTCGCTGCGCGAGGACGGCCGGCTGGTGGTGGTGGGCTTCACCGGCGGCTCGATCCCCGAGGTGCGGGTCAACCGGCTGCTGTTGAACAACACCGAGGTGGTGGGAGCCGGCTGGGGTGCGTACGTGATGGGCAAGCCCGATCTCAACCGCCGCGTGGGCGCCGCGATCGCGGCGATGGTGGACGAGGGCTACGTGCGCCCGCCGGTGGGCGGGAGGTTCCCGATGGACCAGGCCGCCGACGCGCTGAAGATGCTCGACGAGCGCCGCGCGACCGGCAAGGTCGTGCTCGACGTCCGCCCGTCCTAGCGGGCCGACCGCCTCGCACCCGGGCCGCCGACCGCCTCGCACCCGGGCCGCCGACCGCCCATCGACTTCCCGTCCGGCGCATGCGCCGGGTACCGGGACCGTGCGCCGGCGAGTGGTGCTGTTGCGTCCGGCGCATGCGCCGGACGGCACGGACCGTGCATGCACGGTCCGCGGGGCCGCACATGTGCGGCCCCGGTTACCCCTTCGCCGTGCCGGAGGTGCCGAGCACGTTGCCGCTGCCGTCGATCGCCTGCACGGCCACGTAGGCCGGTTGGCTCGACACCGGGATGGTGGTCTCGAAGCCCGTCTTCGGGACCATCGTGAGGGGTGCCAGGGTCCTCGCGGAGGCCCCGCCCAGCACCCGCCAGCTGGCCGTGCGGGTGTCGCCGTTCCAGCTCACGTAGGCGTTCAGGCCGCTGCCGGAGCCTTGCACCGTCAGTGCCGGCCCGTGGGGGGGAGCGCCCGCCCAGGGGAAGCGGTAGCTGCGGTAGGACT
This sequence comes from Solirubrobacteraceae bacterium, assembly GCA_035499875.1. GTDB lineage: Bacteria > Actinomycetota > Thermoleophilia > Solirubrobacterales > Solirubrobacteraceae > Palsa-744. The sequence goes on from DATJXX010000033.1 coordinate 95,911, forward strand.
GGTAGGAGCCGTGCCAGTGGGCGTCGTACACGAGCTGGCCGGCCGCGTTGAATTCGGAGAAGTAGGGCTGGGCGCCCCAGCCGATGAAGAGGTTGCCGTTGGCAAGCGGCTGGGCGCCCCCCTGGCTGCCCGAGGACAGCGGCTTGGGGTGCACGAACTGTGCCTGCACGGACTCCGTGTCGGTCTTGGAGTTGATCGCCAGCACCAGCGCGCGGGACTGCTTGTGGACCACCGGCACGGCGCCGTTGTCGAACACGCTGATCAGTCCGTTGCCGAGCGAGCTCGCGTCGTGCTGGAAGGCGGTGGCGGCGCCGCTGGTGAGCTTGACCGTCGAGTGCCGCCCGCCGATGTGGTTGATCAGCTGCCCCGTGAGGGTGTTCAGTTCGTACATCGCCCACGTGTTGCGGGCCGAGATCAGCGTGCGCCCGTTGGGGAGTTCGTCGATCGAGTTCAGGTGGAAGTAGTCGAACGGCCATTGCGGGTCCGCGTGGGTGGCCGTCGAATACGATTCGCTGAGGCCGACGTGGTCGATGCTGGTCCATTCGCGGCGCACCAGGCCGGTGGCGATGTCGACTTCCTGCATGGCGGTGTTCGTGACCGCTCCGTGGTGGGGGCCGCCCAGCGAGGAGAGGTCGCATTCGATCGGCTCGAACACCGTGAACAGGGCGGTGCCGTGGTCGGTGATTTTGAAGTCGTGGAGGTCGGCGAGGTAGCCGTTGCCGGCGTGCACGCGCCCGATCTGCCGGTAGGAGGAGTTGACGATCACCTGTTCGCCCTGGCCGAAGCCCTGTGGGGTGACTTTCCCCTGCCACCAGGTCAGCACCTTGCTGGGCCCGTACTGCTGGACCTGCAGGTTGGTGGCGTCGAGCTGCCACGGCAGCGGGTGGAACCACACCAGGCTGCCCGATTCGTCGAAGATCATCGGCCCCGAGGCCCCGGGGCCCGCGTAGGGGGCGCTGAACAGGTACCCGGGGGAGGTGCCTTCGGTGTGAACGGTCACTTCCAGCACCGGCGGGGTGATGCTGGGAGCCGAGTGGAAGTGCTGCATCTCCTTGAGGTTTTCTTTGGGCTTGGTGGGGGTCGACTGCCACAGCCCCTCGTCGGGGTGGGAGACCACGAAGTGGAAGGCGAAGCTGTGGGGTGCGACCCGGAGCTTGGCCTTGACCCACACGGTCTCGCCCGCAGAGAAGGGCCTGCCCGGCACGAAGCTCGCGCCGTCGCCCTGGGAGTAGGCCCGCAGCGAGCCCCCGTGGGAGCCGCTCGAGGACCCGCTCACCCGGATCGAGGAGATCGCGCGGCGGGGCACGCCGATGATGCTGATCTGGGTGTAGGGGGAGGAGTCGTAGGAGTCGGGCAGCGGCGACACCGCGATGTGGCTGCCGGGGAGGACGTCGGAGACGTTGAAGCGTGCCGGCTCGCAGCGGGGGACCGTCGGGGCGGCTCCAAAGGCGGCCTGCTCGGCTTCGATGCGGTGGGAGGCGATCGACAGCGTGGTGGCGCTGGCGAGCACGACGAGCAGGGCCCCGAAGAGCAGGGCCTTGTGTAGGAGCGACAGCGACACTCGCGGCCTGGAGCGGCGGCCGGAGGCCGGGTTGCGACGGGTCATCTGATCCCTTCGAGCGGCACCGTTAGGTGTTGACGCAGCAGCATCCTAGAAGTTGCGCGTCACGGAACGGGGCTCCTCGCCCCGCCGGCCCCGCTTCCTGCGGCCCTGCTAGAAGACCGGCGACTCGGAGTAATCGCCGAAGACCTGCTGCAGCGACGCCACGATCTCCCCCTCGGTGGCGTTCGCGCGGGCGCAGCCGATCAGCGCGTCCATCAGGTTGCGCCGCTCGACCGACGCGTCCTCGCGCAGTCGCGCGAGCGATGCCTCGACCGCCTGCGTGTCGCGTGCGGCGCGCGCCGCCTGCAACCGCCCGATCTGCTTTCGCTCGAGCTCGGGATCGACCCGCAGGGTGGGGATCTCCTCCTCGCCGGAGGACTGGAAGCTGTTGACGCCGACCACGATCCGCTCGCCCGCGTCGACCTGGAGCTGGAGGTCGAAGGCGGCGTCGGCGATCTCCCGCTGGGGGTAGTTGCGCTTGACGGCTTCCACCATCCCTCCGAGCTCGTCGATCTTGGCGAAGTACTCATAGGCGCTGCGCTCCATCTCGTCCGTGAGGGCCTCGACGAAGTAAGAGCCGCCGAGCGGGTCCACCGTGTTGGTGACGCCGGTCTCGTGGGCCAGCACCTGCTGGGTGCGCAGGGCCACCGTTACGGCCTCCTCGGTGGGGAGGGCGAGCGCCTCGTCGTAGGAGTTGGTGTGCAGCGACTGGGTGCCGCCGAGCACGGCCGCCAGCGCCTCCACGGCGGTACGGATGATGTTGTTGAGCGGCTGTTGGGCCGTGAGGCTGACGCCGGCAGTCTGGCTGTGGAAGCGCATCTGCCAGGAGCGGGGGTTGCGGGCCCCGAAGGTCTCGCGCAGCTCCCGAGCCCAGATCCGGCGCGCCGCCCGGTACTTGGCGATCTCCTCGAAGAAGTCGATCTGGGCGTTGAAGAAGAACGACAGGCGGGGTGCGAAGTCGTCCACGTCCAGGCCCCGCTCGACGGCCTGCTCCACATACGTGAGGCCGTCCTTGAGCGTGAAGGCGAGCTCCTGCTGGGCGGTCGAGCCGGCCTCGCGGATGTGATAGCCGGAGATAGAGATCGGATGCCAGCGCGGCATGTTGCGGGTGCACCACTCGATCATGTCCCCGCACAGGCGCATCCCCGGGTCGACCGGGAAGCACCACTCCTTCTGGGCGATGTACTCCTTGAGGATGTCCGCCTGGATCGTCCCCGACAGGCGCTCGGGAGGCGTCGGGTGGGCCGGGTCGCTCTCGGCCGCCACGACGTAGAAGGCGAGCATGATCGCCGCCGGTGCGTTGATCGTCATCGACACGGACACGTCGCCGAGGTCGATCCCGGAGAACAGCGTGCGCATGTCCTCGGGCGTGTCCACCGCGACACCCTCGCGGCCGACCTCGCCCAGCGAGCGGGGGTGGTCGGAGTCGTGACCCATCAGGGAGGGCATGTCGAACGCCGTCGAGAGCCCCGTCTGGCCGTGGCCGAGCAGGTAGTGGAAGCGCGCGTTCGTCTCCTCGCTCGTGCCGAAGCCCGCGAACTGGCGCATCGTCCACAGCCGGCCCCTGTACATGTTGGCGTGGATCCCGCGCGTGAACGGGTACTCGCCCGGGCGCCCGATCGGGTCCTCGGGGCCTCCCGCCCCGGCGGGGAGGTCCGCCTCCGTGTACAGCTCCCGCACCGGCTCCCCCGAAAGCGTGCGGAAGCGCTCCTCGTCCGGCCGGGAGTCGTCGTCCTGCCCGGACGCGGGTTTCGCTGTGACCGCCATGGCCGCGATCAATGCTACCCCCACCGCCGCGCCCCACGGGCACTGCAATAGCCTCGCAACGAGAGACATGCCCCCAGCAGCCAACCGGATCGCGCCGGGCAGACTCGTGCGCGAGCTCTCGCGCCTGATCGGCCCCCGGCACGTGCTCGACGTGCCTGCCGCCTCCGAGTACAACCGCGACCTCTCCCGCCGCCGCGGCGTGGAGGGCCGCGCCGACGCTGTCGCCCTCCCCGGCAGCCCCGAGGAGGTGCGGGCGCTGCTGGCGTGGTGCTACGAGCACGATGTGCCGCTCACGCCGCGCGGCGGCGGCACGGGCCTCACGGGCGGAGCGGCCCCGGTGCATGGCGGCGTGGTGTGCTCCCTGGAGCGCCTGAGGCGGGTGCGGGAACTCGAGCCCGAGCTGTGGCGGATGCTCCCCGAGGCCGGGGTCCCCACCCGCGAGGTGCAGCGCCTGGCCCGCGAGCACGGCCTGTTCTTCGCCCCCGACCCGGGTGCCGCCGAGCAGTCCCAGATCGGGGGCAACGTGGCTACCAACGCCGGCGGCCCGCACGCCGTCAAGTACGGGGTCACCGGGTCGTGGGTGGCGGGGCTGGAGGTGGTGCTGGCGCCCGGCGAGCTCCTCGACATCGGCGGGTGGTCGGCGAAGGACGTCTCCGGCTATGACCTGCGAAGCCTGCTGATCGGCTCCGAGGGCACCCTCGGGATCATCACCGCGGTCAGGCTCCGCCTCCTGCCGGCGCCGGCTGTGGCGCTGCCGGTGGTCGTGTTCATGGACGGCCGCGCGGAGGGGTGTGAGGCGATCGCCCGCATTCTCGGGTCGGGCCTGCGCCCGTCGGTGCTGGACTTCCTCGAGGGTGAGGCGCTCACGCTGCTCGCGCCCTCCTACCCGGGGAGCACGGGTGTGGGCGACGCCGTGCCCGCCGGTGCGCGCTTCGCGCTGATCGTCGAGGTGGACGGCAGCCGCGAGGAGGTCCATGTCCAGCGCCGTGAGCTGGTCGCGGCGCTCGAGGGCCTCGTAGTCCAAGTGGACGAGCCCCCGGATGCGGGCGCGCTGTGGCGTTGGCGGGACGGGGTCAACGGGGTGCTCACCGGTGTGCGCGGGGCGAAGGTGAGCGAGGACGTGGTGTTCCCCCGTGAGCGCCTGGGGGAGGGGCTGGAGCGGTTCGAGCAGATCGCCAGGGCCCACGGCCTGCGCTCGTGCTCGTTCGGCCACGCCGGCGACGGAAACGTCCATGCCACCGTGCTCGTGGACCCATCCCGCGTGCAGGAGCTCGACGCGGCGGACGCCGCCGGCGAGGAGCTGTTCCGGCTCGTCGTGGAGCTGGGCGGCTCGATCGCCGGAGAGCACGGGGTGGGCTGGTCCAAGCGGGGTCGCCTAGAGTCCCAGTGGCCGCGGCGCGCGGTGGAGCTTCATGAACAGATCAAGGGGGCCTTCGACCCGAAGGGACTCTTGAACCCGGGGAAGAAGCTGGCACGGTACCCTGCGCGATCGCCGCTACACAAAGCGAGAAAGGAAGGCAGATGAACAAGTCGCAGTTGATCGAGGCCGTCGCGGCCGACAGCGGGCTGACGAAGGCCGACTCCGCGCGTGCCGTCGAGTCGCTGATCGGCACCGTCACCAAGTCGCTCAAAAAAGGCGACGAGGTCAGCATCACCGGGTTCGGGAAGTTCTCCGTCGTCAAAAGGGCCGCCCGCCAGGGCGTCAACCCACGCACCGGGGAGCGCGTGAAAATCAAAGCCTCGAAGGCGCCGAAGTTCTCCGCGGGCGCGTCGCTCAAGCAGGCCGTGGGCGGCAGGAAATAGCTTGACCCTCCCGCTCACCTGACGGCTCGCTGCGGGATGGCGCTCGTCAGCGAGCTGGATCTCCCCACCTTCGACGCCACGGAGCCGTCGATGAGGGGCGAGCGCTTTCACGAGGCCATGGACGCGCTGCGCGAGCAGGGGTGGCTCGCGCAAGGTCCGTTCGGCTACATCGTGCTCGACCGGGAGTCGGCCGAGTTCTTCCTACGGACGAAGGCGGCGATCTTCCCGGGCATGAAGATCGCGGAGATCTTCGGCGTTCCGCAGGGGCCCCTGTACGAGCAGATGGAGCACAACATCCTCCAGGTCAACGGGCCCGACCACTCGAGGCTGCGGGGACTGGTGAACCCGGCGCTCTCGCCGAGGGCGGTGGAGCGCTACCGCCCGGCGATGCGCGGATTCCTGGAGGGGCTGCTCGACGAAGCCGTGGACCTCGCGCGCGACACGGACGGACCGAACGTGCGCTGCGAGTTCGTCGAGGCGTTCGCCAAGCCGTACCCTTCGCAGGTGATCGCCGAGGTGATGGGGGCTCCCCTCGAGGACGCTCCACGGCTCCACCACTGGTCCAACTGGATCCAGCGGCAGTTCGATGCCGTCAGCATGGCCACCGAGATCGAGCAGATCGAGCAGGCGGTGGAGGAGTTCTACGACTACGCGCGGGCGCTCCTCAGCGCCCGCCGGGAGACGCCGGGAGAGGACCTGATCTCGAAGCTGATCGCCGCCGAGGAGGAGGGGGACCGGCTGTCCGAGAGCGAGTGCATCAACCTCGTCTTCAACGTCCTCGTCGGCGGCGTGGACACCAGCCAGAGCCAGCTCGCCCACGCGATCCGCCTGCTCGCGGAAGACCCCCGGCAGTGGACGGCCCTGCGCGAGGACCCGTCCCTCGCCGGCGCGGCGGTGGAGGAGGCGCTGCGCTACGAGCCGATCACCCCCTTCACTGCCCGCATCCTCACCGAGGACGTCGAGTACCGCGACGTGAGCTTCCCCGAGGGGTCGGTGGTGATGGTGTGCGCCTTCACCGGCAACCGCGACCTCGACGACGAATCCCGGGCGGACAGCTTCGACATCACCGGCGAGGACCGGACCTCCGGCGGCCGCCCGGCCCGCCCGCTGACGTTCGGGGCGGGCGTCCACTACTGCCTGGGCGCCAACCTCGCGCGGGCCGAGCTCGAGGAGGCCCTGGCCTTCTTCGCCCGCCGCCTGGACACCCTGGAGCTCGCCGGCCACCCCGATTACGAAGGCGTGGGCGGCATCTACGGCCTGGCCTCCCTCCCGGTCCGCTTTACCCTCGCTCGCGCCGTATAGGGGCAGCGGCCGCCGCCCCGGCGCCATCCCAGCCGGCGCCCCCGCGCCACCCAACCCCGGCGCCCCCGCGCCACCCAACCCCGGCGCGCCGAAGCTGGAAGAATCGGGGAGGGTCTTCGCCCGCCTCTGAGCGACATGGAGGTAGGAGATGCTGCCGTTCGAACGGAGGTCGAACAAGCCGCCGCGGCCCGGAGGGCTCGCGCGCTTCCTGCTGTCCTTCGCCTGCGCGGCCGCGCTCGCCTGCGCCACCGCGTTCGCTGCGGCGTTCGTGCCGCCCGCCTGGGCGGGCCGCTACCACGTGTACTCGTGCCGGACCCCCGCGGGAGCGCCGATCGAAGCCGACGGTTGGAGCGGGTCCCAGATCGGCACCGGGGTGCTGCTCACCGACAGCTGCCCCCACGGCGGTGCCCTGCTGGCGGCACTGCGGAGGAACCCCGGGCGGGAAGCGAACACGGCCAGCGCGACGTGGGAGTTCGCCCCGCCGGCGGGCGACCAGGTTGTAGGTGCGACCCTTTGGAGGGCCGGCGACGCCGATGGTGGTGCGACAAGCGAAGCGTCGGACCTCGTGTGGCTGGCAGGGCGCGAACCGGCCTTCCAATTTGACCTTTGTGACGCCGGAGCCGGGTGCTCGAACGATTTCGGGAATCAGGCAAACCCGATGGCCGCCGAAAATCGGATCTCCGTAGGTGCGGCCAATCTAGGCGGCGCCCTCTACGCAGTCGCCACCTGTCGGGGTCTGCCCCCCGCGCCCTGCGCCGAATCCGGTGCGGACGCCAACGGCTTTGCGGCTGCGATCTATCTCTACGCCGCCGACCTGGTCCTCGAACAGCAGTCCGGCCCGTCGGTCGGGGGCGTGGGCGGCGAACTGGCGAGCGCCGCCACGGTGGGGGGCGCGTCGCCGGTCACCTTCACCGCCGGCGACCCCGTGTCCGGGATCTACGAGGTCGTGTTCTCGGTGGACGGCAGGGTCGTGCAGACGACGGTCCCCAGCGCGAACGGAGGACGGTGTGCGAACGTCAACCAGACGAGCGACGGCCTGCCGGCGTTCCTGGCCGTGCAGCCCTGTCCCCGGTCGCTGAACGTGCAGGTCGCGTTCGACACCACGCGGGTCTCCAACGGGACCCACCACCTCGCGGTCAGCGTGCTCGACGCCGCCGGCAACGCCGCCCCGGTGCTCGAACGCGACGTCAACATCCACAACGCGGGCGGCGGGCTGGCGAACGGAACCAACGCGACCATCCACGCGGCCCTGTCGGTGAGATGGGCGGCCACACACGCCAAGAGCCTGGTGGCGGGCTTCGGCCACGCGGTGACGGTCGATGGACGGCTCACCACGACGACCGGCGCCGCGATCGCCGGGGCCAGCGTCGAAGTCTCGGCGGTCCCCACCTCCACCGGCGGGCGGGCGGCGGCGATGCCGGCTGCCAGGACGAACTCGTCCGGGCGGTTCACGGTGACGGTGCCCGGCGGGGTGTCCTCGCGCACGCTGCGCTTCGCCTACCGCACCCACCTCGGCGAAGAAACCCCCGCCGTCACCGCGACCCTGACGCTCGTGGTGCGGGCCGGGATCGCCCTGCACGTCTCGCCGGCCGCGACGGGTGTGGGCGGGCGCATCCACTTCAGCGGACACCTGCGGGGCGGGCCGGTGCCCAGGGACGGCAAGCAGCTGGTGTTCGAGGCCCGCTCGCCGCACGGCCCCTGGATCCAGTTCAGGGACGTCCGCAGCGACCGCCACGGGCGTTTCCACGCGGGCTACCGCTTCAAGTTCCCCGGGCCTGCCCACTACCAGTTCAGGGCGGTCTCCGAACCGGAGTCCGACTACCCCTACGGTCGCGGCGCGTCCAACCTGGTGTCCGTGTTCGAGCGCTGAGCGTACTGTGGGGTCAAACAGCAGAGGAGGAGAAACCGATGGCCACCGTTGAGACACCTCGCTCGAGCGCAGCCGGCGACGAGCGTGCGATCGCCGAGCTAGGGGAGATAGTCGAACGCCAGCGCGGCGCCTTCCTGGCCGATCCGTTTCCCTCCCTGCAGGAGCGCCAGGAGCTGCTGGGGGCCGTGGCCGGGATGCTGCTCGCCCATCGCTCGGAGATCCAGGCGGCGCTGAGCAGCGACTTCGCCGTGCATCCCACGCTGGCCGCCGACCTGATCGAAGTGCTCGGCCCGGCCGGTCGCGCCGCCTACGTGGCGGAAGGGCTGGGCGATTGGATGGCGCCGGAGCCGCGCCACGCGGACCCGGCGCTGTTCGGGTCCGGGCGCGCCTTCGTGCAGCCACAGCCCAAGGGCGTGATCGGAAACATCGTTCCCTGGAACTTCCCCTTCGACCTGTCCGTGGGTCCGCTGATCGAGATGCTCGCCGCGGGCAACCGCGTGGTCATCAAGCCGTCGGAGTACACGCCGGCGTGCGCGGAGCTGCTGCAGGCGATGATCCGCGCGACGTTCGACTCCGATCGGGTCGACGTCGTCGTGGGGGGACTCGACCTCGCCCGTGCCTTCACGGGCGTCCGCTGGGATCACCTGCTCTACACGGGCAGCCCCGCCGTCGGTCGCGAGATCGCCAGGGCCGCGGCCGAGCAGCTCGTCCCCGTCACGCTCGAGCTGGGGGGCAAGTGCCCGGCGATCCTCGCCGAGGACAGCGTCGACGCCGAGTCGGTCAGGCAGGTGCTCGCGACCAAGGCGATCAAGAACGGCCAGATGTGCATCTCGGTCGACTACTGCCTCGTGCCCCACGACCAGCTGGAGCGCTTCGCGGAGCTCGCCCAGGACTACGCCCGCGAGTCGATGCCCGGCTACTGCAGCTCGGGCGACTGCACCGGGATCATCTCGGCGCGCCACCTCGAGCGGATCGAGCGGCTGCTGGCGGACGCCCGCGAGCACGGGTGCGACGTGCGGCCGCTGGAGCAGGCGGAGTCCGACCCGGCCGGCCGGCGGCTGCCGATGTCGCTCGTGATCGACCCGCCGGAGGACCTCGCGCTGATGCAGGAGGAGATCTTCGGACCGGTGCTGCCGGTTTGCGGGTACTCGACCCTGGACGAGGCGATCGCGCAGGTCAACGCAGGTGAGCGCCCGCTGGCGCTGTACGTCTTCTCGAAGGACGACGACGTCGCGCAGGACGTGCTGCGGCGGACCACGTCCGGCGGCGCGAGCGTCAACTCGGCGGCCGTTCACGGCGCCCTGCCGTCGCTGCCGTTCGGCGGCACCGGCCAGAGTGGCTCGGGACGGCACCACGGTCTCGAGGGCTTCCGCGAGTTCTCGAACATGCGGGGCGTGTTCGTGCGCGGCGAGAGCGACCTGATCGAGGCCTTCGCGCCTCCCTACGGGCCGGCTGCGCAGGCCGTCGTCGACGCGGCGTTCGGCGGAGCGGCTCAGGCGTAGTTCGTGGCTACGGCTGGGCGCTGAGCGCCGGCGCTTTGCGCCGGTTGCGCTCGACCTCTCCCTGCAGCTGCTCGAGCACGCGCACCACGCGCAGGCCGCTGTGGCCGTCCGAGCGGGGGGTGGATCCGGTGCGGATCGACTCCAGGAAGTGTTCGCACTCCAGGCGCAGCGGCTCGATGCTCGGGACACGGGGGCTGAACATGTCGCCGCTGCGGGCGATGTACTCGCCGTAGGAGCGGGTGTCCTCGTCGAAGCCCTTGTCGTAGACCGTGAGCTTGCCCTCGAGCGCCATGTCGTCGAACGTGGCCATGCGCTTTGAGCCGACGATCGTGAAGCGCCGCTCCTTGTGGGGGTCCAGCCACGAGAGGTGCAGGTGGGCGGCCACCCCGGAGGGGAACCGCAGGAAGCAGAACACGACGTCCTCGACTCCCTCGCGCACGTACGACTCCCCGTGCGCGGAAACCTCGCACGGCTCTTCCTCGACGATGTGCAGCAGCACCGACACGTCGTGGGCCCCGAGGCTCCAGAGGGCGTTCTCGTCGCTGCGCAGCTGGCCCAGGTTCACGCGGTTGCCGTACACGCAGTAGATGTCACCGAGCTGGCCCTCGTCGACGAGAGCCTTCAGCATCTGCACCCCCGGGTGGTACTCGAGCAGGTGCCCTACCATCAGCGTCCGCCCCGACCGTTCGGCAGCCGCGACCGCCCGTTCCGCGTCCACCACCGACTGCGCCAGCGGCTTCTCCACGAAGCAGTGCTTGCCGGCCTCGAGCACGCGCACGGCGAGCTCCGCGTGCGTGGGCACAGGCGTCGCCAGCACGATCGCGTCGAGGTCCCCGTCCTCGAGCAGATCCTCGATGCGGGTGGTCATCCGCGCCCCCGGCACGAGCGGGGCGAGGCGGTCCAGCGCGTCCTGTGAGGCGTCGCAGCACCACACCAGCTCGGCGCCCGGGAGCGAGCGGAAGTTGCGGGCCAGGTTGGGGCCCCAGTAGCCGAGGCCCACCACACCGAGCCGCACTGCATCGGTCATCCGGGCGGATGATATCCGCGGGGTCCCGGCACGACCCGTCCTGCCGCCCGACGCGGTCGGGGCCTCCAGGAGCGGCGCACGCCCCCGCTACGGTCCGCTGGATGAACGCTGCGCTGCCCAGCCGGATCGGCATCAACGCCGTGTTCCTCGAGCCGCCCATGGGCGGGCTGGAGACGTATGTACGCGCGGTCGTTCCCGAGCTGATCGGGCTTGCCCCCGAGGTTCGCTTCAGCCTCTACTGCAGCCGGCCGGGGCTGGAGTCGCTGCGCGGCGAGGACTGGGCCGGCGAGGTCGAGCTGATCACGCACCCGCTGCTCGGGATCCCGGGCGTGAAGGCGCTCGCCGAGATGACGCTCCTCGGAGCGCTCGCCGGGCGTCACGTGCAACTGCTCCACAGCGTCGCGTTCACGGCTCCCCTGAGGACACGCTCGGTGAACGTGGTCATGGTCCCCGATGTGATCTGGATCCTGCATCCGGACCAGGACCACCCCCACACGATGCGCCTCTGGCGGACGATCGTGCCGCCGATCGCGCGGCGTGCAGACCGCGTGATCGCGATCTCCCACTCGGGCGCCGAGGAGATCGTCCGCTACCTGCACGTCCCGGCCGGGCGCATCGACGTCGTACCTCTCGGTCCAGGCATCACGCCCCACGCGAAGCCGACCGCCGAGCACGAGCTGCGGCGCCGGCTCGGCCTCGGGGCGGGTCCGATCGTCCTGGGGGTCTCGGCGAAGAAGGCCCACAAGAACCTCGCCCGCCTGGTCGAGGCTATGGCCGAGGTGCTGCACGCTCACCCCGACGCGGTCCTCGTCCTGCCGGGCCGTCCCACCGAGTACGAGGACGAGTTGCGCGGGCTGGCCGAGGGGCTCGGCATGCGCGGGGGCGTCGTGCTCCCGCCGTACGTCGACGACAGCGACCTCGAGGGCCTGTACGCGTGTGCGGCCTGCTTCGTGTGTCCGTCCCTCACCGAGGGCTTCGGGCTGCCCGTGCTCGAGGCGATGCGCAGAGGGGTGCCGGTCGCGTGCTCGAACGTGTCCGCGCTGCCCGAGGTCGCCGGCGACGCCGCCCTCTACTTCGATCCGCTGGACGTGGGGCAGATCGCGGGTGCCGCCTGCACGCTGCTGGAGGACCGGGCGCTCGCGTCGCGGCTGGCCGTCGCCGGTCGTGAGCGCGCCGGCGAGTTCTCCTGGCGGGCCACCGCCGAGGGCACCCTCGAGACATACGAACGCGCCTGGCACGCGGACCGCCGCCGGCGCCCCGGCTAGCGCAGCGAGGGGCGCGACAGGCGCCGCCGGCACCCGGTCGGCGCCGCTAGGGCGCGCCGGCGCCCAGCCGCTCGCGCCACTTGCGCCGGAAACGGCGCTCGTTTCGCACGTGGATCGAGCGCAGGAACTCCGAGCGGCCGTTGTGGCGGATGCGCTTCCACGGCCGGGTCACCGAGATGCCGTACTCGTGCTCGACGTCCACCCCCGCCACCGCGTAGCACTTCAGGCCGAGGCGCAGGCGCGCGTCGGTGCAGAGGTCGACCTCCTCCCACGAGCACGGGGCGTAGGCCTCGTCGAAGCCGCCCAGCGCCTCCCATACGTCCGCGCGCATCGCGAACAGGTATCCGGAGATCACCTCGCACGCCTCCAGCGAGCCCGCCGGGCGTCCCGACAGGTCGAGCCTCTCCAGATGCTTCGGCACCGTCAGGTCCCACACCGTTCCGTCGGGCCCCACCACGCCCGCCTCCTCGCGCTCGCTGAGCACGTCGTGCAGCAGCCGCAACGACCCCTTTCCCAGCACCACGTCGTCGTTGCAGAAGACAAGCACCCCGCCCCGCGCCGCGGAGGCGGCGGCGTTCCAGCCCGGGGACACGCCCCGGTTTTCGCCGAGATCCACCGTGCACGCCCACGACGGCACGAGCGCCGCCTCGGGAGAGATCCCGTTCAGCGCCACCACCAGCTCGCCCTGCAGCCCGTCGAGCGCCTCGGGCATCCGCGCGGCGACGGTCTGGAGGTTGGGCTCGGGGTGCGCCTTGTAGACGGGCACGCACACCGACACGTGCAGCGGGAGGGCCGTGGACACGGCCGTCACCTTAGCCCGCGGGGTTGCGCCGGATGGCGTGCAGGAACTCCTCCGGGACCGCGCGCAGCACGAGCAGCATCGCGACCAGGACGGCGGCTCCCGCGGCCGCGGCGATCAGCGAGTACACCGGCAGCAGGGCGCCGACCGCCAAGCCCGATGCGAGCGCGAGCGCGACCCGCGGAACATGCCCCAGGGACGGCCGCAGGTCGGGTCGATGGCGGCTGAGCGCGATGCCATATGCAAGCGCGAGGGCGACCTCCAGCGTGGCGGTCGTCACGCCTGCGCCGCGCGCTCCGTGCGAGGGAATCAGCAGCGCGCTCAGCAGCACGGCGAACAGCACCGCCGCTCCGTTGATCCAGATCAGCTCGCGGTACATCTTCAACGTGAGCAGCCCGAACGACCATGTCGCGACCAGGAAGGTCCCGATGATGCCGGCGCCGAGGATCTGCAGCACCTCCACGGAGGGAGTGAATTTGGGCCCCCCGATGAATTCGACCGCGAACGGGGCCGCGATGATCGTGCACAGCGTGAAGAAGCATCCGGCCACCAGCGAGCCGTCGAACAGTCGCTGCAGCGCGTAACGCAGGCGGTCCTGGTCGTCGCGCGCCGCGCGGGCGAGGATCGGGAAGGCGGAGGTGACGAGCAGCCAGGGGATCCCGTTGACGAGACTCAGCGCCCGGAAGGAGAGGCTGAAGTAGCCGGTCTGGTGCTTCGTCGACATCAGCGACATCGCGATGATCACGATCTGGAAGTAGATGACGCCGAGCGTCGTGGCGGCCGTGTAGACGAACGATTCGGACATCAGGGCGCGCCAGCGGCCGAGTGAGAACGAGGGGCGCAGGTCCACCTGCGAGCGCACCAGCGCCACCACCAGCGTGAGCGTCGCGCCTGCCGTGATCACGGCGACGCCGTAGAACGGAAGCAGCGAGGCGCCGCTCACGACGAGCGCGATCATCAGCGCCGCCGTGACGGCCTGTCCCGTGAAGTCGCTGACGGCGAGCCACCCCAGTCGCAGCCGGGCCGTCAGCGGCACCGACAGCGTCACCCTCGCCCCTTCCAGCAGGAGGCCCAGCGAGGCGATCAGCGTTCCCTCCACGAGCACGCTCTGGTAGCCGGCGACGAGCGCAAAGGCGATCGCACCGGCCCCACCGAGCAGCGACAGCACCAGCCGCAGGCCCAGCAGGTCGCTCATGAAGGCACGCCGCTCCACGTCTCCCGTGGTGGCGAACTGGCGTACGCCGAGGTTCGCCACCCCTCCCTCGGTGAGCGCTGCCGCGATGAAGATCAGCGAGGTGACCGTTATGTAGTGGCCCCAGTTGACGGTTCCCAGGTGGCGCGTCACCAGTGGGGTCGCGATCAGGCCGACGAGCAGCCCGGCGCCGTAGGCACCGATCCGCATGCCGCTGCCACGAAGGAAGCGCCCGCCGGCCTCCCGCGAGGCCAGGATGTCGCCGTCGGGGACGACGTCTACGAGCTGCTCCGGGACGGGAGCGTCCTCGGCGGACCTGCCCCCCGTTGCGAGCTGCTCGTCGGTGGGCGCGGGCGTGCTTCCCTCCCGCGTGCTCATTGCGAGCTCGCGGCCCTCTCGACTTCCCTCCCCCGCGCTGCGGGCACGTCGAAGCCGCACGATCGCAGGAACTCGCCCGCCCGCCGGAGCGTGGAGTTCTCGCGTGCCCAGCGCAGCGCCCCCTCCTGCAGGGCCAGGTAGCGCTTCGGGTGTATCTCGTCCAGGCGCTCCATCAGCTCGTCGTAGCTCTCATATTCGACGCAGTTGGTCTCGTTCAGACCGTGGGGTGCGCAGCGCGGAGGCTTGCGTCGCAGAGCCCGGAAGCACGGCACGCAGCCGTTGGCGGCGAGCTCGTAGTGGCGCATGCAGTCCCAGCCGGCGCGTTTGACCGTGATCCCGTAGCGCGCCCGGCGCAGGTCCTCGTAGTAGTCCGTCTCCTCATCGAACGCATACGAGGTCGGGGCGCCGGTGCGTGCGGCCACTTCCGGATCCACGACGTGCGTGGCGAGCAGGCTGCGCTTGTCCGCGGGAGCTTCCGCAAGGATCTTCTCCGCCGGGAACGAGAAGGCCGTGGGGCGCATCCGGCGGATCGAGGGCAGCCATTGCGCGATCGCCGGCGGCAGCAGCAGGTACGAGCGGAACCACCCCGTCAGCGGCGTGAGCTCACGCTTGAAGTAGATCGCGCGGGTGTGGGCGCGGGGCAGCATCCACCACGCTCGCTTGCGCCACCACTCGCCCGCGTACGGGTAAGGCTCCTGGCGATCTGCCCCGTCCAGCACGGCCATCGGCGTGGTGGTGATCCACGGCGCCACCTCCACGAACCGCCCGAAGCTGCTCCAGATGTCGGCGAACACGATCAGGTCGAAGCGCCCCTCGATCGCGCGTTGCAACGGCCGGTTGCGATCGACCTCGATGTCGGGGAGCGTGCGATACAGGGTGAAGCCACGCCCGTAGAGCTCTCCGTGGCGCTCGGCCGGGAAGCTCGAGTACATGAACTCGGCCTTCGGGTAGTCAACCAGCCGGTCGCCGAGCAGCCCACGCAGCCCATGCATCAGGCCGTCGGCGAGGTAGTCCTCGTGATCGGCCGTGAAGAACAGCACCCGCGGCGCCGCGCTCGACATCGACCTCAGTTTGTCAGCCGCCGTGGGCGGCCTTCGGCGGCCGCCGCCGAAAGCGTTCCCAGCACCGTGTCGGCGAACCGCTGCCAGGAGAAGCCCGCAGCCCGCGCGCGGCCGAGTTCGGACAGCTCCCGGCGGCGGCCTTCGTCCTGAAGGACGCGGCGCAGCCCGCCGGCGATGCTGGGGACGCTCGTGGGGTCCACGTACTCGACGGCGTTTCCGCCGACCTCCGGGAGCGAGCTCAGGTTCGACGTCACGACCGCCGCGCCCGCCGCCATCGCCTCGAGCACCGGCAGGCCGAAGCCCTCCCCGAGCGACGGGTAGCAGAACACCGCGCAACGACGGTAGAGCTCGCCCAGGGCCTCGTCCGGGACGTACCCGAGCGCGATGCAGCGCGTGCCGAGCGAGCGCAGCGCGGCGAGCGTCTCGCCCGTCTGCCAGCCGACGCGGCCGACCACCACCAGCGGGTGGCGCTCCTGCAGGGCCTCCTCCAGCGAGCTGTAGGCCGCCACCAGCCGGGGGAGGTTCTTGCGTGGCTCGAGCGTCCCCACCGCCAGCACGAACCCGGGTGCGGGAAGAGCGGTGGCGGGTGGGGTGGCGCGGCCGTACGCTGGAGCGGGCGCGGAGGGGTCGCCGTGCTCGGGAGAGGGAGCGGAGCTGTCGCCGTGGGCCGGAGCGAGCCCCGTCGCAACCCCGAGGGGCGCGACCACCGTCTTGCCGGCGGCACGGGGGAAGCGGGCGATCAGGGCGTCCGCGGTGGCCTGCGAGATCGCGAGCATCCTCGCCGAGCGCTTGACCGCGCGCCCCAGCGTGGCCCGCTCGATCAGCATCGAGCGGCGGTTGGGCCGCATCGAGGGCTCGAACGTGACCAGGTCCATCACCACGGTCACGGTCGGTATGCGCAGGAACAGAGGGGTCACGTAGGAGTTGGTGGCCAGGAACACGTCGCACTCGCGGTTCGCCGCCCTGGCCGTGCGCAGGTGCCAGACGGGGTCGCCGCCGCCGTGCAGGCGCCAGCTGAAGCGCCCGTCGAGCTCGACGCCGTCCCACGGGCGGCGCCCATAGAGCACGAAGCGGGCGCTGCCCCCGCCGCCCGCCAGCACGCGCAACAGCTCGCGCACGACCCGTCCCCGTCCCGCCCCCTCGTCGGCCGCGGCACGTGCGTCGATCCCGATCGCGGGTCCAGAGGGAGCGCTCAAGCGCGGGCAGCGTTGCACATCTCCACTACCCTCCCGGCTCGCCGTGCACGTGGGCTTCAACCTGATCTTCCTGGTCCCGGGGGAGACCGGCGGCATGGAGATCGCCGCCCAGGAGCTGATCGCCGCGCTGCTGTCGCAGGCGCGCGCCGGCGACCGTTTCACGGCCTTCGTCAACAGCGAGACGGCCGCTGCTCGGGACTGGCCGCTGCGGGACGCGCTGCCGCAGGTGCGCGTGCCCGTCCGGGCGCGCCGCCGTGAGCAGTGGGTGATCGGCGAGCAGGCACTGCTGGCGCCGATGGCGATGCGGGCCGGGGTGCAGCTCGTGCACAGCCTCGCCAGCACGGCCCCCCTGTGGGGCCGCTTCCGCCGCGTGGTCACCGTCCACGACCTCATCTATGCCCGCTTTCCGGGGGCCCACAGCGGCATTCGCGACAAGGGCATGCGGGTGCTCGTGCCGGCCGCCGCGCGGCGCTCGGACCGCGTGATCGCCGACTCGCGCAGCACCCGCGACGACCTCGTCGCCCTGGCGGGGATCGCACCGCAGCGGATCGACGTGATCCCGCTCGGGCTCGGCACCGTGCAGCGCGAGCCGCCGCTCGGGGAGGTGCACACGCGCGAGCGCTTCGAGCTCGGCGACCGCAGGGTGCTGCTGAGCCTGTCCGCCAAGCGACCCCACAAGAACATCCCGGCGCTGATCGACGCGCTCGCCCTGATCGAGGCACCGCAGCGGCCGCTGCTCGTGCTTCCCGGCTACCACACCTGGCATGAGGACGAGCTGCGCGAGCGCGCCCGGGCGCGGGGCGTCGAGGCCGACGTGCGCCTGCCGGGGTGGGTCTCCGGGCCGGAGCTCGAGGGCCTGTGGGCGCTGTCGGCGGCATTCGTGTTCCCCTCCCTGTACGAGGGCTTCGGCCTGCCCGTGCTGGAGGCGATGGCCCGCGGGGTGCCCGTCGCGTGCTCGGATGCCGCGTCCCTGCCGGAGGTCGCCGGCGACGCGGCGCTGCTGTTCGACCCGCGCGACACGCGCGCGATCGCCTCCGCCGTGCGGCGCCTGCTGGCGGGTGGGTCCGAGGTCGAGCGGCTGCGCGAGAAGGGGCGGGAGCGGGCGGCGCGGTTCACGTGGGAGCGGACCGCGAGCCTCACGCTGCAGAGCTACGAGCGCGCGCTGGCTCCCGAGTAGCTCGCCAGCACCGTCTCGAGCGAGCTCTCCAGCGACAGCCGGCGGGCGTTCTCGGCGAACCATGCGGCGGTGCTGCGCCGCATCTCGACTCCCGCCTCGTGCACCCGCACGATCGCGTCGGCGAGCTCCTCGGGCGTCGCGTGCGCGGCCACGGTGCCGTTGACCCCCTCCGCGATCAGCTCCGTGGCGGCGTTGTCCTCGTCGGCCACCACGATGCTCGGCGTCGCGCGCGCGGAGGCCTCGACGACGACCATCCCGTAGCCCTCGCGGCGCGACGGGAGCAGCATGCAGGTGGCGCTGCGCAGGGCCCCGTCGACCTCCTCGGAGGCCACGAACCCGGGTGCCTGTATGTACGCCCCCGCGTCCCGGCGCTCGATCTCGGCGAGCACGTCCCCCCGCTCGGGCCCGTCCCCGTAGAAGACGCCCCGCAGGCCCGGGATGCGGCGGGCGGCCGCCGCCACGCCCGCGACCCCGGCGGGAGCCCGCTTCTCCCTGATCATGCGCCCCGCGAACACGACCACGGGGTCGGCGGCCCGCGGGACCGGGGTCTCCAGCGAGCCCGCGTACTCGCCCTCGAGCACCTCGACCGTGCCTTTGAGGCCCTCCTGCTGCAGGCGCCGCGCGTGCAGGCGCGAGAAGCAGAACGCCCGTTGCGGCAAGCGCACGCAGGCGAGCTGCACGCCATAGCCGATGGCTCCCCCGAGGGGACCGAGGTATTCCCGCCAGTAGCCCCGGCTCCAGACCTCGTGCCAGTCGACCACCAGCCTGAAGCGCAGCAGCGGGCGCAGGATCCCCGCCGCGAGCAGCGAGAAGTATGGGAAAGAGGCCGTGTGCACGACCTCGTATGAACGGCCACGGCGTATGAGGTGCAGGAGCACTCCCAGCCCGAACACCAGCGGCGGCACCATGCGCCGGCGCCCACCGTCGCTGTACAGCCCCATCCGTGGACCGAAGCCCACCACCCGCACGCCCTCCACCTGCACCCGCTCGTGCCGCGGCCACTGGCGCAGGGTCAGGTACGTGACATCGTGGCCGTCGGCCGCCAGCCGCTCGGCGAGGTTGCGATACCACCGCTCGGCACCCCCCACGGTGTAGGGGAACAGGCAGTCGTAGACGACGCAGATGCGCATCCCGCTAGCATCTCATCTCCCTCGTGCGCCAAACTCGAGAGCGCCACTTTCCGTCCGCCCACGAGTTATAAGGGCCGTGTCCTAGGGCACAAACCCCGAACCCCTCTCCAGGAGCAACGCTCATCAGCACAGTTGCGCAAACCAGCACGCCGGTAGCGCCGCCCGAACTCCAGCGCCAGACGCCGCTCGTCTCCGTCGTGATCCCCTGCCACAACGAGGCCGAGAACATCGCGGCCTGCGTCCACGCCGCGCTCGAGGCGATCGGGGAGATGGACGTGAAGGGCGAGGTGGTCGTCGCCGACAACAACTCCGACGACGACTCCGCGCGCCTGGCCGAACAGGCGGGCGCCCGCGTGGTCGTGGAACCGAGGCGCGGCTATGGCAGCGCCTACCTCGCCGGGTTCGCCGCCTCGCGTGGGCGCTACATCGTGATGGCCGACGCCGACCTCACGTACGACTTCGGCGAGATCCCCCGCTTCGTGGCCGCGCTCGAAGACGGTGCCGAGATGGTGATCGGCGACCGCATGGACAACATCCAGCCGGGCGCTATGCCGTGGCTGCACCAGTACGTCGGCAACCCCGTCCTCACCGGGCTGCTGAACCTGTTCTTCCGCACCGGCATCAGCGACGCCCACTGCGGCATGCGGGCACTCAGGCGCGACGTGCTGCCGCGCCTGGACCTGCGCACAACGGGCATGGAGTTCGCCTCCGAGATGGTGATCCGGGCCTCCAAGGAGCACCTGCGGATCGCCGAGTTCCCGATCGAATACCACCCCCGCAGCGGCGAGAGCAAACTCTCGACCTTCCGCGACGGCTGGCGGCACCTGCGCTTCCTGCTGGTGCACAGCCCCAACCACCTGTTCATCCTCCCCGGCGCCGTGATGGCGGGCCTCGGCACCTTCATCGTGGCGCTCGTCGTCTCCGGGCTCGACCTGTTCGGGCGCGCCTGGGGGATGCACGCCCTGATCGGCGGCGCCCTGCTGATGATCGTCGGCACCCAGGTGCTGGCGCTGGGGCTGTGCGCGCACGCCTACGGCACCTACTTCATGGGCGAGAAGGACCCCTGGTTCGACCGCATGCGGGCACGCTTCCGGCTCGAGTCGGGGCTGCTGCTCGGCGGGGCCTTCGCGCTCGCGGGCGTCGGGCTGGGGGCGTACATCCTCGTCACCTGGATCGACCACGGCTTCGGGTCGCTGGCCCACGAATACATGGCGGTCGTGGCCGCGTCGCTGTTCATCGTCGGAATCCAGATCTTCTTCTCCTCCTTCCTGCTGTCGATACTCGGGCTCCGCCGCCGCTAGTGAGAGCTGCCCGCTGGGTGGCGGCGGTCGGCGTGGTGGCGCTGCTCGTGGCCTTCGGGCTCGCGCTGTCGCGCCGCGAACGACGGCTCTCGGGGACCGACGCCACGCCGCCCGAGACGTTCGTCGCGGGCGTGCCGCCCGGCCAGCAGGCGTGTCAGGGCGCCGAGCTTTTGCCGGCGGATACGGCCGCCGTGCGGCTCACGATCGGCACCTACGGGCGGCCGGGTCCGCCGCTGGCGCTGACCGCGACGGGCCCCTCCGGCCGCCCGCTCACAGCAGGCGCTCTCGCCGCGGGCTGGCATCAGGGCGTCGTGCGCATACCGGTGCGTCGCGTCTCCACCGCCACGAACAACGCCCGCATCTGTCTGCGCGTGCCCTCGCCCCCGCGGGGAAGCGCGATCGCGCTGGGGGGGAACCCCGAGCCCGGCTTTGCGATCGAAATCGACGGCCGCAGCTTCCAGGGCGTGCGCGCGCGCCTCGACTATCTCCGTCCCGGGCGGGAATCGTGGTACCAGCTGCTGCCCACGATCGTCCATCGCTCCACGATCGCCAAGGCGGGCTTCCTGCGCACCTGGGAGTGGGCCGCGGTGCTGGCGCTGGTGGTCGCCTCGGCCTTCCTGGCGATCCGCACGGTGCTCCGTAGCGCCGCTTCCTCAGAGCCGCGCCCATGACACACCCGTCGTGGGGGGCGAAGCTCCCGGGTAGGAGGGTCCTGGCGAGGGTGCCCCGCGCAGCCTGGGCATGCGCGGCGGTCGCGCTGCTCAACGGGCTGGCGTGGTCGCTGATCACGCCGCCCTTCCAGGTGCCCGACGAGAACGCCCACTACGCCTACGTCCAGCAGCTCGCGGAGCGGGGGAAACTGCCCCACTCGGCCGTGCCCGAAGGTTTCTTCTCGCCCGCCGAGGACGGCATGCTCGCCACCATCGGCTTCTACACGATCGTCGGCAGGCCCCACGATCCCGCCCCCTTCTCGGACATCAAGCAGCGGGAAGTCGAAGCGCTGGAAAGCCGGAACCTGCCAAGGACGGGGAACGGCAACGCGCTCACCGCCACCAACAACCCGCCGCTGTTCTACGCGCTCCAGACGGTCCCGTACAAGCTCGCCGGGGCTGCCGGCGGGTCGGTCCTGGATCGCCTGGCGGCGATGCGGGTCCTGTCGGTGCTGATGGCCGCGGCGACGGTGTTGCTGGTGTACCTGTTCCTGTCGGAGCTGCTGCCGGGCTCCCCGCTCGCGTGCACCGCGGGTGCGCTCGTGGCCGCGCTGCAGCCCCTGTTCGCGTTCGTGTCCTCGGGAGTCAACAACGATGCCCTCCTGTACCTCGCAGCCACCGGCGTGCTGTGGGGCATAGCGCGGGTCTTCAAACGTGGCCTCACCCCCGTCAACGGCTCGATCCTGGGGGCGTTCGTGGGCTTCGGCCTGCTCGCCAAGCTCACCCTGCTCGCGTTCGTGCCGGCGGCCGCCGCGGCGGTCGCGATCCTGCTGTGGCGCGGGCTTCGCCGCCACCAGCCCGGGGTCGTGCGCGGCGCCGCCTGGGCCGTGGGGCTCGGGGGCGTTCCGATCGCCGTGTACTACCTGCTGAACCGTTTCGTGTGGCACCGAAACACCGTCGTGGGGGGGCTCAGCTCGGTCTCCAACAGCACGGTGGGGCGTCACTTCAACCGTCTGGAAGAGCTCAGCCACATCTGGCAGCTGTTCCTGCCGAACCTGTGGATGCGCGAGCAGTTCCCCACCTACATGCCGCTGTGGAAGACGTGGTTCATCGGCGTCGTGGGGCGCTTCGGCTGGCTCGACTACGAATTCCCCTTGTGGCTGGACGACCTCGCGCTCGTGCTGGGGATCATCGTGGTCGTGCTCGCGCTGGCGGAGCTCGTGCGCCGTCGCGCGGCCCTGGTCCGGCGCGCCGCCGAGGCGGTGGTGTACCTGCTGGTGCCGATCGGGCTGGCGGCCGTGATCGGGGTCCAGTCCTACGACGCGGTGGTCGGTAACGGCGCGGTGTTCGAGCAGCCCCGCTATCTGCTTCCCCTGCTCGGCCTCTACGGGGCGGTGGTCGCGCTGGCGGTGCGCGCGGGAGGGCGTCGCTGGGCGCCGGCGCTGGCGGTCGCGTTGGTGGTGCTGGCGGTGGGACACGACATCT
Source organism: Solirubrobacteraceae bacterium (assembly GCA_035499875.1). GTDB lineage: Bacteria > Actinomycetota > Thermoleophilia > Solirubrobacterales > Solirubrobacteraceae > Palsa-744. The sequence goes on from DATJXX010000033.1 coordinate 118,419, forward strand.
ACGGCCAGGCCCTGACCGTCGCGAGGTACTACGCGTGAGCGCCGTGACGGTGGCGATCCCGGTGCGCGACGGGGGCGTGCTGCTGCAGGGCACCCTGCGGGCGCTCGCCGGCCAGACGGTCGAGCACGAGCTGCTGGTGTGCGACTCGGGCTCTCGCGACGGCTCGGCGCAGGCCGCCCGCGAGGCGGGTGCACGGGTGCTCGAGCTGCCGCCCGCGCGCTTCAGCCACGGCGGCACCCGCAACCTGCTGATGGAGCGCGCCTCGGGAGCGCGCGTCGCGTTCCTCACGCAGGACTCCGAGCCGGCGGACGAGCGCTGGCTGGAGCGGCTGCTGGGAGGTCTCGAGCTCGCTCCCGACGTCGGGCTCGCCTACGGCCCCTACCGGCCCCGGCCGGGCGCGCCGGCGGCGGTGCGGATCGAGCTCGAGCGCTGGTTCGCCTCGCTGTCCCCCGACGGGCGACCGCGCGTGGAGCGCCTGGGCGAGCACGAGCGGAGCACGCTGCCGGTGCTCGAGCTGGTGGGACGGCGGGGTTTCTTCACCGACGCCAACGCGTGCGTCTCGCGCGAGGCCTGGCAGCGGGTGCCGTTCCGCGACGTTGCCTACGCTGAGGACCGCGTGCTGGCCATCGACATGCTCCGAGCCGGCTACGCGAAGGCCTACGTGCCGGACGCGGCCGCGCTTCACTCCCACCAATACACGGCCTGCCAGCAGCTGCGCCGCGCCTTCGACGAGGCGCGGGGGCTGCGCGAGGTCTACGGCTGGCGCGAGCCCTCCTCGCCGGCGGAGCTCGTGCGCCGTATTCGGGGCGAGCTGGGTGGCGCCCGCACCGAGCTGGCGTCGGAGGGCCTCGCCCCGCGGGAGCGCCTGGCCGCGCTGGTGTCCGTCGGCGCCCACCACCTGATCCGCCTCGCCGGCTCGCTGCTCGGCTCCCACGCCGGGCGCCTGCCCCCGGCGGCTCGCCGGCGCCTGTCGCTGGAGGGCCGTGAGGGCTTCTGCGAGCTGGACCTCGACGAGGACCGCGGGCCGGCTCGCGCCGGGGCCGGTGCCGGCACGGCGAGCGGGACGGGAGGGGCGCCATGAGCGACGCGCCCCGGCGCCGCCCCCAGACGCCCCCCATCAACCGCCCCGGGTCGATCGCGGAGCGGGCCCTCGACGGGAGCTTCAGCGGGCCGCTCGCCGGCCTGCGCCGCCGCATCTACCTGACCTACTACTACCTCGGCTGGCGCACGCTGCTGTTCCGGGCGGTCACGTTCCCGCTTCGCTTCACCCCGCTGAAGCGGCGGCTGCGGCTGCGCTCGGCCGCCGACAACGACGCCTACCGCCGCGCCGTGGCGTGGTATCGCCAGCACGGCCGCCCGGTCGACGTCGTGATCCCCAGCTACCGCGACGCCGAGGAGGTCGAACAGCTCGTCGCGTCGATCCGCGACACCGTCCGGGGCGGCATGGCGCGGGTGCTCGTGGCCGACGACGCCAGTGGCCCCGAGCACGTCGCCAGGCTGGCCGCGATCGAGGGGGTCGAGGTCGTCGCGGGCGAGCGCAACGAGGGCTTTGCCGCGAACGTCAACCGGGGCCTGCGGGCCACCACCCCCGACCGCGACGTGGTCGTGCTCAACTCGGACACGGTCGCGCGCACCGGATGGCTCGCGTGCCTGCAGTACGCGGCCTCCCAGGAGACGGACGTGGGGATCGTCGGCGGCCGCCTGCTGTACCCCGACGGGCGCATCCAGTTCGGCGGCACCGTGCGCAACCTCGGCGCCCCCGAGTGGTTCGACCACCGCTACCGCTTCAAGCCCGAGAACTGGGGCCCCGCCGTGATCCCCGGCGCGGTGCTGGCCGTCACGGGGGCGTGCATGTACGTGACCCGCCAGGCGCTCGAACGGGTCGGGATGTTCGACGAGTCGTTCCCGATGGCCTACGAGGACGTCGACCTGTGCCTGCGCTGCTGGCAGCAGGGGCTGCGTGTCCTGTACTTCCCGGCCGCCAGCCTCTACCACCACGAGTCGGTCACCCGCGGGAGCGAGGTGGGGGAGCGCGAGCGCGCCTCCCAGCGGGTGTTCTGGGAGCGCTGGGACGAGTTCTTCAACGCACGCCCGGTGCATACCCCCGACGGGCGGCTGCGCGTGGTGTACGTGACCGAGGACACCGGCATCGGCGGCGGCCACCGTGACATCTTCGAGCACCTCAACCGGCTCCTGGACCGCGGCCACGAGGTCGCCCTCTACACCCTCGGCGAGCAGCCCGACTGGTTCCCGCTGCGGGCCCCCGTGCACAGCTTCGAGTTCTACGACGAACTCGTGGAGGAGCTGGCCGGGGTCGACGCGATCAAGGTCGCGACGTGGTGGAACACGGCGGCGCCCGTGTGGCAGGCCAGCGTGCTGCGGGGCATCCCCGTCTATTTCGTGCAGGACATCGAGACGTCCTACTACCCCGACGACGAGTCGGTGCGCCACGCGGTGATCGACTCCTACCGCCCCGAGTTCCACTACATGACGATCTCCTCGTGGAACCGCGAACGGCTGGGCGAGCTGGGCCTGGAGGCGGAGCTGATCCCTCCCGGCATCGATCTCGAGACCTTCCGCCCGCTGGCCGGCGTGGAGCGCCGGGACGACATGGTGCTGGCGATCGGGCGTACCAACCCGCTGAAGAACCTGCCGCTGACGATCGACGCGTGGCGGGCGCTGCCGGCGCCGCGGCCGGAGCTGTGCATGTTCGGGATCGAGCCCGAGCTGGCGGGAGACGAGGGCACGCGCTACGTCCTCTCCCCGAGCGACGAGGAGGTCAACGAGCTGTTCAACGAAGCCACGATCTTCGTCCAGACATCCACCCACGAGGGCTTCGCGCTGCCGCCGCTGGAGTCGATGGCCACCGGCGGTGCGGTCGTGTGCACGGACGCCCACGGCAACCGCGACTTCTGCGAGGACGGTGAGAACTGCCTGATGCCCGAGCCCGACGTCGCCTCCGTGTCGGGCGCCCTCGGCCGGCTGCTCAGCGACGCCTCGCTGCGCGCCCGCCTCGGAGGCGCGGGCATCGAGACGGCCCGGGACTATGCGTGGGAGCGGCGGATCGACGCGCTCGAGCGCTTCCTGTACTCGGTCGCCCAGCCGCGGCCGCTGCGCCTCGAGGAGCACCGCGCCGAGCCGGCGCTGCAGCGCAAGGCGCGCTGAGCCACGCCCGCGTCCCGCTCGCCTCCCCACGCAACTCTCGAACCGCGGCTAACGCCGCCCCGCATCGGCTAGAGGTCCTCGGCGATGTGGGGCGCGGCGCGGTTGAACACCCAGAAGCCGAGTCCGAAGATCGCCGCGACGATCCCGAGGGGCGCCAGCAGCGCCGTCCAGCTTCCGAGCACGTCGACGGCGCTCAGCGCCGCGTGGTTGACGATCGCGTGGCGGAACTGCTGGAAGATCGCCACGAGCGGGTTGAGCGTGTAGATGTGCCACAGCAGCTGATGGTCCGGCGGGTTCTGCAGCGGCGGCATGTGGGGGGGCTCGTTCACCAGCCGTTCACGCACCACTTCGACCGGGATGATCACCGGTGAGGCGTAGAACAGGACCTGGCTGAAGACTTCCCAGATCGGCTGGATGTCGCGGAAGCGCACGAACAGCGCCGACAGCAACATCGCCATGCCCGCGGCGAAGACCGCCAGCACGATCAGGATCAGCGGAAGCTCCAGCCAGGACAGCATCGGATGCACGCCGGCGATCAGCAGGAACACCACCAGCACCAGCAGATTCATTGCGAGGTTGAAGCTCGCCAGCAGCGTGACCGAGAGCGGGATCACCAGACGCGGGAACTGGATCTTGCGCACGAGGTTCTCGCGGTCCACCACGCTTCGGACCGAGCCGCTCGTCGCATCCGTGAAGAACGTGAACAGCACGATCGAGCCCAGCAACTGCGCCCCGTAGTCGACTTCGCCCGGGTTCCCGCCCTTCCCGACGTGGCCGATCACGACGAAGAACACATACAGGACGCCGAACAGCAGCAGCGGCCGCATCACCTGCCACGCGTAACCGAGCGCCGAGCCGAAGAACTTCAGCTTGAACTCGTTGCGCGCGATGTTGTAGGTCAGGTGCCAGAAGCGCGACCAGTCGTCGGTGAGCGCCCGCGGTCCGCGGATCGGCGTCCCGACCAGCGATGCTTTGGGCTCCGCGAACTGCTCCGAGCTCACGCCGTGACCTCGGTGCCGGCCGCACTTGTCGCGTGCAGCGTCACCTCGGACTGGACCGGCACCTCCACCATGCCACCGCTCGCGACCGAGCCGGTGACCACGAACGAGAAGCGGCTCTCGTAGCGATCGATCACCGACAGCCCGCTGCCACGGTGGCTGACCGTGAAGCTCGGCTCGTAGCGGCCGGGGGCGAGCATGTTGTGGAAGGAGAACGCGAACACCACCTGGTCGCCCGCCACGTAGGTGCCGCTGTGCTCGTTGTCGTGTTCGCTGGAGCTCACGATCACCGGCTGGTGCTGCTCGTTGTGGATCGCCAGCGTGAGGACCGGGTCGCGCACGGTGGTCTCGAACGTGACGAGCGCCTTCAACGTGGTCGGCACCGACTGGGGTGCGATCGTCCGCCGTTCCTCGGCGTGGTCGCCGAGCCACACGTCGCTCACGCGGGCGGCGCCGTCGCCCACGCGCGGAACGCTCTCGTCGGCCTCGACGTAGCCGACCTCGCGGCCGAAGCTGAGCTCCAGATACTTGTCGGCGACCTGCTGCGGTTCGCCGATCGCGACCGTCTCGCCGCGCTCCAGCAGCATCGCCCGATGGCAGAAGCGGTTCACCGCGGACATGTCGTGGGTGACGAACACGATCGTGCGCCCTTCGTCCCGCATACGGTTGAACACGTCGAAGCACTTCTGCTGGAAGCCCGCGTCGCCGACGGCCAGCACCTCGTCGATCAGGAGGATGTCGGCGTCCACCTGGATCGCCACGCTGAACGCGAGGCGCACATGCATGCCCGAGGAGTAGTTCTTGAGCTTGAGGTCCTGGAACTCCTCGAGTTCTGCGAACTCGATCACGCGCTCGTAGCGCGAGCGGGCCTCGCGTGGCGAGAGGCCGAGCATGATGCCGTTCAACGCGACGTTGTCGAATGCGGCGAGGTCCGGATTGAAGCCCACGCCGAGCTCGATGAAGGTCGACATGCGGCCGTCGCACCAGATCTGCCCCTCGTCGGCGCGGTAGATGCCCGCGAGGCACTTCAGCAGCGTGCTCTTGCCGCTCCCGTTGCGCCCGACGATCCCGAAGAACTCGCCGGGGGCGACGTCGAAGGAGATGTCCTTGAGCGCTTCGAGGCGCTCGTGCCGGCTTCGCCGCAGCGGATGCAGGGCCCGCTCCTTCAGCGTGTCGCGCCGCTCCTCGGGGATCTGAAAGGTCTTATACACGCCGCGGGCGGCGAGCGCGGCCGGCCGCTCCGGCGCTTTGTGATCGGTCGTCACGAGCTCGTCACCTGTCGGCATACAGGGTACCCTTGGGCGGGCAGGAGTCCCGCCATACGCCTGGCCCCTCCGGCGCGTGCGGCCGCTCAATCCGCGGAGGGGGGACGATCGCGGCGGCCCGGCCGAATGGCGCGAGCGAGCCGGAACAGCGCCGCGAGAGCGGCGAAGATCGGCCGTGAGACCGGGCCGTTGGCGCTGAGCGCGAGCAGGCCGCGCTGCAGGTCCTCGGGCATCGCGCCGTGCGGTCCAATGAGGGCGAGGCCGCTCCCCACCTCGGCGTTGAGATCGTCGTACATGCTCCGAGCGTGGTCACGTTCGACCGCAAGCTGCGCACTCACCCTGTCCTGTGCGGCGACCAGCTCGCGGGTCTCCGTCTCGCGGCTCAGCTCGTCGCGGCTCAGCTGTCGGGCTTCCGGAACGGGCGCTATCGCGGTCTCTCGGTAGACCGCGACGCTGGCCCTCGCCGTCTCGCTCCACCGGAATCGCTCGCGGGCGGCGGCGAGCGCGCTCACGTGCCGAGCCCGTGCGCGTGGGTCCTGGAGCAGCTCGATGACCCTCGCCGCGCTCAACTGGGCATCCCACGGGACGATCGCCGCGAGCTCCGCCGGGAGCACCTCCTCGAGCGAAGATCGTGCGGCGAACACGCATGGCACTCCGCTCGAGCCGGCCTCGAACGGCACCAGACCGAAACCCTCGTACGTCGAGGGATACAGGACCGCGGCCGCCCGCCCCATCAGCCAGCCCTTCTCGGCGTCGGCGACGGGACCGAGGTCCACCACGGCCTCGGCGAGGCTCGGCGTCCGCGCCAGGAGACCCTGCTCCTGTTCGCGCGAGGAGCCGTGGGGGATGTGCGTGCCCGCGAGCACGAGGCGCCCATCCCAGCCGTGCCCCTCCCGTAGCGCCGAGAGCAGCTCGAGCGCGAACACGCGGTTCTTGTGGGTGAAGTCGGTGCCGAGCTGCAACAGGAACGGACGCGCCTCGAAGCCGTCCGCGAGCCCGCCGGGGCGGCGTGCCTGCTCGGCCTCCTCGTGATCGAGACCGGGCGGGATCGTGTGGATCCGCACCGCATCGGCGAGCTCATCGGCGAGGAGGTCCCGGCGGGTGTGCTCGGAGAACACCACGATCCCCTCGGCGGCGGCGAGCGCCTGGCGGGTCACCCGGCGATGGCTGCGCCACGCCTTCGCATCGCGGTGGTAGCCCGGGTTGCGGTACGCGATCAGGTCGAGCTGGTTGACGACGAGTCGTTCGCCGAGCCGCAACGCCAGGCGCACGTCCTCGGGCTCGAACACCTGCTGGGGCCGGTGGAAGACGGTGGTGCGCGGTGTGTCCGGCCCGATCTCGGCCACCGCCAGCAGCTCCGCGCCCCACGATCGGAGCTCCGCCAGCGCCCGCTCGCCGACATCGGGGCTGACGAGGACGCGCACGTCCACCTCGCCGGTGACCATCACCGCGCGGATCAGCTCGAGGATGTGGCGCTGGGTGCCCGTCAGCGCCGTCCCGAGCGCACGGCCGTCGATCGTGGCTGACAGCCGCGGATCCGCGCGCCGCGACGCCGCCAGCGCCCGGCCGAGCGCCGGGGAGGCTGCCACCGCGGCCCATCCGGGCGGACGGGGGTCGGGATCGAACGCGGAGCCGTCGGGCTCGAGCAGGTAGGGATAGCGACTCCGCACCGCGCCGGGGTCTGCACGCGGCGCCGTGGGCGCGCCGAGCCGCACCGCCAGCGCGTCGTCGGCGGCGACATGAGCGAGCCCCGCGAGCAGGCACCGCTGGGCGAGATCGACCTCGAGTGCCGTGGCGAGATCGAGCGTGGCGTCGACCGGGCCCACGAGCTGCAGCGCGTCGCGACGCAGGTACACACAGGGCCCGACGATCTGCGACAGGCGCGGGCGCAGCCTCAGCGACTCGCGCCCCACCGCGGAGGCGAGCTCGTCCGGCTCCTCCGACGCGGTGAGGTCGAGCGAGAGCGGCCCCTCGGCGTCGACCAGCGCGCTCGCCGAGGCGGTGTTGGTGTCGGCGTACGCGGCTGCGCGCATCCGGTCCGCGAGCTCCTTGGTCAGCAGACACGGTTCGGTGAGGATCAGCGCGTCGTGATGCGCATGCGCGTCAAGCGCTGCACGCATCGCCGCCGCGCTCGGATCGACCACCTCGGGGGCCGACGCAGATGCGTTACGTGCGATCGAGTCCAGACACGCCGCCAGCCGCACGTGGGGCTGCGCCGCTGCGACGATCACGGCCACCGAGCCGAGCGGCGGCGCAAAATGACCATCCGCCTGGTGGCGGCTCACGAGCGTCCCGTCATAGTTTGCAGGCGGAGCCTAGAGGAGGCCATGGGGGGAGACGACGGGGGCGGTCATAATGCGGGCGCGCCATCGATGACCGCCGAGAAAGAGCCCAGCACGGCCGCGCCCGCCGCGGAGCTGCTAGCCCGCCGCGCAAGCCTCGATGCCGCTCCGAACGGCCTCGTGCGCGGGCGTCTTCGCCGGCTCCTGCTCCGGGCGCTGCGTCCGTACACCTATCACCACGACCTTCTCGACCGGGAGATCGTCTCGGCGCTGCAGCGCCAGGAGGCGATGCTCGAGCACGAGCGCATCCGTAGCGGCGAGCGGCTCGACCGGCTCGAACGCATCGGCACGGAGCTGATCCGAACGGCCGAGTCGCTGCGTCGGGCCTCCGTGGATGCCGGGAGCCGCGCGGACGCTGCACGCGAAAGCGTCACGAAGCTCGCGGACGAGCTTCGTGAGCTGCCATACGTCGAGGGCGAACCGTTCGCGACGTTCGATGCGCCCGTGGGGGAGGTGCTCGGCTTCCGGGCGTCCGCGGCCGGCCAGGGCGGAGGCGAGGATGCCTACGCGGAGTTCGAGGACGCATTTCGCGGTACGGCAGAGCGCGTGCGTGAGTCCCAGCGGCCTTACCTGCCACTGCTGCGTGACCACCAGCCCGTGCTCGATATCGGCTGCGGCCGTGGTGAGCTGCTCGAGCTGCTCGCCAAGAACGACATCGCCGCCAGCGGCGTCGACAACGACGCGGGCATGGTGGAACGCTGCGCCATGCTTGGCGTGGACGCGGTCCTGGCCGACGCCAACGAGCACCTCGCGGGCCTCGCCGACGGATCGCTCGGGACGATCTTCTCGGCCCAGGTGATCGAGCATTTCCCGTACGACGAGCTTCAGCGCCTCCTGCGCCTCGCACGCCGCAAGCTGCGACCCGGGGGCCTGCTCATCGCCGAGACCGTCAACCCCCACCGTCTCGCGTCGCTGAAGACGTTCTGGGTCGACCTCACCCACCAGCACCCGATCTTCCCCGAGGTCGCGCTCGCGCTGTGCGGGATCGCCGGGTTCAGCTCGGCTTACGTGTTTGCACCCGGCTTCGAGAGCATCGTGCAATCCCGCTTTGAGGCGCCGTCCTACGCGGTGGTCGCGACCAACGGCGAGGACACCACAGCTTGAGGATCGTCACGCTCCTCACTCCACAGCAGCTGCCGCAGGCGAGCGTGCTCGGCCGCTCGATCGAGCGGCACGAGCCCGGCTGTGAGCGCGACCTGCTCCTGATCGCCCGCCCGCCGGGAGCGAACGCGGGCGGTGATTCCGTCGCGCTGAGCTCGATCGCCGACGAGCTGGAGCTCGAGCTCGACATCGAGACCCTGATCGCGCGTCACCCGGCGGACGATCTGCGCACGCTGCTACTGCCCCACGTGCTGCGTGCCTTCGCGAAGCGGACCGGCTCGTCCGTGCTCCACCTACCGCCGACGGCCTGGCTGACCGCCCCGCTCGATCCCGTGCGGGCGGCGCTCGAGGCAAACGGGGTGGCGCTCACGCCGCGAACGAACGCGGACCCGCCCGCCGACGGTTTGCAGCCCACGCTCGAGCAGACGGATGCGCTGGGGCGCATCAGCGACGGCGTGATCGCGGTCGACGCCGGGGCCGCTGCGGGGGGGTTCCTCGTGTGGTGGTCCGGCCTCGTCGAAGAGACGCTCGGCTCGCTCGACGGCGAGAGGCCGGGCGCGCGGCCGGAGGACCGGGTGTGGCTGTCGCGGATGCTCGAGCTGGCCCCCGCGCGATTCCGGACGGCCGTGGTCGACGACCCTGGCTTCAACGTGAGCCAGTGGAACCTGCACGAACGCTCGCTCGAGCAGACACCCGAGGGGATCGTCGTGAACGGCGGCTTTCCCCTCCGGATGCTCGACCTCGCCGGCTTCGACCCGGCCAGGCCGTACCGCTTGAGCCCGATCGCGAGCCGCGCGCGTGTGAGCCGGTCCCCCGCGCTGCGCGAGCTCTGCTCCACGTACGCGGCGGAGCTCGAAGGCGCCGGCTGGGGGGCGCTCGATCGGCGCGCCGACGTGGGGCGGACGCTCCCCAATGGCCTCGTCTACGACGACCCGCTGCGCTCGCTGCATGTGCTCGCCGAATCGCTCGGGGAGAGCTTCGGCGACGTGTTCGAGGACTCCGGGGCGCGCGCCTTCACGGCGTGGCTGCAGGGGCCATCGCCCGTCGGTGGCGGGCACGGGATCTCGCGGTACGTCTACTACCGCGTCGCACGGGAGCGATCCGACGTGCTTCGGGCCTACCCGCGTCCCGACGGTCCCGAGGGCGCCGAGTACGTCGCCTGGGTGTGGGCATTCGGGCGCGACGAGATGGGGATCCCGGAGCTGTTCATGCCGCCACCTCCGGGCACGGCCAACGGGGACTCCGCGGCCCGGGGCGGCGATCGAGCCGCCGAGCCACGCAACACACGCGCGAGGCGGGAGCGCGACGTCCCGGACCCTATGGCCTCGCGCGGCCCGGCGGTGCGCGTGAGCGGATACATGGGCCATGCCCTGGGGCTCGGTGCCGCGGCGCGGGGCTATGCCGAGGCGCTCGCCGCGGCAGGGGTGAGCGTCACGACCGCGAGCGTCCCGCTGGGCCACCTGACGGTGCCGAATGGCCTCGGCGCCGGATATGGCGAGCACACGTTCGAGGACGCGGGCCAGGTCGGTGACTCCCACGCGGCGGAGCTCATCGCGGTCAACGCCGACGAGCTGCCCGCGTTCGTGGAACGGGTCGGCGGCTCCTACTTCCGAGGCCCGCGCATCGGGGTGTGGGGCTGGGAGACGAACAGCATCCCAGCGCGCTGGTCGCGCGCGTTCGAGCTGATCGACGAGATCTGGGTGTACTCCCGTTTCATGGCGGCGAACCTCGGCGCCGTTGCGCCGGTTCCGGTGGTCGCGCTCCCCCCGCCGGTGCACGCGCCCGCGCAGGCGGCTGCGCCCGTTCGGCTCGGGGTACCCGAGGGCTTCCTGTTCCTGTTCGTGTTCGACTACCTGAGCACGATCCAGCGCAAGAACCCGGTCGGGCTGGTCGAGGCGTTCAAGTGCGCCTTCGCCCCGGGCGAGGGCCCGCGGCTCCTGCTCAAGACGATCAATGCTCCACTGCGCCCGCTGGCGGAGGAGGAGGTGCTTTGGGCGGTGGGGGACCGTGACGACATCCACGTCGTGGACTGTTCGCTATCGGTCGCAGAGCGGGACGGCCTGATGGAGGCATGTGACTGCTACGTCTCGCTGCATCGCTCGGAGGGATTCGGGCTGACGCTCGCCGAGGCGATGGCGATCGGGAAGCCGGTGATCGCAACGCGCTACTCGGGCAACCTCGACTTCATGAACGAGCGGAACAGCATGCTCGTGGACTACGAGCCCACGCTCGTGGGTCCCGAATGCGAGATCTACCCCGCGGACGGGGAGTGGGCCGAGCCGAGCATCGAGCACGCCGCACGGCTGATGCGGGAGATCGTCGACGACCGCGAGCGGGCCGCGGCGCTGGGGGCCCAGGCGCGCCTGGATGTCGCCGCCAACCTCTCCCCCGAGGTCACGGGGGCGGCGATGCGGCGCAGGCTCGAGGAGGCCCTGCTCAGGGCGAACAGTGCTTGACGGCGTGCATCGCCAGTAGCTCCACCGCCTGGGGCATCTCGGGTATCGCGAACGGCTCGGAGGGGACGATGCCCGCGACCGGCGGGAAGCTGAGGCTGAGCGTCGCCTTGCGCACCGGGGAGCTGCCCGTCGTGGGCACGCACGCGGTCACAATCTTGCCCTGCTGGCGAACCCGGGCTCCGCCGCCACCGCCTGTCACCGGTACGAGCGTCGCGAAGCGCATCGAGATCCACACCGGCCCGGTCGTGTCTCCCACGGCGAGCAGGTGCAGCGGGCCCTCCACCCAGGCGAGCCCGGAGGTATCGAGGCGAACCGGGGGCGTGCCGAGCCCCGAGACGACCGTCACGTCGACGGGGCGCGCCGCTTCGGCGAGCGCGATCGGCCCGGACCGGGCGATCACGCGGCGGCCGGTTTCGACCCCGCCGAGTCGCGTCAGCACGTAGCGGTAGTCGGGGTTGAACTGCGGGTTCGCGGGGTTTGCTTCGCCGAGGTAGGCGAGGCTCGCGTAGTCGACGTATTCGGTCGGCAGCGACACGCTCCCATGGTTCATCTCGGAGGCCATGTAGTAGACGAGCGGGAGCTCGCCGGTCGCCTTGCCGAGATCCTCGCCGTAGCCCTCGAGCTCGACGTACCCGGCGTGGGCGGGAAGGTGCTGGAGCGCGGCGCGGTTGCTGGAGTCGAGAAAGTACGCGCCGTCGGAGAAGCGCAGTCGCTCCTGGCGCGTGCGCGACGCGACCGCCACGAGTGTCAGCGCGGCGACCGCAACGCCGACCAGTCGCACCCAGCGCGACGATGCCGCCAGGAGCGCCGCGACGCCGAGCGCGACCAGAGCGATGCTCAACGGCGCGATCGGAAGGAGGTTGCGGTCGGTGCAGTACGAGCAGTTCTTCGCGAGGCCCACGTATGCCGCGAACGCCACGGCGACCATCAGGAAGGGCAGCACGACGAGCGCGGCCCGGCGGCGAACGAGCGCGAACAGCGCCACCGCGACCAGCACGAGCGGGATCACGAGGCCGATCAGCACTTCGTGCCAGCTCGCGTGGCCAAGTTGGGTCAGCGCGTAGAATTCGCGTGTCTGCAGTAGCCATCCGGGCAGGACCGACAACGGCAGGTGGTACTGCGGCAGCCCGGCGGCGAAGTAGTCGCCGCGGAGCACGTCGCGCCAGTAGCGGAGATCGCGCGTGAACGCGACGAGATCGAACACCGCCGCCAGGGCGATCACGATGCCGATCGCGAGCAGTGCCCGGAGCACCAGCCGACGGGTGAGCTCCCCCTGACGCCAGGCGAGCACGGCGGCGACGGCGAGCACGGCGAGCGCCCCCAGCACGATCGTGGGGGCGAACAGGGGGTAGATCGCGAGCAGGCCGGACCCGACGAGCGCCAGCAGCACGAGGCTTGCCGGTCGGCGTTCTCGGAGCGCGTCGAAGCCCACCGCGATCAGCGGGAGGACCAGCCCCAGCCCGCATACCGCCGCCTGGCTCCCGTCGACGACGAGCTGCATGTAGAGGGGCCCCGCGAACAGGACGCCCGAGAACGGCGCGGCCCAGCGCTGATCCGGCGTCGCGTAGCGGACCGCGCCGAACGCGCCCAGGGCTCCGGCCAGCAGGAACGCGATCAGGAACAAGCCCTGCGTCTGCGTGGCGCGCAGCCCGAGGAACGCATCGACGTTGGCCGACAGCGGCGCGGCGTCGAGGTTCTGGTCTCCGCTCGCGTAAAAGGTCCAGAACAGACGCACGAAGTTCGACCGCTGCAGGCTCGTCGCAGCGGGGCGCTTGCTGCCCGTGCCGTTGACGAAGCCGTGCACTTCCGAGGCCGAGAGCGGCTTGCTCGCCTGCCGGATCGACTCCTGTTCCATCCCGTCGGACTCGGCGGTGTAGTCGACCGAGTCCCACACGGCGAATCCGTAAGGGCCGGTTGTATGGCGCTGGCGCAGGGTGTAGTTGAGCGGAGCGGCGACGATCACGCATACGGCGAGCAGTGCGATCGCGTCGAACAGGCGGAGCCTCGGGAACCGTGCCCGCCCGCCCGGGGGCACGGCGGCGGGATCCGGCTCCACGCCGCGCCGGACCCGCCACACCGCCGCCGTGAGCGACAGCACCGCCAGCACCGGCACCAGCCAGTACGTGTTCTCGGCGGCGGTGAACCAGATCAGCGTGGTGAACACGGCCGTGCCGAGGCACAGGCCGAGCACGGGCGCGAGCGCGATGCGCGCGGCTGCGTCGAAGCGCCTTCCGAGGAACGCAGCCGGTCCGCTGCCCAGCGCGAGCAGGGTCACAAGCATCGCCAGCTCGCGGATCCCTATGTCTCTCAAGATGTGCATGCGGGCCGGTCTGCGGCGTGCCAGACTACTGCTCGGTGGCGCCAACGGATCACGCAGTTGCCTACCTGAAGGCGACCGCCACGCTCGCACGAACCATGGACCCCGGGCAACTCGACGAGCTGGCGCGAGCGCTGGCGGCGGTACGCGATCGAGGCGGCCGCCTGTTCATCCTGGGCGTGGGCGGCGGCGCGGGCCACGCCTCCCACGCCGTCAACGACTTCCGCAAGCTCTGCGGCCTCGAGAGCTATGCGCCCACGGACAATGTCTCCGAGCTGACGGCGCGCACGAACGACGACGGCTGGGAGAGCTCGTTCAGCGCGTGGCTGGCCGTGTCGCGCCTGCGTTCCGACGACGCCCTGCTCGTGTTCTCCGTCGGCGGCGGCTCCCGCGAGCACAATGTCTCGACGAACCTCGTGTCCGCGATGGAAGCCGCCCGCGACGCCGGCGCTCCCGTCTACGGCGTGGTCGGCGCTCCCGGCGGCGCGCTCGCGGAGATGGCCGAGGTGGCGGTCCTGATCGATCCACCGGCGGACCTGCGTACGCCGCTCGTGGAGTCCTTCCAGGCGGTCGTGTGGCACGGGCTCGTGTCGCATCCCGCGCTGGCGCTGAAAGCGGGTCACTGGGAGACGCTCGCGGCGCGCGCCGGCTCCTCGTGAGTCCCCGCTGGCGCCGCTCGTCAGACGGGCTCGCGCTCGTCCTGGGCGATCCCGCCGGGGCGAGGAGCGGGGGATCGCTGCCCGGTCGTGCGGCGTTCCTCGACCGCGACGGAACGATCAACGAGGGGGTGGAGGACCCCGACACAGGGCTACTCGAGTCGCCCCTGTGCCCCGCCGACGTGCGGTTGCTGCCGGGAGCGGCGGGGGCCATGCGCGAGCTCTCGCACGCGGGCTTCGTGCTCGTGTGTGCGACCAACCAGCCGGCGGCGGCGAAGGGCAAGATGAGCCTCGCCGACACGCAGGCGGTTCACGAGCGCGTGCTCGAGCTGCTCGCGATGGCGGGCGTGAAGCTCGCTTCCTCACGTCTGTGCCTGGCCCACCCGGAGGCGATCGTGCCCGAGCTGTCGGGGCCGTGTGACTGCCGCAAGCCGGCGCCCGGCATGCTGCTCGAGGAGGCGCGCGATCTCGGACTCGACCTCGCGCGCTCGTGGATGCTCGGGGACACCGACAGCGACGTCCAGGCGGGGCGGGCGGTCGGCGCGAGCACCGCGCTGATCGCCTATCCGGGCAGTGCGCACAAGCGCTCCGGAAGCGAGCCGGCAGACGTGATCGCCCGCGATCTTCCCGACGCGGTGACGCAACTTCTGGCCCGCGAAGCAGATAAGGGTGAGACGGCGTCCGCGGGGTAACTGTGCCGCAAGGACGCGCGGTATCGTGGCACAAGTGCTAGATGAGATCTCGACGAGGATCTTCGCCGATGGGGCGGACCTGGACGGCATCCTCGCGCTGGCCGGCGATCCGCGGGTCGCGGGCTTCACGACGAACCCCACGCTGATGTGGAAGGCGGGCCTTACCGACTATGCGGACTTCGCCAAGCGCCTGCTCGAGCGCATCACCAGGCACCCGATCTCGTTCGAGGTGTTCGCCGACGACCCGGAGGAGATCCGTCGCCAGGCACGGCTGATCGCCTCGTGGGGCCAGAACGTGTACGTGAAGATCCCCGTCACGACCACCGACGGAGAATCGATGGCGCCGCTGGTGCGGGAGCTCTCCGAGGACGGCGTGAAGGTGAACGTCACCGCGCTGTTCACAACCGCGCAGGTGGAGCTGATCACGGCTGCGGTGAAGGACGGTGCCCCGTCTTACATCTCCGTGTTCGCGGGACGCATCGCGGATGCCGGGATCGACCCGGTGCCGATCATGGCGCGCTCGGTCGACATCATGGTCGCCGCGCCACGTGCAGAGCTGATCTGGGCCTCGCCACGGGAGATCCTCAACCTCGTGCAGGCCAACGAAGTCGGCTGTCACATCATCACGGTCACGCATGACCTCCTGAAGAAGCTGGACTGCCTCGGCAAGGACCTCGAGCAGTTCTCGCTCGAGACCGTGCGCATGTTCCACGGCGACGCCGTCGCGGCGGGCTTCACGCTGTAGTGATGCACGATCGCCGTAGGGCCGCCCGGCCTCCGAGCGTCAGCCTGCCCGGTGCCTCGCGATGAAGCGGGCCTGCATCACCGGCGGCGCCGGGTTCATCGGCAGCAACCTCACCGACCGCCTGAGCGGGCAGGGCGTCGAGGTGGTCGTGATCGACAGCTTCCGGACGGGCCGCCGCGAGTTCCTCATGGGAGCGCTCGAGCGCCCGAACGTGCGTCTGGTGGAGGCCGACGTGCTCGACGCCGACGCGCTCGCCGGGGCCGTGGAGGGCTGCGATTGGGTGTTCCACCTGCAGGCCAACGCGGACGTGCGACGCGGGCTCGAGCATCCCCTGCGTGACCTCGAGCAGAACACCATCGCGACGGCGAACGTGCTCGAGGCGATGCGTGCCGCGGGGGTGTCGCGGATCGCGTTCTCCTCCACCGGCTCGGTGTACGGCGAGCCCGAGGTGTTCCCCACGCCCGAGGACGCTCCATTCCCGGTCCAGACCTCGTTGTACGCGGCGTCGAAGCTGGCGGGCGAGGGGATGATCGCGGCCTACGCGGCGGGCTACGACTTCACGGGGCTGATCTTCCGCTTCGTGTCGATCCTCGGTGAGCGCTACACGCACGGCCACGTGTTCGACTTCTTCTGTGCGCTGAAGAGCGACCCCACGCGCCTGCGCGTGCTCGGCGACGGACGCCAGGAGAAGTCCTACCTGTACGTACAGGACTGCATCGACGCGATCCTGCTCGCGGCACGGCGCCACGAGGAGGAGCCCGGGGCACACATCTACAACCTCGGCACCGACGAGACGATCGTGGTGGACGAGTCGGTGACGCTGATCACCGAGCGCATGGGCGTCTCGCCGGAGATCGAGCACACGGGGGGACGGCGCGGCTGGACCGGCGACAGCCCCCTGATCCACCTCGACACGGCTCGCATCCGGGCGCTCGGGTGGGAGCCGAGCCTGTCGATCCGCGAGGCGGTCGCGCGCACCGTGGACTGGCTCGCGGAGAGCGAGTACGCATGGTCCGAGAAGGCGCCCGAGGGGGCGACGCGGTGAGCGTGATCTTCAGCCGTGCCCCGCTGCGCATCTCGCTCGGCGGAGGGGGCACAGATCTGCCCTCCTACTACCGCGAGCACGGCGGCTTCCTCGTGTCGGGGGCGATCGACAAGTACGTGTACATGCTCACGCACACCGTCTTCCAGCGCCGTTACCGGATGAAGTACTCCGAGATGGAGGAGGTCGACGAGATTCCCGAGATCAAGCACCCGATCCTGCGTGAGACGCTGCTGCGCCACTGGCGCGGGAACCCGCTGGAGATCGCCTCTGTGGCGGACGTGCCGGCGGGCACCGGGATGGGGTCCTCGGGGGCGTACACCGTCTGCCTGCTCAAGGGCCTCGCGCATGCGCGGCGCACCTCCATCACCCCGGGGGCGCTCGCCGAGGCGGCGTGCGAGATCGAGATCGACGTGCTGGGCGAGCCCGTGGGGAAGCAGGATCCCTACGTCGCCGCGCACGGCGGCATCTGTGCGTACACGATCGCCACCGACGGCAGCGTCGAGGTCGAGCCGCTCGAGCTCGGTCCGAGCGTGCTGCGCAAGCTGCGCGACCAGCTGCTGCTGTTCTACACGGGCGAGGCGCGCTCGGCCTCGACGGTGCTCGCCGACCAGGACGAGCGCTCGCGCGCGGGCGACGCGGAGATGCTCGAGAACCTGCACCGCACGAAGGAGCTCGGGCGCCGCAGCTACGAGCTGCTCCGGGACGGCCAGCTCGAGGCGTACGCGGAACTCATGCACGAGCACTGGGAGTACAAGCGCAAACGCTCGCCCGGCATGGCCAACGAGCACATCGATCGCCTCTACATGCTCGCGCGCCGAAGCGGCGTGATCGGCGGCAAGCTCGTGGGCGCGGGCGGCGGCGGGTTCCTGCTGGTGTATGCCCCACGGCCCGAGGACACGCGCCAGGCGATGGCCGCGGCGGAGGCGCCGGAGCTCGCGTTCGACTTCGAGTTCGGCGGCGCCTACGCGAGCGAGTACGCGTGAGCGATCGCCGTGTCGCGATTGTGGGCTGCGGGCTGATCGGCGCCAAGCGCGCACAGGCGCTCGGCAGCGGCGATCGCGTGGTGGCCTGCCACGACATCGACGCCGACGCCGCGCGGCGGCTGGCCGACGGGCATGGCGCGGTCGCTGCGTCCTCGCTCGGAGAGCTGCTCGCGCAGGGGGCGGACGTGGTGGTCGTCGCCACCGTGCACGACCAGCTCGCGGGGATCGCCGAGCAGGCGATGCGTGCGGGCGCCCACGTGCTCGTCGAGAAGCCCGCCGGCGTGTCGAGCTCGCAGGTGGAGCGCCTGATCGAGTGCGAACGGGAGACCGGACGGGTCGTGAAGGTGGGGTTCAACCACCGTTTCTACCCGGGCCTGGAACGTGCCGCGCAGGAGGTCCACTCGGGCGAGCACGGAGAGCTGATGTTCATCCGCGGCCGCTACGGGCACGGCGGTCGCCCGGGCTACGAGCGCGAGTGGCGCGCCGACCCGAAGCGATCCGGGGGCGGCGAGCTGATCGACCAGGGCATGCACCTGCTCGACCTGAGTCACTGGATCGCGGGCCCGCTGCCGCTGCATTCCGCCCTGCTGCGCAGCCACTTTTGGGACGCGCCGGTGGAGGACAACGCGGCCCTGGTGCTCGGCGAGGGCGGCTCGCGCACCGAGCCGTGGGCGATGCTGCATGTGAGCTGGACGGAGTGGAAGAACATGTTCTCGCTGGAGGTCTACTGCCGCACGGCGAAGATCCAGGTCGACGGGCTGGTGCGGTCCTACGGCGCGCAGCAGCTCACGCTCTACCGGATGCGTCCGGAGCTCGGACCGCCCGATGTGGAGCACGTCGGCTACCCCGACGAGGACGGGTCCTGGGAACGGGAGTGGCAGAGCTTCGTGCGCGCCATCGACGCGGGCGATCGCGACGGGATCTGTGGCGGTCTCGATGACGCCCTGTACGCGTGGCGCCAGATCGAGGCGGCGTACGCGGGGACGCCGTTCGAGGAGCTGCGAGCGGCCGTCGGGGGCGCTGCCGCGTGACCGGGGCCGGCAGGCGCGCGCTCGTCACGGGCGGATCGCGCGGCATCGGCCTGGCGGTCGCGCAGGCGCTTGCCACGCGCGGGTGGCGACTCGCGCTCCTCGCGCGCGATGCTGCGCGGATCGAGTCCGCGGTCTCCTCACTTCCGGGCGCCGGGCATGAGGGGTTCGCGCTCGACGTCTCCGACCCGGACGCGTGGTCTGGGCTCGCGGGATCGCTGGACGACGTCGAGGGCGTCGTGTGCGCGGCCGGCGTGCTAGAGCCGGTGGGCCCGATCGGGACGTACTCGAGCGAGGACTTCCGCCGCACGCTCGACGTGAACGTGCTCGGGACGCTGCTCGCGATCGAGGCATGCCTGCCGTCGTTGCGCGAGCGCGGCGGCGCGGTCGCGACCTTCGGGGGCGGCGGGGCCACCTCGCCGCTGCCCGGCTTCGACGCTTATGCGACCTCGAAGGCGGCGGTGGTGCGGCTCACGGAGAACATCGCGGCGTCACTCGCCGCCGACGGCGTGAGCGTCAACTGCGTTGCGCCCGGGTTCGTCGCGACAGAGATCCACCAGGCGACGCTCGCGGCGGGGCCGGGGCTCGCGGGCGAGGAGTACTTCGCGAGCACGCGCGCCCAGCTCGAGGGCGGCGGGGTGCCGGCGAGCGAGGCGGCGGAGCTCGTATGTCTGCTGCTCGATCGCGGCGGTGTGTCGTTCACCGGTCGCCTGATCTCGGCCCAGTGGGATCCCTGGCGCGAGGACGCGTTCCGCCTCCGGCTCGCGAGCGAGCCGGACCTGGGGACGCTCAGGCGCATCGATGGCATGTTCTTCGTCACCAAGGAGCATGTGGGCACGTGAGTGAGCCCTTCGCGAGCCACGTGGACGCCGACCACGCCGTCAACTGGTCGGCGGAGCTGGAGGAGCTGCACGAGGAGAGCAGCCGCACCCACTTCATCGACGTCTGGACGCGG
>DATJXX010000034.1:0-13624 GCA_035499875.1 Solirubrobacteraceae bacterium
TTTGCCGTAACCGTGGCCGCACGGGAATTCTTTTTCGTGGGACTTCAGGCAGCCTTCGATCGACGCCGCGTTCGTATAGACCGGTTTGTCGCCTTCCACCAGCACGTGTTCGCACGTGAGCGTCTTCTTCGCCCCAGCCGAAAGTTCGAACGAGCCCGACGGCTGGATGTTCGTGCATTTCGCGTCCGTCAACGAGCTGAACGTCACGGTCGAAGTCCCCGTGTTTTCAACCGTCAGGAGATATTCGACGGTCTGCCCCACCCTCGCTTTGAGTTTCGCCGCCGTATACGACGATTCGCCCTTGATGCGCTGTTCCTTCTTGATGGCGAAGCTCGGCGACAGTTCGACTTCGACCTTGTTTGATTCTTTGACCCTGCAGGGGGTCCCGGGCTGGTACCCGTATCCGTGGCCGCACGGGAACTGGTGCTCGTAGGACTTGAGGCAGCCTTCGATCGAGGCGACATTGGTGTAGGGCGAGTGATCGCTCGAGGTGAGCACGTGTTCACATGTGAAGGTCTCCGATTCGCCGGCTTTCAAGACCGTGCTTCCCGACGGCGATAAGCCCGTACACGCGGCGTCCGACAGGGACCCGAGGTTCAGCGTCGAGCTTCCGGTGTTCTTGACCGTGATCCGGTATTCGATCTTCTGCCCCACGTCGGCCGTGAGCTTCGAGGTCGTGTAGGAGGGTTCACCCTTGATCCGCTGTTCCTTGACGATCGAGAAGCTGACCGATTCACATCCGAACTCGAAGTAGCACTGTTCGCATCCGGAGCCCCAGCCGTAGTTGCATCCACCCCCGTAGTCGCCGCCGCCGGATCCACCCGCGAGCGCGGCGGACGGCGCCGACGACGACGCCACCCCCAGCGCCATCAGCACGCCCAGGAGCTGGGCAGCGAGACACAACCGCCGTGACCGCAGCGGGAGACGCCGCTCTAGCGCGATTCTCCGATTTGGCGTCCGACCCGATCGTGCGCGGTGAATCATGGTCTCCTCCTAAGAACCCGCAGGGGCCCAGCGGCGACCCCATCCAGTGAAAGTTGCACCCGACGTTCGCCGGCTCACGCTCGTCAACGCGGGAGCCGCACCAGCCTCCGGAATCGCGCAGCGAACACTCGCCCGGACGGGCGCAGCCGCGGCGATATAAGTATCTTCCATGATCCCGGATCGTCTCCTATGACGTCTAGGCGCGCCCGCAAACGAAGCCTCCAGGGGGCGCTATTTAGCCTACGCGGAGCAGAGTGGACGAACGTACCAGACCCGTCGTGCCCCTGCAAGCAGTTTCCCCGCATGGCTGCGCGAAATCGTCCGCTCGCGGGCCGCGGAGTCGGCGGGCCCGCGCGGACGAAGTGGGCGATCCTGGACTCGAACCAGGGACCTCTTCCTTATCAGAGAAGCGCTCTAACCGACTGAGCTAATCGCCCTTTGCCTGCAAATCGCCTGAGGAAATGCGCTGCATGGTCGCGTCATCGTAGCGCCGTACAGGCGCAGCTAGCGCCCTTGGCTCATTTGCCGGCGGGCGCGTCACGCGCGCCGGTGCGCGGGGCCACGCACGCCTCTGGCCGCCCCGGAAGCGCTCCGAGAGACCCTCAGATTCATGAGTAGTATTGTCAACTCGCGGACGGGGTACCCGTCGAACGAGGCCAACACCACCTCGCAGCACACGATCCACCCGCAGCGGCCACAGCTCGGGTACACGATTTCTCTACGGGTGCTCCCATTCAGGTGTTTTCGCAGGTTCAAGACTGGGAGGGAAGAATGAGCTCGACCTATACCGACAAACTCGCATGGCGCCGACGGCTCGCAGCCGTCGTCGCCGTCCTCGCGATCACGCTGGTCACCCCGGGCGCAGCCCGGGCTGGCGGCGGTCACCACGGCAACGGCAACGTCGACGTGATGACCCGAAATCTGTACCTGGGCGCCGATCTGACGCCGGCGATCGGCGCACCGTCGCTGGAAGCGCTGGTCGCGGCCGACGGCCAAATCCTGCGCGAAGTCACTGCCAACGACTTCCCCGTGCGGGCCAAAGGGCTCGCCTCGGAGATCCGCGCCGAGCGTCCCGACTTGGTTGGGCTGCAGGAGGTGGCGCTGTGGCGAACCGCGCCGCCGAGCATCGTGCCGCTGCTGACAGGTCCCAGCGCAACGACCGTCCGCTACGACTACTTGCAGGAACTGCTGGCCAACCTCAACCACGGCAGGGGCGGGCCTCACTACGAAGCCGTCGTCGTCCAGCCCGAGTTCGACTTCGAGGCACCGGCCGACGAGAACGGCGAACCGGGCGACGGGCCGGCGGCGCAGGGGATTCCCAACGCCGAGATCAACGCGCGGCTGACGATGCGCGACGTGATCCTCGCTCGGGTCGGCGCCCGCGTCCACACGTGGAACCCGCAGTCAGGCCACTTCGCAACTCTGCTCGAAGTGCCGATCCTCGGCAAACCGGTGACGATCGTGCGGGGCTGGACCAGCGTCGACGCCAGCGTCGACGCCAGCCGGCCATTCCATTTCGTCAACACACACCTGGAGTCGTACAATCCGCTCGTTCGCGCTGCCCAGGCGGGCGAACTGGCCGCCCCGGGTGGGTCGGCGACGAGCAAATCCCCAGTGATCCTCGTCGGCGACCTCAACTCCGACGACAACACGGTCGCGGGCGCCGACCGGCTTGCTTACGAAACGCTGCAGAAAGCGGGCTTCGTCGAGCGCAGCACCGACAAACCGCTCGGCTGCTGTCTCAAGTCGAGCTTGCTGGCGGCAGGGGCCGGCGGCAGCGTGAGCGACTTCGATCACCAGGTCGATCACGTGATGACCAACGACCCCCGGCACGTTGCGCTGTGGTGGTCGGATGTGACGGGACTGCTGCCGGTCAACGGGTTCTGGGACTCCGACCACGCGGGCCTCTTCAGCTCGCTGGGGTTGGGGCGTTAGGCAGTGAGCCTATCGTGAGCCGGCACACCGATCGGGGGCGCCGCGACTGCGGCGCCCCGGATCGGGTCGGAGGGTTGTGCAACCAAAAGAAGGTTTGCTCGACGACCCAGCAAACTGCCGAGCGCCCGCCGGGCCTCAACCCGCGCCGGACAGACGCTGGGCAAGCTCGAGTGCCTCGTCGGGGCTCGCGAAGGCCATCTCGGCGCGGTAGCCACCGCGCGTGGGTTTCACCTTCACCTCCGCACCGAGCGCCTCGCCCAACGCGGCCGCGATGTCCGCCGCCGCCTGCAGCTGGTCGGGGTGCGCCGCGGGCGCCCTCGCGGGCGCCTTGCGGGACGTCCCACCCTCGTTGGCGGCCCGTGCCCGTTCTTCGAGTGTCCTCACCGACCACTGCTCCGCTTGGCATTCCCGCGCCAGGCGGCGGCGCGCGTCGTGATCCTCGACGAGCAGCAGCGCGCGGCCGTGGCCCTCGCTGAGGACGCCCTGTTCGAGCATCTCGGTCGCCTCGTCGGGGAGCTCGAGCAGCCGCAGCAGGTTGCTGACGGACACGCGGCTGCGTCCGATCCTGCGCCCCACCTCCTCGCGCGTGAGGCCGAGCTCCTCCACGAGCGCGGCGCACGCACGCGCCTCCTCGACCGGGTTGAGGTCCTCACGCAGCATGTTCTCGACCACCGCCAGCTCCAGCGAGGCGCTGTCCTCGCGTGCGCGCACCAGCGCGGGCACGGTCTCGAGACCCGCCAGCTTCGCCGCCCGCCAGCGCCGCTCGCCGGCGACAAGCTCGTAGCTTCCCCCGGGCCTCGGCCGCACGAGCACCGGCTGCAGCATCCCCGTGTCCTTCACCGAGTCGGCCAGTGCCTCGAGCGAGGCCTCGTCGAACCGCTTGCGCGGCTGCTGCGGGTTGGGCGCAATCAGCTCCACCGCCAGCTCTCGCAGTTCCTGGCCGGCGGCATCGGCGCTCTCCCCCGATACGGACAGGATCGCGCTCAACCCCCTGCCCATCCCCGGCTTCGGCCTAGCCACGCGCCGCCACCTCCTTGGCGAGCTCGAAATAGGCGGCCGCCCCGGCGCTGTGGGGATCGTGGTGGGTCACGGGCAGGCCGTAGCTCGGCGCCTCTCCGACCCTCACGTTGCGCGGGATCACGGTCTCGAACACGAGCTCCGGAAAGTGCGCCCGCACCTCCCGCTCGACATCCTGGCCCAGGCGTGTGCGGGCGTCGTACATCGTCAGCAGCATTCCCGCCACCGTCAGTCGTGGGTTCAGCTCCCGCTGCACGAGCTCCAGTGTCTCCAGCAGCCCGGCCAGACCCTCGAGCGCGTAGTACTCGGTCTGCACCGGCACGATCACCCGATCGGCGGCCACCAGCGCGCACACGGTCAGCGGCCCCAGCGACGGCGGGCAGTCGAGGATCACGTATTGGAAGGACTCCCGCACCCGGGTGAGCGCATCCCGCAGGCGGAACTCGAAGCCCTCGATCCGTGGCAGCTCGATGCTGGCCGCGGCCAGGCCCTCGCCCGCCGGCAGCATCCTCAGCCCGCTCACCGAGGTCTCAACCAGCGCCGCCCCCGCGTCCACCTCCCCGGTCAGCACCTCATACAGCCCGGGGGCGTGGGTCCGCGGGATCCCGAGCCCGACGGTCGCGTTGGCCTGGGGATCTACGTCGACGAGCAGCGTCTCGTAGCCCGCCTCGGCGATGCACGCCGCGACGTTCACCGCCGTCGTCGTCTTGCCGACGCCGCCCTTCTGGTTGGCGATCGCGTAAACGGTTCCCACCGGGCGCAACGCTAGCGCCGTTTGGCCCCGAGCGGCCGCTTCCTGGCGATTCCCGCGCGCCGCGGGAATCGCGCCGGCGTCGCTACCCGCTTGACCCACACGTGCAGGTGCAGGTACTCGGCCTGCGGGTATGGCACCACCTCGACGACCGCCCGCGGCTCGAGCCCGAGGAGCTCGCCGGCGCGGGCGGCCTCGGCCTCCTCCCGGCGATCCCGCCGGCCCCGCCAGTCCACCAGTACGCCCTCGAGGCGCAGCAGTGGCGCCGCATACTCGAGCACCACCGGCTGTGAGGCGAGGGCCCGCACGGTCGCCACGTCGTGCCGCTCACGCCCCGCCGCCCACTCCTCCGCGCGGGCACACACCACGGTCGCGTTGGCCACCGCGGCCTCCCCCACCAGATCTTCGAGGAACGCGCACTTGCGCCGCTGGCTCTCGAGCAGCGAGACCGCGCAGCGCGGCAATGCCACCGCCAGCGCCACGCCCGGAGTTCCGGCCCCCGAGCCGATGTCCACGAGCCGCCGGGCGGCCCGCACCTCGGCCAGCTCCGTCGCCACCAGCGCGTCGGCGATATGCACGTCGATGGCCCGCTCCGGCTCGCGCACGCTCGTCGGCGCCCTGCGGTCCTGCTCGATCAGGCCCAATATCGCGGCCAGCTGTCGCTCCTGTGCGGAGTCAAGCGCGTAGCGACGCGCAAGTTCGGCGAGCGCGGCCGGGTGTTTCACGTTTTTCTGCACGGTGAAACAACTTTGTCCGCCCGGTGGCCCGCATCCGGCGGCGGGGCGGCGCCGTGCCCGGTTTCCCGGTGCTCCGCCTCCCGGTTCCGGCGACGTTTCACGTTTTTCTGCACGGTGAAACAATCGCCGGTATGGCCGAGGCGCCCCAGCGACCGCTGACGGATGCCGAGCGCGGGCTCGTCGTGGGCGTGCTGATCGGCGAGGGGCATTTCGGTGGGGACGGTCGCTACCCCCAGATCACGTTGCGGATGCACGTGCGCCACGAGGCGCTGTTCCGCTGGCTGCAGCGCCTGTTCCCGCGCTCGCGGCTGTACGGCCCCTACGGTCATGGTGGGCGCAACTACTACCAGTGGATGGCCCGGGGGGCCGCCCTGGCCGAGGACGTCCTGCCGGTGGTGGAGTCGCTGCTGAGCGATGAGATCGACGCCCATGTGGCGGGCCGTGTGCGCGCCATGCGAGAGGACTACGCCGACTTCTTCCGCCGCCAGGCCCGCGCAGGCTCGGGGTCGGGCGCGGACGCGGGCTCCGAAGAGGACGGTCCGGGCTGAGTCGCGACGCGCACGGCACCGTGGCCGCCCCTCGCGGTCACGGCGCGGTGTGGCGCGGTCAGCGGCGGGGCGTGACGATCAGATAGCGGTCGGGTTCCTCGCCCTCGCTGTGCGTCTCGATGTCGCCGCGGTCACGCAGGTACTCGTGCACGATCCGGCGCTCGAACGCCGGCAACGGGTCGAGCTCCACCGGCCTGCCCGCCACGAGTGCCTCCTCGGCGGCGTCGTCGGCCTGGGCCCGCAGCGACTCGGCGCGACGCTCGCGGTAGCCGTCCGCATCGATCACGACCCTCACCGAGGAGGGGCCCTCGGGGAACACGATGCGCTGGGCGAGATGCTGGACGGCGTCGATCGTCTGGCCGCGGCGGCCGATGAACAGGCCCAGCCCTTCGCCCTCCAGGCGGCCCGTCAGCTCTCCCTCGGCCTCTTCGATCTCGACGCTCGCGTCGAGGTCGAGGCTCTCGAGGATTTCCTCGAGCAGCTCCTCCAATGCCTCGGCGGGCTCGAGCGGCTCCGCGTCGTCCTGCTGGCGCTCCGGGCTCGCTTCGCTCATCTACGCCTCCCTGATCGTTTCTTCTTCTTGCGGGGCGGTCGCGGCGGTGGCGCACTGCGGACGGGTGCGGCCTCCCGCTCCTCGCCGGTCGTCGCCGAGCCTCCGCCGGTGGGCGCACCGGCGGTCGCCGGCGCCGGTCTCGCGGCCGCTCCCGCGAGCATCTCTTTCAGCGAACTTCGCGGTTTCCCGTTCGCCGAGGCGTTCTTCGCGGGTCGGGGCGGCGGTGGCAATCGGCGGCGGATGATCGACTGCTGGCCGATCGTCCACAGGTTGGTCGTGATCCAGTACACGAGCAGCCCCGCGGGATAGCGGAACAGGATCACCACGAACACGACCGGCAGCAGCAGCATCAGCCGGCGCTGGTTGGGGTCGGCGCTGGCGGTCGCGATCAGCGTGGAGCCGACCTGCGATGCCACGTACAGGATGATCAGCACCGCCAGCGCGATGCCGGTGGCCTTGTCCGTGATGTCGGGGATGAACAGGAATTTGGCCGAGTGCGGTTCGACCTGGTTGCACGTCTTTTCGCCGATGAAGTGCGATGGCACTTCGCTGATGTGCTGGACGGCCTTGTGGGCGGTGTGGTTGTAGGCCTGGATCAACCCTTCCGGGCAGATGTGCTTCTTCAGGTCCGTGCGCAGCATGTAGAACAGCGCGATGAACACGGGCAGCTGCAGCAGCAGCGGCAGGCACGACGCCAGCGGGTTGATTTTGTTCTCCTGGTAGAACTTCATCAGCTCCTGCTGCTGGCGCTGTTTGTCGTCCTTGTAGCGCTCTTTGATCTCCGCCATCTGCGGCGACAGCCGCTGTAGCTCCTGCATCGACTTCAGCTGGCGGTAGGTGAGGGGCACGAGCACGGCCCGGATGAGCACCGTGAGGCCGACGATCGCCAGGCCCCAGCTGCCACCCACGAGGTGATCGTGGATGAACACCATGATCCCTTCGAAGAGGGTGATCAGGGGCGCGAACGCACTCTCGATGACGTTCGCGAGGATCACGGCGAACCGTCCCCTGCGGGGTGGCGGTGGCGGTGGCCGCCCTTGAACAGTGTCTGGTCCTCCACCGGGTCATAGCCGCCGTAGCTGAAGGGGTTGCACCGCAGCAGCCGCCACGCCGCCAGCACGAGGCCGCGGCCCACGCCGAACTCACGTATCGCGTCCACCGCATAGCGGGAGCACGTCGGCTCGTACTTGCAGCGCCGTGGCAGCGCTGGGGAGATCACGCGCTGGTAGACGACGATCGGCGACACCACGAGGGCGCGCGCGACGCGCACCGCAAGCCCTGGCTGCGGCTGCGTCGGGGGGGCGGCTGCAGAGCTCATGGCCGCGCCGGGTCGTGGTCGCTCAGGCCAGCCTTGCCGAACAGCTCCGTGAGCGCGTCACGCACGCCGGCGAGGCCCTCCCGCTCGGCGAGCTCGGCCGCGCCGGGGCGCGCGACCACAACCAGGTCGTGGCCGTCGCCCGCGCCCTCGGCGAGCTCGGCGTATGCCTCCCTCAGCAGACGCTTGACGTGGTTGCGCTGAACGGCCCCACCGACCTTGCGCGAGACCGACAACCCCAACCGGGTGTCGCCTCCGGAGGGCCGATCGAACACGTACAGGACGAAGTGGCGTGTGGCGTTCGAGCGCCCGTGCCGATACACGCGCTCGAACTCGGCGCTGCGTGACAGGCGCCCGCCACGGGACGTGAGGCGCGGCTTGATCGCTTGCTCCTCGCTCACCTCGCGTCTTGCCAGCCGCGGCGTCTCAGGCGGACAGGCGCTTGCGCCCCTTGTCACGGCGACGCTTGAGGGTCAGCCGTCCGGCACGCGTGCGCATGCGCGCACGGAAGCCGTGGACGCGCGCACGCTTGCGCTTCTTCGGCTGGTAGGTCCGCTTCATGCCGGAAGGAGTATAGGGGCGCGAGGGGGCTGCAGTTACGCCTGCTGCCGCCCCCGTGCGCGCGGCCGCGGGCACCTGATCGTGCCCCGCCTGCACCGCCGCCGGCGGCCCCTCGGAAAATTCCTCGCCAATTGCGAGCAGCCCGATCGGCCGCTCTCGGGGGTGGGCTATAGTCGCTGCTCCCGGGCCCTCGGGCCCCCTTTGAATCGTGTTGTTGGTCGCTTCCGGGAGGGAGCCGCGAGACGCTGCCGTGAGCCAGGACCTCGAGGAGATTTGGTCGCGCGTCCAGGCGCAGCTCGCGCTTGCGGTAGACGAGCCCACGTACAAGATCTGGCTCGAGCCCCTGCGTGCGCTCGAGCTGCGCGAGCACTCGGTGCTGGTGGCGGTACCCGCTCACGCGCGGCGGTGGATCCAGGAGCGCTACGGGCGCGCGATCCAGGCGAGCGTGGAGCTGGTGCTCGGCGCGGGCTGGCGGCTGGAGCTGACCGGAACATCCGAGCAGGGTGCGCGCGAGGAGGCCGGGAAGGGGGTGGGCGGCGACGTCGATCGTGCTCGCCTGCCGTTCCGGACGGGACCACCGGGCAACCCCAAGCTCACCTTCGAGCAGTTCGTGATCGGGGACTGCAACCGCCTTGCGCACGCGGCTGCCCTGACCGTCGCCGAGATGCCGGCCCAGGCATACAACCCGCTGTTCATCTGCGGGCCCCCGGGCGTCGGCAAGACGCATCTGTTGAGCTCGATCGCGAATCTGCTGCTGCTGCACGCGCCCGACATGAGCGTGCGCGCGACCACCGGCGAGGCGTTCACCAACGAGTTCCTGGCAGCGCTCTCTGCCGGCGAGGCCGACCGCTTCAAGGCCCGGTTTCGCGACATCGACGTGCTGCTCCTCGACGACGTCCAGTTCCTGCAGCGCAAGACGCGCACCGAGGAAGAGTTCTTCCACACCTTCAACGCGCTCCACGACGAGGGCCGCCAGATCGTGCTCACCTCCGACCGCCCTCCCAACGATCTGCAGGCGCTCGAGGACCGCCTGCGCGAGCGCTTCGCCGCCGGGCTGATCGCCGACATCCACCCACCGGATCCCGCCACGCGCCTGGCGATCCTTCGCAAGCGTGCCCACCACGACGACGTCGAGCTCGACGACGAGCGCGCGCTCGAAGTGATCGCCGCCCGCGTGCGCGCCAACGTGCGGGCGCTGGAGGGAGCGCTGATCCGCGTCGTCGCCTTCAGCTCGCTCAGCGGCCGCCCGGTCACGTGCGAGCTCGCCGAAGAGGTCCTCGACGGGCTCTACCCACGGGCTCCCGCGGCGGGCACCCGTGAGCGCACGGTCGGCGAGATCCAGGCCGCCACCTGCGAGGTGTTCCACATCAGCAGCCAGGAGCTCCTGTCCACCTCACGTGCGGCACGCGTGATGTGGCCGCGCCAGATCGCGATGTTCCTCTCGCGTGAGATCACCGGTGAGTCGCTGCTGGCGATCGGCCGCGAGTTCGGCGGGCGTGATCACACCACGGTGCTCCATGCCTGCAGGCGTGCCTCCGCTCGCATCAGCACGGACGAGTCCTCACGCGTTGCTCTTCACAGGCTGTGCAGAGCGCTCGGCTGCGAGCCGCCGATCACGTCGTGATAGCCCCCGCGACCGCTGCGCCTGAGAGACTTCCCCACCGTGGGGGCGCAGGCTGTCCACTGCCTTTCACGCCCTACCGCCGACCAACGCTGGCTTTCCACATACCCACACTCCCTATGTACTCCTATCTTCCTCTCCCATCTCATTAGATGAAGCTCAGCCTTTCCTGCTCGAATCTCCTCAACCAACTTCAGGGTGCGGTGCGCGTCGCATCGACTCGCAGCGCGGTGCAGGCGCTATCCGGGGTGATGATCTCTGCGCAACCCGACTCCCGGCCCGAGCTGCTCGCGACCGACATGGATGTGGGCCTACGGGTACCGCTGACCGCCGAGGTCGAGCGACCCGGTGCTGTCGTGTTGCCGGCACGGCTACTACTCGACGTAGTGCGCTCGCTGCCATCCGAGCAGCTCACGATGGAGCTACGGACCGCCGAGGGGGACGTGGAGCTGATCAGCGGGCCGGCGACCTTCCACCTGCGCACGCTGCGGGCCGAGGACTTCCCGACACTCCCCTCGCCGGAGCCGGACACCCGCGTCACGCTCCCCGCTGAGGCATTCGTGGCAACCGTCAACCGGGTGGCCCGCTCGGCCTCCCGGGACGAGACACGGCCCGTGCTCACCGGGATCCTGATGACGGCCTCGGGCGGAGAGCTGCGGATGGTGGCGACCGACTCCTACCGGCTGTGCGTCAAGCAGACCTCGATCGACCCTCCCGTGGGGAGCCCGCTCGAGGTCAACGTGCCGGCTCGCGCCCTGCAGGAGCTCGTGCGGATCGCCTCCGCCACCGATGCCGACACACTGTCGGTCAGCCGCGGTGCCAACCAGGTGATCTTCGAGCTCGGCGACACGGTGCTCTCGTCGCGTCTGATCGACGGCCAGTTCCCCAACTACCGGCAGCTGCTTCCGGAGTCCGTCGACCACGAGCTGCGCCTTTCCACCGGGGAGCTCGGCGAGGTGGTGCGCCGCATCAGCCTGCTCGCGCAGAAGAACGCCCCCCTGCGGCTGAGCTTCAGCGAGGGCACGCTCACCGTCTCGGCCCAGACCCCCGACATCGGCGAGGCCAGCGAGGCGATCCCCGTGCCGTTCCACGGGGAGGTGTTCGAGATCGGCTTCAACCCCGAATTCCTCAAGGATGGGCTCGAGAGCATCGAGGCCGAGGAGCTCGTGCTGAAGCTGATCAGCCCGTTGCGCCCCGGCGTGATCGAAACCCCCGAGACGGGTGACTTCGTGTACCTGATCATGCCCATCCGTCTGAACGTGTGAGGCCGTGGCGCCGCGTGTGCTCGCCGTGCAGATGCGGGACTTCCGCAGCTACCCGCGCGCGGAGGCGACCCTCGGCGGCTCGCTGAGCGTCGTCCACGGCCCCAACGGGGCGGGCAAGAGCAACCTGCTCGAGGCGATCTACTACGGCTGCACCGGCCGCTCCCCCCGCACCCGCAACGAGCGCGAGCTGGTGCGCTTCGGATCCCAGGCGACGCGCGTCACCGTGCAGCTGCTCGACGGCGAGGAGACCCACGAGCTCGCCGTCGGCTTCGGCACCGAACCGGGCACGACCCAGCCGGCCAAGCGCATGAGCGCCGACGGCGCCGCCGTGGAGCGGGTCCTCGACCTCGCCTTCAGGCCGCTCGTGAGTGTGTTCCTGCCCGACCGGCTGGAGCTGGTGAAAGGGCCTCCCGCGCTGCGGCGCTCGCACATGGACCAGCTGGTGGCGGCGTTGTGGCCCGCGCGGGCGGCGGACCGCAGCGAGTACTCCCGCGCGCTGGCGCAGCGCAACGCGCTGCTGGGAGGGATCCGCTCCGGTCGCTCGTCGCGTTCCTCGCTGGGGGCGTGGGACCGCGAGCTGGCGGCCGCCGGGCTGCGGGTGCGAGAGCGGCGCGAGCAGGCCGTGGGGCTGCTCGCCGGGGTGTTCGCCGAGCGCGCCCGCGCGCTGGGGGTCGCCGGCGAGGTGACGCTCCGGTACCGCCCCCGGGCCACCGCCGCGGACGCCGAGGAGTACGTGCGCGAGCTGTCCGAGCGGCTCGAGCGCGACCTCGAGCGGGGCTTCACCGGGTACGGCCCGCACCGCGACGAGCTGGCGGTGCTGCGCGAGGGACGGGAGCTTCGCGTGTACGGGTCGCAGGGCGAGCAGCGGCTCGCGCTGCTGGCCCTGCTGCTGGCCGAGCGGGCGGTGCTCGCCCAGGAGCGCGGCCAGATCCCCCTCATGCTGCTCGACGACGTGATGAGCGAGCTCGACGCCGAGCGCCGGGAGATCCTCGCGGGGGAGCTGCGCTCGGGCGGGCAGAGCGTGATCGCGACAACCGACCTGGGTCACGTCCCCGGCGCCGCCGACGCCTCGGTGGCACGCCTGCGGATCTCCCCCGGGGCCGTCATGCAGGAGGCGATCGCAGCGTGAGGCGCCCGGCGCCGCGCCCGATCTCGTCGGTGCTCCCGACGGTCGTCGACCGGCTCGCCCCGGCGACCCTGCTGGCGCGCGCCCAGCGGGCGTGGCCGGCGGCCGCGGGCGGCGCGATCGCGGCCGCCGCCCACCCCACCGCCGAGCACGAGGGGGTGCTCACCGTGAGCTGCGAGGCCGCCGTCTGGGCCCAGGAGCTCGAGCTGATGGAGACGGTCCTCGTGGAGCGCCTCAACGACGCCCTCGGGGTGCCCGCCGTGCGCGCGCTGCGGTGTCGCACGGAGTAGCCGAAAGGGCCGTCGTTTAGCCCGATTTTGCAGGGGTTTACGCGCCTCGGAGGGCCGGATACGGCACCCCTTCGTGCTACCATGTGTGTACACAAGCCCCCGCTCCCGGCCGTGGACTCCCAGCCCCGGAAACCGGGGCTCTTTCACGTCAACGGAGGGCAATTGGCATCACGCAGCGAAGGCTCGCCCGAGAGAGGCGAGCACGGCCACTTGAACGAGAACACGCCAACTGGCGGCTCAGCCAGCTACGACGCGCAGGACATCACCGTCCTCGAGGGCCTGCAGGCGGTTCGCAAGCGCCCCGGCATGTACATCGGCTCGACCGGCGTGCTGGGCCTGCACCACCTCGTGTACGAGGTCGTGGACAACTCCGTGGACGAGGCCCTGGCGGGCTTCTGCGGCGAGGTGTCGGTGACGATCCACCCCGACAACTCGGTCACCGTCGACGATGACGGCCGCGGCATCCCGGTCGCGACGATGGAGAAAGAGGGCAAGCCGGCGGTCGAAGTGGTGCTCACCGTGCTGCACTCCGGCGGCAAGTTCGGCGAGGGCGGCGGCTACAAGGTCTCCGGCGGCCTGCACGGCGTGGGCGTGTCGGTCGTCAACGCCCTGTCCGAATCGCTGCACGTGGAGATCCGCCGCGACGGCTACGTATGGACGCAGGACTACTCGCGCGGCGATCCGCTCGGCCCGCTGGAGAGGGGCGCCAAGCTCGGCAAGGGCGGGCGCACCGGCACGACCATCACGTTCCTCCCCGACGCCGACGTGTTCGAGACACTGGAGTTCGACTTCACGACGCTCGAGGAACGCCTCCGCGAGACCGCCTTCCTGACCCGTGGCCTGAAGATCTCGATCGTCGACGAGCGCGCCGGCGGTCACTCCGCCTCCTTCCAGTACGACGGCGGCATCGAGGACTTCGTC
>DATJXX010000035.1:0-46003 GCA_035499875.1 Solirubrobacteraceae bacterium
GCGTGAAGGCAGAAGAAGGGAACGCCGGCTCGCTCTACGTCACCGACCTTGCGGAGAGCCCCAACCCGTACGCGGCGTTGCCGTCCTACTGGGCGGCCGAGACTTCCCGCTGCTGAGGCGCGTCATCGAACGCTCGGGCGCCGCCGGGCTCCGGCAGCACGCGGTCGAGCAGGCGCCCGGCCGGCCGCCCCGCGAGCTCCGCGGCGAGGTCGGGGCGGTAGGACAGCAGCGCGAGGCTCGGTGCGATCGTGAAGTCGGCAACCGTCAGCTGCCGACCGCACAGGTCGCCCGTCTCGACCCACCCGTCGACCTTGTCGAGCAGCGTTGGGATCGAGCCGAGCAGCGCGTCCACGTTGCGCTCGTCGGCCCGAAACAGCAGTCCGGCCCGCCTCGCGAGCAGCTCCCTGAGCCGGTCTGACTTGGCCAGCAGCGGGCCGAGACGTCCGCGCGCGCCGCGCTGGCGCAGCTGCTCGATGGGCGTGGCCAGCAACAGCCGCCGGGCCGTCATCTGCAGCACCTCGTCACCCCACCGCTCGGCCTCTTCGGCGGCCTCCCGGCGTTCCGGCTCGGCCGGGAACAGCGACGGGTCCGGGCGCACCCCCTCGAGGTGGCGCGCGATCAGCCGGTTGGTCTGGACGTGCTCGCCGTCGAGGAGCAGGGCGGGGACGGTCCCGAGGCGGTCCATCATCGCGAGTTGGCGATGGGTGCTGCCATCGACCGTGCGGATCGGGCTGCGGTGGCCCGGGAAGCCCGCTGCCCGGACGAGCAGCGGATGGGGACCGGTCGGCAGCACGACCAGCGTGTAGCCGATGCCCTTGTGGCGGAGCATCAGCGTGGCGCTCCGGCAGGCGTGTGAGCCGCGGATCACATAGACCTTGGCGGGCATCGGTCGATCCTTGCAGCTGGGGCCGCGGCGCGGCGGTCTACCCGCCACCGCCGGGCGGGGGCGCATCTCCTGCCGCCCGGGCGCGGTAGGAGCGCACCTTCGTACGGTTCCCGCACACGGCCATCTCGCACCATCGCCCCGAGTGGTTGCGGGAGCGGTCGTAGAAGGCCCACTGGCAATCGTCGGCGGCGCACGCCTTCACCCTTTCCCAGCTGCCGTCCTGCACGGCGAGGGCGACGGGCACGAGCAGTCGCGCCAGCGCGCCGTCCAGGCCCCCGGCCTCCGGCTCCAGCACCGCTTCTCCGCCGGAGGTGAACCGCACCTGCAGTCGCCCGCGGCAGGCGAGGCGGTCGAGTGCGAGCCAATCGGCGGGGACGTTCCCGTTGTTGGCGAACATGTGCTTGCGCAGCTCTTCACGCACCTCCACGGCGCGGCGTAGGTCTCCCTCGCTCAAGCGTGGGGCGGCACCTCGCTCCAGCAGGCCGTTCGACCGCAGCCACTCTCCCAGCTCCCGGGGGGAGGAGAGCGCGTCGGTTTCGCGATCGCGGTCCACGGTGTTGACGTAGTCGATCACGAGCGACAGCCCGTTCGGTACCTGCTGGGTCTTGGTGGCCATCTGACGAATTCTCCTTGACACCATCGTATCGCTGATGTAGGTTTCAGCCCCCAGGAAACCGGCTATTCTAGAACGGAGGTGTCAGGATGCGTCCACTGTCAGCAGTGCCAGCACCGTTGAAGGTCGGCGTCGGAGCCCTGGGCTCCCGGCTTCTCGGCCCCGTGCGCGCCGATTCGCTCGACCGTGCCGCAGTCGAGGGCGCCGATCCGTCGCACTCCCTCTTCCTCGCCGGGCGGGCGGCTCGTCTGACGTCGATGCGCCACCGTCTGCGGCTGGCAGAGGGGGTCGAGCGGCTCGCGGCGTCGGGTTCGTCACGCTGCAGGTCGGTCGTGGGCGGCAACGCCGCTGCGCTGTCGGCCAACCGCGACCGACTCGCCGAGCTCGCGGCGCTGCTCCGCGACGGCACGCCCGTGTACGCCGCCGGCGTCGCACGTCTGCGCCTACTGCTCACGGATCCCTGCAGTCCGGCACACGCCGGAGACGCGGCAGCCCTGACCGCGGCGCTCGACGTGGCAAGGCGGGCGATGGCAGGGCACGCCCAGCGCGACGTCGCGGCCGGCCGGCGGGCGCGGTCTTCAAGGTGGGCAGGACGGGCGGGGGCCTCCTACCGCATGCCCGACTGCGCGTGGGTACACGGGCGCCGGGAGGGATCGTGAGCAGCTATCCGGGCCCACTGCGACGCGATCGGCAGCGAGCGTGCGTTCTGCCGGCCTGAACGGAGAGATCGCCCGCCAGCGGGAGATCGAGATCAAGCGCCTCGCCGAGAGGCCGGGTCGGCCGCCGGCGGAAGCGGCCGCCGGCGACGGGCTCGCACGTAGCGCACGCATGAGTCTGCGCTCAGCGTTGCGGAGGGCACTCGATCGAGTGGCAGGGGTCCGTGGCACCGGGCACCAACACCATCGTGAGCCGGCCCGCAGCGGTCCCGTCCCGAAAGCCTGAACCGGCGATGGCGTAGGATCGGCGACGGTGTCCACCACCCCCGCCGTCGCTGCCCTTTCACTCGTTCCCTCCCAGGAGGAGACGATGCTCAGGGAAGCCGTGTCGGGCATCTGCGCGAGCTTCGGCCGCGACTACATGCAACGCAAGCGCGACGAGGGAGAGCCGCCGAGCGAGCTGTGGGACGCCCTCGCCTCGAAAGGCTACCTGGGGGTCAACATCCCCGAGGACTACGGGGGCGGCGGCCTGGGCATGGCGGCGCTCTCATGGGTCGGCGAGGAGATCGCCGCCGCCGGCTGCGCGCTGCTGCTGATCGTCGTCTCCCCGGCGATCGTGGGGAGCATCCTCGTGCGTCACGGAACCGACGAGCAGAAGGATCGCTGGCTTCGCGGCATCGGCAGGGGGACCACGAAGATCGCCTTCGCGATCACCGAGGCGGACGCGGGCACCAACTCGCACAACCTCGGGACCTCTCTGCGGCGCGATGACGGCCGCTTCCTGCTCAACGGCCAGAAGACCTTCATCTCGGGGGTCGAGGACGCGGACGCGGTGCTGGTCGTCGCCCGCATGCGCCTGCCGGACGGCAAACTCGGACTGCCCACGCCCGTGATCGTCGACGTCGACGCTCCCGGGTTCACGCGGCAGGCGATCCCGATGGCCGTGCGCGGGGCGGACAAGCAGTGGACGTTGTTCTTCGACGACGTCGAGCTCGATGAGGAACGGCTGATCGGTGGCGAGAACGGCGGCCTCGGGGTGCTGTTCGACGGCCTCAATCCCGAGCGCATCATGGGCGCTTCGATCTCCACGGGGGTGGCGCGCCTGGCGCTCGAGAAGGGTGCCGCCTACGCCCGCGAGCGGCAGGTGTGGGGACAGCCGATCGGAGCCCACCAGGGCGTGGCTCACCCCCTGGCGGAGGCGAAGATCGAGCTCGAGCTGGCCCGCCTGATGACGCAGAAGGCCGCGGCCCTCTACGACGCAGGCGTCCCCGGCGCCGGCGAGGCGGCCAACATGGCCAAGTACGCAGCCGCGGAGGCCGGGATCAAGTGCGTGGACCGCGCCATCCAGGCGCACGGCGGCAACGGCTTCGCCCTCGAGTACGGCCTCAGCGACCTGTGGTGGGGAGTGCGCGTGGCCCGAACGGCACCGGTGTCACGCGAGATGGTCCTCAACTACGTGGCCGAGCACTCGCTCGGGCTGCCGAAGTCCTACTGACCGCTCCCCCACCCGAGCCCGCGAGGACGATCGAGTTAGGGTGCCCTAATTAGGGTTGCCTAAGTTGTGGTATGGTCGCCTCGCGAATGCCGAGTGCGCAGGTCGGAAATAGGGTAGCGGTGTTGCGGTGACGGGCGATCCGCGGACCATCGCGGGGGACGCCGACGGCTCCGGAGGAGCGTCTGCGGAGGTGATTCGGCGGCCGGGAGAGCGCCTCAGCTTCTACATCTGGACAGCGCTCGCGCTGACGGGAGCCGTGAGCGTCGTGATCCTCGGCTGGCACGCCACCGGCGGGACCACCGACCCGACGTCGCTGCCGCCCGGCCACCAGCTCAGCCGCACGACCGTCGTCCTCGACAGCGCGATCCTGGTGCTGCGGGAGGGCCTCGAGACGATCCTCGTCCTGGCGGCGGTGATGGCGAGCTTCCTCGGTGCCAATCGCGTCTACAGGCGCCCGGTGGCGCTCGGTGGCGGCGGCGCTATCGCCGCGGGGGTGGGGACGTGGTTCTTCGTCGTGTGGCTGATCGGTCGCTTTCACGGCGGGGAGTTCGACGTCCAGGCCGCCACCGGCCTTCCCGCCCTCCTCGTGCTGCTGATCGTGATGAACTGGTTCTTCCACAAGGTCTACTGGACCGGCTGGATCTCCCACCATCACCGACGGCGCAGGGGCCTGCTGTCCGCCGACCCTGAGACCAACCAGCGGCGGATGCTGCTCGGGCTCGCGCTGCTCGGTTTCACATCCGTGTATCGGGAGTGCTTCGAGGTGGTGATCTTCCTGCAGAACCTGAGAGAGCTGTATGGCGCGAGCATGGTGCTCGAGGGCGTGGTTCTCGGGCTGCTGTTCACGGCCGCCGCCGGCGTGCTCACGTTCGCCCTGCACCAGCGGCTGCCCTACAGGCGGCTGCTGATCATCACCGGGGTGATGCTGCTGTTCGTGCTGGTCGTGTCCGTCGGCGAGGAGGTCAACGAGATGCAGCTCGCGGGCTGGATCGGCACGAGCGAAGTGCACGGCGTGTACTTCCCCGGTTGGACGGGCACGTGGTTCAGCCTGTTCAACAACTGGCAGACGATCGCCGGTCAGCTGATCGCGCTGGCGCTCGTGCTCGGCTCCTATGTCGCGGCCCAGTATTTGCGCGTGTGGCGGCCCCGCAAACGCGGTGCCCGCGTCGCGACGCGGGCGGAGCGAATCCCCGAGCAACCCGCAGACATCGCGGTCGCGGCGCTGCCGGGAGGGCTTCCCGCGACCTGACGCCCACCGCGCCCGCGGTGGCTACGCCCCCACCGCCGACGGCTGCGTCGCCGCGGTGACCTCGTAGTCGGCGAGCGCGGGGTGGGCGAGCATCTCGCGGTGGCGCCTCGGCGTCCACGGCCACAGGCTGGGCAGCCCGTCGGCGCCGATGTACCAGCTGCTGCAGCCGGTCGTCCACACGGTGCCGGGCATCGCGCTGCGCAGCTGGGCGTTGAAGCGTTCCGTCGCGGCGGTAGTCGGGGTGGCGCTCGCGAGCGCGCCTGCGCGGAAGCGCTCGATGAACCACATCGCGTAGTCGGCCTGCGTCTCGGCCACCGAGATCAGAGACTGGTTGCCGACGGGACTGTGGGGGCCCATCAGGCAGAACAGGTTGGGGAAGCCCGGCAGCGCCACCGTCAGGTAGCCGTTGGGCTCGTCGGGCCAGAGGTCCTCGAGCGTCTCGCCGTGGGGCCCCACGAGCTCCATCGGCCGCATGTACGCGTGCGCGTCGAAGCCGGTGGCCAGAACGAGCACGTCCAGCTCGTGCAGAACGCCGTCCGCGGTGCGGATCCCCTGCGGCTCGACGCGCTCGATGCGCTCGGTGACGAGCTCGACGTCGGGCCGCTGCAGCGCCGGATAGAAGTCACCGGACATCACCAGGCGCTTGCACATCGGCTCGTACGTTGGGGTCAGCTTGCCCCGCAGCTGTGGATCCTCGATGGTCGCGAGGTTGCGCCGGCAGACGGCGGCGATCGCGCGTCGCTGCCAGCAGGGGCGCACCACGGCTTCGCCGAGCGTGTGCTCCATCCATTCCTGGGCGACCCGGTAGGCGAGCCGGTTGAGCTCGGGATAGCGGTGCAGCAGCCACTTCGTCATGCGCGTGTAGCGCCGGTTGGGGGAGGGCAGGATCCACTGCGCCGTGCGCTGGAAGAGGCTGTAGCGGCTCGCCACGCCCGCCAGCGCGCAGGTGATCTGCACGCCCGTCGACCCGGTGCCGACGACGCCGACCCGCCTGCCCGCCAAGGGCACCGAGTGGTCCCACCGCGCCGAGTGAAAGGCCGCCCCGCCAAACGAGTCGAGCCCGTCGATGTCCGGATAGCGGGGGTGGTGCAGGACGCCCGTGGCCGAGATCAGGAAGTCGGCCGATTCCTCCGTGCCCGCCGCGGTGCGCAGCCTCCAGCGCTCACCGTCGTGACTCGCGGCGACGATCTCGGAGTCGAAGCGGATGTGTGCCCGCAGTCCGTAGCGGTCGGTGATGCGGTCGAAGTAGGACCAGATCTCCGCGCCGGATGAGAACTGCCGCGACCAGTCGGGGTTCGGGGCGAACGAATACGAGTAGAAGCGCGACGGCACGTCGCACGAGAGCCCGGGGTAGGTGTTCTCGCGCCACGTCCCTCCCACCGCGCCCGCCTTCTCGTGGATCGTGAAGCTGTCGATGCCGGCCTCGCGGAGCTTCACGCCCATGCACAGGCCCGACATCCCGGCGCCGACGACCGCGACACTGGGGTTCCGGTTCACGCCGCCAAGCTTATGCGTCCGGCGTCCCTGCCGCGCTCGCCCGCTGCGCGGCGAGCTAGAAGTCGTGGTCGGCGAGCCTCAGCCCGCGACGCCGCCCCGCCTCGCCGAGGGCGCTCATCGCGGGCACCATCTCGCTCGTGACCAGTCCGTGCTCCTGCGTGAGCTCGTCGATGATCTGGAACGACCGCGCAGTGCGCTCGGGGGTGTCGACCGTGATCGTCAGCACCGGCACGTGGCGCGTGATCTGGAAGAACCTGTCGCCGTGCGGGGGGTGGTCGCCGTGGAAGCCCCAGATGCCGTGCAGCGCGGTCACGCCCGCGGAGTCCGACTCGCGCAGCCGGCGCACAATCGCCTGGTGCAGCTGCAGCCCTTCGTGGGTGGCGGCGTGCGAGCTGTAGACCATCAGCTTCTGCCACATCGCAAGACCGTGCCCGTCGGTTCCCGGGAGCTCCTGTGGCGCCGCCAGCAGCTCGCCGTCGCGCTTGCACACGCGCACGCGCTCGAGCGTCATCAGGGGGTCATCCAGCATGACGCCGAGCTCGGGAAGTACCCGGGCGATGCTCTCGCCGGAGCCGACCGCGATCACCATCACGGGCACTTCGGCGTTGCGGGCGAAGAACCTCGCGCGTGCGCGGCGCCCCCGGCGCGTCCCGTCCACGCCCGGCAACACGGTCGCACCCGACAGTCCGCGGCGGTACAGCAGGTCCGTGATCGCCGCGAACGCAGGCGACCCGTCCACCTTCTCCTGGCGGCCTACGTACACCGTCACCTTGATCGCCTCCCGGAGCGACTCGGGGAGCGCCACCGAGCCGACCTCCCCCCTCAGAAGGCGGGCCCGCTCGAGCGTCACCAGTCCCTTGCGCTGGATCTCCAGGACTGTTTCGAGCATCGACTCGATCCGCTCCCGCCGGTCGACGGCGACCGACACGACCGGCAGGTCTTCGGAGAGCGACAGCAGCCTGTCGGTGTGCAGGTGGTGAAGCCGCCCGAAGCCTTCGGCGCCCCGCAGCAGGATGCTCGCCTGCAGCCCCTGCTCCCCGTAGGCGTCGAGCAGGGCGTCCCCTACCAGCGCGTCGCGGGTGCGGTCGCGCTCGCCGAAGTAGGTGGTGAGCTTCAGGCAGTCCTCGCCGAACACACCGGGGGGGCCGCTCACAGCTGTGCTCCGATCGCGTGCCCGACGAAGGCCGCCCCGAATCCGACGAACAGGCTCACGCCGAGGTTCAGCCGCGCGCGCCGGAACTGCCTGTCTTCGGCAAGGCGATGGCTCTCGAGCATCCAGGTGGAGAAGGTTGTGTAGGAGCCGATCGTGGCCGTGCCCGCGATCAGGAGCACGTTGCCCGCAAGCGAGGAGCCCGTCAGCACGCCGAGGATCAGCGTGCCGCTGATGTTGACGGCGAACGTTCCGTAGGGGAAGTCGCGACCCGCGTGCTCGGCGACCAGCGAATCGAGCAGGAACCTGCCGATCGCCCCGACACTCCCCCCCGCCCCCACCGCTGCCCACAGCCACACGCTCACGCGATCGCCCCGGTGCGACGTACGATCGAGGTTGCGAGCCATATGGCCGCCATGCCGGCGGCGATGCTGACGAGGGCATACGCGACCGCGACGCCATAGCGGTGGAGTTCGACGATCTTCAGCAGCTCCACCTGCATGGTCGAGAAGGTTGTGTAGGCGCCGCAGAAGCCGGTGCCTAGCAGCGGTCGCCGATAGGTGGACTGCGGCAGGCGCTCCTGCAGCCGTGTGGCGAGGTACGCCAGCGCGAACGAGCCGCTGACGTTGATCACGAGGGTGGCCCACGGCCAGCTGCCTCCGGCGCTGGTGACGTGACGCCCGATCCAGACCCTGGCCACCGCGCCGAGGGCACCGCCCGCCGCGATCGCCGCCAGCTCTCGGCCGTCAAGCCTCGGCATCGCAACCCCCCACCTGCGCGCACGCCGGGATGCTCACCACCTGTGGGAGCGTCGGGATGCCCACCACCCGGTCGAGCGCCGGGAGGCTCACCACCTGCATGGCCCAGTCAGGAAGGGTCGGCACAGCTGTCTGCAACTCCTCTCGCGCTCGAGTGGTCTTTCGCGAAAGGAGCCATCAGCCCTTGTGCTGGCGTGGGCGGTTCGGGTGCCCGCTGCTTCCGGGCCACCCGCCAGGACTCCATCTGGCCCTCACAAGATAACGACGTGCCGTGGTTACGGCTGGGTCAGCTGTGTCAGCCGCGCCCGTGCCTGCGCAATCGACCCGGCCTGCTCGTACAGGTCCGCCCATGGGTCGCGCTTGCGTGCCAGGCGACGGAACACGTTGTGCACGGTGAAGCGCCTGGGCTCGGCGCGGCCGAGCTCCTCCCAGTCCAGCGGCACGGCGACGGGCGCGCCATCGAGGGCGCGGACCGCATAGGGGGCCACCGCCGTCTGGCCGTATCCGTTGCGGGCGAGGTCGAGGTACACGCGCTCGCCCCGGCGATCCTTGCGCTGCTCGATCGTGAAGTTGTGCGGGTCTGCGTCGATCACGCGCTCAGCCATCGAGCGGGCGAACGCGCGCACCTCCTCGAAGCCGGCCTTCGCGTCGAGCGGGGCGAGCACGTGAAAGCCGCGTG
The DNA here is from genome assembly GCA_035499875.1 of Solirubrobacteraceae bacterium. Lineage (GTDB taxonomy): Bacteria > Actinomycetota > Thermoleophilia > Solirubrobacterales > Solirubrobacteraceae > Palsa-744. The sequence goes on from DATJXX010000035.1 coordinate 8,984, forward strand.
AGCCGGTGCTCTTCAGATAGGGGCGCAGTCCGACCTTGCGCAGGAGGTCGCGCAGCGCCCTCGCCCCCTCACGCAGTGCGGCCAGCTCCCCGTTGGAGGGGTCGAGGTCGAACACGAGCAGGTCGGGGTTGTCGAGCGCCGCCGTACGCGACAGCCACGTGTGCGGCGTCACGCACGCCTGGCCGGCCAGGTACACGAGCGTCTCGGCGTTGTCGATCACGACCTGTTCGATGCTTCCGCCGCGCTTGCGCGGCACGAGCACGCGCTGCACGAACGCCGGGAAGTAGGCGGGCGCCTGCTTCTGCTGGATCTCCTCTCCCTCGATCCCGTCCGGGTAGCGCTGCATGTGCAAGGGGCGTCCCCGCACGTGGGGGAGCATCGCCGCCGCCACCTGCTGGTAGTAGCGGGCGAGGTCGACCTTGCTCGTCCCGTCGGGGAACAGCGCCTTCTCGGGATTGGAGATCTCGATGCCCGCGACGAGGGTCATTCGGCCACCCGATCACTACCCGGACTGCGCAGGCATGCCACGATGTTGCCCGGTGAGGCGCACCGCCCGACCCGTCGCCCTTGTCTTGTCCGTCGCCCTGGTGGCGTGCGGAGCGGGCGGGGCGGCAAGCTCGAACGGATCATCGAGCCCACCCGCCACGACGTCGGCCGCCACGGGGGTGCGGTTGGTGCAGGTCGGGCACTTCTCCCAACCACTCGGCGAGACCGCCGCGCCCGGTGATCCGAGCCGGCTGTTCGTGGTTCAGAAAGCCGGCCAGGTGATGCTGATCCGAAACGGACACACCCAGGCGCACCCGTTTCTCGACATCTCCGACTCGGTGTACTCCGAAGGCAGCGATGAGCAGGGGCTCCTCGGACTGGCATTCCCGCCCGACTACGCGAGCACCGGTCTCTTCTACGTGGACTACACGATCCCGGGCAACGACATCAGGGTCGTACAGTACCGGCGCTCCGCCAGCACGCAGAACCTGGCGGATCCGGCGAGCGGGCACGTCGTGCTGACGATTGCCCACCGGTACTCGAACCACAACGGCGGCCAGCTCGCCTTCGGTCCGGAAGGCGACCTCTACATCGGCGTCGGCGACGGCGGCAGCGAGGACGACCCCGAAAACAACGGGCAGAACACCGACACGCTGCTCGCCAAGATCCTGCGGATTGATCCGTCTCCGGGGGGCGGCTACTCGATCCCGTCCAGCAACCCGTTCGCCGGCCGGCCGGGCAGGCGCGGCGAGATCTGGGCCTACGGGCTGCGCAACCCGTGGCGGTTCTCGTTCGACCGCCTCACGGGCGCCCTGATCATCGGGGACGTCGGCCAGGATCTGCAGGAGGAGGTGGACTTTGCACCGCCCCGGACGGGCGCCGGGGCGAACTATGGCTGGAGCGTCTGGGAGGGAGACCGCCGGAACAAGTCCGGCAGTGCGCCACACGCTGTGTTCCCGGTTCTCGTGGCCCGCCACAGCGACGGCTACTGCGCGATCATCGGCGGATTCGTGGTCCGCGATCGCTCGCTTCCCGGCCTCTACGGCCGCTATCTGTTCGGCGACAACTGCCGTGCCCAGATCGAGTCGGTCAAGCTCGGGCGTGGGAGTGCGAGGGGCCTTCGTGCCACCGGGCTGCAGGTGGATCAGGCCTCGTCGTTCGGCGAAGACGCGCGGGGGCACATCTACGTCTCTTCGCTGGGCGGAACGGTCTACCGCATAGAGCGCCGCTGAGGGGTTGCAGGGAGCCCCGCTGACGGGCCGCGCCGAGCCCCGCTGAGGGGCCGCGCCGAGCCCCGCTGACGGGCCGCGCCGAGCCCGCTGAGGGGCCGCGCCGAGCGCTGCTGAGGGGCCCCACCGAGCGCCGCTGACGCCATCCGGTGCAAGGGCGGCCTCCGTAAGGCCGGCAGCGTCGCTTTACGTAGTTTCACGCACCCTTGTGGCCTCCGTCTGGTGCCAAAAGGGCATCACAACGCGGTTCTTGCGTGAGCCGGCGCGCGCCCCGGTGTGCGTCGCTCAAGGGGGGACGGGGGGCGACCGATACGACCGGCGCCCGGACCGTCCGCGTCCTCGCGGATGGCTCGGTTGCGTACCGAACCATCAAAAGGAGTAACCGAGAATGTCTCTCATCAAGAAGAGCAGGCGTCTGCTTGCTGTTGTCATCGTTGCCGTCCTCGCCCTCGGCGGGGTGGCGGCATTCGCATACTGGACCAGCTCCGGGGAAGGCACGGCCACCGTCACGGCCAGCTCCGGCGGCGCCGGCTTCGAAATCACCGGCACCGCGGAAGGCCTCTACCCCGGCGGCACGGTGGAAGCCAAAATCAAAGTCAAGAACAAAGACGTGAAACAGCCTGAGTTCCTGACGAAACTCATCACGACGGTGAAAGAAACGTCGGGTGCCGGCTGCGAAAAAACCTGGTTCGAAATCACCGCCGGCGGCGAACAGGAACCGAAAATCGAGCTCGCCGCAAACGAAACCAAGGAATACACGGTCAGTCTGAAGATGAAGGACGAAGCCGTGAACCAGAACGCCTGCAAGGGCTCGACGGTCACGCTCAAGGGCGTCGCCTCCTAGACAGGTCCCAGTGGTTCGGCACGGGCCTTGGACGGCCTGAGGCACGGGTGGCGGCACACGTCGCCACCCGTGGTCCTCGCCGCTGAACGAACCATGCTCGCGACAGCCGGCGTGTGACATGCGCGCCGACCGACCGTGGTCACGAGACCCTGCTTGCCCGGCGATGTGCGTGGCTCAAGAGGCGCTCTGACAAGACCGATAGGAGCCGCGCCTGGACCGTCCGGGTTGCGGACGGACTGCGTACCGAACCAATCAAAGGAGTACACGAAAATGTCTTTCTTCAAAATGAGCAAGCGTCTGCTTGCAGTTGTCATAGTTGCCGTCCTCGCGCTTGGTGGGGTTGCGGCATTCGCATACTGGACCAGCTCCGGCGAAGGCACGGCCACCGTCACGGCCAGCTCCGGCGGCGCCGGCTTCGAAGTCACCGGCAGCTCCGCAGGGCTCAGCCCGGGCGGCACCGTTGAAGCGAAAGTCCTGGTCAAGAACAAGGACGTGAAACAGCCCGAGTTCCTGACCAAGCTCGTCACGAGCGTCAAAGAAACCTCGGCGGTGGGCTGCGAAAAAGTCTGGTTCGAAATCCCCAGTGGCGCCGAACAGGAACCCAAAGTCGAGCTCGCCGCTGGTGAAACGAAGGAATACACGGTCAGTCTGAAGATGAAGGACGAAGCCGTGAACCAGGACGCATGCAAGAGCGCCACGATCACGCTCAAAGGCGTGGCCTCCTAAGCAGGGGCGCTGTGGTTCGGCGCAGGCCCTAGACGGCCAATGGACACGGGTGGCGGCACGCGTCGCCACCCGTAATCCGTCAATGCACGACACCACGACCGTCGCATCGGAACGCGAGCTGCGTGACAGCTCTCGCGCGCCGCTCGGCGGGTGACCCAGGAGGCCTCCAGAGAGGAGCCGGATGTGGAGCTGCCCACCCGATCGCTGATCAAGGCCCGCGGAGGCATAGGCGCCGCCGTGTTGCTGTGCTGTCCCACGCTCGGCGCGGGTGGCGCGTGGGCGGTGGCCACGGTGGCAAGACCGGCCGGCCAGCACCCGCCCCCGATTCCCACGCTGGGCACGATGCCGCCGGCCACCACCAAACAGGTGTGGGCTGCGTTCTCGTTCTCGGACAAGCAGCGCCGCATCTACTTCCAGTGCTCCCTCGACGGAGCCCCGTTCCACGACTGCTCCTCGCCGATCCGCTACGGGCCGGCGACCTACGTCGGCCGGGTGAAATGCAAGGGCCAGCCGAAGAACGCCAGAAAGGTCAAGTGGTGCCGCCGCACGATCACGAGCAAGCGCCCGGCCCTGTCGGCGGGGGCGCACACCTTCAAGGTGAGGGCCCTGCTGGGCAAGGTGGCGGGCGCGCCCGGGACCTACACGTGGACGATCCTCGGTGGCGCCGCGCCGGCGCCCGGACCGGCCCCCGCACCCGCGAGCACACCGGCGAGCACACCGGCCAGCCCCCCCGCGAGCACGCCGAGCCCCCCGGCGCCTGCGCCCCCCACCGGTGGTGGCAGCGCTCCGGTGGGGCAGCCCGCGACCTTCTCGATCTCGGGGAACCCGGAAGGCACCATGTACCCGGGGGCACCGGCTCGCCGCATCCCGCTCGCCCTGAAGAACTCCAACAGCGTGGCCATCTACGTGACCGCGCTGACCGTGACCGCGGCCAGTGAAAATCCGGAATGCCCCGTTGAAGAAAACCTCCTCATCACCCAATCGAACGTCACCGCGCTGACTCCGATCGTGATCCCCGCAGGCGGGTCGGTGACGCTGCCCACGCAGGGGATCACCGCGCCCGCGATCCAACTGCTCGATCTGCAATCGGTGAACCAGGATGGGTGCAAGGGCTCCACCTTCATCCTCAGGTATTCGGGGAGCGCCTACGAGTGAAGCGGCTGCGGCCCAGACCTCTCTCCGTCCTCGTCGGGACGTTTCTCGCGGTGGTGGTCGCGTCTCTGACCGTCACCGCGGCCGCGTACTGGGGCGGGTCCGGCACGGGGACCTCGCTGGCGGCCGTCAGCGACTTCGAAGTGCCGGTCCTGAAAGCGGTCGCGGGAGCGGAAACCGTGCAACTGGAATGGAGTGCGGTCACGCCCCCCGGCTCCGGCGCGGTGCAGTACTACGTCACCGGCGAAGGCGGCGCCTTCGGCACGGGGTGTCCCACCTCCGCCACCCCCTCGACCGTTACCAGCTGCACCGAGACGGGCGTCTCGATCGCGAGCCACACCTACCAGGTCACGGCCGTGTGGCGCTCGTGGACCTCCGCCAGCGAAAAACAGACCGTGACCGTCACCTCGGGGCCGGCCACCCACCTCGTGCTGCAGGCGTCGAAAACCGAACTCGTGGCCGGTGAAGCCGCAAACCTGACCGTCACCGCCAAGGACGCCGCCAACAGGACGGTGACCTCCTACACGGGCTCGCACAACCTCGTCTTCGAAGGCGCCACCGCTGCTCCGAGCGGAACCAAACCGAGCGTCAGCAGCGAAACCGGCACGACTGTCGCCTTCGGCGAAGCCACTGCCGTCAAATTCACCGCGGGGGTGGCGAGCGTGGAAGGCGCCAACAACGGCCAGCTCAAGCTCTACCGCCCCGAAGAAGCCAAACTGAAAGTCAAAGAAGGGACGCTCACCAACGAAGGCGCGCTCGTCGCGGTCAAAGTGTCCGTGGGCTTGTTCAAGAGCTTCCACGTGGTGTCGGTGGCAGCCGAACCCGAAGCCGGGGCCGCGTTCGAAGTCAAACTGACCGCGTGGGACGAATGGCACAACGTGATCACGACCTACGTCCGGACGCACAAACTGAAATATGAAGGAGCCCTCAGCTCGCCCAGCGGCAAAGCGCCGACCTACTCGGCGACCACCGAACCGACGTTCACGGCGGGCGAAACGAGCATCACCGGCTTCCGCTTCTATCACGCGGGCGCGAACACGCTGAAGGTTCTCGAAGAAACCACGGCGAGAGAAGGCACCGCCGCGATCACCGTCAAAACCGCCGCCGCGAAACGGTGGGCGTGGGACAATCCCGTCGTGACGGCGGGCAAAATCAGCTCGGCGACGTGCTTGTTCACGTGTGAAACCACGAGCATCGGCAACAGCCAGCAGTTCGAAGCCCAGGTCAGCATCACCGACGAATATGGCAACGTGGTCAGCAACATCGGCACGACGATCACGGCGAACGTAACCAAAACGGGCGGTGCGGGGCCGCTGAACAACAACACCAAAATCGCGATTCCCACGACCGGCCCCGCCGAATCGGCCGTGGCGACGCCGGTCGAATACACCTCGCCCGCCAAAGGCACCAACCAGACGACCCTTCACCTGACCACGCAGAAAGGCACGGCCTTCACGGAAGCCACCGCGGTCGTGAAATATTAGGTCGCGAGGGTCCGGAGGCAGCGGGCGCGCTGTGCGTGAACGCGTGGGCCCCTGCTCAGCAGTCGACGGCCAGCGCCGGGAGGCGGTCGCTGCCGACGCCGCTCTCCAGGCAGGCGAGGTAGGCGATCCCCCGATGGGTCCCATCGATCAGGTGCACGTGGCCGTCGAACTCTCCGATCCGCATCACGAGTCCGTTCCTCCAGGTTCCGCCGGCCATCTCGCGGATGAAGCGATCGACCCGCAGGTCGTCGTCGGGATCCCTGGTGGCGCGCAGCTCCGCGCAGCGTTCCCGGTAGATCGTCAGCAGCTCGTGGACGGTCCTGTGGCCGGCACCGGCGCTGCCCATGAAGCTCCGGAACAGGGTGCGGGTGTTCGCGAGCTCGGCGGGCGTCAGCGTCTTGAGCGCCATCGAGGCGATTCTGGGCGCAGCCATGCGGGATCTATATGGACAGGAGTCCAAACGTGCTGGCCATCGTTTGTGCCGACCGGCGGGGTTTTCGCTCGGCGGGCGGGTGTCCCAGCCGGCATCGCCTTCCTTGACCCCGTCGCGTGCCTGTGCGAAAGTCGCCGGATGCGCGCCGGGGACGCGCCCCGTCGCCGCATTCAGCCATGAGCGTCACCGAGGCCGCCGAGTCACGCTGGACCACCCACCGCGTGGTCAACCAGCCTCCTCCGCTCGCGGAATACGACCCCTTCGCCGCTGACCTGGCCCTGCAGGAGGCGCTCGTCCGCGAGGGCGGGGACTGGGGCCGGGAGCGGGTCTCCGAGCTGGCGGCGATCCTCGGCTCCGCCGAGGCGCTCGACCACGCCAGGCGCGCCCAGCGCAACATCCCCGTGCTGCGCACCCACGACCGCTACGGCAACCGGATCGACGAGATCGAATACGACCCCTCCATGCACTGGATGCTGCGCCTAGGGGTGGAGCGCCAGGTGAACACACTGCCCTGGCGGGAGGCACGCGGGGGCGCCCACGTCGTGCGGGCCTCGATGTTCCACCTCTTCAACCAGCTCGATACGGGCCCCTGCTGTCCGTTCGCGATCAACTACGCCGCGGTTCCCACGATGCGTCAGGACCCGGCCCTGTTCGCCGAGTGGGAGCAGCGACTCTCGCTTCCCGACTACGACCGCTTCGCGCAGGCCGGCATGGCCTTCACCGAGAAGCAGGGCGGATCGGACCTGCGCGCGAACTCCACCGTCGCCGAGGCGGTGGGGGACGGCTGGTACGAGCTCACGGGACACAAGTGGTTCTGCACGCATCCCGTGTTCGAGGTGTTCTTCACGCTCGCGCAGACCGACAACGGGATCACCTGCTTCGTGGCCAACCGGCCCCACCCCGGATTCCGCATCCAGCGCCTGAAGGACAAGCTCGGGGGCCGCTGCCTGGCCTCCTCGGAGGTTGAGTACGACCACCTCCCCGCGCGCATGCTCGGCGAGGAGGGGCGGGGGACGGCGTTCATCGTCGAGCAGCTCGTGTACACGCGCCTCGACACGCTGATCGCCGTCACCGGGATGATGCGGCGCGCCGTCGCCGAGGCCGTGTGGCACACCCGCCATCGCGCCGCCTTCGGGGCCCTGCTGGCCCAGCAGCCGGCGATGACGAACGTGCTCGCCGATCTCGCGCTGGAGTCCGAGGCCGCCACCACAGCCACGATCAGGCTCGCCCGCGCGTTCGACGGGGCCGCCGGCGAGGAACCCGCCTTCCGCCGGCTCGCGCTCGCGGTCCTGAAGTACTGGGTGTGCAAGCGCGGCGCGCCGCTCGCGGCCGAGGCGCTCGAGTGTCTGGGCGGGAACGGCTATGTGGAGGAGGCGTTCATGGCCCAGCTGTACCGGGACATCCAGCTCGGCACCGTCTGGGAGGGCTCCGGCAACGTGATCGCGCTCGACGTCCTGCGGGCACTCGCGCGGGAACCTGAGTCCATCGCCGCCTTCCTCGCCGAGTGCGAGCTCGCGGCGGGCACCGACACCCGCTTCGACGCCCACCTCGGGACCCTCCGCGAACGCCTGCTGGCGCCGCCCTCGAGCCTTCCCGGCGCGGAATGGGGGGCTCGCGGGCTGGTCGAGGACATGGCCCTCGCGCTGCAGGCCTCGCTGCTGCTGCGGCACGCGCCCGCTTTCGTGTCCTCCGCATTCTGCGCGGGACGCCTCGAGCGCCGGGGCCTCGCCTTCGGGGACCTGCCGGCGGGCGTTGACGGGCCCGCGATCGTCGAACGGGCGCTGGCGCTGTGACCCGTCGCGGAGTCGAGGGCCGATGAGCGCCGAGCGACCCCAAGAGGGCGGCTACAGCATCGCGTCCCTCGACGAGATGGAGAGCAACGGCAACTGGAGCCTGGTGAGACGCACGCTCGGGTGCGGGTCGTTCGGCGTGAACGTCGTCCACATCCCTCCGGGTGAGTCGATCCCCGAACACGACGAGATCGACCGCGACCAGGAGGAGATCTTCTTCATGCTCTCGGGCAACCCCTCGATGGTGATCGACGGCACCGCCGTCCCCGCCCCCGCTGGCACGTTCGTGCGCCTCGACCCCCAGCCCCGCCGCACGGTCCGCAACGACGGCGAGGAGGTCGCGTCCGTGCTGATCGTGTCGGCGCCCCGCACCAGCGGCTACCGGCCGATGGAATGGGCGTGAGGCCGGGCGCCTCGTGCACGCACGGGCGGGAGGCGTCGCGATGAGTGCGGCCGACCACCCCCTCAAGCGGGTGATCGACGACTACAACGACGCCTGGAACATGCACGACGTGCCGGCGATCGTCGCCATGCACGCTCCCGGGATGGTGTTCGAGAACCACACCGCCGGCGAGCGCGCCGAGGGCGAGCAGGTCGGTCCCCACATCGCGCGCATCTTCGAAGCGTGGCCCGACCTGCACTTCGATGCCCGCAGGATGTACCTCCGCGACGACCTCGTGGTCCAGGAGTGGACCGCAACGGCCACCCACTCCACCGAGCTGCGCCGCGGCGAGCTCCGTTCGCCACCCACGGGCGCCCGCGTCTCGTGGGACGGCATGGACATCATCCCGTGCGAGAACGGGCTGATAACGCGCAAGGACGTGTACTCGGACTCCGTCTCGATCCTCCGCCAGGTCGGGCTACTCGGCGACTGACGTCCGCCACCGCGGCCGGCCGGGCGGCGCTGGGGGTTCCCGAAGCGGCGGCGGCGGGCGGCCGGAGGTCGGGGGTCCGGAGGTCGGGGGGGCGCTGCAACGCCTGCGCTTGAGCGATGCAATTGCAACACTTAGGCCTTCGTGCTACATTCGCCGCGGACGGCGGCGCGGTGCGGGTTCCGGCCCGCCGGGGAAGCGCTCGCCGGGGAGAGTGGAGTCCGAGCGAAGGGGAGACGAGATGGTGCGCGGTCATGCTGTTGCAGTCGTGCTTGCGGTTTCTGTCCTCGTGGGTCTGGCCGTGCCGCTGAGCGCGTCCGCGACCCCGGTTGAAGGCCCGGCGGGATCGGCGTTCTACACGCCTCCGACCACCACCCCCGGCGGGAGCGTGGGCGAACTCGCGTGGTACCGCCCGGCGACTGTGAACCTCAATGTCACGCTCCCCGCCAACAAAGCCTGGACGGTCCTCTACCAGTCCACGGACCAGCACGGTCAGCCCGACTGGGTGACGGGTACGGTGATCGTGCCCACCGCGGCCTGGAAAGGAACCGGCTCACGGCCGGTGGTCACGTATGCCGAGGGCACCCAGGGTCTCGGACACTCCTGTGCTCCCTCGTTGCAGATGGCGGCCGGGACGGAGTACGACGGCGGCGCGATCATCGAATCGCTGAAAAAGGGCTACGCCGTGACGGTCACCGACTACCAGGGGTACACCAACGGAGCGGTCCCCACCTATGCCGCCGGGCGCGCCGAGGGCCAGGCAGTGCTCGACGCGGTCCGCGCCGCGCGGCAGGTTCCCGGCTCGGGCATCGCCGCGAGCACGCCGGTGATCGTGTGGGGCTACTCCCAGGGCGGCCAGGCCGCCAGCTGGGCCGCCGAGCTCCAGTCCGGCTACGCGCCCGACGTGAAGATGGTCGGCCTCGCCGCCGGGGGCGTTCCGGCGAACCTCCAGGCGATCGGCGAATTCGACAACGCCTCCGTGGGCACCGCCTTCGGGCTCGACGGGCTGATCGGCCTGAGCACGGCCTACCCCGAAGAATTCGACCTCGCTGCCCTGTCCAACGTCGCCGGGCTGGAAGCCGCCGGGAAGCTCATCAACGAGTGCGCGATCCAGTCGCTGCGTGAATTCCGTGACGTCAACAGCGCCGAATACACGATCGGCCACAAGGGCTTCACCGAACTGGAGGCCGAACACCCGGCGATCCAGAAAGTCGTCAGCGAACAGCTGCTGGGCACCAAAGCGGTGCCCGTCCCCGTGTACCACTACCACGGCCTCGAGGATGAGTTCGTTCCCGTCGCCCAGGACGTCGCCCTGCACGCCGCGTGGTGCTCGCTGCGCGTCAGCGACGACCTCCAGCTATACCCCGGAGACCACCTCCTGAGCGACCCCACGGCGATCGCCAACGTGATGAAGTGGATCGAAGAACGCCTCGCCGGCAGGAAAGCGCCGAGCACCTGCGGACAGCACTCCGCGGGCGCCACGCTCCCCTCCTCGGCGCGCCTGGTGCCCGAGACGGGCGACCTGATCGTGCCGCTGCCGGCGTGGGAACTGAGCGGCAAGGTCACCGAGGCCAAGAGCGGGATCTCCGTCGAAGTCCCCAAAGGCTCGACGCTGAGCGCCGAAGGCGACGTCACCTCCGGTCAGCTCACCGCCAACCTGTCGATCCCGCCGATCAACCAGACGATTCTCATCGGCCTGATACCGGTCACCGTCAGGGGTGCGCTGACCCCGACCGGAACGATCCACGGGACCGTCGGCCTGACGGACGCGGGGGTCTTCAGCGAGAGCGCGAGCGGCTCGGCCAACGAGCTCGTCGGCTCGGTCGGCGTGGGGCTGTTCGTGGTCCCGATCGGCTGCACCACGGTCGAACCCATCCAGCTCCCGCTGAGCATCTCCGAGCCCGTCAACGCGCTCGTCGTCGGCGGGTTCTCGTTCACGACCAAGGTGACGGTGCCCGAATTCGGTGGCTGCGGCCTCTTCGGCCCGGTGCTGTCGTCGACCATGTCCGGGCCCGGGAACACGATCGAAATGACGGCCAAACCGCCCCCGCCGATCAACTGGTGAGGCCACCGGGAGGACTGGTGAGGCCACCGGGAGGACTTGAGGCCACCGGGGAGGACTGGTGAGGCCACCGGGAGGGCCGGTGAGGTGACCGGGAGGGGCCCGGAGGCGAGCCCAGGAGTCGACCCTAGGAGTCGACCCGCAGGAGCATCCGCAGGATCGGCTCCGCCCGCCTCGCTTCCGGGCGTTCGCCCGTGATCAGATCGAGGTAGGTGTAGGACTCGATCAGGCGCACGATCACGTAGGCGAGCTCGTGGACGTCGACCGCGGGCTGGAGCCGCGAGGTGTCGGCGTGTCCCTCCAGTCGCCGCTGGATCTCGCCGATCAGGCGCTGTTGGAAGTCCGTGCGGCGCCCCGTCAGCAGCCGCATCGCGTGCTCGCCGTCTTCGCCCAGCCACCGCTGCATACCGGCGTTGGTGATGATCGTGTCGAGGAACCCCGTCACCACCTCGACGATCCTCTCGGGGCCCTCCGAGCTGACTTTTTCTTCCACCCATCTGAAGGTTGTGAGCGCGAGCGACCACACGACCTCCACGACGAAGTCGTCGCGCGAGCCGAACCAGCGATACAGCGTGACGCGGTTCACTCCGAGTTCGCCGGCGATCGCCGCCATGTCAATCCGTTCGGGCGCCAGGAAACGGCGCCTTCCCAGCCGCAGCGCGTCAGCCGCGCGTGGTCTCGCCACGACCGCCATTGCCGACAGCATCGCATCTGCGGTCCCCCGCCTCGACGGCGCGGGCCGATCGCCTCACCGCGATCCGAAGCCGGCGGCTAGCGGGGGTGGCGGCTAGCGGGGGTCGTAGGGCCCGTACGGGTCGCGGTCGAGCGGCTTGCCGGAGAGAGCTCAGGCGGTCGCGAGCGCCGGGCGGCGCTCCGACCACGGTGCCGCGCGCTCGATCGTCGCGGCCAGCGCGATCAGGGTCGCCTCCTGCCAGGGTCCGCCGGTCAACTGGACTCCGACCGGAAGGTTGCCCTCCGTGAAGTGCAGCGGCAGGCTCACCGCGGGCAGGCCCGCGACGTTGCCGAAGGCCGTGAACGACACGCTCGCCACGACCTCGGGAACGGGCAGGTCAGGGGCCGCGTGCTGGGCCTCCAGGGTCGCGCCGGCGATCGGCGGCAGGACCGCCGAGGTGGGCGTCAGCAGAACGTCGAAATCGCGCCCCCAGCGGGCGACCTCGCGGCGACTGAGCAGCTCCAGCGCCTTGGCGGCCAGCACGTAGTCGTATGCGCTCGTCTCGCCGGCGGCGGCGCGCCCCCGGGCGACATGCGGCTCCACCTTCGACCAGTCGACGCCGTCGTAGTCGGCGAGCCCCGCCTGCGTCAGCGCTACGAACGGCGGCACCATCTCTTCGGAGATCGTCGCCACCTCGACCGGCTCGACCGCATGGCCGAGCCCTTCGAGCAGCTCCGCGGCCGCCTGCGCCGCCTCCACGCAGGCCGGGTCGGTGGGGATGCCCAGCGGGGCGCTTGTCATGAGGCCGATCCGCAGTGCAGGCGGCTCGACCTCGAGCTCGGCGGTGAACGGCCGCTGCGGCGCCGGCGCGTTGTACCAGGAGCAGGCATCCGGTCCGCTGGTCACGTCGAGAACGGCGGCGGCATCCTGCACGTTGCGGGCGACGACCCCCTCGACGACCGCGCCGAGCCAGCTCTGCGACAGCCGCGGCACCCGTCCCCGGCTCGGCTTCAGCCCGACCAGGCCGCAGTAGGACGCCGGGATGCGGATCGAGCCGCCGCCGTCGTTGGCGTGGGCGATCGGGAACATGCCGGAGGCCACGGCGGCTCCCGCCCCGCCGCTCGAGCCGCCGGGTGTCCGTTGCGTGTCCCAGGGATTGCGCGTGATCCCGTAGCGGGTGGTCTCGGTGGCGGTGATCACGCCGAATGCCGGCGTGGTCGTCCTGCCGCACAGCACGAAGCCGGCGCGTACGAACGCGTCGACGATCATCTCGCTCTCCTCGCTGGGGCCCTCGGGGGCGCCGTTGGACCCGTATGTCACGGGCCAGCCCGCGACCGGTGTCAGATCCTTGATCGGGATCGGCACCCCGAGGAAGGGCGCGTCCTCTCCGGCGGCGATCCGCCGGTCGGCCTCTGCCGCGGCGGTGCGCGCCTGCTCGTCGTTGCGAAGCGCCATCACGTTGAGGGCGGGGTTGCGCTCGTCGACGGCTGCGAGGCACGCGTCGAGGAGCTCGCTGGAGGAGATCTCACGGCGGCGGAGCGCGGCGGCGAGATCGCTGGCTGTGGAGGACGGTCCGAGATCGCTCATCTCGCGACCGTATCACCGGCCGCGAGCAGGAGGCGGCTCAGACCGCAGGCGTCGCCCGGCTCGTGCGCCTGACGCTGATCTCGACGGCGGCGGGCGCGGCGGCGAGGGTCTCGTGCAGCTCCACGACGCGTCCCGCGAGCTCGGCGAACGGCACCGGCCGGGAGATCAGATAGCCCTGGGCACAGTCGCAACCCAGCGCTGACAGGTGATCGAGCACCTCTCGCGTCTCGATCCCCTCCGCCACCACCTCCAGCTCCAGGTGTCTGGCGAGGTTGATCGTCGACCGTACGACGGCGTCCGCCCGCGGGTCGGTGCAGATGTCGCTGACGAAGCTGCGGTCGATCTTGATCTCACTCGCGGGCAGCCTTGCCAGGTAGTCGATCGACGCATTGCCTGTGCCGTAGTCGTCGATCGACACCCCGAACCCGGCCGCGCGCAACTCCTGGAGCACGGCCACGGCCGCATCGGGATCGGTCAGCGTGGCGCTCTCTGTGACCTCGATGGTGACCCACCCGGGGTCGACGTCGTGACGGCTCGCGATCTCCAGGACCTGCGCCGGCAACGCGGCGTCGAGCAGGTTGCGGGCCGAGAGGTTGATCGAGACGTCGAGCTCCAGGTCGTCGGCGCGCCAGCGCGCGAGGTCGCGCACCGCCTGACGCACGATGTTGGAGGTCAGGGGCGAGATCAGCGCCGTCTGCTCGACCGTCGTGACGAAGTCCACCGGCGCGAGCAGGCCCTTCTCCGGGTGCTGCCAGCGCACCAGCGCCTCGGCTCCCGTGACCCGGCGTGTCTTCAGGTCGAGCTTCGGCTGGTAGTGGAGGATGAACTCGCCGTTCTCCAGCGCGCCGCGCACCTGGCCGAGGAGGCTGAGACGCTCGGGGTCGAAGTGGTCGCGCTCGGGCGAATATTCCTCGACGCTGCTGCCGGTCACGCGAGCACGCCCGAGCGCGGCCTCGGCGTGGCGTATCAGCTCCTGGGCGTCGTTGTTTCCGCCCCCGATGCGGGCGATCCCGATGCTCACCTCGACGTTCACGCCGACCCCGTCGAGCACCACGGGTGGCTCGAGCGCGCGCTGGAGCGCTTCCGCGACGCTCGCGGCTCCGCCCTCGGGTAGCGGGCAGGACAGCAGCGCGAACTCGTCGTTGCCCACGCGGGCGACGAGCGACACGTCGCCGAGGTCGTGCTCCAGGCGGCGTCCCACGGCGCACAGCAGCTCGTCGCCGGCGTCGCTGCCGAAGGTGTTGTTGATCTGCTTGAAGCCTTCGATGTCCGCGATCAGGACCGCGCCCGGACCCGGCGGGTGGCCTGCGGAGAGCATCGCGTCCAGGCGCTCCATGTAGAGCGTGCGGTTGGCGAGGCCGGTGAGCTGGTCATAGCGTGCGAGGCGATCGTTCTCGCGGGCCTGTTGTCGCAGCCTGCGCGAGGCGCCCGCGACGATCCGGAACAGCACCAGCCACAACAGCAGCAGGCCTCCCGCGATCAGCATCGCGATCTCCTTGTGGTCGCGCGCGATCGCGCCCGCCACCGGCTTGTAGCTGAGATACATCTCGAACGCCCCGGCAGGCCTCCCCTGCGCCGAGAAGCGCAGCGGCACGTACACCTCGATCAGCGTCCCCAGCCCGACCTCGCCGGCCGTCTCGGAGTCGGACGACGGGTTCACGATCGTGGCCTCCTCGGGATGGCCGTCGAGCGCGGCCTCGAGGTCGTCGCTCGGCTCCAGCGTGCGGCCGATGAGGGTGTGGTCGTCCGAGTAGATCACCGTGTCGCGCGCGTTCCACAGCTTGATCCGCGCGAGGTCGTGCTTGACCGCCTCCGCCTGCAGCTGACGATCGAGCTCGCGGATCCCGGCGGGGCTCACGCCGTCCTGTACCTCGCGCGGCGAGAGCCGGGGCTGGATGCCGATGCGGGCGATCAGGCGCGCAGCACGAGTCTCCTCGGCCAGCGTGCGCCCGCGCACCTGGGCCTGCAGCACGCGCGCGAGGACGAACCCCAGGACGACCATGGGGATCAGGCTCAGCACGGCGACCTGCTGCGTAAGCGTGAGTCGACCGACGGCCCGTCGAGCCGTTCTGGCACGCCACATGGAGGACCATCGGCCGATCGCGGAGGCGACCTTTAGCCTGCAGACGCTCCCCCAGCCGCCGCGCCCGCGTCACAGCCGGAGCGGACCGCCTCTCAGTCCGGTGCCGGACCCCCTCTCAGGCCGGAACCGGATCGCCTCTCAGGCCGGAACCGGATCGCCTCTCAGGCCGGAGCCGGGCGCGTCAGCTGTTCGCAGCCGGGGGCGGGATCGTCACGAGGGCGGCGCTGCGAGCCGGGAGCGACAGCGACAGCGAGCCGCCGCTGTCGCGGAGCGAGGGCAGCGGCAGCTTCGAGTGCCACCGCCCGGAGGCCGACACTTCCTCGCCACCGAGCTTCACGTCCGTGGTCGCCAGGGTGGATGGGGCGGTGAGGCGCAGGATCGTGCCTCCCGCCGCCGCCCGTCCGTGTACCGCGAGCGTCACCCGCCGCGGCCTGGAGCCCTTCGGATAGAAGTTGACGAGCAGCAGCTCGACGGCTCCGTCCCGGCGCAGAAAGGCATGGGCGGAGAGGTCCGAGCCTGCGCTCACGGAGGTGGGCAGCACCCGCGTGCCCTGGAGTGCGTGGGTCAGCAGCAGCCCGTACCACTCGGGGTTGGGCCGCAGGGACGCGCCTTCGCCGACGAGCGCGGTGTAGGACTCCGGCAGGTTCAGCAGGGTGTGGAAGTCGACCCCCCTCAGGCCGGCCCTCATCGCCCGTGCGACGTAGTCGGCCGCCCACAGCGCCGACGCGAAGGTGTTGCTGACTCCGGGCTCCCCCTTGCATGAGATGTCGTTGGTCTCGTCGAGCTCCAGCGGCGCCCCGGCTGTGCGCTGGATGGCTCCGAGCGTGCTCAACATGACGGTCTCTTCCAGCCTCACCTCCGCGCTCAGCAGCTGGGAGGCCGTCGGGTTGTGTTCGCACGCGGTCAGCGGGTAGTAGTGATCGGTCAGGATCGCCGGGTGCTGGGCGATCGATTCCCACACCCACGGGAGCGGCGGTTCGCCCGTGGACACGTCGGGGGCGGCGACGTCCGTCCCGGGCGCCGACGAGGTGATCGCCTCGCGGTAGGCGTCCAGCTCGCGGACGTAGTCGGAGAAGTTCCAGCGTGACCCGCGCAGCCCGAAGGTGCCGAAGCGGTCGGGCTCGTTGCCGACGGCGATCCCGGCGAGGCCGCGGCGCAGCACCCGCCGCGCGGAGGCGGCCTCCTCGGCCACCAACCTGGGTTCGTAGTGGGCGAGGTTCATCGTCAGGAGCACCTTCCAGCCCGTCTGGCGGGTCACCGATGCCAATGTCTGCAGGTCGGCGGTCGTGACCGGGTGCGTCGCCCAGCGGGGGGCCGGTGTCCCGGGCTGCTCCCACGTCACGTACCTGTTCACGGACCCACCGCCGAAGCGCAGCGTCCCCCGGCCCAGGGAGCGCAGCATGTGCGCCAGCGTGCCACCCTGGACGAGCGTCGGGAGGCTCGACAGGGTCGTTGACTCGAACGACAGTCCCAGGAAGTCGGCGGGCACACGGTGCCCCGGCGCCGCCGTCCAGACGGCTACGGATGCCGGCGCTTCGGCAGCCTCGGGCTCGCCGGCATGCAGCGGCGTCCACCCGCCGCCCGGGCTGGCGACTCCCCGCAGCAGGGCCAGCTTTTCGGCATACGAGCGGGCGCCGGGTGCGGGAGCTGCCGGAGTCCCGCCCTCGGGCGTCACCTGGGTCGTCCCGGGAGGCGTCGTCTGGGTGCCCGCAGCAGTCGCGGAGGTCTGGGTACCCGCGGCAGTCGCGGTCGTGGTCGCGCCGTCGCCGGCGGACGCCCGCGCGAGACCCCCCGCGAGAGCCACCAGAAGCGCGACGGAGGTACGGCGGATCCATGGGACCCGCGGTCGGTGTCGGCTCCGCATCGCCCCATATACGATCAGCTGGGCCCGCTGTCTGTTCACAGGGGCGCCTTCTGGGCGCCGGCCGGACGGGTCCCGCCGGGCTATTCGGCGGTTGCCGGCAGCTCGGACAGGCGTTTCTGCGCGCGCTGGAAGGCAGGACGCTCCTGCAGGTGCGCGACGTACTCTTTCAGTTGCGGCTCGAGCAGCTCGCCGAACCCCGCCCGTGAGGTGAAGTTGAGCGCGGTGCTCACCATCACGTCGGCCACCGTGAGGCGGTCTCCAACCAGATACACGCCGCCGTCGAGGGCACCGGCCACCCCGGTGGCGGCGAGGCTGAAGCGGTCCTTCGCCTTCTGGGCGCGCTCGGGCTGGGCCTGGTTGAAGATCGCGGCCTCGATCAGCGGCGGCTCGATCTCGCTCGGTGCAAACACCGCCCACTGGTAGGCGAGCGCGCGGTCGTGGCTGCCCAGCGGGGGCATCATTTCCCCTTCGGGGAACAGGTCGGCGATGTGCATGCAGATGGCGGCCGACTCGAACACGTAGCCGTCGTCGTCCTCGAGCACGGGGACCCGCCCGAGCGGGTGACGGGCGAAGTGCTCCTCGCTCTTGCCCTGCTCCTGGTCCATCACCTGGAACTCGTAGGACTGGCCGACCTCCTCGAGCGTCCACAGCACCCGTAAGGGGCGTCCCGTGTGCTCGCGGTGATAGACCCTCATCGCCACGGACCATACCTCCGGCGGCGCAGCAGTGCCCTCGCGGCGGCCGGCCTCGCCCTGCGGCTGCCGCTCGCCGCCGGCCGCACAGTGTCCAAGTGTGCGATGCGTCACTGACACGGGGCGCGTGCGACGCCTATCCTCGGTGCATGGACCCGGGGGACCGCACGATCGATCACGAGGTCGCCGTGATCGGCGCCGGCTTCTCGGGGATCGGCGCCGCGATAAAGCTCGACCAGGCGGGTTTCCGGAACTTCGTCGTGCTCGAGGAGGGGGACGGCGTCGGCGGGGCCTGGCACTGGAACACGTATCCGGGGATCGCCGTTGACATCCCCTCGTTCAGCTACCAGTTCTCGTTCGAGAAGCGCAGTGACTGGTCGCGCGTGTATGCACCGGGCCGCGAGCTGAAGGCCTACGCCGAGGACTGCGTCGACAAGTACGGCGTACGCGATCGCATCCGCCTGAACACGAAGGTCACCGGTGCGAACTTCGACGAGGACGCCAACGTGTGGCGCATCGAGACCGCCGGCGGCGACCACCTGACGGCGCGATACGTGATCGGGGCGACCGGCGTGTTCAGCCAGCCGAAGCTGCCAGACATCCCGGGGATCGAGACGTTCGCCGGGGACACGATGCACACGGCCCGCTGGGACCACTCCGTGTCCCTGCGCGACAAGCGCGTGGGCGTGATCGGCACGGGCGCGTCGGCGATCCAGGTGATCCCGGCGATCGCGCCCGAAGTGCAACACCTCACCGTCTTCCAGCGCACCCCGATCTGGTGCCTGCCGAAGCTCGACGCCCCGCTCAGCATGCGCGTGCGGAGCGTGCTCCGGTGGGTGCCAGGCGCAAAGCTCGTCACGCGCTGGCTCAGCCAGGCCTTCGTCGAGGCCACCTTCGTGCTGGCGGCCCACTTCGCGGGCACCTTCCCCGGCCTGCGTGCGAAAGGGGAAGGCGCAGCGCGCAAGCTCCTGGGGGACGTCGAGGACCCCGTCGTGCGGGAGAAGCTGACGCCCAGCTACGGCCTCGGGTGCAAGCGTCCCAGCTTCCACAACGACTACGTCCGCACCTTCAACCGCGACAACGTGCTGCTCGAGACGACCGCCATCGAGGAGGTGACCCCGAGCGGGGTGCGTACCGCCGACGGCGTCGAGCACCCGCTCGAGGTGCTCGTGCTCGCGACCGGCTTCAAGGTCTTCGACACCGGCAACATGCCCCCGTTCGTCACGCGCGGCGTCGGCGGGGTGGCGCTCGACGAGTGGTGGACGGAGAACCGTTTGCAGGCGTATGAGGGCGTAAGCGTCCCCGGGTTCCCGAACTGGTTCTCGATCCTCGGCCCCTACGGCTTCAACGGACAGTCGTACTTCGGCCTGATCGAGACGCAGATGCGCCACATCGTGCGTTGCCTGCGGCGGGCGCGCGAACAGCGGGCCACCCGTGTCGAGATCACACCTGAGGCCAACCGGCGTTACTGGGAGACGATGCTCGGCCGCCGCCACAACCAGATCTTCTTCCAGGGCTCGTGCGCGAACTCCAACAGCTACTACTTCGACCAGCATGGAGACGCGCCGTTCCGCCCCAGCCTGACCCTCGAGGCTGCGTGGCGCAGCGCCCGCTTCGACCTCGACGACTACGCCTTCGCCGCATGAGCGGCCCACGCGAGGGATTCCGCGCGGGATGAGGGCCGTGAGCTGCCGCGAAGGGCGGCTCGAGCTGGTCGAGCTGCCCACCCCGGTCCCGGGTCCCGGCCAGCTGCTGATCGATGTCCAGCGGTGCGGCATCTGCGGCTCGGATCTGCACGCCCGCCACCACTGCGACGAGCTCGCCGAGCTGGCACGGGAAGCCGGCTACGACGACTTCATGCGCTCCGATCAGGACGTCGTGATGGGTCACGAGTTCTGCGGCGAGGTGGTCGAACGCGGGCCCCGTACCCGCGGCTCGTTGGCCGAGGGCACGAACGTGGTGGCTCTGCCCCTGCTGCGTGCGGGCTCGGGCGTCCATGGGATCGGGCTGTCGGCCGCCGCCCCCGGCGCCTACGCGGAGCAGATCCTCGTCCAGGAGTCGCTCGCGATCGCCGTCCCCAACGGGCTGCCCCCGCAGGTGTCGGCGCTCACCGAGCCGATGGCCGTCGCCTGGCACGCGGTCCGCCGGGGCGAGGTCAAGAAGCGCACCGTGGCGGTGGTGATCGGGTGCGGGCCGATCGGCCTGTCGGTGATCTGCATGCTCAAGGCCCGCGGGGTCCGCAACGTGATCGCCAGCGACTTCTCGCCCGGGCGGCGGGCGCTCGCCCGCGCGTGCGGCGCCGAGGTCGTCGTTGACCCCGCGGTGGAATCGCCGTACGCATCCGGCGAAGGTCACGGCCACCTCACGAGCCTGCCGGCGGCGCTCGACACCGCGATGGGTGCGATGGAGAAACTGAACCGCCTGCCGCTGCCGTGGCACCGGGTGTGGCGCGCCGCGGAAGTGGTGGGGGCGACCACCCCGAAGGCACCGGTGGTGTTCGAATGCGTCGGCGTCCCGGGCGTGATCGACCAGATCATCGCCGGCGCGCCGCTGTTCTCGCGTGTGGTCGTCGTCGGGGTCTGCATGGGCGCCGACAGGTTCCGGCCCGCGATGGCGATCAACAAGGAGATCGACCTGCGCTTCGTCGTCGGCTACACGCCGCTGGAGTTCCGCGACACGCTCCAGATGCTGGCCGAGGGCAAGGTCGACGCCGCCCCGCTCGTAACCGGCTCGGTCGGCCTGGACGGCGTCGACGGCGCGTTTGAAGCGCTTGCCGACCCGGAGACGCACGCCAAGATCCTCATCGACCCGAAGAGCGCGGTGACCGCGCCGTAGCAGGTCGCCGTATCGAGGCCGCCGCACGGCAGTGCCCGCCGCCGGGCCCACCGGGTGCGAGGCGGCCCTCGGACGGCGTGCTCAGGTGGGGGTGACGAGCAGCCCGTCGGCGTGCAGCTCGTGCACGCTCACCTCGAGCACCTCGCCGGCGCCACCGGCCCCCGCCGGCAGATAGCAGCGCGTGTAGTCCTCGGTGTAGCCCGAGCACTGGGTGTCGGCGACCTTGTCCACGAGCACCCGCTCGACGCCCTCGAGCTTGCCGTTGCGGTGCTGGCGTGAGCGCACCTCCGACAGCCCGCGCATGGCCCGGGAACGGCGCTTCTTCTCCTCCGGCTCGACCAGGTCGCCGAGCGCCTCGGCGGCTGTGCCGGGCCGGGCGGAGTAGGAGAACGTGTGCACGCGGCTGATGCCCGCCTCCTCGACCACCTCGAGCGTGCGCTCGAAGGCGTCCTCGTCCTCGTTGGGGAAGCCCACGATCACGTCGGTCGTGACGTTGATCTCGGGCACCGCCCCTCGCAGCTCGCGGATCGTCTGCAGGTAGTCCTCGGCGTCGTAATGGCGCCCCATCGCCGCCAGCACGCCATTGTCCCCCGACTGGAGAGGCACGTGCAGGTGGGGGCACACCTTGGGCTCCCGCCCCACCGCCTCGAGTAGCGAGTCGCGCACGTGGATCACCTCGATCGAGGAGATCCGCACCCGCTCCACGCCCGGCACCCGCGCTGCGGCCACCAGCAGTTCGCCGAGGTCGATCCCGGTGTGGGGGTCGCGGTAGTCGCCGACGCTGATTCCCGTCATCACGATCTCGCGCTGGTCCTGGTCCACGCGCCGGCGCACCTCCTCGAGGATCGCGCTCGTCGCGCGCGAGCGCGCGCTCCCGCGCACGGTCGGGATGATGCAGTACGCGCAGTGGCAGTCGCAGCCGTCCTGGACCTTCACGAACCCGCGCGTGCGGGTGCCCGCCCAGGAGTCGTCGAGGCCGCGGGCGGTGCGCCCCAGCGGCACTTCGTGCTCGAGGTCGATGCAGGCGCCGGTCCCGTCGTCCGCCGCGCCGGCGTCGAGCGCCGCCATCCGCACCGCCACCTCCTCGGCGGTGCCCGCGAAGGTCCTCACGCCCGCGTCGATCTCCTCGAACTGCCGGGGGTGGAGGTTGACCGCGCAGCCGGCCACGTAGACCTGCTGGGCACTCTGCAGCGAGCGCCGCACCGACTGGCGCGACTTCGCCTCGGCCTCGCGTGTGATGCAGCAGGTGTTGATCACGCGCAGCTCGGCATCCTTCTCGGCGACCTCTTCGTGCCCGGCCTGCAGCAGCTGGCGGCGCGCGAGCATCGCGTCCGCCTGGGAGACCTTGCAGCCGAGGAACTTCACCGCGAAGCGCATGTGCCGCTGAGGTTACTGGGGCGGAGCTGTCCCGGGCACGGCTTCCGCGCGCATCACCGACGCTCTGGCCCGCCGCTTCGCCGCCGCCGGGATCAGCCTCGACAGCCAGGCGCGATGGTGCACCACCCAGCCGTACACGCGGTCGCTCACGTTGGGCGCCGCCCCCGCCGCGGTGGCCACGGGTCCCGCGCCGGGCAGCAGTCGCAGGAGCGGCGCCAGCGCAGCGCCGCCCGAGCTGCGCTCACCCGCGGGCGCCACCAGGTGCCACGAGGCCAGCCGCGCGTCCGGATCGAGGTCAGCGAGCAGTCTCTCGCCGTCCGCACCCTGGATCGCGCCCGGACGGAGCCGGCCGCGCCGGTCCCAGGCGAGCAGCACCGCCACCGCCCACGTGCACAGACCGCAGTCGGCGTCGTAGAGCACCCACCAGGTGCTCACCGGCTGTTCTCGCCGGCCGCACCCGCCCACGCGCGCTCGATCCTCCGCAGCATCGCGGGGTACACGATCAGGTGACGGAAGGGCCGGATCGCCGCCATGTAGGCGCGCCCGCCGAGGCCGTTGGGCTTGACCAGGATCGCCAGCTGGCCCCGGTAGCGCGTAGCCGTCCGGTCAAAGGACGCGCCCTCGTCCCCGTCGCCGGCGTCGCTCGCGCCCCCATCCTCGTCGCCCGCCACGGGCACCCAGCCGAGGTGCAGCACCCCGTGCACGGTGCGGTTGGCGAGCTCCGCCGCCCACTCGTCCCCAAGCAGGTACACGGACGTGAACGCCGGCGAGGAGCCGAGATCCGGCCCGGCGGGCCTGCCGAGGAGGTCTTCGGGCAGGCGCTCGCGCAGGGTCGGCACGCGTGCGCCCACCCCGCTGTCCGGATCGTCGAGTCCGAGCACCTCGCCGAGCTTCAGGCGGATCCACCACAGCGCCCGGGCGGCGCGGGCGGATGCGTCCCCCCCGCCGTCCGCCGGGTCCTCCGCAGCGATCGCGCGCACCAGCCGGGGAAACTCGTCGCGGGTGCCTTCGGCGGGAAGCGCCCACACGTCCTCGAGGTGGAAGTCGCCGGCGAGCTGGTGGATGCGCCACGGCCGCGCGTAGTGGGCGCTGCTGGGGAGCCTTCCACGCGCTCGCGTCAGCTCGGCTCCAGCGTGCATTCGAGCCTCACCAGGCGTGCCGCCGCGAACGCCTCGCGCAGCTCCTCCCGATCGCGGTAGCCGCCCTTCAGGTGCCGCGCCTCGCAGTGCACCCGCACCTCCGCGCGTGCGAACGGCCACGGCTCGAGCGTCCATCTGCCCTCGTCACGGGGGCTCAGCTCGAGCTCGACCAATCCCTCGCGGGACGGGACGTCCCGAGCGCTGAACGGGTCCCAGCCCAGGCACAGCGCCAGCGACAGGCTGTCCCAGGCCCACATCTGGCGGCGGGTGCGCTCAGCGTGGTCGCCGGAGACCCCCAGCCGCTCGCGCAGCTCCTCCTGCCTTGCCCGCTCCGCCGCGACGTGCTCCTCGAGCAGCCGCGCGTCCCGCGCCTCGGCGGCGGAGGCCCTCAGCTCCGACAGCGAGCATCCGTGCATCGACACGACCAGCGCCGCGTCGAGGCTCTGGCTCGCGAGCGTGTCGGGTGCGTCCCTCCAGATCGCCAGGTGCTCCTCGACCGTCGTTTCCAGGAACCCGCGCGGCAGACCCGTGTCCTCGTTGAGGCGCGGATCGAGGTCGACCCGAGCCCAGCCGATGTCGTGCTGGGCGGCCCCGAGCACCACCTCCTCGAACGGCTCCGGCGCCTGGAAGCGCGCGTTGCCCCACGCGCGCGCGAGCTGACCGGACAGCCACGAATGCGACAGCTGGCCGATCGCGAGCGCCCCACCGTCTTGGGTTCGGAGCAGCACGCCGGGGACCCTACCCCAGCGCTTCGCCCCCCGGGGCGGGCTCCGCGAGCGGCCGTGCGTGCCCCGCGACGCGTGGCGTCGGCGTCCCTGCCCGCGCGGCGGCGGAGCCTTCGACGGGCACGGCTTCGGAGACCGCTGCGTTCCAGCCACCCCCGTTCACCGCTGCTTCGCGGACCGCGATCGAGAGGCCCGCGTCGGCGGGGGAGACCTTGTATGTGCGCTGGGTGGCACCTTCGATCCGGTGACATTCGCCGCCTTCGCAGCGCAGCCAGTTCACCAGCAGTTTCGTCGGGCCGTTCGACCACTGCCCGGCCTGGGCGGTCAACGTCTGCCCGACACTTGGGGTGCCGATCACACGCGGGGCGGCGAGGCTCACCGGAGCCCCGGGCACCACGGGTTCGGTCGTGGCGGAGCTCGCCGGCTTGCCGGAACCGGTGGCGTTGAAGGCGGTCTCGTTGACCGACAGCGTCGCGCCGACCTGGGCGGCGGTGGGGGTGTAGGTCCGCGACACCGCGCCCGAGATCGGCTTGCATTTGTGGCCCGTCGCGTTGCACCTGCGCCACTGGTAGCTGTATCCGGTGGGTTCGTTGCTCCACGTGCCGTGCACGGCGGTCAGCGTCTGGCCCGCCTGGATCCTTCCGGACACGGCGGGCGGCAGCGAGGCGACCGGCACCGCCCCGGCGACGATCGTGCTCGGCTTCGAGTCGCCGGGGGTCGACCCGGCGGCGTTGGTCGCGGTCTCCCGGAGCACGAGCGTGTGGCCGACGTCCGCTCCCACGATCGCGTAGCTCGCTCCCGTGGCGCCCCCGATCGGCTGGCAGCCGAGGCCGGAGCGTTCGCAGCGCAGCCACTGGTGGGCGAACAGGAACGGCTGGTTGCTCCACGTGCCCTGCACGGCGCTCACCTTCTGGCCCTGGGTCGGGGTGCCGGAGATCTTCGGGGGCGCCTGCAGCGACGGCGGGCTGCTGGCCGGGACCGGCACCTGGACGGTCGCCGCGGAGATCGACGGTTTGCTGCGCCCGGCGCCGTTTTCGACCGTTTCGCTGACCTCGATCCGGTGGCGGACGTCTTCGGGGCCGAGCGTGAAGGTGGCGCCCGTGGCGGATTTCACCTCGCTGCATTTCTTCCCCGACGCCGCGCACCTCAGCCACTGCCAGCGCGGGCTCTGGGGTGCGTTTTCCCATGTCCCGGGCTGCACCGTCAACGTCTGGCCCCGCTGGGCGATGCCGGTGATCTGCGGAGGGGTGACGTTCGTGGGGGGCGAGGGTGAGGCGATCTGCAGGACCAGCGAGTCGGCCACGTTCCAGCCGCCGGTGTTTTCGGCCGTCTCCTGGTCCTCGATCCACAGGCCTACGTCTTCGGGTCCGGTCACGTACGTGTTGCCGGTGACGGGTTCGGATTTTCCGGTCACGGGGTTCTTGCGCGTGATCGCCCTGCAGGCCCCGCCGGTGCCTTCCGGGTTGCGGCCTTTGCAGCGGAACCACTTCTCCTCGAAGCTGAGCGGTTCGTTTTCCCAGCTGCCGCGGTGGGTCGTGAGCTGGTGTCCTTCGACGGCGACACCGGAGATCGTGGGGGGCGTGATGAACTGCGGAGGCGGCGGTTCGGATTCTTCTTCCCGGGCGAGCACCAGTTCCGGTTCTGAGCTCGCCACGCTGAAGCCGCGGGCGTTGGTCGCGCGCACCGACACGGCGACCGTCCTGGCGACGTCGGCCGGGCCCGTCACGTAGGCGCTCGAGGTCACCGGCGTTTCCCCGGGGCCGCTCGTGATCGGTTCGCATTCGGTGCCCTCTTCTTCGCTCACCCCGTTTTCGCCGAGGCCGCTGCAGCGCACCCACGAGTAGTCGAACGACGTCGGGTGGTTGGTCCAGCTGCCGGGTTGGGCCGTCAGCGTCTGGCCTTCCCGCAATTTCCCGGTTTCTGTGGCGGGCGAGCCCGACAGCGAGGGAGGCGAGGTGTTGACCGGCGCGCCGGCGGCGGGGAGCGGCGTGCGCTCGAGCTTGCGGATCTTTTCGCGCCCTTCCCTGCCTTCGGGGGTCTTGAGGGTGACTTCGTACGGTTCGGGCCGCAGCCCAGTGAGCTCCACCTCACAGGGGGAATGGCAGGTCGCTTCTTCGGGGGGGCTGAATTCGCGTGTGCCCACGGGCCGGTAGCGGATCTTGTACGTCGAGGAGTGCAGGTTCCAGGTGACGTCGAGTCCCTGCTCGATCGGTGTCGCACCCAGCACAGCGGGAGGCCCGGGCGCCGTTTCGAGCAGCACGGCCGCTTTCGTGGAGCTCGCGCTCAATGCACGGACCGAGCCCATGCTCCTGATCGGCGTCGGGGTCGAGGTCGATTCGTAGGGAACGTTCCCGAGCCCTAGCAGTTCGTACTGGCCCGTGGCGCCGAACGAGTACACGACCCTGGTGGCGTCCTGTTCTTCCTCGAGCACGAGGCTGGTGTTTTCCGTCGGCGCGATCTCGACCACGTGGCTGAGCGCGAAGACCTGCTGGGGGATCGTGCTGCAGGGGGCGGCTTCGGGGCCGCACGATTCCGACGGTTCGCCGCCGGTTTCGAAGCCGAGCTGGCCGGCGCCGTCGGCGCCCCACGCGTACAGCAGGCCGTTCTGCAGGCGCGCGAGGGCGTGCAGCCCGCCACCGGCGATTTCGGCGACCGGCGAACCGGGTTCGACCAGCGTACGCACCGGGAAGGGGCTCGCCGCGGTGGTCCCGTTGCCGAGCTGGCCCCTCGAGTTCTCCCCCCAGGCGAGCACTTCCTCGCCGCCGCCGCGGACCGCGTAGGCCGATTCGTCGCCGGCGCCGATTCGTTCGACGCCGCTCAGCGGCACCCCCGGCGAGGCCATCACGGGGCGGGGCACGGTGCTGCACGGGATCGGCGTGATGGCGTGCGTTTCGCCGAGGCATTTTTCGACTTCCCCACCGTCCTGCACGCCCAGGTCGCCGTTGCGGTCATCGCCCCAGGCCATCACTTCGCCGTCGGCGAGCAATGCGTAGTCGCGCGTGCCGCCCGATGCGATCTGCTTCACGGCGCCGAGGCCCGGAACCTCGGCGGGCCGGTCGCGCGGGACGAACCACTGCTGTTCGGTGGTCCGCGCCACACGTTCGAAGCCCCGTTCGTGGTTTCCGCGCTCGCCGAATTCCGAGGCGCCCCACGTCCATACGCTGCCGTCGTAGCCGAGGGCCATTGCGTGGGCGTTGCCGACCGCCACTTCCTTGATTTCGCCGAGGCCGACCACCGGCACGGGGCGGTTGCGCGCCTGCTGAGTCCCGTCCCCCAGCTCGGCCTTGTTGTTGACCCCCCATGCCTCGAGCGTGCAGTCGCCCATCACCGCGAGGCTGAACTTGAAGCCGCTCTTGACCTGCCTGGCGCCCTGCAGTCCCTGTGCGGTCATGGGCGTGTTCTCGTAGTCGCTCCTGAACCCGGCGGCCAACTGTTCGACGCCGTTGGTTCCCCAGTCGGCCGCGGCGGGCGTGCCGGCAACCTGTTCGCAGCGGGGTGGGGCGCCTGCGGCAGCGGCCGGCCCGAGGGCGCAGGCCAGCAGCGCAGCGACCACGGCGAGCACGGCCACCGGGTGCGTACGACCACCGCCGGCCCGGGCGATCCGGCCGGCGAGGGCGCTCGAGGGCAGGGGCATCCGTCTGCGGGAGACGGATGGCGCGAACGGCCCCCGGCAACGGGGCGTGTGCCTCCTCACAACGGGCCCGACCATACCCCGCCGGTACCCGCCTCGCGCCGGTTCCGCCCGCGCGCCCCGCGACGGCCGGATCCCGGTGATAACACGTCGGCAATCTTCCCGGCCCGCTCGGCGGACGGGTTACCGCATTGTGATCTCCGCGAAAAGAAGAGGGCCCCGGGATCGTCCCGGGGCCCTCTTCCTACCTGTTGACTGTTTCTACCGTGCTTCTAGATCGAGCTCCGGTGCCTCACCCCGCGGGCGGGAACGTGGGCTGCGGAGGCAGGATGTTGAAGTCGGTCGTGTAGGTGGTGTACGGGGCGTTTTCGAGGCTCGCTTCGATGAGGCTCGAGCCTGCCGCGCACGATTCACCGCCGAGCGCCACGACGAAGGCGTTGCCGTCGTTGTCGAGGCTCAGGTCGGAGAGTTCTTCGCCGTAACCGAGCACTTCTCCCTCCGGGCCGGCCCACGTGAGCTGGCCCTTGTGGCAGCGGGAGTAGAGCTGCGCGGCGTTGATGTTGACCGGTTCCTCGGCGAACACGGGCGGGAACTCGACCTCGATGATCGCGGCCGCGCTGCTGTTTTCCTCACTCTCGACCGCGCCGGGGAATGACGGCGGGCCCGGTTCGGCGATGACGGCCGGTTCGGTGGGCCGCGGCGGCAGCACGTCGAAGCTGGTCGTAACCGTCGTGTACGGAGCTTCGTTGAGGTGGGCGGCGACGAGGCTTTCGCCCGCTGCGCAGGAGGGGCCGCCCCACAGGACCGCTCCGCCGTTGCCGTCGTTGTCGAGGCGCACCGTGAAGCTCGGCTGCGAGTCGCTCAGGTCAAACGGAGCCGCTTCGGACCAGTACAGCTTCTTGTCGCAGCGGCTGTAGAGCTCGTTCGCGCTCAGCGTCACGTAGTGCTCGGCATACACTTCTTCGCACTCAACCGACACGATGTCGGCGACGCTCGACGAGGTCCCGAACTCGCCCTGGTCCATGAACGCGCCAGGTTCGGTGTAGACGACACACGTGTTCGGCTCGCTCGTCCTCGGCTTGACCTTCTTGTGGTGCGCCGCGTGGGCCAGGGCCGTCCCGCTGAGCATCAGCAGAGCGAACGCCAGGGTCACGAGACCCACCAAGAGATTGCGTCTTTCCATGACATCCTCCAGGAGTGATGTTTGCGCCCGCGCCCCGGTTCGCCCCGGAACAAGGACCGCCCCCCACGGCGGTTGGGCCCGATCGGGGACCTGTTTATCACCCAACCGGACCATTGTCCAGCAGATCATGGGTTTTCTCAGTCGCCGCAGGCGCGCCCGCGGAACCGTACCCGGCACCCTCGGGGGGCCGCCGCCGGCGCTCCGCGGGAGCCGTTTCCACCCGGTCCGGTCCGGCAAGATCCGGTCCGGTCCGGCGGGACCCGGTCCTACTGCGTCCGGTTGTACTATCGCTTGCGATGAGCGAGGGTCCCGACGACGACCTGTTCGGAGCGGAGCACGTGCGCGTTTACCGCGAGACGGACGGCGAGCGCGGTTACCGCTGGCGCGGCACGGAAGTCCTGCTGCTCAGCACTCGCGGGAGGAGCTCCGGGGAGACGCGGACCACGCCGCTGATCGAGCGCCCCGACGGCGACGGCTGGGTGGTGGTGGCGTCGAAGGGCGGAACCCCCGAGAACCCGTCCTGGTATGAGAACCTGCTGGCCGACCCGGACGCCGAGATCCAGGTGCAGGCCGATCGGATACCCGTCCGCGCCCGCACCGCCGATGGCGAGGAACGCTCGCGCCTGTGGCAGAAGATGGCCGAGGTGTGGCCCGCCTACGACGAATACCAGCAGCGCACCTCCCGGGAGATCCCCGTGGTCGTGCTCGAGCCACGCTGACCCGGCGCCGCTGATTCGCTGATCAGCCGGCGGGTCAGCCGGACGGCGATGGCCGCCTTCAGGTGCCGGCGGCGGCGTCCGGTGCGCGGCCCCGTGCGGTGACGGCGCTCCTCACCGCGAAGCTGGCGGCGGCCACGTCGGCGCTGGAGATCGGCACGTGCCGTCGGGCCTTGCGGACGATCTTCAAAGCCTGCCCGAGCAGCGCCCGCACGTGGCGCCTCCCGAGCTGGGGTTCGCCGAGTGACAGCGCGTCGCTGAAACCGTCGCACTGGGCCGGCGCTCCGGACGGGGGCGGGCAGGCGAGATAGCTGTCGGAGACCGTCAGGCGCCAACCGTGCGCACGTCGTGGCGAGGAGATCTTGAATTCGTAGCGGGGACCTTCACCGGCGGTGGCGCCCCCGTAGTTCCATCGTGCGGCGGTGGGGAAGAACACGACCCCGACGGACTCCAGGAACGTGCCGCGGCGCCGCACCCTGAGTTCGTAGGTCCCGTGCCACGGCAGCCCGGCGCGGGGATGGGCCCGGTAGTAGACCGCGAGCGTCCGCTGACCGCAGCAGCGGATCGTGACGACGCCGGCGGAGCGCCCGCGGCCCGCCCGGTGGGCGCTGCGGCGGACGATCCCGGCAAGCGTCCGCGCCGAGCGCGAGAGCTCTCCGCGGCGCCCGCGCGGGGTGTGCGCGGCCGCGCACACCTGCGCCAGGGCACAGCACATGACCAGCGCCGCGGCCGTGGCGGCGGCGAAACGCACGAGCCGCGCGAGCCGCCCGGCCGGGCCTGCACACTCCGTTGGTTGCATCCGGGGCCCGACTCCTCGCCTGGTCCGTTTGAAGCAGAACGCGAGCATAGCCCCGCTCCGGTTCCCTTTGTGGAGGTAATACCTCGCAAAATCGTGTCCCGGTTAGGCTTGCGGGGTGGCCGCGAGGGTGCTCGACAGCATGAGCTGGCCGGAGGTCCGCGCCGAGATCGATGCCGGCCGAAGCACGGTGGTGGTCGCCCTGGGGGCGACCGAGCAGCACGCCCACCACATGCCGCTGGCGACCGACGCGCTGATCGGCGACGAGCTTGCGCGGCGCGTTGCCGAGCGGCTCGGCGCGTTTCTCGCGCCCACCCTGCGCGTGGGGTGCTCGGAGCACCACGTCGGGTTCGCCGGGACGATGTCGCTCGACACGGCCACCTACCACGCGGTGATCGCCGACATCGTGGGCTCCCTGTTGAAGGGGGGCTTCGAGTGTGTCGTGCTGGTGCCGACCCACGGCGGCAACTTCGCGCCTCTGGCTGAGGCCGTCGAGCGGCTCGGGCCCGGCGAGCGAGCCCGCGTTGTCGCCCTGACCGATCTGGGGGCGCTGTTTGAGGTGGCGCTCGCCGGCGAGCGCGAATACGGGGTCCCGCTGGGCGAGGGGGGCCTGCACGCCGGCGAGTGGGAGACGTCGATGCTGATGGCGATCCACCCGGAGCTGGTGCACATGGAGCGGGCGGAGGCCGGCTACACGGGCGACATGCAGAGCGCCGTGCAGCAAATGTTCGAGGGCGGCGTCGCCTCGATCTCGCCCAACGGCGCCATCGGGGACCCAGCCCGCGCGAGTGCCGCCCACGGGGAGCGCTACTGGGAGATCGTCGAGGAGCTCGTGCTCGAGCAGGTGCAGGCGCAGGCGCCCGGGGAGGGGTCCGGGCGCTAGCGCGGCTGCACGCGGGGGCGGATCAGCCGCTGACCTCGCGGTAGTCGGCTGCCGGCAGGATCGTGAGCAGGCGCTTGACCTGGCGGCGGCGGGGGCGGGTGTTCTCGGCGGTCTTGACGGCCGTCTGGAGGCGTCCCATCAGCTGCAGGCGGCTACGTGCGTCGCTGACGTCGGCGAGCTGCACGTGGGGCTCCTCCAGGACGGTTTGGCGGTCATTGGTCTGAACGACGATGCGGGCCATCGCTCCTCCTTTCGAAAACGGGCGGGCGTCGCGCCGGCGGGGTCGTGCGCGCGCCGGATGGCCTTGGGGGGAAACGGCTCCGCGATCTTCGAGGTTGCTCCTAACGCGCACCCAAACGCGGCCTAAGAATCCATTCACCGCGGTGCTACAGCACCGTGTTGATCTCGACGGCTTCTTCGCCTGTTTGCGTGAGTGTCAGCTTCAGCGCGGCCCGTTCGAGCCCGCCGGCCGCCGCGCTCATTTCGAGGTACGCGGGCGCGAGCTGGCCGGTGGCGGTTTCGTATTCGGAGGGTGCCTGGATCCCACGGCCGCCCCCGTTCGTGAACTTCAGCGTCTGGGTGCTCAGCATGGAGCCGGATTTGACCGGCACGAGTACGCTGCCCTTCACTTCCACGGAGCTCGAGCCACACTGCATCTGCAGCAGCGGTGCTCCGTTCTGTTGGGCAGCGAGCAGCAACGCGACGTGACTGGTGGAGCGCTGTTCCCACACGGGCGCGCCGGAGAGGGCGGCGCTGCGGACTTCGCCGGCGGCGGCGCCGGCCGAGGAGCATTTCTGGGAGGACGTTTCGCAGCCCGAGAAGGTCATCTGCCACAAGGATTCGCGCGGGCCGGGATACGAGCCCTGCCCGGCGACGGTTGCGCAGGAGACGGTGCGGCGAGCCGCCGTTTCGATCACCGGGGTGGCGCCGCTGAGGGTGAAGCCGGGGCGGACGAGGCCGGGTTCCCATTCGTAGTTGGGCTTGGATCCCGCCGTCAGGCAGGTCCCGGTGGAGAACGCGCCGGTTCCTTTGAGTGACACGCAGCGGCCGAATTCGGGAGCTTCGGTGAAGTAGAAGCGGTCAGCCGGGGCGGTGGCGCTCGTGCCCCCGGCGGTGGTGACCGTGATGTCGACGGCCTGGGCGGGGGCCTGGGGGGTGGTCGCGGTGATCGACGTGGCCGAGTTGACGGTGAAGCGGGCGGCGCCCCGGGAGCCGAACATCACCTTGGTCGCGCCCGCCAGCCAGCTGCCGGTGATCGTGACGGTGGCTTCGCTGCCGGCGGCGACGCGGTTGGGGGTGACGCCCGCGAGGAGCGGCCGCGGCACCTTCACCACCACGCTCGTCGCTTCGGACGTGGCCGCCGCCCACCCACCGGCGTTGCTGGCGGTTTCGCGGACGGCGATGGTGTAGCCGATGTCGGCTGCCGTGACTGTGTACGTGGGTGCGCTCGCGCCTTCGATCGCACCGCAGGAAGAGCCTTCGCAGCGCAGCCAGGCGAGCTTGCGGCCGGTGGGCGCGTTCGACCAGCTCGTCGCCTGCTCGGTCAGGATCTGGCCTTCGGCGGGGACACCCGTGATCGTCGGGACCCCGGTCGTGACGGGTGGCGCGGGGAGCACCTGGGGGGTCGCTTCGGAGGTGGCGGGAACGCCTTCGCCGGTCGCGTCGACGGCGCTCACCCTCACGCGGATCCTGGATCCCACGAGCGCGGCCGAGGGGGTGTAGGCGGGGCCGGTGGCGCCGGCGATCGCCGTGCAGGACGACCCGCTCGGATTGCACTGCAGCCACTGGTAGGCGTAGGCGGTGGGTTCGTTGCTCCAGGTGCCGGTGGTGGCCGTGAGCGGCTGTTCCTGCTGGGCGGGGCCCTGGATTTCCGGCGGCGAGACGTCGACGGGGACCGCTCCCGAGACGGGGGTTGTGGCGAGGGAGTTCGCGATCGTCGAGCCGCCGGCGTTGAGGGCCGTTTCCTTGGCGACGATCGTGTGCCCCACGTCCGCCGAGGTGAGCTGATAGGTCTGCTTGGTGGCGCCCGAGATGGCTTTGCATTCGGTGCCGCCCGCGGAGCAGCGCTTCCACGCGTAGGAGTAGCTGGTCGGTTCGCTCGTCCAGGCGCCAGCGTGCTCGGTGAGCACCTGGCCCTGCTGGGCGGTACCGGTGATCGTCGGGAGCGAGATGCTTTCGGGCGCCGGTGGGGGGACGGGCACGGCCACGGTCGGCTGGGACGTCGCGGGAGCGCTGCGCCCGACGGCGTTTTCGACGGTTTCGCTGACGGCGAGTGCGTGGCCCACGTCTTCGCCTTCGAGCTTGTAGGTCTTCTTGTTGGCTCCGGCGATCGCCGTGCAGCCGCTGCCGGTGGCGCCGCAGCGCAGCCACTGCCAACTGGGAGCTTTCGCGTTGTTGGTCCACGTGCCTTCGCGCACGCTCAGCGTCTGTCCCTGCTGGATCGTGCCGGTGATCGCGGGCGGGGCGGTGCTGAGCGGCACTTCGGGCGGGATCGCTTCGACCGCTTCGGAACCCGACACGTTCCAGCCGCCGCTGTTGGCGGCCGTCTCCTGCACCTCGACCCACATCCCCGCGTCTTCGCCGGAGAGCGTGTAGGTCTGGGCATTGGCGCCGGGGATCGCCGAGCATCCGCTCCCGGCGCCCTGGGGGGTCCTGGCTTTGCAGCGCAGCCACTTGTAGGAGTAGAGCGCGACTTCGCCTTCCCACCCGCCGTGGTGCTCGGTGAGGGTCTTCCCCTGCACGGCGACGCCGCCGACGATGGGCGGCGAGATGGTTTCCGGCGCGAGCGGGAGCGTTTCTTCCCCGCTGCCCAGGACCACTTCCGGGCGCGACACGGCGAGGCTCCAGCCGGCGGCGTTGGAGGCCTTCACGCTGACCCGCAGCGAGTGGCGGGCGTCGGCGGCCGAGGGCGTGTAGCCGGCGCCGGTGGCGCCTTCGATCGGTTCGCATTCCTCGCCGAGTTCTTCTTCGCCGCCCCCTTCGCCGTAGCCTTCGCATCGCAGCCACTGGTAGGCGAAGGCGGTGGGGTCGTTCGCCCACGTTCCCGGTGAGGCCGTCGCGCCCTGGCCCTGCTGGGGAGAGCCGCCGATCGCGGGAGGCGTGGTGTTGAGCGGCGCGCCGGGCGCCGGGGAGGGCGTGGCGGAGATGTAGCGGGACTTTTCGTGCGTGACCCTGCCTTCGGCGAGCTTCGCGTCGACGAGGTCCACTTCGTAGGGCTGGGGCCCCAGGCCGGAGATCGTCTGCTGGTAGGAGCAGCCGCTTTCGGCGTGGCAGGTGGCTTCCCGTTCGAGCAGTTTGCTCCACGGTTTCGTGCCCAGCGGTCTCCAGCGCAGGCGGTAGGCTTCGGCCGGCGCGGTCCAGCCCACTTCGAGCGCTTCGGTGGTGCCCGTGGCCGACAGCAGGGGCGGCGGGGGAGTGCCTTCCTGGAGGTAGGCGACGCCGTTGGTGGAGCTCGCCGAGATCCCGCCGACGGATGGCAGGCCCCGGATGGGTGTCGGCGTGGCCGTGGTTTCCGGCGCCGATTCGCCGAGGCCGAGGAGTTCGTAGGTCCCGTTGCGGCCGAAGCTGTAGATCACCTTCTGGCCACCTTCTTCTTCTTTGAGGGCCAGGCTGTTGGCTTCGCCGGCCGCGAGCTGGACGACGTGGGTGAGCGACTCCACGAGCGTCGGCATGATCGCGCACGCGTGCTGGCCGCAGCCTTCGGAGCCTTCCGCGGCGGAGGGGAACCCGAGCTGGCCGGAGTCGTCGGCCCCCCACGCGTACACCTGGCCGTTCTGCAGGCGGGCGAGCACGTGACGGGTGCCGCCCTCGAGTTCGACGACCGGGGAGGGCGGCGTGAACATCACCGCCGTGGGGGTGGCATGGCGTTCGGTGTCGCCGGTGCCGAGCTGTCCTTTCGAGTTCTCGCCCCAGGCGAGCACTTCGCGGCCTCCGTTGCGCACCGCGTAGGCCGCTTCGCCGCCCGCGGCGATCCGTTCCACGCCGGTGAGCGGGTGTCCCGCGATCTTCACCGGCCGTGGGATCGTGCTGCAGGGGACGGGCGTCTTGGAGTGGGTTTCGCCGTAGCACTGTTCTTCTTCGGTGCCGCCCTGTTCTATCCCCAGGTCGCCGTTCTGGTTTTCGCCCCACGCCACGACTTCGCCGCCGGCGAGCAGGGCGAAGTCGCGCATACCGCCGCTGGCGAGCGCCGTCACGTGTTCGAGCGAGGGGACCCGCACCGGTTCGTCGCGCGGGCGGGCGATCTGCGGTTCGCTCGACAGGGCGGTGCGTTCCCAGCCCTCTTCGTTGTTGCCGCGCTCGCCGAATTCCGACGCGCCCCACGTCCACACCGTCCCGTCGTAGCGAAGCGCCGCCGCATGGGCGTTGGCGACCGAGACTTCCCTGACGCCTTCGAGGTTGACCACCGGCATCGGGCGGTTCTGGACCTGGAGGCGATTGCCGTTGCCGAGTTGCTCCTTGGTGTTCGATCCCCACGACACGAGCGTGCAGTTGCCGAGCAGGGCGACCCCGAACTTGAACCCCGCCTGGACCGAGCGGACGTTGCCCAGGCCGAGCACCTGGTTGGGTGCGCCCTCGTGGACGCTGCGGAATCCGGAAGCGAGCTGTTCTGAGCCGTTGATGCCCCAGTCCACCGCGGCGCTGCCGCCGTGGCCGGCGGGGCAGCCTTCGGTGCTCGCCTGCGTGCTCGGGCAGGCGAAGGCCAGGCTCAGGAGCGGGATGAACGCGGCCAGGGCGGCGCGCCTGAAGCCTCCAGATCGCATCCGTTCGATCGTGGCCGAGACCGCACGCGGACCCTGCCGGTTCCCCCCTCATTCCGACTACCACAGTTGCGCGATCCCGGCTCGGCCGGGCGGGCCGCCATCCCTGTGAATAGACTCAAAATCCGGATGGTCTCCGCGGGCGGCAGGACGGTCGAGGCTCTCGGGGGCGAGCCCGCGGCAGCGGATGCGGGCGCCCCTCCCGCCGTGGCGCTCGAGGGGATCCGCAAGACCTATGGGGACGTGGTGGCGATCGACTCGATCTCGCTGGAGGTGCGGGCCGGCGAGTTCTTCACGATGCTCGGGCCGTCGGGATCGGGCAAGACGACGACCCTGCGCGTGATCGCGGGCTTCGAGCTGACCGACGCCGGTCGCGTGCGGCTCGACGGCGTCGACGTGACGGGCACGCCGCCGTACGAGCGGTCGGTCAACACCGTCTTCCAGGACTATGCCCTGTTCCCGCACATGAGCGTGCTCGACAACGTCGCCTACGGGCTGCGCGTGCGCAAGGTGCCGAAGCGCGAGCGCCGCGAAAAGGCCGAAGGTGCGCTCGAGATGGTGCGGCTGCCGGGCGTCGGAGAGCGCAAGCCGCTCCAGCTCTCGGGCGGCCAGCGTCAGCGCGTGGCGCTCGCGCGCGCGCTCGTCAACCGGCCGCGGGTGCTGTTGCTGGACGAGCCGCTGGGCGCGCTGGACCTGAAGCTGCGCGAGCAGATGCAGGTCGAGCTGAAGGCGATCCAGCGCGAGCTGAGCGACGCGATCACCTTCATCTACGTGACCCACGACCAGGACGAGGCGCTCACCATGAGCGACCGCATCGCGGTCTTCTCGGAGGGCCGCATCGAGCAGGTGGGGCCGCCGGGCGACGTGTACGAGCGCCCCGCCAACGAGTTCGTGGCGGGCTTCGTGGGGACCTCCAACGTGATCGACCGCGGGGGTGAGCGGCTGCTCGTGCGCCCCGAGAAGATCCGCATGGCCGACGTCAGCGACGGCGACCCGGGCGC
>DATJXX010000036.1:0-84386 GCA_035499875.1 Solirubrobacteraceae bacterium
TCCGCGCACGTCGTAGCGAACCACCCTTGCGATGTCGTTGAGCGCAGGCACCTGGTCGTCCCACATGCGTGCGTCGAGCGCGAGCCCGTGCACGAGCACGACCGGAACGCCGTCGCCCTCGGCCTCGTAGTACAGCTCGCCCCCCGGCACCCGCAGCATCGCCATAACGCGATCGTACTTCGCGGGCCCCCGGCCTGGCCGACTCCAGCGCGACCGCAGGGCATCAATCGCTGCTCCTTGGGAAACGATCTCAGGTGCCGACCAAGTTCGCCCGGCGTCTTGTGATCCCGCGGATGCGCGTGCCTCCTGCGTTCCTGGACGCAGCCCTCGTATTCGCCAATTGCGAGGGCTCTGCGCTTGCTTTCCCAGGCGAGCGGCAGCCAGCGTCGGCGCTGATGCCGTCGCTGCTCAGGACGAGAACCGGAAGCGCGACTGGCTGCTCGTGCGCTTCTGCTTTCACGTACGCACAACGGTCGCAGCTCCTCTCGAGCGGCGCGGCGCAATCGGCTCTGCCATGGCGTTTTCCGGGTGAGGGTTCGCACCTGTCGAACCCGCCGTCTCCACTGAACTGAAGGCCCGCCGCGCCCGGGCCGGCGCCCGTGGCTATCCTCATGTCCGCTCGTCGTCCGTGGCTACCTTGTCGCGGGTGCGCTCGCCCGAAATACCGAGGAAGAGACGCGATGCGATCGGGGGGCCGGTTGTCCAACAGCTCGGTGATCGAGGCTTTCCGAGCCCGCCGGAACGCAAGGACTTCACGGTCCACAACCTCGAGCAGCACGGCGAGTGAGTACGGGGCCGGATGGACTGGCGCCTCGCGGGGCTCGACCCGGCGTCCGCGCTCGTGCAGCCCGGCTTCAGGTCGGGATGCCGGGTGGCCCGATGATCTCGATGCCGAATTCGGCCGCGGCGGCCGCCAGTCGTCCCGGATCGGGTGGCTCGCTCGGGGGCGGCGGAATGGTGAGCGACTGCGCAGGTCCACCGATCGCGCGGTAGAACTTCTCGAATCCGGCGGGTTGCGTGACGAACAGGAATAGCGCCTCATCCGAGGTGACTTCGAAGGTGTGCGGGATGCCCCGTGGGCCGTAGACAAACGACCCGGCTGGTGCCTCAATCACTTCACCGCCGACCCAGAAGGTCAGCTCGCCCTCGAGCACATAGAACCACTCGTCCTCGTGGTGATGGACGTGCAGCGGCGAGCCCGCGCCCCGCGGCGCGAGTTGCTGGAACACGCCGACCAGACCGTCCGTAGTGTCGCCCGAGGCCTTGATCGTGGTAAGCGTCCCTTGCGTCCAAAGCGCCTCACCCTGGTCGCGGCGTAGAGCGATGGGAGCGACCGCGTTGCCGCCGGAAGTGCTCATGCGAATCCCCCTTTGTTGGGTCACGAGACCGCCATTTGGCGTCCGCGTCCACCATACCCGGTGGCAGGATGCGACGGGGCATCTGGATGGTTGAGCTTGGGCCGAAACGCAGCACTCGCGGCGCGCGACCTCGAGCGTTGCGCATGCCGATGCCGTCACACTGGGCGCGATGCTCCCTGTGCCCGGAGTCGCCGGCCGCGCACGGACCGGCGTGCGACGGCGCCGAGTGCCGAGCGCGGGGTCTTTCGTGTTGAGACGAGTAATCGAACCGCGATCAGTTGGAGGACGCCGATGCCGGACACCACCTGCCACATGTCGATCTCCCTCGACGGCTTCGTCGCCGGTCCGCACCAGAGCCGGGACGATCCCCTCGGGAAGCGCGGCAGGGAGGTCCATGGCTGGCACCTGGGTGACGAGCGCGCGAACGACGCCGACGCGACGGCGGTGCGCTGGCTCCTGCGACCGCGTGGGGCCTATGTCATGGGCCGCAACATGTTCGGGCCGATCCGCGGCGAGTGGGATGAGGACTGGAATGGGTGGTGGGGCCCCGAGCCGCCCTACCACGCTCCGGTCTTCGTGCTCACGCACCACGCTCGCGAGCCGATCGAGATGGAGGGCGGGACGAGCTTCCACTTCGTCACCCAGGGCTTCGAGGCCGCATACGCGCAGGCGCGTGAGACGGCCGGCGAGTGTGGCGTCGACATCGCGGGCGGCGCCTCGACCGTCCGTCAGGCGCTCACCGCCGGAGTGATCGACGAGCTCACCCTCGACGTGGTCCCTGTCCTGCTCGGGTCCGGCGAGCGACTGTTCGACGGAGTCGAGTCTTTCGCGTTCGAGCCGGTCGAGGTGCTCAGCTCTCCGCTCGCCACGCACATCCGCTACCGACGGGCGGAGGGCGCGCATCCATGATCAGATGCGAAGTTCGGGATATCGCCGGACGATCCCCTCGACGATCGTGACGGCACGCCGCTCCCGGCTCACCCCGCCGCCGCGGTGGCCAGTGCGGTGAGCACGGCGTCCTGGCGCTCGAGCGTCTGCTGCTGGCCGTCGAGGGCATAGCGGTCCGCCAGCTCGCGGGGGTCGAGATAGCCGACGTGGGTCCCGTCGGGGTCCTGCCAGATCAGCATCCGCAGCGGCAGCTCGATGCCGACACGGGGGTCGGCCTGCATCAACGGGGTGCCAACGTGCGCGTTGCCCAGGATCAGCAGCACATCGGGTTCCAACTCGACCTCGGCTTTGCGGGCACCGGCTGCATGGTCGATGCGCGCGAACAGCTGCAGGCCATGTGCGTCGAGGGCCTCGCGAAGCCGCGCCTCAACCTCCTCGGCATCGCCGCTGGCGGCCAGCTCGACCATCAGGAGGCGCGCTGGGTTACCGGCTCCGGCTCGTCGAGGACACCGTCGAGCCAGCTCTCGATTGCAGCGGCGACCTCCTGCCAGTCCGGTGCAGCCATGTGCAGGTGGGGTCGGCCCTCGAACTCGAGGTAGTCGGTCTTCACCGGCGAGCGCTCGTAGCGCTTGTATTGCGCCTTCGAGAGCGACGCGGGGACGGTGTGATCCTCGGTTGCGCCGACGATCAGCAGGGGCGCCCGGTCACCGCTCTTGAAGTCGACCTCGGTGGGGGGGTGCAGGTGGAAGTTCGCAAATCCAGCCTCGTAGAAGATCTGCCCCGTCTCGGGAACCGCGTAGCGCGTGTAGGCGGCTGCCGCGTCCTCGTCGGAGAACGTGT
Organism: Solirubrobacteraceae bacterium; assembly: GCA_035499875.1. GTDB lineage: Bacteria > Actinomycetota > Thermoleophilia > Solirubrobacterales > Solirubrobacteraceae > Palsa-744. Next base: position 3,087 of record DATJXX010000036.1, read on the forward strand.
TCACGAACGCATATGTGAACTCCTCCGGCGTGAGCGTCACCACGCCGTGCCACTTGGACGGGTGCGCCAGCGCCGGTGCGGCGGCCTTGAGCGTCGAGAAGGGCAGCACGAGGATGCCCTTGGGCGGCGCGGGGCTCATCGCCACACCGGCCCGCCCGAGGCCGCGGTCGAGCAGCAGCTCGACGAACAGTCCACCGTAGGAGTGGCCGATCAGCACGGGCGGCTCATCGCTCGCCCGGATCAGCTTCTCGTAGTGGTCGACGATCTCCCGCACGCCGAGTCCCGCCGACTCGTCCGCGTTCTCTCGTATCTCCTCGACGTCGCCGTGCTTGCGCGGCCACTCCGGCGCCGAGACCGCAAATCCGCATTTGCCGAAGTAGTCCGCGTAGTTCTCCCAGCTGCGCGCCGAGAGCCACGCGCCGTGGATCAGCATCAGCGGGGTCTGTCCGTTGCTGCCATCAGCAGCTGTCATCTCGAGCCTCCTGGGCCTAATGGTTGATCGTCGCCTAACGGAGCGACCGGAACGCGTCGCGCAGCTCTTCCGAGAAGAGTGCTGGCTCCTCCCAGGCGGCGAAGTGACCTCCCCGGTCGACCTTGTTGTAATAGGTGAGCGTCGGGTAGGCCTGTTCGACCCAGCTGCGGGGCGTCGCGACGATCTCCCCCGGGAAGGTGGTGAATCCGACCGGGACCGAGACCGGCGGAGGGGTCTGGCCCGCAGCACGCGCCGTGGCCTGACCGTTCTCCCAGTAGGAGCGCGCCGCCGTTGCGCCGGTGGCCGTCAGCCAGTAGGTCGTGATGTTGTCGAGGATGTGGTCTCTGGTGAGGTTCCCCGAGGGCTTGTCATCCACGAAGGCGGCGGAGATCTTGTAGTAGCTGTCGGTGTCGTGGTCGAGCATCCAGGCGGCAAGCGCGACCGGTGAATCCAGCAGCGCGTAGCCGATCGTCTGTGGACGCGTGGTCTGCTCGAGGAAGTAGCCGAAGCCGGTGGCCCTGAACGTGGCTCCCGCCCGGGCCGCTGCGCGCTCTTCCTCGGTGTCCGTCGGGAAGGTGCCCCCGGCGAGCCCCGGGACGAACAGGTTCGTGTGGATGCCGATCAGCCCCTCGGGCGCCTGACGCCCCATCGCGTCGGTGACCGCTGCGCCGACATCGCCCCCCTGCGCCACGAAGCGGGTGTAGCCGAGGCGGTGCATCAGCTTCGGCCACGCCTGCGCGAAGCGCCCGGCGAACCACCCGAGCTCGGTCGGTGCCGACGAGAACCCGTACCCGGGAAGGGAGGGCAACACCAGGTCGAAAGCGTCCTCGGCACGGCCGCCGTGCGCCGTCGGGTCCGTCAGCGGACCGACGGTCTCGAGCAACTCGATCACCGACCCTGGCCACCCGTGGGTCATGATCAACGGCAACGCTTCCTGGTGGGGGGACCTCACGTGGATGAAGTGCACGTCCACACCGTCGATCTCGGTCGTGAACTGCGGCAGCGCGTTCAGCCGTGCTTCGCAAGCGCGCCAGTCGTAATCCGAGGCCCAATAGCGTGCGAGCGCCTGGATCGTCGGGAGCTGCACGCCCTGCGAGCGGTCGTCGACCAGCTCCATCGCGGGCCACCGCGTTCGCGCGAGACGGCGGCGAAGGTCATCGAGCTGGTCCTGCGGAAACTCGACATGGAACTCCCGGACCGCTGTTGCATCGGCGGTGGTGGACATGATGCGCTCCTTCGGTGGATGACGGCCCGAATACTGCTCGGTACATCCCCACTTCGCACCCGCGACGACCCTGGCCTGCTCACTGGCCTGCCCATCGGGGGGACGCGCCTGCCGGCGATGCCGCCGTCGAGCGCGATTTCACGCCCGTCGCCTCCGGCGCTGTCCAGCCGGCCCTAGTCGGACCACCAGTCGCGCAGGCCCGCGACGTCCTCGCGCGGATTCTCCCCGAGGTTCGGTGCGCCGATGACGATTAGCTCGAGGCCGTCGGGCCCGGCCTCGTAGCCGCGCCACGTACCCGGCGGGACGCGCACCGCATCCCACTCCCCGAGCTCGACGATCTCATCGTCCAGCTTCATCCGCCCGCTGCCGCCCACGACCACGTACACCTCCTCCTGCTCCGTGTGCGTGTGGCCGTACGGAAAGCGGTACCCGGGCGGGACGCGCTGGTAGGTCAGGCCCGATCGCTCGAGCGCGAGCAGTGCCGTCGCCGCGCGGAACTCGAGATCCGGCGGGCCGTCGAACACGGCTCCGATGTCCTCGGGGCCATCCTTCAGGTTCGTGATCGTGAATGGCACCGTGACAATCCTATGGTCGAGGCGTCGCCCGGAAGTTTCCGGCCGGCGCCGCCATCAGCACGGAAACAGACCCTAATGGCCAAACTCATCTACTCGGCGATCACATCGCTCGACGGCTGCGTCGCCGACGAGCGGGGGCGGATCGATTGGGCGGCGCCGGACAAGGAGGTGCACGCGTTCGTCAACGACCTCGAGCGGCCGATCGGGACATACCTCTATGGCCGCCGCATGTACGAGACGATGGTCCACTGGGAGAAGAACGGCGACGGCGCTGATGACCCCGCAGTCTCGAGGGACTTCGCCGGGATCTGGCGGCGTGCGCAGAAGATCGTGTACTCGCGCACGCTGCCGGGCGTCTCGAGCGCGGGCACCCGCCTGGAGCGAGAGTTCGATCCTGAGGCGGTCCGCGGGCTGAAGGGGCGGGCCCAAAGCGACCTCAGCATCGGCGGCGCGGAGCTCGCCCGCCAGGCGCTGCTGGATGGCCTCGTCGACGAGTGCCATCTGTTCCTGATCCCGGTCCTGGTGGGCGGCGGCACACGCGCGCTGCCGCCCGGGCTCCATGCGCGGCTCGAGCTGCTCGGCGAGCGGCGCTTCGCCGGTGGAGTGGTCCATCTCCACTACCGCTTCGTACGCTGACGCTCAGGAGCGTCCGAACCAGCGCGCGCGGCGGAGGGCGCCGAACTCCTCCTTCTCGGCGGCGAACTCGAGCGAGGGATCGTGGCGCTCGGCCTGCGGCGTGTCGCCGCGCAGGAAGTTGACCTCGACCTTGCTGACCAGCCCGCCGCCGAACTCGGCGTAGCAGACCCCCGCGCCCTCGTAGGGAGCGGGCGGCTCGGTGCCCTGGATCTCGGCGGCGATGTCGTCCGCGACGACGCGGGCGGCCGCCTCGGCGAAGATCCCGGCCTTCGGGACGTTGCGCGGGCCGCTGCACACGTCCCCGAGCGCGTACACGCCCGGGAACCGCGTTCGCAGGTTGGTCTGGTCCACCGGCACCCAGTTGTCCTCCACCAGACCGCTGTCGGCGAGCACGGCAGGGGCACGGTGGATCGGGATGCCGACGAACAGGTCGTAGGGGAGGGTCTCGCCGCTCTTGAGCTGTGCCGTGCCGGATGCGGGGTCGATGCCCGTCACGAGGTGCTCGGGGAGTTCCTTGACGTCGCGCGCGGCGAGCCCTTCGCGGAACATCTGCGCGATCTCGCCGGTCACCGGCACGGGTCGCGACATCGGGAAGGTCGTGGCCATCTCCACCGCGTCGCGGACGCCCTGCTCGGTGAAGTGCTCGTGGAGCATGAAGGACCCCTCGAACGGGGCCGGCGGGCACTTGAAGGGCTGCCCGAGCACCGACACGAGCACGTTCCCGCCCTTGAAGCCCGCGAGCGCATCGCACAGCCGTTCCGCGCCGGCCAGCGAGTAGTACTCATGGCCGCCCTGCTCGAAGCCCGGTGTGGCGGCGAAGTCATAGTCGGCGCCGAGTGCCACGGCGACGAAGTCGGCGTCGTAGGTGCCGGCGTTGGTGGCGACGCGGCGCAGGACGGGATCGACGCCGGTCACCGTCTCCTGGCGGAACTCCACGCCGTCCTTGACGAAGTCGCTGTAACGCAGGCGGATCTCGTCGGCCGACTGGCGGCCGAGCATCACCTCGAGCTTCGAGAAGCCGAAGAAGAATGCGTCGTTGCGGTCGATCAGCGTTACCCGAACCTCGTCGGGGATCGTCTCCGAGAGCCGCGTCGCCAGCTCCATCCCGCCGAACCCGGCCCCGAGGATCAAAACGTGCTTCGGCACGTCCGGCACGCTACTTCACCGCGGACCGGCGGCGTCGGCCACGACCGTCCGGGGCGGTGTGGCGACGCGGCTCGCGGGCGATCTCGTTGACGTAGGCCGACACGATCGCGTCGGCGCCGACCCCGGAGCGTGTCCGATGGCCGGCGTCCGCGTCGCGACGGCGGTTGTACGCCGGGCCGGGGGTGAGAATGGGGGAAGTGGTGCGGGGGGCGGGTGAGAGGTTCATGTCGAGTCCAAACTTGTAGATACGGTCATTTGGGAGTAAAATGGAGGGCGCCTCCGAAAAGAAGCGGAGGGACCCTCCAAAACTATACGGAGGGGTCCTCCGGTTGTCAAGGGGAACGACGTGAGCACAGCCGAAACTCCATCCCAGCCGCTGCTCGAGCGCCCTAAGCGCGCGGATGCGCTGCGGAACTACCAGAAGGTGCTCGCGGCCGCGCGGGAGGCCTTCGCCGAAGGCGGCGAGGCGACCTCGCTGGAGGAGATAGCCCGCCGTGCGGGCGTCGGGATCGGCACGCTCTACCGCCACTTCCCCACCCGCCAGGCGCTGATCGAGGCGCTCTACCTCGAGGAGGTGGAGGAGATGTGCCAGGTGGCGGCGGAGCTCGACTCGGCCGATCCCTGGGAGGCGCTGAACATCTGGTTCGAGCGCTTCGTGGGCTACATCGCGGCCAAGCAGGCGCTGGCGGCGGAGCTGATGAACTACCTCCAGCCCGACGCCTCGCTCTTCAAGAGCTGCCGTGCGTCGCTGTTCACCGCGGGCGAGCCACTGCTGAAGCGCGCCCAGGAGGCCGGTGTGGTGCGCACCGACGTCGACATCGCCCAGGTCGTGCAGATGGTGGTCGCGATCGCCAAGACGCCCGCCACCGAGCCGGGGCAGGTCGAACACCTGGTGCGGATCGCGCTCGACGGGCTCCGCTACCACCCCGTGTAGCTGTAGTTCCTAAGGCCTCAGCCGCGCCGGTGGACGATCAGCACCGACCGATGCGAGTGGGCCGAGACGGCCTCCGCGACGCTCCCGAGTAGCACGCCCGACAAACCCGTGCGCCCGTGTGAGCCGATCACGATCACGCTCGCGTCGTGCTCCTCGGCGGCGTGGACGATGCCCTTCCACGTCGGCGAGGTCTCGAGCTCGGCCGCGCGTGCCCTGAAGCCGGCCGCATCGGCGAGCGCCGCCCCGTCCTCGGCGGCCTGCTGGGCGGCGTCCCTGACCTCGGCGATGTCGGCGGCGTTGACGCGCAGCTGCAGGCTCGGAACGAAGGCGACGTCGAACGGCTGCCACACCACGAGCACGAGCGCGTCGCGCCCGGCGCCGAGCAGGCGCCCGGCCTCCTCGATTGCGCGCTTGGACAGCTCCGATCCGTCGTAGGCGAACAGAACCGGGCCCCGCGGGGCGTCCTCTGCGCTCCCGGGCTCGCCTGCCATCGTCAGGCCGGCTCTTGGGCGGCGAAGCTGCGGCGCGCGCGGCGCTCCCGCACCCGTGCCAGCAGTCGCGGCGAATACCAGGCCGGACCGTCGCCGTCCATGAAGCGCTCGAGGTCGGGCGTCTGCGGGCGGGCGCCGCCGAGCGCATAGAGGGCGACCGCCACGACCGCACCGCAGGTCGCCAGGCCGAACCCGATCCACAGCGCGAGCTCTGTGCCGGTTTCGGTGAGTCCGTCGCTCCCGGGGCTGCCGCCGACGGTGGCGGCGATGTACAGGAGCACGGGCGCGACCATGAACGCGGCGACCGCCCGGAACAGCTCGACGATCGCGAACACCCGCTGCAGGCTCGAGGCGGCCAGTGAGAAGCCGGCCACGAACAGGGCCGGTGCGACCGCCGCGCCGAGCCCGATCCCGGTCAGCCCCGAGCCGATCAGGGTGAGCGTTTCGGTGGGTGGGCGCTGTAGCGTGAACACCAGGATCCCGGCGGCCAGGAACGCCATCCCAGCGAGTGGAAGGTAGTGCATCTCGCGGGTCTTGAGCACGAGTCCCAGCACGGCCGCCGTGAGCAGCGCGCCACCCAGCTCCGGCAGGTACAGCAGGCCGAGGTGCAGCGGGCCGTAGTGGGGGGCCAGCTCGGCGGCCGTGATGACCGTGGCCGACACCGATGCCGCCGCGGCCGCCAGCGCCACGACGATCCCGGCAACCGGGATGGTGCTGGTGATCATCGTGCGAATCGTCAGCAGCGGGCGGGGGCTCCGGTACTGGTACACGACCAGGATCACGATCAGCGCGAGGCCCGCCGCCAGCGGCAGGAGCGTGTGCACGCCGACGAAGGTGTGGGTGGCGAGCTCGGAGGCGCCGTAGAAGGCGGCCACGCAGCCCGCCGCCGCAAGCCCGATCGCGCGCCCGTCCCGCGGCGCCTCGGGGTCGGCGGGGGGAGCGTCCTCGAACGTCAGCAGCGACAGCACCAGCGCCGTCAGTGAGATCCCGGCGACGATCCAGAACAGCGGCCGCCAGCCGCCCGCGCTCGCCTGGATGCCGCCGATCACCGGCCCGAGCGCGACCGCCCCGAAGATGCAGACGTTCATGATGATCGCGGTCCAGCGGAACTTCTCCAGGCCGAACCCGAGCGCCAGCGGCGGCACCGCCGCGATCAGCAGCAGGCTCGTGCACAGTCCCTGCAGCACGTGGCCGCCGATGAACATCGCGGAATCGGTCGCCGACGCGGCCAGCACCGATCCGATCACCAGCATCGCCGCGTACAGCACCATCATGCGCCGCTGCGGCAGCAGCTGGGCGAACTGCACGGCGAGCACCGTCCCGACCGCGTAGCCGGCGTTGGCCATGCCCAGGCCCAGGCTCATCGTCTGGACGCTCATGTGCAGCTGCTCGCGGATCGCCGGCGTCAGCGGCTGCAGCGCCGCCGAGAGTCCGAGGTAGGGCACGAGGGCGAAGATCACCATCGCCGCGGCGGCGCCGTAACGGCCTGCCAGCAAGCCCCGGCGCATCAGCCCACACCTGCCTCTGGACCCGTCTGGTCGATGGCACGACGGTTACCCGATCTGAGGTTGATCAACTTGGCGATAGCTCGGATCAAGACGCTGGGGAGTGGTTGCCTTCTGGCTAATCGGAGGTTGCCTCCGGAACTATACGGAGGATATCTCCGTTTATTAAGGGGGGTAGCGAGATTTAAACGCCGGGGGAGGGTCCGGCGTGAGGCACCGGTCACGCCGCCGGCCTGCCGGTTGGGTCGGACCGGACGGGCGTGGGGGGCGCTGCGCCGATCGTAAGCACCCCGGCTATGCTCGGCTGCATCAGGGCCGCCCGGGGGCGGTACACCGAGAGGGAGGTTCCAGATGGCTGAGCTCACCGACCTGCAGCGTCAGACGCTGCGAGCGGTCTGCGACACGGTCGTCCCGTCGATCGAGCGGGCGGACGACCCCGACGGCTTCTTCGCGCGCCGCGCCACCGACGTCGGCGCAGACCAGGCGCTCGAGCTGACACTCGACACGCTTCCGCCCGAACAGGCCGACGGGATGTGCCAGCTGCTCGACGCGCTCGCCGCCCAGGGCTTCAACGGAGCCAGCCAGCTCTCCCGCGAGCAGCTGTTCACCAACGTCTCGCTCGCCTCCATGGAGGCGGCAGCCGGGATCGCGGTGCTCGTGGGCCTGACGCTGCTGTTCACCTACGGGAACGTCGACCCGGCCGCGGGCAAGAATCCGGCCTGGGCCACCTTCGGCTACCCCGGTCCGATCGCGGCCCCGAACACCGGCGCCGCAAAGCCGATCCAGCCGATCGTTCCCGACGGCGACACCGTGATCGACGCCGACGCGGTGATCGTGGGCTCGGGCGCCGGCGGCGGCGTGATCGCGGCGAAGCTCGCCGCGGCCGGGCTGCGCGTGGTGGTGCTCGAGATGGGCGGATACCACACCGACGCCGACTTCAACCAGCTCGAGCTGTGGGCATGGCAGAACCTCTACTGGCGCGGAGGGCCCACGCCCACCGCCGACATGAACGTCACCCTGCAGGCGGGTTCGGGACTCGGGGGCGGAACGGTCATCAACTGGACCACCTCGCTGCGCACGAAGGACTGGGTGCGCCGCCAGTGGGCGGAGGAGCACGGGCTCGAGGACGTCGCCACCGACGCCTTCGACCGCCACCTCGACGAGGTCTGCGAGCGCATCAAGGTCAACGACGAATGCTCGGAGTACAACAAGCCGACCCAGGCGATGAAACGGGCCGCAGAGCGCCTCGGGTGGTCGTTCGCGAAGATCAGTCGCAACTGGGACCCCGCCCGCCACGACCCGGCGATCGCGGGTTACATGGGCTTCGGGGACCTGTCGGGAGCGAAGCAGTCCACCGACCGCACCTACCTGCTCGACGCCGTCGAGCACGGCACCCAGATCATGACCGGGGCGTTCGTCGAGGGGGTGCTGGTCGAGAACGGCCGCGCCGCCGGCGTGGAGGCGCAGTGGAGCGACCCCGCCGGCACCGGTGCCACGGCGCGCGTGACGGTCCGTGCGCCCCGGGTGGTCGTGGCCGGGGGCTCGCTGGAGTCGCCGGGCGTGCTGCTGCGGTCGGGCATCGGCGGGCCGGCCGCCGGCGAGTACCTGCGCCTGCACCCGTGCACGGCCACGCTCGGGGACTACGGGGAGGACATGCAGTCCTGGTGGGGCCCGCCCCACGCCGGGCTCATCAACGAGTTCGCGGACACCGGCGACGGCTACGGGTTCCTGATCGAGGGCGTCCAGTACACGACCGGCCTCGGTGCCTCGGCGTTGTCGTGGGCCGGGGGAGCGCAGCACAAGGCGGCGCTGTCGGACTTCCGCGACGCCGCCACCTTCATCGGCCTCGTGCGCGACCGGGGACACGGCCGGGTGACCCTCGACGAGCAGGGGATGGCGGTGCCCTGGTACGAGCTGACCGATCCGGTCGACCTGCGCAACACGGCCCACGCCCTCGAAGTCCAGGTCCGCGCGCACGTAGCGGCGGGTGCACGGCGGGTGTGGCTGCTCGCCCAGGGGGCACCCGAATGGAGGGTCGGCGACGACCTCGACGGCTTCATCGCCCGCGTGCAGCGGATCCCGGCCCGTGCCGGGGGCCTGCGGGTCTTCGCCGCCCACCAGATGGGCTCGTGCCGCATGGGCCGCGACCCGCAGACGAGCGTCGCCAAGCCCAACGGCGAGCTGCACGACACGCCCGGCGTGTGGATCGGAGACGCCTCGGCGTTCCCGACGCCCTCGGGAACGAACCCGATGATCACGATCATGGCGCTCGCCTCGCGAACCGCCGAGAACATCGTCGGCGCGGCGAGCACCTCTCCCGCCCCGGCCCGACAGGAGGTGACCGCATGACCACCACCCCGACGCTCATCGAGCGGGACCGCTTCTACATCGGCGGTGACTGGGTCCAACCGTCGTCGCAGGACACCATCGACGTCGTCAACGCGACCACCGAGGAGGTCATGGGCCGGGTCCCCGAGGGGACGCCTGCCGACGTCGACAGCGCCGTCGCAGCCGCCCGGGCGGCCTTCGACGCCTGGAGCAGCGCGCCGCTCGAGGAGCGGGTCGCGCTGACGGCGGCCGTGTCGGCCAAGCTGCAGGAGCGCCAGGAGGAGATCGCGGGCCTGATCGCGCAGGAACTGGGGTCGCCGATCGCCCTGGCGATGATGGTCCAGGCCGGCCTGCCGATCATGGATTTCGGCTCGATGCAGCACGTCGCCGAGCACATCCCGTGGGAGCAGCAGATCGGCAACTCGCTGGTCGTGCGCGAGCCGGTCGGGGTGGTCGGGGCGATCACGCCGTGGAACTACCCGCTGCACCAGGTCGCCGCCAAGGTGGCTCCCGCGATGGTGGCCGGCTGCACCGTGGTTCTAAAGCCGAGCGAGGTCACGCCGCTGACGGCCTTCGTCCTGGCCGAGATCTTCGACGAGGTGGGAGTGCCCGCCGGGGTGCTGAACCTGGTCACCGGGTACGGCCCGGTCGTGGGAGAGGCGATCGCCTCCCATCCGGGGATCGACATGGTGTCCTTCACCGGGTCCACCCGCGCCGGGAGGCGGGTCAGCGAGCTCGCCGCCGCCACCATCAAGAAGGTCGCCGTGGAGCTCGGGGGGAAGTCGCCGAACATCATCCTCGACGACGCCGACCTCGAGAAGGCGGTCGTCAACGGGATCGAGAAGTGCTACTTCAACTCGGGCCAGACCTGCTCGGCCCTGACGCGGATGCTCGTCCCCCGCGAGAAGCTCGACCACGTCGAGCGGATCGCCGCGGCTGCCGCCTCACAGACGGTCGTGGGCGAGCCGTTCGAGGAATCCACCCAGCTCGGCCCGCTGGTGTCCGACGTCCAGCGCGAGCGCGTCTGCGGCTACATCCGCCGCGGCGTGGAGGAGGGCGCGAAGCTGGTGGCGGGCGGCGAGGAGCCGCCCGAGGGCCTGGACCGCGGCTACTTCGTGGCGCCGACCGTGTTCAGCGAGGTCACCCCGGAGATGACCATCGCCCGCGAGGAGATCTTCGGCCCGGTGCTGGCGATCATGCCCTACGACGACGAGGACGAAGCCGTCAGGATCGCCAACGACAGCGACTACGGGCTCGCCGGCGGCGTGTACTCGGCCTCCGAGGAGCGCGCCAAGGCGGTCGCCCGCCGCCTGCGCACGGGTCAGGTCGAGATCAACGGGGCCGCCTTCAACCCGCTGGCGCCGTTCGGCGGCTACAAGCAGTCCGGCAACGGCCGCGAGCTCGGCCCGTACGGCATCGAGGAGTTCCTCGTGCTCAAGTCGCTGCAGCTGTAGCGGCAGGCGGGGGGTTTGCGGCCCGGCGCGGCACGGGAGCGGTTAGCGTGCCGTTCCCACCGACAAGCTCGAACGCGCGTCCAGGCGCGGAAAGGGGATTGGGCCGATGGCACTCGGGTCCTACTTCGTCCACCAGGGCTTCACGCCGGAGAAGTACATGCAGGCGATCAGCCAGCTGGAGGCGGCTGGCGCGGGTGCCCCGGAGGGCGCACCTACCACTTCGCGCTCGAAAGCAACGGCGAGATACAGGTGTTCGACGTGTGGGAGTCCCAGGAGGCCTTCGACGCGTTCGGCGCGACCCTCGTGCCGATCCTCAGCGACCTCGGGGTAGAGCTGAACGAGCCCGGCGTGTCACGCGTCTACAACGTGATCGAGGGAGGGGCCTGACCGCGCGGCGCGTTCGTGCGCCTCGTGCTCGCCGATGACGAGCACCAGCGTGCCGACGCCCGTGACCATCGCGGAGACCGTGGACCAGTCGGTGGCGAGCGGGACCATCCCCCGCCAGCGTGTCAGGAGTTCGGCGTCAGCCGCCCGGGGTGATCGTCAGCGTCCAACCGCTGTCGGCCTGGACTTCGAAGTCGGCGTAGGTGCCGGGCGCGAGCGAGGCCGTGCCCTTGTGTCCTTCCGAGCTCAGCAGTTCTCCGCGCGAGCTGGTGATCGCGAAGCTTTCCCCTTCGCTGGTCCAGTGCAGCGCCGAGGCGCTCGAGACCTTGATCGTGCCGAGGTTCTTGCTGCCGCTCCCGTGGAAGCTCTGCGTTTCCCCCGAGCCTTCCCCGCCTTCGGCTTCTTTGGTGACCGTGACAGTGTGGGTGGAGACGACCGTCTGGGTGTGCTGCGCGGTGTTCGTGACGGTGTGGGTGACGGGCGAGGCTGGCCCGCCGGCGGTGGTCGTGGTGGTGTTGTTGCTCGATTTCCCGATCGCCACGCCGCCCCCGAGCCCGATCAGCAGGGCGACGAGCGCGATCAGGGCGAGTCCCCATCCCTGCTGCCACCACGGCCCCCGGGGAGACTCTTCGGAGCCGAGGACTTCAGTGGGTGGAGCCCCCGGCGAGGGAGGCACCGGTGGACGTTCCGGCGGCCGCGGCTGGTTGGGTGCGTTCACCTGCCCTATCTTCCCAGGATCCGGCACCCCGCCGGTGAAGCGCGGCGCGTCCTCACCTCGTCGGCGCAGTCCGGCGACGGGGGCGTCGCCCGGCCCTGGCGCGCTTGCGCCTGCGGACCGCCGGGAGGGCATCCCGTCCGCCAGGCGGCCGTGAGGTCTCCTGCCCGCGTTGCAGATGCTCGTGCACGAGCCGCACCACCGTGGCGCCTTCGCCGACGGCCGCGGCGACCCGCCCCATTGCACCCCGCCGCACATCGCCGGCGGCGAACACTCCGGGCAGGCTCGTCTCGAGCGTCAGCGGTTCGCGTCCCAGGCGCCACTCATGCGGCTGCTCGGACTGCAGCTCCGATCCCGTGAGGACGTAGCCCTTGGCGTCACGCGCGATGCTCCGGGGAAGCCATTGCGAGTGGGGCTCACCGCCGATCATGATGAACAGCCCGCCGGCGGCCACAGCCTCGGTTGCGCCGCGGGCGCGGTCGCGCAGGGTGAGCTCTTCGAGCACCTCGGCGCCGCCGCCGTCGATCACCTCCGTGCGCCGGCGGATCTCGACGTTGGGCGCGGCCCGCAGGCCGTCGATCAGGTATCTGGACATCGAGCGCCCGAGGTCCTCCCCGCGCGCGAGCAGCGTCACCCGGCGGGCGTGCCCGGCGAGGTGCAGGCAGGCCTGGCCGGCGGAGTTGCCCGCACCGACCACGAACACGTCCTGGTCCTGCATCGCGCGCGTCTCGCCCGCGGCCGCGCCGTAGTACACGCCCGCGCCGATCAGCTCCTCCAGGCGGGGCACCCCTAGGCGCCTCCACTGCATCCCGGTGGCGACGATCACGCTGCGGGCGCGCAGGCGGCTGCCGTCGGCGAGCCGCACGACGTGGCGGCCCGACCCCTCCTCGAGCCCGGTCACCTGCTGGGCGAACACGATCTTCGCTCCCATCAGCCACGCCTGCTCGCACGTGCGCTCCATCAGCAGGCCTCCCTCGACGCCGTGGGGAAAGCCCGGGTAGTTGCGGATCAGGGGACTCGTGCCCGCCTGTCCTCCGGACACCGACTGCTCGAGCACCACCGTCTCCACGCCCTCCGAGGCGGCGTACACGGCCGCCGTCAGCCCGGCGGGGCCCGCCCCCACGATCGCGAGGTCGCACGACTCGACTTCGTTCTTGATGCTCACCCCGAACGCCGTCGCCAGCTCGGCCATGCTCGGGTCGACCATCACGTGGCCGTCGTGGCCGAGCACCATCGGCACCGCGTCGCGCTCCAGCCCGGCTTCGTCGAGCAGCCGTCGCCCGTCCTCGCTCTCGAGCGGGTAGAAGCCGTATGGCAGGTGCAGCCGCGTCATCACGTCGCGGATCTCCGGCACGCGACTGTCGGCGGAGGGGGCGACGATCCGGAACAGCTCGAAGCTCGGCTCGTGCTCGCGTGTCCACGACGACAGGTACTCGCTCATCGCCCGGTACATCATCTCGTCGTCGGCCCAGGGCCGCGTGATGTGGAAGTCGGCTTCGCCGAGCGTCATCGCGCGCACCGCCGGGCTGTGGGAGGTGTAGTCGCGATCCACGAGCAGCACCCGACGGGCTTCGGGGTGCAGCTCGTGGGCGCGGGCGAGCAGCACCCCGTCGCGCCCGTCGAACAGCAGCAGCGCCACCGGCGAGCAGCTCGCGGCGAGCTCGCGCAGCACGGCCAGGGCGGCGTCGCCGGAGGACTCGCCCAGCACCGCGAAGTCGTTTCCGAAGCGCCGCGAGAGGTCCGCGATCAGGACCTCCAGCGATCCGGCGTCCTCGTCGAATACGAACACCACCGGCAGCGCCGGCGGAGGCCCGGCCGGGCTCCCGCCGGCGTGCGCGTGCGCGCGCGGTGCGCTGTCAGGCACCGGCAGCGTCGGGGTCGATGTTCTGGTTCAGGCGCAGCACGTTGGTGGGGTCATACTTGCGCTTCAGCGACACCAGGCGGTCGTATGTCTCGGGTCCGTAGGAGGTTCGGGCCGTGCCGGTGTCACCAAGGAAGTTGACGTACGCGCGCCCGGTGGAGGCGTCCTTCGCCGCCTCGATGACGTCCCTCGCCCATTGCTGGTGGACCGCTGCCTGTCCCGCCTCGTGCCAGCCGGTGACGGCGTTCAGCACGAACGGCATGGTCCGCTCGGAGAAGGCCGTTGCGGACTCGCCGATCCGCGCCACCGCGCCCCCCATCTGGTGCACGTGCATCTCGCACTGTGGCCCTGGGGCCTGCATGTGCAGCTCGTGCAGCCGCTCGATCAGCTCGTCGTCGAGGCCGATGAGGTTGGTCGACTTGAAGTACGCGCTGATGCCCTTCGGCCACAGCGGGTCGAGCAGCGTCTGCATCCCGATGTAGGGAATCGGCCCCAGCAGGTCGGCGACCGGCTCGGCCGCCTCACGGAACGCGCGCACGTGCTCGGCCGCCTCCTCCGGCGGGCCGGCGGACACGGCGATGAGGGCGATCACCTTCTGGCCGTGCCAGCTCTCCGGGATCACCGGCAGCGGCGGAGCCGTCGTCAGGTTGAGCGCGGAGGTGATGTCGTCCGGGGTGTCGGGGGCCCAGTCGCGGAACAGCCGCATCAGCTCGGTGTCGTGCTCGGCCGCGAAGAAGATCGGCCCCGCGTAAACCTCGGGTCCCACGGGGTGCAGGTCGAGCTGGAAGCGGGTCACGACGCCGAAGTTGCCGCCGCCGCCGCGCAGGCCCCACAGCAGGTCCGGGTTGTCCTCCTCGCTGATCCGCAGCAGGCGCCCGTCGGCCGTCACCACGTCGGCCGCGCGCAGGTTGTCGCACGCCAGCCCGTGCTTGCGCATCAGCCAGCCGATCCCGCCGCCGAGCGTGAAGCCCCCCACGCCGGTGCTCGACACGAGCCCCCCGGTCGTGGCCAGCCCGTGGGCCTGGGTCTCGTGGTCAACGTCCCCCCACGTCGCTCCGGCGCCCACATCCGCCGTGCGGGCGCCGGTGTCCACGCGCACCTCCCGCATCGGCGAGAGGTCGATCACGAGGCCGTCGTCGCAGGTGGAGAAGCCGGCGATGCTGTGTCCGCCGCCGCGGACCGCGACAGCGAGGTCGTTGCTGCGGGCGAAGCCGAGCGCGGCGATCACGTCGGCGGTGCCGCTGCAGCGCACGACCACCGCCGGGCGGCGCTCGTCGAACATGCCGTTCCACACGCGCGCGGCCTCGAGGTACCCGTCCTCGCCGGGGCGCAGGACCTCGCCCCGTATCGCTTCGCGCAGCTCCTGCAGTGTCGCCTCTCCGAGGGTGGGTGTGATGGTCGCGCTCATCGGTGCCTCCGTTGGTTCGTGGTCGTGGCACGCGCATTGGTACGCGCCGACCCTTTGCGCCGGCTTTGCGGTTTCTTGGCGGTCGTTTGCGCGCGCCGGTCGACCGCGGCGGCAGCGGCGGCGTCGCCGGCCGCGAGGTAGGCCTCGCGGACCTGTTCGAACATGGCCCGGGCGTGCTCCCGCTCGCCGCGCAGCGCCGCCACTTCGGCCTGCATCCCGATCGTGGCGTGGATCCAGTTCTTCCGTTCTGTCGGCGCGACCGCGGTTCGCGCCGCCGCGAGCGCGTCGCTCGCGTCGTCGAGGTGCCCGCGAGCGATCGCAAGCTCGGCCGTACGCCACAGCGAGCTGACGAGCCCCCATCTGTCGCCCGCGCGCCGGAACAGCTCGCGGGCACGCCCGAGGTGCCGTTCGGCGGTCTCGTGGTCGCCGCGTTCGATCCCGACCAGTCCCAGCCCCACCATCGCCAGCCCGGCGCCGCGCCGGTCGCCCAGCTCGTCGCGTATCTCCAGGGCCAGCTCGAGGAGGTCCTGTGCGTGCCGTGGGTCTCCGGTGGTGAGCGCCAGGTAGGCGCGGCCGACCAGCACCCCGGCGCGGCCCCGCGGGTCGCCGGCGCGCTCGAACAGGCCGTCCGCCTCGTCGAGCAGGCGCTGGGCCTGCTGGGGCTCGCCACGCAGGCGCGCGACCGCGGCCTGGTTGGTCTGCGCGTAGGGAACCGTGAGCTCCAGCGGGATCTCCACGAACGGCTGCAACGTCTCCTCGAACACGACCCAGGAGGTCGCCGGCGGCGCGAGGTTGCCGGGGCGCGTCTCGGAGATGTTCAGAGGTGACAGGATCGAGCGCTGCTCGCCCTCCAGCAGGCGCAGCGCTGCCGCGCCCGAGCTGATCAGCTGTTCGGATCCCTCGAGGTCGCCCGCGAAGCGGCGCGCCACCCCGAGTGAGTACACCGACGCCGCCTGCTCGGGCGCCAGGCCCTCGCGCGCCGCCAGGCGGCGGGCCTGCTCGAAGCGCTTCTCGGCGTTCGCCGGCTCGTCGCGCGCGACCGCGAATTCGCCGAATCGCTGCAGCGTCTGCCACCGCAGCTCGGTCGCCGCCAGCTCCCGTGCGATCTCGTCGGCCTCTTGAACGTGCGCTTCGCCGCAGGCGAGCATGCCGGCGCGGTAGTCGATCGCGGCGATCGCGAGCAGCGTGCGGGCACGCTCCCGGGTGGCCTCCGGGGCTGCCTGCAGCGCTTCCGTGCAGCGCTTGTGGGCACCCTCGAGATCGATCCGTCGCAGCCACAGCGGAAGCAGCGCCGAGCAGTAGCGCAGTCGCTCCTCGGGCGGGAGCGAGTGGTGCGCGGCCCGCAGGTTCGCCGTCTCACGATCGAGGCGGACGCCGCCGCGCTCCTGTTCGACCAGCGCCAGCGCCCAGCGCGCATGGCACCGCGCGAAGCGGGCCCGCTCGCCAGCCTCGGCGAGGCGTTCCCCGGCATAGAGGCGCACGCTCTCCTGGAGCTGGTAGCGGGGTGTGCGCAGTGTGCCGTCGGCGTCGACGAGGGACTTCTCCACGAGCCGTGCCAACACGTCCGCGATCGTCTCCACGGGCATCTGCGCGTCGACGCACACGACCTCGGCCGCGGCCAGGTCGAAGCCGCCCGCGAACAGCGACAGGCGGCGCAGCAGCACCTGCTCGGGCGTATTCAGCAGGTCGTGACTCCACTGCAGCGTGGCGAGCAGCGTCTGCTGGCGGGTGGGCGCCGGGCGCGAGTCGGTTCGCAGCAGCCGGAAGCGATCGTCGAGGCGCTCTGCGAGCGCGCTCGTGCCCAGTCCCCCGAGGCGCGCCGCGGCCAGCTCGAGTGCGAGCGGCATGCCGTCGAGGCGGAAGCAGATGCGTGCCACGTCGCGGCCGTTGTCGGCGTCCACGGCGAATCCGGGGACCGCCGCGGCCGCCCGGTCGGCGAGCAGGCGGACCGACTCGTATCGCATCAGCTGGTCCGCGGTGTCGCCGCCCTCGGGGTCCGGGATCCCGAGCGAGGGCACGCGGAACACGACCTCGCCGTCGACCCGCAGCGGCTCGCGCGTTGTGGCCAGGATCGTGAGTCCCGGGGCTGCGCGCAGGAGCTCGTCGCACAGCGCCGCGCTGGCGGCCAGCAGGTGCTCGCAGTTGTCGAGCACGAGCAGCGCGCTGCGCGACGAGAGGTAGTCCACGATCCCCTCAAGCGGCGAGCGACCGGGCAGCGAGGCCACCTCGAGGGCCACGGCGGCCGCGTTCACGACGAGGCCCCCCTCGCGCACGCCCGCCAGCTCGACCAGCGCGGCGCCGTCGCCGTACCCGTCCTCGCTGCGCCGGGCGAGCTCCAGCGCGAGCCTCGTCTTGCCGGCGCCGCCGGCCCCGGCGAGGGTGAGCAGACGCGAGGAGCGCAGCAGCGCCGTCAGCTCTGCGAGCTCGTGCTCGCGTCCGATGAACGAGCTCGCGCGGGTGGGAATGACCCCGATGGTGGCGCGGCCCGAGGCCAGCCGCCCGAGCTCCTCTTCGAGCTCCATGCGCAGGTCCTCGAGCTGCTCCCGTCGCTCCCGTGCCCAGTCCTCGTAGCGGTTCTCAGGGAGCAGCTCGCCGCCGTACAGCGCCAGCGCGGCCCGGTAGGCGGTGGCCGAGCCCGTCGCGCGGGCATGGGCGGCGGCCTGCTCGAACTCGTCCACGTCGACGTCCGCCCCCAGCCTCAGCAGCTCCTCGCGCACCTCGATCGCGTCCGCGCCCAGCACGCGTCGCGCCGCGTGCACGACCTGGTTGAGGTTGTTCGCCGCCGCCGCCGGATCCAGCTCCGGCCACAGGGCGTCCATCAGCTGCTCGCGGTGCAGCCGGTGACCCGGTGCGAGCGCGAGCATCTTGACCAGGTCGCGCCCCTTGCGAAGCCGCCAGCGCGCTTCGTCGAGCGGTGCTCCGTCCCTCGTTGCGGTGAAACCGCCGAGCAGCTTGACGCGCACCTCCGCGGCGGTGGCGAGCTCGGCTGTGCTGGTTTGCTGCACGGGTCCCCCGGTCATGCCGCGGGGCGCTGCAGGGGCGCGGCCCTGCCCGACGCCTCGCCGGATCTGACCGCAACGTTACCCCTGCCGGGGGCTCGGGCGGAGATGGGTGGCCGCTTGCTTGGTCCGGCCAACCCACGCGGCCCCGCTCACGCGGTTCGGCTAGCCTCGGTCCCGGCCGTGCCCGTGACGCTCTCCTCGCGCGACTCGTTCCTCTCCATCGCCAGCGACGGGTCGGTGCTGTCGATCGCGTCGGTCGGGTCGGTGCTCTCGATCGGCTCGATCGGGTCGGCATGCTCCGCGTTCTCGATCTCCTCGGCGGGCTCGATCGGGTCGCTGTTCTCGGCGGGATCGGCGTACTCGGCGTTCTCGGCCGGATCCCGCGACTGCGTGCTCGGAACGCCGGCCGCGCGCGGCCGGCTCGGACGCGCCGCGATGATCATGGGGGTGCTGGCGCTCGCGCTGGTCGTGCGCGCCCGCTCCCCCGAGCAGCACAGCAACTAGCATCCCGTCCCCGGCGGAAACGTCCCTCCCGGCGAAAGGAGCCACAGATGGCACTGACGGCCAGCAAACCCACCGCTGAGGCGAACGGCATCGACGGTCTCAACGCGCTCAAGGACGAGATCGTGGGGCCGAGCGGCTGGCGCGAGGTAACCCAGGAGATGGTCAACACATTCGCCGAGCTGAGCGGCGACGACCAGTGGATCCACGTCGACGTCGAGCGGGCGGCGCGCGAAAGCCCGTTCGGGACCACGGTGGCGCACGGCAACCTCACGCTCTCGCTGATCGACGGCCTGCGCCGCGACCTGACCACCTTCAGCGGCTTCAAGCTGGGCGTCAACTACGGCTGGAACAAGGTGCGCTTCCCCGCCCCGGTGCCCGTCGGCTCGCGCCTGCGCTGCTACGCCCAGATCGTCGAGGTCGACGAGGTGGGTGGCGGCTGGCACCAGGTCGTGACCCGCTTCACGGTCGAAGTCGAGGGCGGCGAGAAGCCGGCCTGCGTGGCCGACAGCGTGGGCCGCGTGCTCGCCGACGACGCCTCCTAGAGGAGCGCGGCAACCGGTACCGCGGTGCGCATCGAGGACGCCCACGAACGCGACCTCCCGGGGATGCTCGAGATCGTCAACGACGTGATTGCGACGTCCACAGCGATCTTCAGCGACGCTCCGCTGACACTCGAGGAGCACCGCGACTGGCTCACGCACCGGCGCGAGAACGGCTTTCCCGTTCTCGTGGCCCGCGAGGGGGACACCGTGCTGGCGTACGCCACCTACGGCGAGTTCCGCCACCACGCCGGCTACCGGACCACCGTCGAGCACACGATCCTCGTGGCCGACGGCGCGCGGCGCCGGGGGATCGGTCGCGCGCTGATCACGCGCCTGCTCGACATCGCCCGCGAGGACGGCCGGCACGTGATGGTGGCCGGCGTCGACGCCGCCAACGTGGCCTCGATCGCCTTCCACGAAGAGCTGGGCTTCGTCGAGTCCGCCCGGATGACGGAGATCGCCCAGAAGTTCGGCCAGTGGGTCGATCTTGTGCTGCTGACGAAGCGCCTGTGAGCGCCGGCGGGTTGCTGGGAGCTGGTCAGGCGGCCGGGGAGCCTCTCAGGCGGCCGGGGCGGGTCACACTGCCAGGGAGTCCCTCAGCTACCGCCTAGGGCTGCTGGCGGCTTTCGAACTGGCTCGCGAGAGCACGAAGCCGCCCGACGACCACCGCGGGTACGACCGCGCCCCCGCGAGCTGCGCCCTCCCGGTCGATCACGTGCCGGATTGTCTCCTCGGGCACGCCGGCGGCGCGCGCCCGTGCAACCGCCTGGGCGATCATCGCCTGGTCGCCGGGTCCCATCAGTCTCATGTCATCCGGCGGGGACGGCGACGGGGACCCGGGCGGCGCAGCGACGGATGACTTCGGCCGAGGCGGCGGGGTCGTCGTAGAACGGGATGTGTCCGGCGCCGAGGGTCACGTGTTCGGCCCACGGCAGCACCGCGCGGGCGCGTGGCGCCTGCAGCTGATAGGGCAGCAGCCAGTCGCGGTTCCCCCAGGCGATCGTCACGGGGGTGCTGCGCAGCTGCTGCGGGGAGCCGAACTGGTAGTCCTCGAAGGACCGCAGCGTCGCCTGCAGGGCAGGTGCCGCCCACAGGTCGTCGAGCGTTGCGACCGCCTCGGCCGCGGGCAGCCGCCGCGGGTATCCGAACGTCTGGGAGAACAGCATCTGCCGGCCCAGCGGGCTGCGGACGAGTTTCCGCATCGGCGCACGCAGCGGCGCCGGGATCATCCCCACGAGCGCGAGCGACAGCTGACAGTAGCGGCGCTCGGGGCCGGTCCAGAAGCCGATCGGCGAGAACGCGGTGGCGGAGCTCGCGGCCCGGTCCCGGGCCAGCTCGAGCGCCAGTCCTCCGCCCATCGAGCTGCCGGCGACGTGTGGCCGCTCCAGGCCGAGCTCGGCGAAGAACCACTCGAACGCATCAACGTAGGCGAGGATCGAGGGTGTCACCCCGGCGGGCAGCGGCGCCGAGCGCCCGAATCCGGGCGTGTCGCACGCGATCACGTCGAACTCGCCGGCGAGCAGCTCGATCACGGGCTCCCACGCCTGCCAGTGGTGCCCGACGCCGTGGAGCAGCACCAGCGGCGGTCCCGAGCCGGTGCGGTGATAGTTGATCGCGATGCTCACGGGCGGCCCCGGGTCACGAGCGGCCGCCGGGTCGGGCGTGGGCCACGGGTCACGCGTGGCCCCAGGATCATGCGTGACCCCAGGATCATGCGCGCCCCCGGGTCACCCGCGGCCGCGGATCAGGTCCGCGGCCCGCTCGGCGATCATGATCGTCGGCGCGTTCGTGTTGCCGCCCACGAGCGTGGGCATGATCGAGGCGTCCACCACGCGCAGGCCCTCGAGGCCGTGCACGCGCAGCTGCGAGTCGACGACCGCCTGCTCGTGAGTCTCGCTCATGCGGGCCGTGCCGACGGGGTGGTAGATCAGCATCAGGCGCCGGCGCAGGTCGGCTTCCAGCGCCTCGCGGCCCTGCGCCTCGGGGCCGGGCTTGAGCTCCTTGAGGATCACCTCGCGCAGAGACTCCTGACCGGCGATCTCGCGTGCCAGCTCCATGCCCGCGATCATCGATTCGAGGTCGTCGGGCTCGGACAGGGTGTTGGTGATGATGCGGGGCTTGGCGGTGGGATCGGCCGAGCGCAGCCACACCTGCCCGCGGGCCTTCGGGGACACGAGCACCGGTGCGATCACCGTGCAGTGGCCGTCGTATGTCTCCGCGCCGTGGTCTTCGAAGTAGGCGGCGCCCATGTGGAACTGGATGTCGGCCGCCGGGAGTCCCCCGCGGGTGCGAGTGAACGCGACCACCTCCGCGACCGTGGAGCTGAGCTTGCCGCTGCGCCGCAGCATCCACTCCGCCAGCGCGCGGGGCTTTTCGGCGCCGTACAGCGTGTTCTGGTCGGAGACCTCCCACATCATCGTCACGAACGGGTGGTCCTGGAGGTTGCGCCCGACGCCGGGCAGCTCATGGCGCGGCTCCACGCCGGCGGCCCGCAGCTCGTCGGGCGCGCCGATCCCCGACAGCAGCAGCAGTTGCGGGGAACCGATCGCGCCGGCGCTCAGCACGATCTCCCTCTCGGCCCGGACCAGCTCCGTGCCACCCCTGCGGGTCGCGATCTGGACCCCGGCCGCGCGTCCGTTCTCGAGTGCGACACCCTGCACCGTGGCGCGCGTGCGCACGTCGAGGTTGGGGCGGGACATAGCCGGCCGCAGGTAGGCGTCGGCGGAGCTGAAGCGCCGCCCGTCCTTCTGGGTCACCTGGAACATCGACACCCCGTCCTGCTCCGGGCCGTTGTAGTCCGGGATGCGCCGGATCCCGATGGCCTCCGTGGCAGCGATCAGGCGCCCGTCGATCGGGCGGGGCGAACGCTGCTCGCTGACGCGCAGGGGGCCGCCCGCGCCGTGGAACTCCGAGGGTCCGCGGACGTTGTCCTCGGCCCTGATGAAGTAGGGGAGCACGTCGCCGTATCCCCAGCCGGGCGCCCCCTGGGCCTCCCAGCCGTCGTAGTCGAGCGGCCGGCCCCGCACGTACAGCATCGCGTTCATCGAACTCGAGCCGCCGAGCGCCTTGCCGCGCGGGATGTACAGCTCGCGCCCGTCCACGTGCGGCTCGGGGTCGGTGGCGAAGTCCCAGTCGAGCTTGGTGTGGAACTGTTCGGGGAAGGCCGCCGGGATCTTGATTTTCAGCGAGCGGTCACGGCCGCCAGCCTCGATCAGCAGCACGCGTACGGAAGGGTCCTCGGACAGGCGGTTGGCGAGCACGCAGCCCGCCGACCCCGCCCCCACGATCACGTAGTCGTACACGCCGATCCGCCCGGCTTCAGGCCGCCACGCGTTCCGGCAACGGGGCGAACGTGAACTCGGCCTCGTCGAGCGACTCCGTCATCTGCAGGTAGTCGCGCATGTAGCCCGGCCAGTTGGCGACGATCCGCCCGTGGTCGTCGCGGTACCAGCTCTGGCAGTCCAGCCACGCGGTGCCCGCAAAACGCTCCTGCACGGACCGATCGCTCGCGGCCTCGATCTCGGGACGCACGTCGATCGCCCCGGCGCCGCGCATGCGCACGCGCTGCAGCGCCTGGCGCAGGTAGCGCGCCTGCGCCTCGAGGTACACGATGATCGAGCCGCCCGAGGTGTTCGTGTTGGGCCCGTACATGAGGAACATGCTCGGGAAGCCCGGCACGGTCATGCCCAGGTGCGCGTGTGGGCCCTCGGCCCACGCGTCCCTCAGGTTGACCCCGCCGGTGCCGGTGATCTCCATCGGGAACATGAAGTCGTTGGTCTTGAAGCCCGTCGCCCAGATCAGGCAGTCGAACTCGTGCAGCCGCCCGTCGCGCGTCCTCAGGCCCTCGGGCTCGACGCGCTCGATCGCCTCCGTGACGAGCTCGACGTTCGGACGCTGCAGCGCCGGCAGGAAGTCGGAGCTGAAGAGGATGCGCTTGCACCCGAAGGTGTAGTCCGGCCACGCCCTGCGCCGCACCTCGCCGTCCTTCAGCTGCGAGCGCATGAAGCCCGTCGAGCGCAGCGCCATCAGGCGCCCGAACGTGCGCGGGTTGCGGATGCACAGCGTCAGCGACTCGGTGTAGTAGAAGAGGAAGATCCGCCGCCATGCCTGCAGGCCGGGGACACGTTCGAAGGCCGCCTTCCCCCACTTCGGGTAGACGCGGTTCTTGCGCGGAAGGAACCAGTTGCCGGTGCGCTGGAAGATGCTCATGCGGCCCACGTGCGGGGCGATCTCGGGGACGAACTGGACCGCGCTGGCACCGTTGCCCACGACCGCCACGCGCTTGCCCTCGAGGGCGTAGCCGTGGTCCCATTCGGCCGAGTGGAAGACGTGCCCCGCGAAGTCCCCCGCGCCCGGGAGGTCCGGGATCGAGGGCTGGTCGAGCTGGCCGGTGGCGATCACGATCGCGTCGGCCTCGTAGGTGTTGCCCTCGCTGTCGCGGACCGTCCAGCGGCAGCGGTGCTGGTCCCACGAGCACCCCGTGACGGCGGTGTTCATGCGGATCAGCGGCTCGATGCCGTGGTCGCGGGCGACGTCGTGCAGGTATGAGTGGATCTCCGCCTGCAGGGAGCACAGCCGCGTCCAGTCCTTGCGCTGGGCGAAGGAGAACGAGTACAGGTGGCTGGGGACGTCGCAGGCTGCGCCCGGGTAGCTGTTGTAGTACCAGGTGCCCCCGAGGTCGCTCGCCTTCTCGAGGATCCTGACCGAGCGGATCCCGTGGCGGCGCAGCTCGATCGCGGCTCCGACCCCGCCGAATCCGGCGCCGATGATGATCACCTCGAGGTCCCTCGCCGGCGGGCGCCCGCTGGTCCCGCTTCCCGCTTGCAACATGCTCGGCCTGCTCCCTGGTCCTCTGCTCCCCGACAACCTTATGCGCTTTTGCGTGCGCCGGCGTTATGCGCTTTCGCGCGCGCCCGCGGCGGCGATGCTGCGCGCGAGCCACTCGGCCGCGAGCGGCAGGTGGCGCGGGTCGATGTGGTGGGCGCTCTCGAACTCGTGGTAGGAGACCGCCAGCCCGGCCTCCTGCAGCCGCCGCTCGGCTTCGCGGGCGAACTCGATCGAGATGACGGGGTCGCGGGTGCCATGGGAGATGAACACCGGCATGCCCCGCCGCTGCGCGAGCGCCGGCTGCCAGCCCTCGACCGTGGGGATGAAGCCCGAGAAGGCGAGCACGCCCGCGGGCTCCGGCCGGTCTGCGCCGAGGCCCAGCGCGTAGCTCATCACCGCCCCCATGGAGAAGCCCCCCAGCACGGTGCGCTCGGGGCCGAGCCCGGTGCGCTGCCACAGCTCGTCGTGGAGCTCGGCCAGCGCCACGTAGGCGGCGTCGAAGGTGGCGGGGTCCGGATAGCCGACGCTCGGCACCAGGTACCAGTGGTGGCCCGGTGAGCCCGGCGGCTGCAGCGGCGCGCGGGGAGTGACGACGTACAGTCTCCGCCGCGGGTCGAGCACGTCCGCCAGCCCGAGGAGGTCGAGCTCGTCCGATCCGCGGCCGTGGTGGAGCACGAGCAGCCCCTCGGGCTCGCCGTCGGGGACGCGCTCGCGGTAGTGCAGGGCGCTCACCGCTAGGCGGGGGCCGCCGCGGGCTCCTCCCGGGACACGTACGGCGCCAGCTCACGACGCGCGATCGACAGCTTGTGGACCTCGTCGGGGCCGTCGGCCAGGCGCAGCGTGCGCAGGTGCGCGTAAGCGCTCGCCAGCGTGAAGTCGTCGGACACCCCGCCCGCGCCGTGCACCTGGATGGCACGATCCAGAACGCGCAGCGCCACGTTCGGCGCGGCCACCTTGATCGCCGCGATCTCGGTCCGCGCCTGGCGGTTTCCGACGGTGTCCATCAGCCACGCCGCCTTCAGCGTGAGCAGGCGGGCCATCTCGATTTCCACGCGCGACTCGGCGATCCAGTCCTGGATGTTGGCGCGCATGGCCAGCGGCTGACCGAAGGTCACGCGCGACACCGCCCGCTCGCACATCGCCTCGAGCGCGCGCTCGGCCGCTCCGATCGCGCGCATGCAGTGGTGGATGCGCCCCGGACCGAGACGGGCCTGGGCGATCATGAAGCCGTCGCCCTCGCCGGCGATCAGGTTCGAGGCCGGCACGCGCACGTCGTCGAAGTCGATTTCGGCGTGGCCCTCGTGGTCGTCGTACCCGAACACCGACAGATTTCGGATGACCGTCACGCCCGGCGTGTCGAGCGGGACCAGGATCTGGCTCTGCTGCTTGTGGACAGGAGCCTCGAGGTTGGTCTTGCCCATCACGATCATGATCCGGCAGTGGGGGTGGTAGGCGCCCGAGATCCACCACTTACGCCCGTTGAGCACGTACTCGTCGCCGTCGCGGTCGATCCGAAGGGCGATGTTGGTGGCGTCGGAGCTCGCCACCGCCGGCTCGGTCATCGCGAACGCCGAGCGGATCTCCCCGTCCAGCAGGGGCAGCAGCCAGGCCGCTTTCTGCTCCTCGTTGCCGAACTGGTGGAGCACCTCCATGTTGCCGGTGTCGGGGGCCGAGCAGTTGGTTGCCTCCGAGGCGATCCGCGAGCGGCCGAGGATCTCGGCGAGCGGGGCGTAGTCGCTGTTGGACAGCCCGGCGCCGTGCTCGGAGTCGGGCAGGAACATGTTCCACAGGCCCTGGTCGCGGGCGGTGGCCTTCAGCTCCTCCATCACGGCGGGCTGGTGGTGGGGGTCACCCGAGTCCCGCCGCTGCTCCTCGTACACGGGCTCGGCCGGGTAGACCTGCTCCTCCATGAAGACCTGCAGGCGCTCGGCGAACTCGCGGCAGCGCTCACTCGGCTCGAAGTCCATCGTGTACTCCTCTCTCGGGCGGCAATGGGCTTAGGATCATCCCCGATGAGCGCGGGAGGCGCCAGCTATCGCGACGCGGGCGTCGACTACGAGGCGCTCGACTCCGCCAAGCGCCTGGCGATGCTGGGTGCGCTGTCCACCTCCTCGCTGCTGGGAGCACGCGGCGGCCGTGCCCTCGACGCCTCCCGAGGCGAGCCCGCGTTCGTGTTCGAGCTCGGCGGGCGTTCGCTCGCGCTGGTGCTCGAGGGGCTCGGCACCAAGTCCGTGATCGCGCGGGCCGTGCTCGAGCAGCAGGGGATCGACCGCTTCGGCGACGTCGCCTACGACACCGTCGCGGCGATCCTCAACGACCTCGTGTGCGTGGGCGCCCTGCCGCTCGTCGTGAACGCCTACTTCGCCACCGGCGACTCGCGCTGGTACGAGCAGCGGGGACGCTCTACGGCGCTGCTCGAGGGCTGGCGACGCGGCTGTGAGGACGCGGGCTGTGTGTGGGGAGGAGGGGAGTCGCCGACGCTCCCGGGGATGCTCTCCGAGCAGGACATAGAGCTCGCCGGGGCGGCCGTCGGCGCGCTGCCGGAGGGGGTGTCGCCGATCCTCGGCGCCGATCTAGTCGCCGGCGACGAGATCGTGCTCGTGCGCTCCAGCGGGCTGCACGCCAACGGGGCCTCGCTCGCGCGGCTGCTGGCCGAGCGCTTGCCCGAGGGCTTCGCGACGCCGCTCCCCGCGGGCGGGAGCTTCGGCGAGGCGCTGCTGGACCCGACGGTCATGTACGTGGGGCTGGTCGCAGAGCTGCTGCGACAGCGGATCGGGGTCAGATACCTGAGCCACGTCACCGGCCACGGCCTGCTCAAGCTGATGCGCCCGAGCGCATCGTTCACCTACCGCATCACCGGCCTGCCCGATGTCCCGCCGGTGCTCGCGTTCATTGTCTCCGAGGCTGGCATGGACGCAGCCGAGGCATATTCGACGCTCAACATGGGCGCCGGCTTCGCGGTGTACTGCGCCCGCGGCCAGGCCGACGCGGTGCTCGCCGCGGCCGCCGGGCTCGGCCTCGACGCGATGCTCGCGGGGCGCGTCGAGGAGGGCCCCCGCCGGGTGGTGCTGGAGCCGCTGGGCGTCAGCTACGACGGCTCGCAGCTGGAGCTCTCGGTGGAGCGCAGCTGAGCGAGGGCACCGGGTACCCGCCGCCCGCGGGGCCGGGCGGCGGGCGTCCAACGATCGTCGAGCCCGGAGCTGCGGGCGTGCGCCTCACGGGCGAGCGGCGGCGGCAACCGGCGGTTCAAACTTGAACGGCCTGGGTAGGCCGATTAGAGTTCATCGACAACTCGCCACGTTCCCCGGCCGTGGGGATCTCGATGTCGCCGGACCGTCAAGGCTCCGGAGCTACCCGGATCGAGGCGGACCTGTCATCAACAGAGGAGAGACATAGATGCGCAGAGCATCCACAGTGGTTGCCGCCCTCGCCCTCGGCCTGCTCGCACTGCCGGCCTTGGCCTCCGCGGCACCGGAAGTGACCTTCAAAGCCAAGGCGGTGCCGATCCCGGGGTTCAAGGGGACGGGCAACATCTACGGCGCCGGCGCGGCCGTGGAAGCCGAATACAGCATCAAAGGCACCGAATACCTGGGCGCGCCGCCGCCGATCATCGGCGTCAACTTCTACCTGCCGAAGGGCACCAAGCTGCACACCACGGGCTTCCCGACGTGCGCGGCGAGCGCGCTCGAACAGGAAGGCGCCGAACCGAAAGGCTGCCCGAAGGGTTCGTATGCCGGCCCGGTGGGCACGGTGACGGGTTTCGTCAACTTCGGCCACGAACCGGTCGTCGAGAACTCGGAACTGCACTCGTACTACGCCCCAGGCGGAGGGCTCGAGTTCCTAACGGTCGGCCACTCGCCGGTGGCGTTGGAAATTCTCTCCACCGGCAAGTACACGAGCCTGAACGGCGCGGGCGGCTTCGGCCCCGAGCTCATCACGAAGGTGCCGCTGGTACCGAGTGTCCCGGGCGCCCCGTTCGCCTCGGTCTCGAGCATCAAGATCAAGGCCGGGTCGGCTTACAAGAAAGGCAAGGAAACGATCTACTACGGCCGCGTGCCGAAGAAGGGTCAGTGCCCGAAGAGCGGCTTCAACATCAAGACGGACATCATCTTCGCCGAAAACGGCGAAGAATCGCACCCCGTCACGGTGACCAAGAGCTACAAAGCGCCCTGCCCCCGC
Organism: Solirubrobacteraceae bacterium; assembly: GCA_035499875.1. Lineage (GTDB taxonomy): Bacteria > Actinomycetota > Thermoleophilia > Solirubrobacterales > Solirubrobacteraceae > Palsa-744. The sequence continues at coordinate 31,275 of DATJXX010000036.1, forward strand.
AAGTAGCGACGTTGGAGTTGATGCCCGCGAGGGCGTAAGCTCGAGCTAGAAGGTTCGCAGGATGGGCGACCCCAGCAGCATGATCGGGGTCGCCCTCCTGTAACGGCAAGGAAGGATGCGGGTGAGGCAGGAGAGGTCGGGGAGCAAGAGAGCGGTCGTCGGGGCGGCGGGTGCAGCGGGCATCGCCGCGCTGATTGCGATCGTGCTCCTGGCGACGTCTGCCGGGGGGTCCAACGGCGGCTACGCCGTGCGGGCGATCTTCGACGACGCCGCCAACATCATCGCCGGCGAGAACGTCGACGTAGCCGCCGTCAAAGTGGGCACCGTCAAATCGGTCACGCCGACCCCGACGGCGAAGGCGGCCGTGGTGCTGGACATCACCAACCCCGGCTTCCAGAACTTCCGCACGGACGCGAGCTGCACGATCCGCCCGCAGGGGCTGATCGGCGAGAAGTACGTCGACTGCCTCCCCACGGCGCCGCGGGTAGAAGGCACGCCGCCGCCGCCCCCGCTGAAGAAGATCCCCTCCGGTCACGAAGGCGAAGGGGAGTACTACCTGCCCGTCACCAACACCCACAGCCCGGTCGACCAGGACCTGCTGGGGGACATCAACCGCCTGCCCGAACGGCAGCGCTTCACGATCATCATCAACGAACTCGGCGCCGGCCTGCTGGGCAGGGGCAGCGACCTCAGCGCGGTCATCCGCCGCGCCAACCCGGCCCTCCAGGAACTCGACAAGGTGCTCACGATCCTGGCGGACGAGAACACGACGCTCGAAGAACTGGCGGTCAACTCCGACAAAGCCCTCAAGCCGTTCGCCGCGGTCCGTCAGCACGTCGCGAAATTCATCGCCGAAAGCAACAAGACGGCGCAGGCGGGCGCGAAAACGCGTGAATCGCTGGCGCGCAACCTGCAGCTGTTCCCGCGGTTCCTGGAAGAGCTGGTGCCGGCCGTGGAACGCATCGGGCGCTTCGCCGAAGCCACCACGCCGACGATGGAATCCCTGGGCCAGGCCGCGCCCGGCATCAACAAGACCTTCACCAGCATCCCCGCGTTCTCGGCGGCCTCGGAAAAGTTCTACAAGAACCTCGGCCAGACCTCGAAGCTCTCCGGCCCCGCGCTGGTGGCCACCAAACCGCTGCTCGGGCGCCTGAAAAAGCTCGGCAACGCCGCCCTTCCGGCGACCACCAACCTGGAAAGCCTGTTCGGCGGCTTGCGCGGCACGGGTGGCCTCGAGCGGCTGCTCGACTTCATCTTCCTCGGGACCGGCGCCGCCAACGGGTACGACTCGCTCGGCCACTTCCTGCGCACCGAGGGCGTCGCCAACATCTGCCTCGAATACAAGACGGCCCCCTTCGGGGCCTGCAACCGCAAGCTGTTCAACACGGGCACCGCGCCGAGCTCCGCGACCGCCGCCTCGGCCAACACGGCCGCCTCCGCGAAGGCCTCCTCGCTCGGCATCGACCCCTCCGTCCAGGGGATCGTGATGGCGCGCACGCTCGCGGTCATCAAAGGTGACACGCCAGAACAGGCGATCGCCGAATACCCGGGCGGAGAAGAAGAAGCGAAGCCCGCCTCCAAGAGCAGGGCCGCCGCGCACAGCGGCGGCGCCTCGGCGCCGAGCGGCTCCTCCGGCGCCGCCGCCGGCTGGAACACGCTGAAGGGCGCGCTCGGCGCCTCCGCCAAGGAAGCCCAGGCCGGCAAGCTGCTGCTCAACTACCTGCTCGGAGGCGAATGATGGCCATCACCCGGCCGCCCACTCCGCCTTCGGTACCCGAGCCGCCCGGGCCACCCCCGGGGCCGCCCGCGCCCCCGCGGCGCACGCACACCCCCTCGACGCTCGGGAGGGCGCTGCCGGTGGCGGCGCTGGCGCTGGTCGTGCTGATCATCGCCTACCTGATCTTCAGCGGTCCGGGCTCGACCACCTATCAGCTGATCCTGCCCAACGCCTACCAGCTGGTGCGGGGCAACACCGTGCAGGTGGGCGGGGTCCCCGTGGGGAGCGTCACGAACATCGTCCTCGACAAGAACTACCAGGCGAAGGTCACGATCCAGGTCAAGTCCTCGTTGGCGCCGCTGCACCACGGCACGGTCGCGGAAGTGCGCACGCCCTCGCTGTCGAGCGTGGCCAACCGCTATGTGGCGCTGAGCCCCGGGCCGCAGAGCGCCCCCGCCTATCCCGGGGGGGGGACGCTGCCGGCGACGGTCTCCAAGACGGTCACGGACCTCGATGAAGTCTTCAACACGTTCAACCCGAGGACGCTGAAGGGCCTCCAGGGCTTCCTCCAGGGGACCGCCGAACAGTACGCGGGCGCCGGGCGCCAGCTCGGCCAGGACACGGAACTGTTCGCGCCGGCGTTCCAGGCCAACAGCCACGTGTTCGAACAGCTGATCGCGGACCAGCCCGTGTTCGAACACTTCCTCGTGGAATCCGCCAAGGCGCTGACCACGATCGGGGCCCGCGCCCCGCAGCTCACCGACCTGGTCGAAAACGCCAACACGACCTTCAAAGCGATCGGCGACCAGCAAGAAGAACTCAAGGAAGGCCTGAAAACCCTCCCCGAAACGCTCCACGAGGGCAACGAAGCCTTCAAGGGCCTGCCGCCGACGCTCGCCGCGCTTGAAGAACTAACAAACGTCTCCAGGCCGACCACCAAGTCGCTGACGCTGCTGCTGGAACGGCTGCGGCCACTGGTGCTGACCGCGACCCCGGTGGTGAAAAACCTGGCGCTGTCGTTCAGCCGTCCAGGCAAGAACAACGACCTCACCGAACTCGCGGCGGCGGTGCCCGCGCTCGCCAAGGCGCTGACGACATCCTCGCCCTCGACCGTCCAGTCGCTGAAGGAATCGGTGCCGATCACGGCGTTCTGGGGCCCGTACTCTCCGGACCTGGCGGGCACGGTGCGCAGTTTCGGGCAGTCCGCTGCCTTCTATGACGCCGACGGGCACTACGCACACGTCACGCCCGTGTTCGCGAGCTTCAAGCTCGGCGAAAACAACAACCTCACCCCGGCGGGCGACACCGAAGCGCTGTCGAGCCTGAAGAGCGGCCAGCTGCGCCGCTGCCCGGGTGGGGCCACCGAACCCGCGGGCGACAAGTCCTCGCCGTTCGTGGACGGCGAACTGCTGAGCTGTGACGCGGCGGAGGTTCCCTGATGGGACGCCGCCGCAGCAGCTCGATCGCCGGCAGCCCGCTGTTGATCGGCGCCATCACGACGCTGATCGTGGTGGTCGCCGTGTACCTGTCCTACAACGCCAACAACGGCCTGCCGTTCGTGCCCACCTACAACATCAAGGTCCAGCTGCCCCAGGCGTCGGGCCTGCAGGACCAGAACCAGGTGCGCCTCGGCGGCACCCGCATCGGCACCGTGAGCTCGCTGAGCCCAAGCGAGAATCCCAAGACGGGCCAGATCACCGCGATCGCGACGCTGAAGCTCGAAAAGAAAGTCGAACCGCTGCCCGCCGACACGACCGCGGCCGTGCAGTCGGTCTCGACGATCGGCCTGAAGTATTTGGAACTCAAGCGGGGCCACTCGGTCAGGACGATCAAGTCCGGCCAGACGATCCCGATCAGCCAGACGCGTGAACCGGTGAACCTCGAAGAACTCTTCAACATGTTCAACAAGCCGACGCGGACCGCGATCAAAATCAACACCAACAACTTCGGCGACGGGCTCGCGGCTCGCGGCAGGGGGCTCAACCAGGTGATCGCAGAACTGCGCCCGCTCGTCACCAACGCCATACCCGTGCTGCGCAACCTGGCCTCGCCGCAGACCGATCTGCACGGGTTCTTCGTCGGCCTCAACCGGGCCGCCGAGCAGAACGCGCCGGTCGCCCAGCAGAACGCCAACCAATGGGTCTACTCGGACAAATTCTTCACCTCGTGGGCGAGCGTCGCGCGCTCGATCGAAGAAGCCAACACGGGTGGTCCGGCGTCGCTCGAACAGGCGATCTACTCGCTGCCCCACCAGGCCGCGTTCTACGAAAACGCGACCGAGTTCATGAATCTCCTGCACCCGAGCGCCAAGTCGCTGGTCAAGGTCGCCCCGCAGCTCGGCCACGCCGTCAGCGTGGGCGCCAAGAACCTCACGGCTGCCACCCAGCTCAACGAGGCGCTGCTCGAATCCTCCCAGGCGCTCGCCGAATTCGCGAACAACCCGATCGCCCAGGTGGGCCTCGAAGAACTGACCAACACGCTTGAAATCGCAAACCCGCTACTGGCGGGCATCGCCCCGAGTCAGGCCCTGTGCAACTACTGGACACTCGCCTTCCGCAACCTCGCGAGCCTCGAGTCGGAGAACATCGGCATCGGCACGCTTGCCCGCGCCGGCTTCATCCTCTCGCCCACCGGGGTCAACAACGAGGGCTATCCGGCATCGGCGCCCGCGAACGGCCCCTCCGAAGAACACGTCGCAGGGTCGTCGAAGATCATCGACAAGAACAACAACCACCTGCACGCCAACATGTACCCCAACACCGGCGGACCCGGTCAGCCGCAGGTGTGCGAAGCGGGCAACGAGACCTATGTCCCGGGCAAACTCTCGATCGGCAACCTGCCGGCGAGCCAGGTCACCAAGAACCGCGAATTCACCAGTCGCGAAGACAACGAGTACGGGGAAAAGTACCCCGAATCGACGCTCAAGGCCCTCGGCCTGGCGCCGAGCTCGAAGGGGAAGAAGTAGTGAAACTCCGCTTCTGGCGCCGGCACGACGAAATCCCCGTGGTCGAGCTCAGCCGCGCCAACCCCGTCCGTGCGGGCGTGATCATGATCGTCGCGATCGCGGTGGTCGTGTACTTCGGCTTCACCAAGAAGATCCCGTTCAAACACGGCTACACGATCCACGCCGAGTTCGCCTCCGCACTGGACATCCACCCGAAATCCCCCGTGCGCGTAGCCGGCGTGGACGTGGGCACCGTCACGGCGATCAAGCGCGAAGGCAAGACCGGTCTGGTGACGATGGAAATCGAGTCCAAGGGGCTGCCGATCCACTCCGACGCGACGATGAAGATCCGTCCCAGGATCTTCCTCGAAGGCAACTGGTTCATCGACCTGCAGCCCGGCAGCCCATCAGCGCCCGATCTGCACTCGGGGGCCACGATCCCGGTCGCCCAGACCGCCGATCCCGTGCAGCTCGACCAGGTGCTCGACGCGCTCAACACCGACACGCGCCAGGACCTGCAGCACTTCCTGATCTACTACGGCGAAGGTCTTACGGCGTTCCCGGGCCCCAGGGAGAACGCCGAACAGGAACCGGAAGTCCAGGGCCTGAACGCCGCCCAGGCGCTGAACAAGACCTACCGCATCGCCCCGCCCTCGCTGCAGGGCACCGCGGTCGTCCAGCAGGCGTTCGCGGGGGTCACCTTCGACGACCTCTCCAAGCTGATCGCCTCGATCGGCAAGGTCACCTCGGCGCTCAACGTCCACGAGCAGTCGCTCAGCGAACTGATCCCCAACTTCAACACCTTCTTCGCAGCCTTCGCGTCGCAGTCCGAGGGCCTCACCAAGCTCGTCTCCGAACTGCCGCGCAACCTGCGCATCATCAAGGAAGCGTTCGCCGCGCTGCAGTCCTCGTACGCCCCGACCCAGGAGTTCGCCCACAACATCATCCCCGGCGTCGAACAGACCAACGCGACGGTCGCGGCCACGCTGCCGTGGATCAAGCAGACGCAGTTGTTGCTCGGCCCCGAAGAGCTGGGCGGCGTGTCGAACGGACTGGTGAAGGCGGTGCCGCCGCTGGCCCAGCTCGAGGGCGAACAGGTCCCGTTCTACGAACAGACGGACAAGTTCAACAAATGCCTCACGAACGTCATCATCCCGGCGGGCAACACCAAGCTGCAGGACGGCAGCGCCAGCTCGGGCGTCGAAGACTACAAGGAATTCTGGTACGGCCTGGTGGGCCTCAGCGGGATCGGCCAGAGCTTCGACGGCAACGGCTCGAGCGCCAAGTTCGTGGTCGGAAACCGCGGCCAGGTGCTCAAGTCCCGCGAAACGGGGATCCAGGGCTTCCCCAAACTCAAAGGCAACAAGCTGCTCACCCGCTCGCCGCTGCAGCCACTCGGAACGCGCCCGGCGTTCCCCACCGAAGAGCCCCCCTACCAGCCGAAAGTCCCGTGCTACAAGCAGAAGCTGCCTGACTTCAACGGCCCCCTGTCCAACGGCCCCGCGGACGGGACCCCCTGATGGCGCCCACCCCGACCCCACACTCCCACGAGGGCGGGCGCGGCGTCCGCGACCAGATCGAGCGCTACCGCTCGTCGTTCATCGCCGTGCTCACGATGGTCCTGCTCGCGGCGCTCGTGGGCGGCTACATCCTCGCGCACCAGAACCTCCACCTCGCCGGGTGGGTACCCGTGCTGGGGAAGAACTGGTACACGCTGAAGGCCCGCTTCCAGACCGCCCAGGCCGTCACGCCGGGACAGGGCCAGGCCGTCACCATCGCCGGCGCGAAGGTCGGGGAAGTAGCGACCGTGAACCTGAACCAGGGCGTGGCGACCGTGACGATGAAGGTGACCCCCAAGTACGCGCGCTTCTACAGGAACGCGACCATGCTGCTGCGTCCGAAGACCGCGCTGCAGGACATCACCATCGAGGTCAACCCGGGCACTCCGAGCGCGGGCAAGCTGCCGAGCGGCGAAACGCTGCCGCTGTCGCAGACCGCTCCCAACATCAACTTCGACGAGTTCCTGGCGGGCCTGGACTCCGAAACGCGCTTCTACCTGCAGGCTCTGCTCGCCGGCGCGGGTGAAGGGCTCAACCACAACGGCAAGGCGCTGTCGGCGACGCTCAAGCGCTTCCTGCCGACCACGCGCCTGGGGACCGAAATCACCCACGAACTGCAGCGCCGCCACCGGAACATCGCCCGCTCGATACACAATTTCCGGCTGCTCGTGGAAGCGGTCGGCGGCAAGGATGAACAGCTCGCCGAGCTGGTCGACGCCTCCAACGCGGTGTTCGCGACCTTCGCAAAGGAGGACGCCAACTTCCGCAAGACCCTGCACCTGCTGCCAGGGGCGCTGGAAAAGACCGGCAACGAACTGCAGAAGGTCACGAAGGCCTCCCACGCGCTCGGCCACACGCTGACGGCGCTGCAGCCGTTCGCGAAGGCGCTGGCGCCCGCCCAGATCGCCACCAAAAAGCTGTCGCTGGCCACGACCCCGATCATCAAGAACGAGATCCGCCCGTTCGCGCACGAAATTCTGCCGACCGTCAACGAACTCGCGCCCTCGACGGAAGACATCGCCAAGGCCTTCCCCAAGTTCACCGTCTCGTTCGGTGTGCTGAACGAATTCTTCAACGAGCTCGCCTACAACCCGGGGTCGAAGAAGGGGGGCTTCCTGTTCTTCCTCGACTGGGGCAACCACGACCTCAACAGCGTGGTCAGCAACGCCGACGCGAACGGCACCCTGGGACGCAGCCTCGTGTACTTCAACTGCGAAGTGCTGCCGATCCTCAAAGGCGTCTCCGAAGTGAACCCGACCGTGAAACTGCTGGTCAGCCTGCTCAACCCGCCCAACAAGCAGACCTGCGAAGCGGAGGGCCTGATCGGTGGCGCGACGGCGGCCACGGCGAGCGCCGCCTCCACGCACAAGTTCCCCTCCCGGATCACGAGCCTCGAAGCGAACCGCCTCAAACCGGTTGCGTCCCACGCAGCGGCCGCGCGCTCCCGCTCCAGGGCGGCCCGCACGTCCGCGGCCCGCACGGCTGCCGCCCGACGCAGCGGCGGCGCGGCGGCTCCGGCCCGTGCGCACGCGAGCTCCTCGGCCGCCCGTTCGGGGGGCAGGGGGTAACAGATGCAGAAGCGCGCCCCCACGCTCGGCAACATCTTCGTGATCATCCTGTTCGCGCTCAGCTGCTTCGGGCTGCTGATGTTCCTGTGGGAGTCGTTCGGGGGGCCGCTGCCGCTGAAGCCGAAGGGCTACCGCTTCACCGTGTCCTTCCCCCGCACGCTGGTGCTCTCCGAACAGTCGAACGTGCGCATCAGCGGCGTCGACGTGGGGCACGTGATCTCGCTGAAGCTCAACAAGCACGGCTCCACCGACGCGACCATCGAAATGGACCACCAGTACGCGCCGATCGCCTCCAACACACACGCGATCCTGCGCGTGAAGACGCTGCTCGGCGAGACCTACGTGCAGCTCAACCCGCAGCCCCACAAAGCCCCGCCGCTGCCGGACAACGGTCACCTCGCCGACGCCAACGTGGAACCGACGGTCACGCTGGACGACATCCTGGCGGCACTGAACCCGCAGATGCGCAAATACTTCCAGGTGTGGCAGCAGTCGGTGGCCGTCGCCATTCACGGCCGCGGCGAACAGATCAACTCCGACTTCGCCGTGCTCGAACCGTTCGTCGAACACACCAACCGCCTGGTCAGCGTGCTCGCCTCCCAGGAGGGGGCGCTGCGCGCGGTGATCAAGAACACCGGTGTCGTGTTCAACGCGCTCGCGGGCCGCGACCACCAGCTCGAAGGGCTGATCGTCAACAGCGAACACACCTTCCACGCGGCCTCCGAAGCGAGCGAAGCGTTCGCCCAGGCGTTCCGCGAACTGCCCCCGTTCGAGCACAACTCGAAGGTGGCCCTCGAAGCGACCGACAAGTTCGCGAACGTCGCAAACCCGTACTTCGAAGAATTCGTGGTGACCGAGCGCAAGCTGTCGGCGCTGTTGAAGGCCGCGGAACCGTTCGCGCCCCAGTTCAACAACTTCCTCACCTCGCTGGGGCCGCTCACGCAGGCCGCCAAGGTCGGTCTCCCGCAGGTGAAAAAGACGCTCAACCTGACCGTCCCGATCCTTGAAAACCTGCCTCCCGTGCTGCACAACCTCGACCCGTTCCTACAGTTCACGGGCGAGTACGTTCCGGAGCTGCAGGCGTTCTTCGCGAACGTCACGGCGGCCTCCCAGGGGAGCCTCGGCAACGGCAACATCGAAGCCGTCCGCGGCCAGAAAGGGCCCAAGCTCCACTACCTCACGACGATGTCGACGCTGGGACCCGAAAGCCTCGCCGTGTACCCCTCCAAGGTCGAAACCGGCCGCACCAACGCGTATCCGCTGCCCGGCACCTACAACCAGCTGGCGGGCGGACTGCCCGTGTTCCAGGCGACCAACTGCAGCGGCGGCGCGCCGTCGATCAGCGCCGCCCCGGGCGAAACCCCGACCAAGGAAAACGAAGAACTGATCAGCGAGATCCAGGAATTCAAAGTCGCCAACGTGCCCGAACAGCCCAACGACGTCGCCGCCCCGGCGTGCCGGCAGCAGGGCCCGTTCAGCTACAACGGTCAGACGAGCCAGTTCCCGCATGTGACCTACCCCGAAAAATGAGCACCACCGACGACTATCGCTACCACGCCGCCGACCTCGACCTGCTCGGGGATCCCGACGACGAGCGCTGGTCGATCCGCTGCCTGGACGTGCACAAGCGCCTCGGCGGCGTGCCCGTGCTGAACGGGCTCAACGTGGCCTTCCCCGAGGACACGATCACGGTCGTGCTCGGCCCCTCGGGGACGGGCAAGAGCGTGCTGATCAAGCACGTGATCGGGCTGATGTTCCCCGACTCGGGCAACATCGTCGTCAAAGGCCAGTCGGTGCCCTCGCTGACGATGCCCGAGCTGCTGGCCCTGCGGCGCAAAATCGGGGTCCTGTTCCAGGACGGTGCCCTGTTCGGGTCGATGTCGGTGTTCGACAACGTCGCCTTCCCGCTGCGTCAGCACACCGACCTGTCGGAGGCCCAGATCGACGAACGCGTGACCCAGCGACTCACGGACGTGGGACTGGCGGCGGCGATCGACGACGCCCCCTCGCAGCTGTCCGGCGGGATGCGCAAGCGCGCCGGCTTCGCGCGGGCGCTGGTGATGGAGCCCGACGTGGTGATCTTCGACGAGCCCGACTCGGGCCTGGACCCGGTTCGCACGGCGCTGCTGTGCGAACTGATCCAGGAGATGCACTCGATCTACAAGGGCACCTACATCGTCGTCACCCACGACATCGCCTCGGCCCGGCGGATCGGCGAGTACATCGCACTGCTGTGGCGGGGGCGGATCGTGGAGGCGGGTGACGCCAAGCGGATGTTCTCCTCCGACAACGATTTCGTGCGCCAGTTCCTGAGCGGCTCAGCGGAGGGCCCCCTCACGATGGATTGACCCGCGGGCGACCGTATGCGAACATACGTTCGCATGGTCGTGTGCGTGCACCTCCCCCGTTTCGAGCTCCTGGTGGCGGCCGGAGAGGGCTCACAGGTGGGCTCCCAGACGCTCCGCGGGCGACCCCTGGCGGTGGCTCCGATCGTGGGCGGCGGGAGCGGCGGGAGCGGCGGGAGCGGCGGCGGTGGCGGGAGCGGCGGCGGTGGCGGGACGGCAGGGATGGGGGAGGTCTCCCAGGCGGCCGAAGCGAACGGCGTCAGGAGGGGGATGGCGCTCGGGGAGGCGCTGGCGCGCTGCCCGGAGCTCGTGCTGCTGCCCGCCGACCCGGTGAGGGTGGCCGAACGGTGGGAGGAGGCCCTGCAGGCGCTGGAGGCGATCGGGGCGGCCGTGGAGCCGGCGCGGCCGGGACTCGCCTACTTCGAGGCGGACGGGCTGAGGGCGCTCCACGGCACGCTCGCCGCCACGCTTGCCGCCGCCCGGGAGGCGGTCGTGCACCCCGTGCGGATCGGCGCCGCCCCCACGCGCTTCTGCGCGCTGGCGTGCGCGCTGGCGGCCCGCTCGGGCCGGCCGCTGGTGCTCGAGGGGGAGCACGCCCGGCGCTGGCTGGCGACGCAGCCGGTGGAGCTGCTCGGCTACCGCGGACAGACCGCGATGCTGCCCGAGCCGCTGGCCCGGCTGGGGGTGCGCACGCTCGGGGAGCTGACCCGGCTCGGGCGGGCGGCGGTGAGCGACCGCTTCGGCGATGCGGGGACGCTGGCCCACGGGCTTGCCGGAGAACGGGACCGTGCGCCCAGGCCCCGCCGCCCGCAGGAGCGCCTGGAGGAGTCGCTGGAGGTGGGGGACGCCAGCAGCGGCCTGGCGCTGGGACGGGTGCTGGGGGTGCTCGTCCGGCGGCTGCTGGCGCGGCCCCAGCGGGAGGGGCGCTCGCTGCGCGCGGTGGTGCTGTCGGCGCAGCTGCTCGCCGGCGGCGGCTGGCGCGAGCATGTCGTGTTCCGCCAGCCGCTGGCGGACGCGGAGCGGATCAGGCTGGCGCTGTCGGTGCGCCTGCTCGCGCTCCCCGGCCCCGCCGGTAGCCTGGGCCTGAGCGTCGAGTGCTTCGGGGCGCCGATCGCCGAGCAGGGGGTGCTCCAGGACGGCGATGAGCGGGCGGCTGGTGCCCGGCGCGCCGCCCGCGCCGTCCTGCTGCGGGAGGCGCTCGCACAGGTCCGCTCGCTGGCCGGGGGCCAGGCGGCGCTGCGCGCCGTGTGCGTGGATCCCGCCTCGCGCGTCCCCGAGCGGCGGGTCGTGCTGACCCCGATCCCGGAGTGAGCGCCCGCGCGCTCAACCGACCCCGCCCCGCCCGCGTGCGCTGCAGCGGGCCGGCGCCGGCGGAGGTGGACGGGGAACCAATCGAGTCGCTGCGCGAGTCCTGGCTGGTGGAGGACCGCTGGTGGGCGGCCGAGCCGCTGCGACGCCGCTACTGGGAGCTGGTGGGGCGCAACGGGCGCAACGTCGTCGTCTTCCACGACCTGTGCTCGGGCGGCTGGTTCCGCCAGAGCGCCTAGCGGCGGCGTGCAGGGATGGCGGCGCCGACGCCCCCATACGCCGAGCTCCACTGCCACTCGGCCTACTCCTTCCTGGACGGGGCGTCCCTGCCCGACGAGCTCGCCCAGCGTGCGGGAGAGCTCGGCTACACCGCGCTCGCGCTGACCGACCACAACTCCGTGAGCGGCTCGATGGAGCTGGCCCAGGCCGCTCCCGAGCACGGGGTGAGGGCGATCCAGGGCGCCGAGGTGGACGTCCTCTGCGGCGAGGGGCCCACCCGCCACCTCACGCTGCTGGTACGCGACGGACGCGGCTGGAGCAACCTCTGCCGGATCCTCACGCTGGCCCACGCCCACACCCGCGAGGGCAGCCGCCGCCGGGATCTCGGCGAGGCGCACGTGGACGTGCAGGGGGTGCTCGACCACGCCGAGGGTCTCGTGTGCCTGAGCGGCTGCGCCTCGCGCTCGGCGCTGTTCCCCCACGCGGCTGCGGGGCCGCGACCCGGGGCCCACGACGAGGGGCTCGCCCGCAGGCTGCTCGACGCCTTCGGCCCGGAGGGCTTCTACGTCGAGCTCCAGCGCCCGTTCCACCGCCACGACCGCGCCCGCAACCGCGCCCTGCAGGCGCTCGCCCGGAGGCTTTCGGTGCGCTGCGTGGCAACCGGCGACGTCCACGCCCACGCCCGTAGCCGGGCAGAGCTGCAGGACGCCTTCGTGGCGCTTGCCAACCACTCCACGCTCGACGCCAGCGAGCCGCTGCGGAGGGGCAACCACTGCCACGTGATGAGCTCCCCGGAGGCGATGGCGAGGCGCTTCCAGGAGCACCCCGAGGCTGTCCGGGAGACCGTCCTGCTGGCCGAGCAGCTGACCTTCGACCTGCGCTGGGACCTCGGCTACCGCTACCCCGGGGCCGAGCAGCAGGGTGCCTCCGGGCGCCTGGCGGAGCTCTGCCGCCGGCTCCTGTGGGAGCGCTACGGCGACCGCGCCCCGCGATCCGCGCGGGCGCTGCGGGGGGAGGCCCACGCGCGCCTGGAGGAGGAGCTGGCCGTGATCGACCACCTCGGCCTGGCCGGCTTCTTCCTGCTGCACCACGACATGATGGAGCTCGCCGGGGAGGTGGCCCGGGAGGTCCGCGGGCCGGACTCGGTGCGTGCGCTGCTGGCGGCGGGCCGCGGGCGGGGCTCCTCGGTCTCCTCGCTGGTCTGTTACCTGACGGGGCTCTCCCACATCGACCCCGTCCTCGGCCGGCTCGCGCTGGGGAGGTTCCTGCACGAGGACCTGCACGGGCTGCCCGACATCGACCTCGACTTCCCCCGCGACGTCCGCGAGCGGCTGATCCCCCGCGTGCACGAGCGCTACGGCCAGGACCGCTCGGCGCTGGTGGCGGCCTTCCCGACGTTCCGCGCGCGGGGGGCGATCCGCGAGCTCGGCAAGGTGCTGGGGCTGGCCCCGGGCGAGATCGAGCGGGTCGCGCGCGGCGCCGATCCCTTCGCCTCGGGTGAGCGCCTGCGCCACGACGGGCTCCCCGGGGCCGCCGGGCGCGCCGGCGGCGCACCGCGCCAGGGGCCGCTGCGCTGGCGCTGGCTGGAGCGCCTGGTCGAGCAGGCCTATGGCCTGCCACGGCACCTGTCCCAGCACTCCGGCGGGATGATCGTCTCCACCCGCCCGCTGATCGACTGCTGCCCGGTGGTCCCCGCGGCGATGGAGGGCCGGCAGATGGTCCAGTGGGACAAGGACTCCTGCGCCGACGCCCGCTTCCTGAAGATCGACCTGCTCGGCCTGGGGATGCTCTCGGCGGTCGAGCGCTGCGTGGAGGAGGTGGAGCGGGTACGGGGCGAGCGCATCGACCTGTCCCGCATCCCCTTCGACGACCCCCGGACCTTCAGGGCGATCCGTGCCGCCGACACCGTCGGCGTCTTCCAGATCGAGAGCCGCGCCCAGATGCAGTCGCTGCTGCGCACCCGCCCCGCCAACCTCGAGGACCTCACGATCCAGGTGGCGATCGTGCGCCCGGGGCCGATCCAGGGGGGCGCCGTGAACCCCTACATCGCCCGCCGCCAGCGCCTGCGCGAAGACCCCTCCTACGAGATCCCCTTCGACCACCCGGCGCTGGAGCCGGTGCTGCGCGAGACGCTCGGCACGATCATCTTCCAGGACCAGGTGATGCAGGTCGCCGAAGCCTTCGCCGGGTTCGGTCCGGGGGAGGCGGACGGGCTGCGCCGGGCGATGAGCCGCAAGCGCTCCCACGACCGCCTGCTGCGCCACCGCGAGCGCTTCGTGCAGGGCGCGATCAGCCACGTGGGGGCGGACCGCGCCGTCGCCGAGCGCGTGTGGAAGATGGTCGAGGGCTTCGCCGGGTTCGGCTTCCCCAAGTCCCACAGCGCCGCCTTCGGGCTGCTCGCCTACCAGTCCACGTGGCTGCGGATCCACTACGGCCCGGAGTTCCTGTGTGCGCTGCTCAACGAGCAGCCGATGGGCTTCTACGCCCCCGACAGTCTCGCCCACGAGGCCCAGCTGAGGGGCACGGAGCTGCGGGGGGTGGACGTCAACGACTCCGAGGTGCAGTGCACGGTGCAGGAGGGCGCCGTGCGGCTGGGCCTGCGCTACGTGAAGGGGGCCCCGGAGGCCGAGCTCGCCGCGCTCGTCGCAGAGCGCGACCGCGGGGGCCCCTTCCGCAGCCTCGCCGAGCTGGCCGCCCGCTCGGGGGCCAGGCGCGCGACACTCGAGCAGCTCGCCTGGGCGGGCGCGTGCGACTGCCTCGCCGGGGACGGCCGGCGCCGCACTGCGCTGTGGCAGCTGGGGATCGCCGCACCCGCCCGCGACCTCGACGACGCCTCCGAGCCGGGGCCCCGCCGGGCCCAGCTGGCCCTGCCGCTGGAGCTCGCCCCTGCGCCCGCTCTGCGCCCGCTGGGCCGCTGGCAGCGGCTGATCGCCGACTACTCCGCCACGACGGTCACCCTGCAGGAGCATGCGCTGGCGATCCTGCGTCCCCGCCTGACGGTGCCGATGCTGGCCACCAGCGCCCAGCTGGAGCGGCTGCCGGGTGGGGGGGAGGTGGCCGTCGCGGGCCTCGTGATCGCGCGCCAGCGCCCCGCCACCGCCTCGGGGACGATGTTCCTGCTGTTCGAGGACGAGTTCGGGACGGTCAACCTGATCGTCCCCGAAAAGGTCTACGAGCGCCACCGGCAGCTGGCCCGCACCGAGCCCCTGCTGCTTGCCAGGGGGCGCCTGGAGCGCACCCAGGAGCCCACCCCCCTGCACGGCCCCGCCGCCGGCGCGGACGTCCGCGCGGGCGAGGGCGGCGACGGCCTCGGTCCCGAGCAGATCCGCCCCGTGATCAACGTCGTCGTGCGCGAGCTGGTCTCGCTCGAACGCTTCCTCGACGGCGGCCTGGAGGGTCCGGAGGAGGTCCCCGGCGCCGGCGTCCGCCACCTGCGCCCCCCGCCCCCCGGGAACGATCAGCAGGCGACCGAGGAGCCGCCCGGGGAGGAGGTCGCATCGAGCATGCGCGCGGCAGCCCCCGCGGTGCAGAGCTTCGCCATGGGGCGGCGCCGCTGAGGCGTGGGCTCAGAAGCCGGGGGCCGCGAACGCCAGCGTCTGACCGTCGGGGTCCACCACCAGCACCCGGCCGTCGCGCTCGTGAGGTTCGTCGCCGCGCTCGTCCAGCCGGCGCTCGAGCTCCTGGAGCGCCCGCTCGTCGCTCAGCTCGAACAGCACCTCGTGCAGTCCCGGCGCCGTGTCGGGGGCGCGGGGGGCGCCCATGCTCTGCCACGAGTTCAGGCCGATGTGGTGGTGGTAGCCGCCGGCACCGAGGAACGAGGCAGAGGGCAGGCGGGCCTGCTCCTCGAAGCCCAGATCACGGTCGTAGAAGCCGGTCGCCCGACCCACGTCGGCGACCTTGAGGTGCACGTGCCCGACCCCCGTGCCCGGCGCAATCGCGTCCGGTGGCTCGCCGCTCGACTGGGCGAGCAGGTCCTCGAGGTCCAGCGGCAGCGTCACGATCTCCACGCCCCCGGTGGGCGTCCGCGCCCACAGCTCGGCGGGCCTGTCGACGTAGATCTCGATCCCCAGGCCGTCGGGGTCGCTCAGGTAGATGGCCTCGGAGACGCCGTGGTCGGATGCCCCCTCCAGCGGCCAGCGCGTGCCGGCGACGCGCCTGACCGTGTCCGCCAGGGCGGCCCGCGAGGGGTGCAGCCAGGCGACGTGGAAGAGGCCGCTGGCGCCCGGGGGCAGTGGCGTGGGGTCCTCGATCCGGCTCAGCACCAGCGCCGGCAGTGAGCTGCCGGCGCCGAGGACGGCGGTGCCGTTCTCACGCGAGATCAGCGACAGCCCCAGCGCCTGCACGTAGAAGGCCGCGCTGCGGTCGAGGTCGCTCACGCCGAGCGTGACGGAGCGGATACGCAGGGCCGGATCGATCCCGCTCATCGCCACGAAGCTTACGCCCGCAGCGGGTCCTCAGGCGCGGTACCGGACCAGCTTGACGTGCTTGCAGCCGATCATCCGGTAGTGCCGGTTCTCGGGGAGGTAGCGCACCACCAGCGTCTTGCGCCCGGGGCCGTCGCAGAACACCGCTCCATGGCCGTACACGAGTGCGACCTGGTCCTTGCCGGCGCCGGTCCAGATCACGTTGTGGCCATGGCTGGCGTAGATGAAGTCGTTGCCCGCTCCCCCGTGGAGGTAGTCCTGCTGGGATTCGGGCTGGCCGCTCGGGTGGAAGTCTCCCCAGATCACATCCCCCTGTTCGCCGGCCCA
Source organism: Solirubrobacteraceae bacterium (assembly GCA_035499875.1). Lineage (GTDB taxonomy): Bacteria > Actinomycetota > Thermoleophilia > Solirubrobacterales > Solirubrobacteraceae > Palsa-744. Next base: position 47,686 of record DATJXX010000036.1, read on the forward strand.
GATCGTGTCGTTGCCGTTGCCCCCGAGCAGCTCGTTGTGGACGTGCTGGAGGCCGCGCAGCGTGCCGGACTGGTTGAAGCGGTGCTCGGCGAGGTGACCGATGTGGGGCCAGCCGGCGTGGCTGGCCTCGCCGCTGGCGGCGCCCACCGGCGCACCCACGGTCGCGGCACAGGCGAGGGCGCAGGCCACGAGCCGCATGCGGCGCGGGCCCGTTCGCGGGCGGGCACGGGCCCGCGACGAGCTGGGGCGGTGCCCGTGCGGCATCTTCTGGGAGAACCCTGGATCCTGGGCCACGGCGCTAGTGTTGCCGACGGTGCGCCTGCGCAAACTCGGCTGGACGGACATCGAGGTGTCGGAGATCAGCCTCGGCTCGTGGCTGACCTATTCCGGTGGCGTCGAGCGCGAGCAGGCACGGCGCTGTGTGGACGCGGCCTTCGAGGTCGGGATCAACTTCATCGACACCGCCAACGTGTACGGCCAGGGGGCGTCCGAGACGTTTCTCGGGGAGGTGCTCTCCGGCCGTGAGCGCTCCTCCTACGTGCTCGCCACGAAGGTCTACTTTCCGATGTCCGACACCGACCGCGGGCTCTCCTCGGCGCAGATCCACAAGCAGATCGACGCCTCCCTGCAGCGGCTGCAGACCGACCACGTGGACCTCTACCAGTGCCACCGCTACGACGACGACACGCCGCTGGAGGAGACGATGCAGGCGCTCGCCGAGGTTGTCCGCGAAGGCAAGGCCCGCCACATCGGCTTCAGCGAGTGGCCGGCTGAGAGGATCTCCGAGTCGCTTGCCCTCCCCGGGGTGGAGCGGTGGGCCTCCAGCCAGCCGCAGTACTCGATGCTGTGGCGCCGGCCGGAGCGGGAGCTGATCCCGCTGTGCGAACGCGAGCACATCTCCCAGATCGTGTGGTCACCGCTCGGCCAGGGCGTGCTCACCGGCAAGTACCACGTGGGCCAGGCGCCCCCCGGCGACTCCCGCGCGGCCAGCGAGAGCATGAACGGCTTCATCGGGCGACTCGTGCGCGACGACGTCCTGGAAGCGGTGGATCGCCTGCGCCCGATCGCAGAGCAGGCCGGACTCACGATGGCCCAGCTCGCGCTCGCCTGGGTCCTGCGCCTCGAGAACGTCGCCTCGGCGATCATCGGCGCCAGCCGTCCCGAGCAGGTGCATGAAAACGCCGCCGCCTCGGGTGTGACGCTGAGCGCCGACGTGCTGGAGGCGATCGACGTGGCGATGGGCGAGACCGTCTACCGCTAGCCGCGATGAGCAAGCGCAAACGCTACGGGGACCCCCGCAAGAACGAGGCGAACGAATCGGCTCGCCGCGAAGGGCGCTCGAAGACCGAACTGTCGGTCGGGTACATCCTGTTCGCCTGGATCGTGTTCTTCGTGCTGCTGTTCGCGGTCCGCAGCCTGGTGATCGCCGCGGTCGTGTTCGGGGCGCTGCTGGTGATCGGCACGGCGCTGCTGAGACGAATCCGTTAGCCGTGCGCCCGCGCTGCCGTGAGGTCGAGCTCGATCCCCACGGTGTCCCCGACGAGTGAGTCGCCGTAGCCGCCGACAGCCGGGAAGCGCAGGCCGAAGTCCGAGCGCTTCAGCTTGCCCACGGCCGTCAGCACGACCTCGCCTCGCGGGTCCTCACGCCCCCCGCGCGCGGGCCGCGCCACGCCGACGTCGAGGACCAGCGGCCGGCGCGTAGCCCGTATCGTCAGCTCGCCCTCGAGCCGGAAGGAACCACCGTCGGAGAGGCTCACGGGTGCGGCGGTGAATTGCATATGCGGGTGGTGGTCCGGATCGAAGAAGCCTTCGTCGGTACGCAGGTAGTGGTCGCGCCGATCGTCCCCGGTCTCCACGCTCGCCACCCGCACGCTGCCGGTGGCGGACACCCGCCCGCGGCTGACGCGCACCGTTCCCTCGAAGCGCGTGAACCGGCCCCGCACGCGGGAGAGCGCGAGATGCCTGACCTCGAAGCCCACCTCCGAGCGATCCGGGTCGATCACCCAGGTGCCCGGCGGCAGGGCGAACTCCGTCAGCGGCTTTCGGCGCGCTCCCAGGAGAACCCCCTAACCGCCAGGAAGATCCCGATCGCGGCCCACAGGGCGAGCACGGCCAGGCCGTCGAGGTGCTTGCCGATCGGCGAGCCGGTGACCATCGCCCCCGACAGGCCTTCGATCAGCGGCAGCAGCGGCAGCGCGTCCGCGATCGTCTTCAGGAACGCCGGCGGGTTGCTCGCATCGAACACGAAGAAGGACAGGAACAGGACGGGCAGGAACACCGCGTTGACGTAGGCGGCGGTGGACTCGAAGTTGGGGATCGCGTGGGCGAAGGCAACGCCGAGGGCGGCGAAGGCCACCACCCCGACCAGCACCCAGGCGATCAGCGACAGCGGCTCGGGGGGCCAACCGATCCCGAAGAACAACCGTCCGGCGAGCACCACCAGAGCGATCTGCAGGGCCGTGTTGGTGACCGCGTTGGCGGCCACGCCGCCGAAGTAGGAGCCGGTCGGCAGCGGGGCGCCGCGGATCCGCTTCAGCACGCCGCGCTCGCGCAGGTACACGATGTTGTAGGCCAGCGCTGTGAAGGTCGTGGACATCACGCTCATACCCGCGATCGCCGGGAGCAGCTTGTCGAGGTCCTGCTGGCTGCCGCTGAGGATCGCCCCGCCCGCGAACAGGAACAGCAGCGGCAGCAGGAAGTTGAAGAACGCGGCGCTGGGGTTGCGCCAGAACATGCGCCGCTCGAGCCGGTACTGGCGCCAGCCCAGGCGCAGCGACTCACTCATCGGAGGTGAGCTCCAGGTAGACCTCCTCGAGCGTCGGCCGCGCAACCGACAGCTCATCCAGGTGCCCACCGCGGGCGAGCGCCTCGGAGGTGAGCTCGTGCAGCACGGTCGTGGGGTCGTCGGTGTCGAGCTGCACCAGCTCGCCCTTTGGTGAGCGGTAGGAGACGCGGTAGTGGGGCGCGCCGGCGCCCAGCTCGCGGGGAGGGCCCTCGGCGAGGATGCGGCCGTCCTTGACGATCGCCACGCGGTCGGCGAGCGCCTGCGCCTCGTCGAGGTAGTGGGTGGTGAGCACGATCGTCTTGCCGAGGTCGCGCAGCGAGCGGATCGTGTCCCACGCCGAACGGCGGGCCTCCGGGTCGAAGCCGGTGGTGGGCTCGTCGAGGAAGATCAGCTCGGGGTCGCCGACGAGCGCGACCGCGAAGTCCAGGCGCCGCAGCTGGCCGCCGCTGAGCCGCCGCGTGCGCGTGTCCGCCTGGCCGCCCAGGCCGGCGAGCTCGAGCACCTCGCCCACGTCGCGCGGGCGCGGGTACAGGCCCGCCCAGTACTCGAGCGCCTCGCGCGGGGTGATGTGGGGGTAGATGCCGCCCGACTGCAGCACGATCCCGATTCGCCGGCGCAGCTCCAGGGAGCGCCGTGCAGGGTCGTGGCCGAGCACCGCCACGCTGCCCTCGGTGCGCGCCCGGTAGCCCTCGAGGATCTCGACCGTGGTGGTCTTGCCGGCGCCGTTGGGGCCGAGCAGCCCGAACACCTCGCCACGGGCGACGGTGATGTCGATCCCGCGGACCGCCTCGTACTCGCCGTAGCGCTTGGACAGCCCCCTCACCTCGATCGCGGGGGCGTCGCTCACGATCCTGCTGTGTGGCTGGACGGCGAGGGCGGCGTCCGCTACCAGTGCACGCCCCTGGTCAGGGTCGCCATCGCGATCTGCCCGAAGGAGACGTGCTCCTCGGTCTCGTGGTGATGGCCCTTGGAGGCGGCCGAGTCGGGGAACACGCGGTAGGCGAGGTGCAGCAGGCGGTCGACCGCCCCCGGGTTCAGCGAGTACGCGACTTCGCCGAACTTGCCGATGCGGGTGCCCATCTCCTTGGGCCGGCTGCGCATCGCCTCGCAGATCATGTCCGCGGCCTCCTCGGGGCTGATCGCGGGGAACGCGTCGTACATCTTCGTGGGGGCGATCATCGGGGTGCGCACCAGCGGCATGTGGATCGTGGTGAAGGTGACGCCGTCGCCGATCACCTCGGAGGCGACCACCCGGCTGAAGGCGTCGAGCGCGGCCTTGGAGGCGACGTACGCCGAGAACCGCGGCGGGTTGGTCTGCACGCCGATCGAGGACACGTTGACGATGTGGCCGGAGCCGCGCTCGCGCATGTGCGGGAGCAGCCCGATGATCAGCTTCACCGCGCCGAAGTAGTTGAGCTGCATGGTCCGTTCGAAGTCGTGGAAGCGGTCGTAGCTGAGTGCGATCGAGCGGCGGATCGAGCGGCCCGCGTTGTTGACCAGCATGTCGACGTTGCGGTGGTCGGCGAGCACCCGCTCCAGCAGGCGTTCAATCGACTCGATCTCGGAGATGTCAGCGGCGTACACGTAGGCGGTCCCGCCTGCGGCCACGATCTCGGCGCGCGCCTCCTCGAGCTTCTCGACGTTGCGCGCCACCAGCAGCGGCACGCCGCCCGCGGCGGCGACCTTCAGGGCGGTCGACCGCCCGATCCCCGACGAGGCCCCGGTGATCAGCACGTGCTTGCCGCCGAGCGCCTCTCGCAGCGTCCTGCCGCGGGAGAGGTTGTTGTCCATCTCGCGCTCCCAGTACTCCCACAGGCGGGGCAGGTACTCGTCCAGCGGCGGTGGTTGTTCCAGGGGTGTCCCGGCGAGCGCCTGGGCGGTCTCGCGGGTGCTGAAGCGCGGCACCAGCTCCATGTGCTCGAGCACCTCTTCGGGGATGTCGAGCTCGCGCAGGGCGAGCGATTTGAGCTGACGCCAGGGAGGCAGCGCGAGGGTCAGCCGCAGCGGCCACTTCGGCACTGGGTCGGTGAGGCGTTTGTCGATGCTCACAGCGAAGCGGGGCGCGCGCGCGATCGAGGCGATCTCGTTGATCACGTCGTCCACGCGCTGGGGGCGGGGGTCGACGAGGTGGAAGGCTCTCCCGTCGAGTCCCGGCTCGTGGGCTATGTGCTCGAGCGCCGCCGCCACCCAGTCGACCGGCACGATGTTCGTGTAGCCGAGGTCGGGGCCCACCAGCGGCACCCACTCGGGCAGCAGGTGGCGCAGGCGCTCGATCGCCTTGAAGAAGTAGTAGGGGCCGTCGATCTTGTCCATCTCGCCGGTGTGGGAGTCGCCCACCACGACCGCGGGGCGGTACGTGCGCCATGGCACGTAGGGCTGCTCGCGGACGATCCGCTCGGACTCGAACTTGGTGCGGTGGTAGGGCGACGGCAGTCGCTGGCCCTCGTCGAACATCTCCTCGGTGAACACGCCGTGGTACTGGCCCGCGACGGCGATCGAGGACACGTGATGCAGGCGCTTGGCGTCGATCGCGCGTGCCAGTTCGACCGCGTGGGTGGTGCCGCCGACGTTGACAGCGGTGTTGCGCTCGGCCGGGGCGGTCAGGTCGTAGACGGCGGCCAGGTGGAACATGTGGTTGACCTTGCCCCGTAGCTCCGCCACCTGCTCCTTCTCGACCCCGAGCATCGGGCGCCGCAGGTCGCCGATCACCGGCTCGATGCGGTCGCCGGCGGCGGGGCCCACGAGCATCGTCCAGCGCTCCATCAGGTCGTCGAGGCGGCCGCGGGCGCTCTCGCGCATCAGCAGATAGATCTTGCCCTGGCGGTTTTCGAGCAGGTTCTCGACCAAATGCCTGCCGATGAAGCCGGTAGCGCCAGTGACGAAGTAGGCCATCTCGCTGGGGAGCCTACCGCCTAGGCGCCCGCGCCAGCGCCCCCGCGACCCTCCCCGGCGGCGAAGCGGGCGGCGCCGCGGGCGCCGTCTTCGAACACTTCGGGGCCGGCCTTCGCCTCGAGCGCGAGACCTTCGACGAGCGTCAGCCCGAGGCCCTCCAGCGCCGCCCGGCGGTCGGCCAGCATCGTCGCCTGGGGGAAGCGCGATAGCCCCTCCGCCAGCGCCAGCGCCCGCTGCAGGTGCGCGCCGGCCGGGACGACCTCGTTGACGAGGCCGATGGCCGCCGCCTCCTCCGCATCGATCATGCGCCCCGTGAGGATCAGGTCCAGCGCGCGGCCGAGCCCCACGACGTGCGGGAGGCGCTGGGTGCCGCCGTCGATCAGGGGCACGCCCCAGCGGCGCTCCGGGAACCCGAGCGTGGAGCCCTCCGTGGCGATCCGCAGGTCGCACCACAGCGCAAGCTCGAGGCCGCCGGCGAGGCAGAAGCCCGAGATCGCGGCGATCGTCGGCTTGGTGGGGGTGAGACGCGTGAAGCCCATCGGTCCCTCCTCGCTCATCAGGCGATCACGCATGGTGTCGGTGGCCTTCAGGTCGGCACCCGCGCAGAAGGACACCCCACCGGCGCCGGTGAGCACCATCACGCGCGCGTCGTCGTCCTCCTCGAAGCGCAGGTAGGCCTCGTGGAGGGCGGCGGCGGTGGGCCCGTCGACGGCGTTGCGGCGATGCTGGCGGTCGATCGTGACGACCGCCGCGGCACCCTCCCGGCGGTAGCCGACGGCCTCGGTTGCGGCGGGCGCTTCCTCGGAGCCGCTCACGCCCCGGCGGCTACCAGCCGCCGCGCCAGTGAGCGCCGATGGCTTCCTTTTCCGCCGCTTTGCGCCGTTCCTTGCGTTTGTCGAGGCCGCGCTGGAGCATGCTCATCAGGAACACGAACACCACGAAGCCGCCGATCAGGATGAAGCCCGAGTCGGTGACGACTTTGTCGTTGGTGGCGCCGTAGAAGCCACGCCCGTCGTTTTCGGCCTGCGCGACGGGCGCGAGCACGAGCATCGCGAGCGTCGTCAGGAGAATCAGCCTGGGCAGCGGTGAGCGGACCATCGTTGCGCCGCTGATGCTATCTCAGGGAGGCCACGGGTCGGCTCTTACCATCACCTATCGATGGCTCTGCTGACCGCATCCGATCTGGCCAAGGACATCGCCGGGAAACCGCTGCTGCGGGGCGTCTCGTTCAAGCTCGAGCGCCGCGAACGGCTCACGCTGGCCGGTCGCAACGGTGCCGGCAAGACGACCCTGCTGAGGATGCTGGCCGGGGACAGCTCGATCGACGGCGGCGAGCTCAGCGTGGCCAGGGGTGTGCGGATCGCGCTCCACGACCAGCGCCCCCCGCGCGAGCGTGGCGCCACGCTGCAGGACTACCTGCTTTCCGGGTGCGCCGAGGAGCTCGCGATCGAGCAGGAGCTGGCGCAGCTCGAGCGGGCGATGGGGGAGGGGTCCGCCGACGAGCCCACGCTCGCCCGCTACGCGGCCGCCCAGGCGCGGCTCGAGACCCACGGCGGTTACCTGTGGCGCAACCGCGCGAGCGACACCGCCCACGGGCTCGGCTTCCGCGACGGCGACCTCGCCCGCACCCTCGACACGTTCTCCGGGGGCGAGCTCACACGCGCCTCGCTTGCCCGCGCGCTTGCCACCGGAGCCGACGTGCTGCTCCTCGACGAGCCCACCAACCACCTCGACATCGCCTCCCTGGAATGGCTCGAGCAGGCCCTCGCGGGGCTCGACGCGGCGGTCGTCCTGGTGGCCCACGACCGCTGGTTCCTGGAGGCGGTCGGCACCGCCGTGCTCGAGCTGCAGGGCGGTCGAACGCGCTTCTTCGCCGGCAGCTGGCACACGTGGCGCCGCGAACAGGCCGCCCGCGAGCTCTCCCTGGGACGGGCGATCGCCGCACAGAAGGCGGAGATCGAGCGCACAGAACGCTTCATCGAGCGCTTCCGCTACAAGGCCTCCAAGGCGAAACAGGCGCAGTCGCGGATCAAGAAACTGGAGCGTACGGAGCGCCTCGAGCGGGACCCCCGCGACGAGCGGGGCCTGGAGTTCTCGTTCAAGGCCCCCGAGCGCTCGGGGCGCGTGATCTTCGAGCTCCAGGACGCGCTCGTGCAGGTCGGCGGCGACGGGGCGCCGCCCGACCGGGCCGGCGGTGAGGGAGACGGCGGTGACGGCGGGCCGCGTGGCCCGGTGACGTTGCTCGAGCACGCCGAGCTGTGGCTGGAACGAGGCGAGCACGTGGCGCTCGTGGGACCCAACGGCGCCGGCAAGACGACGCTGATCGAGATCCTCGCGGGCCATCGCGGGCTTCCCGCCGGCAAGCTCTCGGTCGGCCACAACGTGAAGGTCGGCTACCTCTCCCAGCACGCCGAGGAGCTCGGCGCCGGAGGTCCGCCCGAGCAGTCCGTGCTGGAGGCCGCCCAGCGGGCCACCGGCCTGACCCCGGGCAAGGCCCGCGCCCTGCTCGGCCGCTTCCTGTTCTCCGGCGAGCAGGCCGAGAAACCGCTCGCCGGCCTGTCCGGGGGCGAGCGCCGGCGCCTGTCGCTGGCGGTGCTCGTGGGGGGCGCCCGCCCGCCCAACGTGCTGATCCTCGACGAGCCCACCAACCACCTCGACCTCGACAGCCGCGAGGCGCTCGAGGACGCCCTGCGGGCGTTCCCCGGTGCGATCCTGCTCGTGTCCCACGACCGCGCCCTGCTGGACGCCGTGGGGACGCGCACCGTGGCGGTCGAGGACGGAACGCTGCGCACCTTCCTCGGCGGGTGGGCCGAGTACGCGCAGGACCGCGAGGAACGCCGAGCGCGTGGCGAGCAGGCAGACGGTCCTGCGGCGGGGGCGGGCGCGGACGGCGGGTCGAACACGGCTGTCTCCAGCAGCGGGCAGGGCCGGGGCAGCGGGCAGGGCCGGGGCAGCGGGCACGGCCGGGGCAGCGGCGCGAACGGCCGGCCCGCGGGCGCCGGTGCGAACGACGGGCGCGCAGGGACCGGCGCCGCAGGGGACGCTGCTGCAGGGCGGAAGTCGAAGCGTGCCGCCAAGCCGAAGGGCCCCTCGAAGAACCGCGTCACCGCGCAGCAGAAGGCCGAGGCCGAGGTCGAAGCGGCCGAAACGTCGCTGCGTGAGCTCGAAGCCGAGCTGTCACAGCCCGAGGCGTGGGCCACGCGCTACGAGTCGGCCAAGTCCGAGGCGCGCCACACGGCGGCGCGGCGGGCCGTCGAGGCGGCCTACGACCGCTTGCAGGCACTCAGCGAGGATGGCTAGCCTGGTGATCAGATGAAGGCCGCACGCAACATCGCCATCATCCTCGCGATCTCCGCGGGCGTGTACTTCATCCCCGGGAGCTCGCGCGCGACCAGCACCATCGAAGCGGTCCTGGGTGCAGCCTTCGGATTCGCGATCGCCTACCTGGGCCTGCGCCTGTACCGCGAGCACCGCGTCGCCATCTACAGCCTCGGCGACCGCCACCGGGCGCTGCTGTACGGCGCCATCGCGGTGGGCATATTCGCCGCCGAGGCGCGCGGCCGGATGTGGGAAAGCGGCATCGGCGAGCTCGCCTGGTTCGTGCTGATCGGGGTCGTGATCTACGCGCTGATGGAGGTCTACCGCTTCTCGCGAACGTACTGAGCGCGACGGGTTCCTGCGATGGACGCGACGGGTGACACGCCTGCTCCGAGGGGTCTTCGCGGGTGGTGGAATTCTCCCCCGCGGACCGGCTTGCGGCGCATGATCGTGCCGTGGGAGTACCGGCATCTGCGTGCCTGGGCGCGCGTACGGATCCTCAGCGGTGCGGTGTTGGCCGTCCTCGGCGTCGTCACCCTCACCGTCGGTGGAGACGACTGGAAGACGTACGGCTGGACGACGGTGTTCCTGGCGCTGGCGGCCGCGAGCTGGGCGTTCGCCGGCTGGGAGCTGAGCATCGCCCGCTCGGAGGCGTCCGAGAACTAGCCCGACATCGGCGGGCGGGGCCGGTCACCGTTGCACCGAGCAGATCCGCCGTGGCAGGCGCCTTCGATGGTGTGCGTGACGGCTTCGTAGCTCAGCAGCGCTGCGACCGCGCCCGAGCTCGCGCTTTCCACCGCCGCGCGGGCGGTCGCCGGGGAGGGCGCCTCGTATCCTCGGTCTGGCCATGGCCACAACCGATTCCGCTTCCCGCGAGGAGGCTGCGGGAAGCCTGCTCGAGCAGCGCAGGTCGCTACCCGACCAGCCCGGGGTGTACCTGTTCCGCGACAGCTCCGGCCTCGTGCTGTACGTCGGCAAGGCCAAGTCGGTGCGCAAGCGGGTGGCCTCGCACTTCTCGAGGGCGCAGGTCCCGAGCAGCCCCGGGCACGCCGACATGATCGCCGCCGTCGCGTCCGTGGAATGCGTGGTTGTCGCCTCCGAGGCCGAGGCGCTGCTGGCCGAGCAGAGCTTCATCAAGCAGTACCGCCCTCGCTTCAACATCCGCCTGCGCGACGACAAGTCCTATCCGTTCATCGGCATCTCCCTGGACGAGGACTTCCCGCGGGTGTACTTCACACGCGAACGCCACCGCGGCAACCGCCTGTACTTCGGCCCCTACTCCAACGCCAAGCGCGTGCGCTCGACGCTCGAGGTGCTGGCGAAGGTGTTCATGTTCCGTTCGTGCACCGGGGCCGAGCCGGGCCGCCGCAGCGGCAACCCCTGCCTGGATTACTACATCAAGCGCTGCGAGGCGCCCTGCGTCGGCTACGTCACCCGGGAGGAATACCGGGAGAGCATCGACGGCGTGATCGACTTCCTCTCCGGGCGCTTCGCGAACATCGAGCGCGACCTCGAGCGGCGCATGCTCGAGGCCGCCGCCGAGGAGCGCTTCGAGCAGGCCACGCTCGAGCGCAACCGCCTGCAGGCCGTGCGCTCGCTGCTCGAGCGCCGGCGGGTGGCGGGTGGCTCGCAGAGCACCTTCGACGCGGTGGCGGTGGCGGTGGACGGCCGCGATGCCAACGCCCAGGTGTTCCAGGTGCGCGACGGGGTGCTCAGCGACCGCCAGTCGTTCTACCTCGAGAACGCCACCGAGCGCGACCCGGCCGAGGTGGCCGAGGAGTTCATGCTCCAGTACTACGGGGGCGGGGCGGCGATCCCGGCGCTGCTCGTGCTGCCCCAGGAGCTCGCCGGACGCGAGGCATTGCGCGAGGCGCTCGCCAGCCGTCGCGGCGGGCCGCTGGAGATGCGGGTGGCGGAGCGGGGGGAGAAGCGCCGCATCCTCGAGCTCGCACAGCGCAACGCGGAGCTGGCACTCGACCAGGAGCGCCTGCGCGCCGAGCGACGCCGCCAGACCCGGGTGGAGGCGCTCGAGGGCCTTCAGCAGGTGCTCGGCCTCGACGCACCCCCGATCCGGATCGAGTGCTTCGACATCTCCAACCTCGGCGGCACCCACACGGTCGCCTCGATGGTCGTGTTCGAGGGGGCCGCGCCGAAGAAGTCCGACTACCGGCGCTTCACGATCCGCACCGCCGCGGGCACCTCCGACGACTACGCGGCGATGGAAGAGGTGCTGTCACGGCGGCTCGCGCAATGGCAGAGCCAGCTCGAGATCTCGCCCCACGACCCCTCCTACGACGCCAGCTTCGCGGCGCTCCCCAACCTCGTCGTGATCGACGGCGGCAAGGGGCAGCTGGGCGCCGGGCTGGCGGCCCTGGGAGCCTTCCGCGAGCAGGGAGTGTGCGTGATCTCCCTCGCCAAGCGGATCGAGGAGATCTTCATCCCGGGTCGCCGGGCGCCGCTGGTGCTCGACCATTCGACGCCCGAGCTGCAGCTGCTGCAGCGGGTCCGCGACGAGGCCCACCGCTTCGCCATCACCCACCACCGCAGCCGCCGCGACAAGGCCATGACCAGCTCGGTGCTGGACGAGCTGCCCGGTATCGGCCCCGCCCGCAAGCGCGCACTGCTGCGTCACTTCGGCTCGACGGAGGCGGTGCTGGCGGCCTCCCGGGAGGAGCTCCAGGGCGTCCCCGGGCTGCCGCCGAAGGTCGGCCGCGAGCTGTACGGCAGCCTGCGCCGTGCCGGCTAGCGCGGACATCCGGCACGGGAGATTGCGGCGCGCGTCCGTCGCCGACGCCACAATCAGCCCGAGATGGCCGTAATCAGGCCCTTGCGCTCAGCGAAATCGGCGGGTGGACGGACGGGCTCGGCCCGGACCGAGAAGCCCGTCATCGAGACCCGCCTGCAGGAGCTCGTGGTGATCACGGGTTTCTCCGGCGCGGGCAAGTCGACCGCCATGAACGTGTTCGAGGACGCCGGCTACTTCTGCGTGGACAACCTGCCCCCGGAGATGATCCGCTCGCTGGTCGAGCTGTTCGTGCACCGCGGCTCGAAGGTGGAGCGCGCCGCCGTCGTCTCCGATGTGCGTGGGGGGGTGTACTTCGAGTCCCTGCGGGCGGTCGTTGATGACCTCGACGCGCTCGGCCTAAATCACCACGTGCTGTTCCTCGAGGCCTCCGAGCAGACCCTCGTGACGCGCTACAAGGAGACCCGCCGCCGCCACCCGCTCGCCCCCGAGGGGAGCATCTCCGCCGGGGTGGCGGCCGAGCGCGCGCTGCTGGAGCCGCTACGGGTCCGCGCCGACCTCGTGATCGATACCACCGGCATGTCGGCCGCCACGCTGCGCGAGCGGATCGCCAACGAGCTGCTCCCCCACAAACCCGGGCGCCTGTCGGTCACGTTCATGAGCTTCGGCTTCAAGCACGGCCCCCCGCGGGAGGAGGACGTCGCCTTCGATGTGCGCTTCCTCGCCAACCCCCACTACGAGCCCGAGCTGCGCGAGCTGACCGGCCTCGACAAGGCGGTGGTCGATTACATAGCCCGCGACGGGCGGCTGGAGCAGCTCTACGAGCGTCTGTTCGCGCTGCTGGACTTCCTGCTCCCCCAGTACGTCGCCGAGGGCAAGGCCCACCTGGTGATCGCGATCGGCTGCACCGGGGGCCGCCACCGCTCCGTCGCGATCGCCGAGCGACTGGGCGAGCGCTACCGGGACCAGCCCGACCTCGACGTGGCGGTCGCCCACCGGGACATCGAATCGGGTCGCCGCAGCGCCTGAGGCGGCGGGGTCAGGTGAGCGTCGCCCGGCCGAACCGGGGACGCCGCCGGGTGCCACACGATGCGGTCATCTACCGATGCGCCGCCTCGGCACGCTGATAGCCTGCTCGCCGCACGAGGGGCCGCAGGCCGAGTCTTCGGAGCCCCCGACCAACCCGCCTCCTGGAGAGACGCATGCCCGTACGTGTTGGGATCAACGGATTTGGCCGCATCGGCCGCAACGTCCTGCGGGCGGCCAACTCCCGCGACGATTCCGCGGGTCTCGAGTTCGTGGCCGCGAACGACCTCACCGACGCCCGCACGCTGGCCTACCTGCTCAAGTACGACTCGATCCTCGGCCCCTACCCCGGTTCGGTCAGCCAGCGTGGGGAGGACGCGATCGAGATCGACGGCCACGACCTGAAGGTGCTCGCAGAGACCGATCCGGGGGCGCTGCCGTGGGGCGAGCTGGGGGTGGAGGTGGTGCTCGAGTCCACCGGCCGCTTCACCGGCCGTGACAGCGTCGCCAAGCACCTCGCCGGGGGAGCTCGCAAGGTGGTGATCTCCGCACCCGCGCAAGAGCCCGACGCGACCGTCGTGCTGGGGGTCAACTTCGACGAGGTGTACGACCGCGGGGCCCACGACGTGATCTCCAACGCGTCCTGCACGACCAACTGCCTGGCGCCCGTGGCGAAGGTCCTCAACGACACGGTCGGCATCCAGCACGGGCTGATGACCACGATCCACGCCTACACGGCCGACCAGCGCCTGCAGGACATGCCCCACAAAGACCTGCGGCGGGCACGGGCGGCCGCGATCAACCTGATCCCCGCCTCCACCGGCGCCGCCAACGCGATCGGGCTCGTGATCCCCGAGCTGCAGGGCAAGCTCCACGGGTTCGCCGTGAGGGCGCCGGTTCCGACCGGCTCGGTCGTCGACCTGACCATCGAGGCCTCCCGCCCCACGAGCGTGGACGAGGTCAACGACGCCCTGCGCGCCGCCAGCGAGAGCGGGCCCCTGAAGGGCATCATGCAGTACACCGAGGACCCGATCGTGTCCACCGACATCATCTCCTCGCCGTACTCCTCGATCGTCGACTCGCAGCTGACGTCGGTGATCGACGGGACGATGGTGAAGGTCGTCGCCTGGTACGACAACGAGTGGGGGTACTCCAACCGGCTCGTGGACCTGCTCGGCCGCGTCCTGTAGCGCTCGCGCCGTGAGGGGCCTGGACGATCTGGACCTCGCCGGCCGGCGCGTGCTGGTGCGGGTGGATTTCAACGTCCCCCTCACCACCGAAGCCGACGGCACCGTCGCGGTGGCCGACGACAGCCGCATCCGCGCGGCGCTTCCGACGATCGACGAGCTGCGCCGCAAGGGGGCCAGGGTGATCCTCGTCTCGCATCTCGGCCGCCCGCACGGCAAGCGCGACCCGGCCCTCTCGATGGCTCCCGTGGCGGGCCGCCTGCAGGAGCTGACGGGAGTTCCCGTGACGCTGGCCCCAGCCGTCGTCGGGGAGGCCGTACGGGAGCTGGCCGAAGGTCTCGGCGACGGCGAGCTGCTGCTCCTGGAGAACGTCCGCTTCGAGCCGGGCGAGGAGCGCAACGACCCCGAGCTCGCCCGCCAGCTTGCGGCGCTCGCCGACGCGTACGTCGACGACGCCTTCGGCGCGGCCCACCGGGCGCACGCGAGCACGGAGGGCGTGGCCCACCTGCTCCCCGCCGCCGCGGGGCGGCTGCTCGAACGCGAGGTGCGGACCCTCGCGCAGATCCTCGAGCGCCCGGCGCGCCCGCTGGTGGCCCTTCTCGGAGGGGCCAAGGTGGCCGACAAGATCGCGGTCATCGACCGCTTTCTCGAGCTGGCCGACGCGATCCTGGTCGGGGGTGCGATGTGCTTCCCGTTCCTGCGGGCGCAGGGCCACGAGGTGGGGGCGTCGCTGTGCGCGCCCGACGACGTCCAGCACGCGGCCCGCGCGCTCGAGCACGCCGGGCGCCCGGGCGCGGCCGCCCTCGAGCTGCCGGTGGACCTCGTGATCGCGCGCGAGCTGACGGCCGATGCCGAGCGCCGCGCGCTCGACGGCGTCGACGTCCCGGACGGGTGGATGGGCCTCGATATCGGCCCGCGCACAGTGGCCGCCTACGCCCGCCGTCTGGCGGTTGCGGGGACCGTATTCTGGAACGGGCCGATGGGGGCCTTCGAGGTCGAGCCGTTCGCGGCCGGCACCCGGGGGGTCGCCGAGGCGGTCGCGTCCAGCCCGGCGTTGACGGTCGTCGGCGGGGGGGACTCGGTCGCGGCCCTGAGGTCGCTGGGACTGCAGGACGCGGTCGACCACGTCTCCACGGGTGGTGGGGCGACGCTGGAGCTGATCGAGGGACGCACGCTGCCCGGGCTGGCGGCGCTGCAGGGGGCGGGGATCGCCAGGTGAGCTCACGCACGCCGCTGATCGCGGGCAACTGGAAGATGTACAAGACCGAGCAGCAGGCGGAGGACTTCATCCAGGCGCTGCTGCCACTGGTGTCCTCTCTGGACGGGGTCGAGATGGGCATCTGCGTGCCCTTCACCGACCTGCGCGCCATGACCGACAGCGCCCGCGGCTCGCGCGTGGAGGTGTACGCGCAGAACATGCACCAGGAGCCGGAGGGCGCGTTCACGGGGGAGGTGTCCGCGCCGATGCTCGTCGAGCTGGGCGTCCACGGCGTCGTGCTCGGCCACTCCGAGCGCCGGGAGCTGTTCGGCGAGAGCGACCGGGCCCTGGCGCTGAAGGTCCCCGCAGCCCTCGACGCCGGGCTGGTGCCGATCCTGTGCGTGGGCGAGACCGAGCAGGAGCGTGACGAAGGCGCCACCGAGCGCAAGCTGCGCCACCAGATCCGGGAGGACCTGGCGGGCGTGGCGGCCGAGCGGGTGCCAGAGGTCGCGATCGCCTACGAGCCGATCTGGGCGATCGGCACGGGCCGCGTGGCGAGCCCCGAGCAGGCCCAGGAGGCGAACGCCTTCATCCGCGCGCTGGTCGCCGACCGCGGTGCCGACGCGGCTGCCGTGAGGATCCTCTACGGCGGGTCGGTCAAGCCGGACAACGCCTCCGAGCTGCTCGCGCTCGAGGACGTCGACGGGGCGCTCGTGGGCGGCGCCTCGCTGGAGGCGCGCTCGTTCGCGTCGATCGCCGAGGCGGCGGACGCCGTCGGGAGCGCGGCCTCCCCGTGATGCTTCCGCCGGGGCCGGCGACGCTCCCGGCGCCGCGGGCGTGCCTGATCGTGCTCGACGGCTGGGGTGTCGCCGAGCCGGGGCCGGGGAATGCCATCTCGCTCGCCGCCACACCCGTGTTCGACGAGCTGTGGGGACGGTACCCGCACACCACGCTGCGGGCGTGGGGTCGTGCGGTCGGGCTGCCGGAGGGCCAGATGGGCAACAGCGAGGTTGGCCACCTGAATCTCGGCGCCGGGGCGGTCGTGCGCCAGGACCTGACGCGCATCGACGACGCCCTCGCGGACGGGTCGCTGGCCGCCAACCCGGTGCTGCGGGAGGCGCTCGCGGGCGCCGAGCGGGTCCACCTGATCGGGCTCGTCTCCGACGGCGGCGTTCACTCCTCGCTGGAGCACCTGCGCGGGCTCATTCGGGTGGCGCGCGAGCTGTCCGTGGCGGACCTCGTGATCCACGCCTTCACCGACGGCCGCGACACGCTTCCCCACGCCGGCATCGGGTTCCTGCGCGAGCTCGACGCGACCGCGGGCGCGCGCGTGGGCTCCGTTGTGGGGCGCTACTGGGCGATGGACCGGGACCGCCGCTGGGACCGCACCCAGCGCGCGTATGACCTGCTCGTCCACGGCGAGGCGCCGTACCGCGCCGACAGCGGCGCCGAAGCGGTCCGCGACGCCTACGACCGCGGCGAGACGGATGAGTTCATCGAGCCGACGGTGGTCGACGGCGAGGCCCACATCCGCCCCGAGGACTCGGTGCTGGCGTTCAACTTCCGCCCCGACAGGATGCGCCAGCTGACGCGGGCGCTGGCCGAGCCGGGGTTCGGCGAGGGCGGCGAGGAGCTCCCCGGCTGGCAGGGCCGCGGCGGCAGCCCTCCGGTGCGGCGCTACACGAGCCTCACGCGCTACGAGGAGGACTGGACCTACCCCGTGGTGTTCGAGCCCGAGCACCCGGCGAGCACCCTTTCGAGCGTTCTCGCCGCCGAGGGCGCGACGCAGCTGCACGTGGCCGAGACCGAGAAGTACCCCCACGTGACGTACTTCTTCAACGGCGGGGACGAGGCCCCCGAGCCGGGCGAGCGCCGCGAGCTGGTGCCCTCGCCACGCGACGTACCGACCTACGACCACAAGCCCCAGATGAGCGCTCCCGAGGCGGCCGCCGCATTCGTGTCGGCGTGGCTGGAGGACCCGCCCCGCTTCGGGATCATCAACTTCGCCAACGCCGACATGGTCGGCCACACGGGCGTGATCCCGGCGGCCGTGGCTGCGGTGGAAACCGTCGACTACTGTCTCGGGCAGGTGGTCACCGCCGTCCACGAGCGCGGTGGCGTGTGCGTGGTGACGGCCGACCACGGCAACGCCGACCACATGCTCGAGCCCGACGGTTCCCCCAACACCGCCCATTCGATGAACCCCGTGCCGCTGATCGTCACCAGCCAGGCACGCCGCCTGGAGCCGCAACCCGGGATACTGGCCGACGTGGCTCCGACCGTGCTCGAGCTGATCGGCATCCCCAAGCCCCCAGTGATGACCGGCCATTCGCTGCTCGCGGAGGGGTGATGTCGCGGCGGCTGCTGAGCGCGTTCTGGATCGCCGCGGGGATCAACCACTTCCGCCGGCCCGGGTTCTACGAGCCGATGGTCCCGCCGCCGCTGGTGGATCGGAAACATGAGGTCGTGGTGATCAGCGGGATCGCCGAGATCGTCGGCGGCGTCGCCGTGATGGCAGCCGCCACCCGGCGGCCGGCGGGTCCCTACCTGGTGGCGCTGCTCGCCGCGATCTTCCCGGCGAACCTGTACATGGCCCTGCAGCCCGACCGCTTCAAGGAAATCCCGCGCTGGGCGCTGTATGCGCGGCTTCCGTTCCAGCCGCTGATGATGGTCTGGGCCTGGCGAGCGACGCGCTGATGGGCGCGATCGCCCGCGATGGCGCTGCCGACGCTGCTATGTTCGGCACTAGGAGAGGGAGCCCGGAGGGGCCATCCGTTGTCAACCGCGACCGACGTCAACCTTTCATCCCAGGGGCAGGACCCGCTGACGTTCGGCGAGTTGCGTGCGTGGCGCGGACTGCTGCGCGCCCACGCCTGCCTGGCCAAGCGGGTGGACTCCGAGCTGGAGCGGGCCCACCACCTGCCGATGACCTCCTACGAGGTGCTCAACCACCTCCACGAGGCCCCCGCGGGGAGGATGCGGATGTGCGACCTCGCCGAGCAGGCGCAGCTGTCCCGCAGCGGGCTCACGCGGATGGTGGACCGGCTCGAGCGCGAGGGCCTGCTGTCGCGCTGCTCCTGCGACCACGATGCCCGCGGGGCGTACGCGTGCCTCACCGACTCCGGACGCGAGCGCCTGGAGGCGGCCCGCGTGACCCATCTTGCCGTCGTCCGCCAGCAGTTCTTCTCGCACTTCACCGAGGCCGAGCTTGACCTGCTCGCAGACATGTGGGAGCGGATCGCTCCCTGCAACGGCCAGCAGGACGCCTGACCCGGGCAGCCGCCGGCTCACGACTGACCAACCTACCTAGGAACTACAGCTAGTCGCCTGCGAGTCGCCGCCCGGCGCCCTCGTGCGGGTCCGCGCGGTGTCCGTCCTGGGTGTCGTCATCCGGCGAATCGGCGTCCCGGTCCTGGGTGTCGGCGCCCGGCGGACCGTCGCCTCCCCCGCGTGCGTCCTGCCGGTCCTGCCCGTGGATCCCCGCGGCTGCCTCCCGTGATCCCCCGGGCGGTGGCGGGGGCGGCGGCAACGGGCGGTTGCGGGTGCGTAGGTGCCACACGACGAAGGCGGCGATCGCGATGATCACCGCGACCAGGCCCCACACCCCGAACGTTTCCAGGGCGCTGCTCGCCGAGTTGCCGAGCAGGTAGGCGATCGTCCCGATCACCACCGCCCAGGTGATCCCGCCGAGGGCGTTCCACAGCAGGAACGAACGCCACGGCATGTTGGTGGCGCCCGCCAGCCACGACGCCCACACCCGCAGGCCGAGCACGAAGCGCCCGAAGAACACCGCCTTGGGACCGTGGCGTTCGAAGAACGGCTGGCCCGTGGCGAGCACCTGCAGCCGCTGGTAGTGCAGCGGGCCGGGCCGTTCCAGCAGCCAACGCCCGCCCTTGCGCCCGATCAGGTAGCCGATGTTGTCGCCGACGATCGCGGCGGCGGCGGCGATCGCGATCACCAGCTCGATCTGCAGCGTGTCCTGGCTCGCCAGCACGGATGCGGCGATCAGCGCGGTCTCGCCGGGGATCGGCATGCCCGATGACTCCGCCATCACCAGCACGAACAGCAGCGGGTAGCCGGACACCCTGACCAGGTGTTCGACGTCGAGAATCGCCGCAAGCGTCACCGCAGTCATCGCATCCGTCCCCCTTCAGGATGGCGTACCGCCGTCGCCGTGCCGGGAGCGTGCCGGGGTCTCAGCCCGTTCCTGGCTCCCTATTGCGTGTTTTCGGCGACGAGCTGCTTGAGCGCCTCGGCGCTCCTGTGGATGTCGGAGTACACGACGTTGCGCAGCACGACCTTGGTCGAGCCCGGGGAGGTCGCGACGATCGCGGCGGCGGCAGCGGCGGCGATCACCAGCACCACCAGCAGCACCAACAGCGCCCGCCCGCCCCGGCGGCGGCGGCGGGGAGCGGCGGTGCGACGGGGGGGTTGGGCCGGTGGGGCCTCGCGCGGCGCCCCCCGGCGCGGGCGGCGTTGGGCGACGGCGGCTCCGGCGGCCGTGCGTTCGCCGCGGGGGAGCACGCTGGTGGCCGAGGTGGGGGCCGGCGCGTGGTCCTCGGGGACCTCGCGCTCGGGCGGGATCTCGCGCGCGCCCTCGTTGAGCGCGCGGCGCATCTCGCGGGCGGTGGCATACCGGTCGCGCGGATCGAGGGCGAGCGCGATCGCGATCGCGTCGGCCAGCTCCGGGCACACCGCCGCCACGATCGTGTCGAGCTTCGGAGGGTGCTCGTTCTGCTGCTTGAGGGCCAGCTCGGTGAGCGACGTTGCCTCGTACGGCAGGCGGCCCGAGATCAGCTGGTAGGCCACCACCCCCAGCGCATACAGGTCGGCGCTGGGGCCCGCCTCCTCGCCGCGGGCCTGCTCCGGCGCCAGGTAGGCGGCCGTCCCCAACACCGACCCGACCTGCGTGATGCTGGACTGCTCGGTCGCCTTGGCGATCCCGAAGTCGGCGAGCTTGACCTGGCCTTCACGGGCCCGCAGCAGGTTGCCCGGCTTGACGTCGCGGTGGACGACCCCGTGGCGGTGGGCGTAGTCGAGCCCCTCGCAGGCCTGTTCGATGATCGACAGCGCGTCGCCGACCTCCATCCAGCCCTCGTCGCGCAGGATCTCCGCACACGAGGAGCCCTCGATGTACTCCATCACGATGAAGTACTGCTCGGTGTGCTCGTCGGTGCCGGAGTCGTACACCTGGACGATGTTGGGGTGCACCAGCCGCGCGGCGGCCTGGGCCTCGCGCTTGAAGCGGGACACGAACGCGGGGTCGTCCGCGAGGTGCTCGGCGAGGAGCTTGACCGCCACCTGGCGTTCGAGGCGCAGGTCGAGTGCCAGGTGCACGGTGGACATGCCCCCGAAGCCGAGCCGGTCCTGCAGGCGGTAGCGGCCCGCGATCTCGACGGCGTTCATTTCGAGCCTTCCGGGGCGCCGGCCCCGCCGGACGCGGATTCTTCGCCTCCGGCCGGGCGTTCTTCGTTGCCCTGGTTGCCACCGCTGGCGCCCGGGCCTTCGCCGGGGGCGGGCGTCCCTCCGCCGCTGCTCGGCGGCGTTGTGGTCGTGGCGGGGGGCGTGGTGGTGGTTTTCGGCGTGGTGGGGGTGGTTGGCGTGGTCGTCGTTTTCGGCTCGGTGGGGGTGGTCGCGGTCTTGGTCGTGTCGGTCGTGCGCGTCCCGCCTGCCGGCTGGGAGCACAGTTCGTGGGCGCGCACGCGAAGGTTGGCGATGCCCTGCCGCAGGTTTGCGCGCAGCCCGTGGTCGATGCTCGACGGCAATGCGTGGAAGTCTTCTTCGGTCTTGGCCAGCGCGGCTTCGGTCGCCGAGCAGTCCCCGCCGCCGGCTTCGGCCGCCTGCTGGACGGTTTCGAAGTCGCCCAGCAGGGGGCCGGCGTGGGCCGACGGGATCAGGCCCCTGCCGGAGCTCCCGCACGCCGTCAGGGCGAGGGCGGCGCACAGCACGCACAGCGCTGCGGCCGGCGCCCACGCGCGTCGTCTTGGGCCCGTGGCGTCGACGCCTCCGCGGCTCATGTCACTGACCGTACTCCAGGCGCTCGGCAAGCGAGTCCGGCAGGTGGGCCGCGCGGATCGCGGCGGCCGCGCCCGCGACGTCGTACCGGACGCGGTGGTAGGTGACGGCGAGGCTGTCGAGGTCGAGTGCCATCCAGGCCGCGCGGGGGTCGCCGTCGCGCGGCTGTCCCACGCTGCCGGGGTTGAGCAGCCATTCGCCCTCCCCGAGGTCGAGCACGGTCCCGTCGGGACGGGGCTCGCCTTCGGCCAGCTCGCCGTCGCGACGCTCGAACGACAGCGCCACATGGGAGTGGCCGATCAGGCACAGGCGGTGATCCTGCGCGTCGAGGCACAGGTCGGCCAGGAGCGTCGAGAGGACGTACTCCCACACCGGGTCCCGCGGGCTCGCGTGGTACAGGCCCACCGATCCCTCGCGCGCCTGCGGCTCCAGGCCCTCGAGGAAGGCGAGGTTCTCCGGCGCGATCACCTCCCGCGTCCACTGGGCCGCGAGCATCGCGCCCCGGGAGAACTCGTCGAGGGGGATCTCGCCCGTCACCGCCATGTCGTGGTTGCCGGCTAGGCACACGGCGGCGTGCTCGCGGGCGAGCTCGACGCAGGCGTCGGGGTCGGCGCCGTAGCCCACGAGGTCACCCAGGCACCACAGCTCCGACGCCTCCGAGTCGGCGACGGCCTCGAGGGTGGCCTCCAGCGCCTGACGGTTGGCGTGGATGTCGGAGATGACGGCGACCTTCATCGTTGCAGGGTAGGAGTGGGCCCGGGCGCCACGCGCGGTGGCGGCTCCGCCGGAGCCGGAGAGTGCGGCCCGGCCTTGCCGCGGCGGCTACTGCTCGGTCTCGGGGGCCGACTCGCCGCCCCCGTACTCGGGGAGGTTCTTGATGCCCTCCCGCGTGCGCCACTTCGAGTAGTTGTCCTCCATCGCGTCGATCAGCTCGCGCATGAAGCGCGGGGACAGGTTGATGCGGGAGACCACCACGCCGGGGACCTCCTCGGACTCCACCTCATGGTCGACCCGGGCGAAGGTCACGGTGAACTCGTAATCGGAGTGGCTCACGTTCGCGAAGTTCGCGTACACGCCGCCCATGATCTCGGGGGAGAGATGGATGTTGATATGGCGCTCCGCGCCTGATTCTTGATCGGTCACACGGCTAGTATCGCAACCGGCGCACTCACACCCGATGACATCCACCGACAGCTCCGACCAGCAGCTCGCCCCGGCCGGCGACGCTCACATGGGGGCGGCGGAGCCGCTCGGTGCGCTGCGGGCGCAGCTGCTCGCCGTCGCCCGTGAGCTGTCCGGCGTCCCCGCGGGGACGCACGCGGACGGTGAACAGGGGGGAGGATCGCGGCTCGAGTCGCTGCTGGGCAGCGGCGGCCCCGTCACGCTCGAGCGGCCCCGGCGGGCGGAGTTCGGGGATTACTCCACCAATGCGGCTCTGGTGCTGGGCCCCGCGCTGGAGACCAAGCCGAGGGAGCTCGCCGAGCGGCTCGGAGAGGCCCTGCGCGGGCGCATGTCCGGGTCGCTCGAGCGCTACGAGGTGGCGGGCCCGGGGTTCCTGAACCTGTTCGTGTCCGACTCGTGGCTCGCCGGCGCGCTGGCACAGGTGCTCGCCGAAGGTCCCCGGTTCGGGTCGGGGGGACCGAGGCCGACCGAGCCCGTGCTGGTGGAATTCGTGTCGGCGAACCCCACGGGGCCGATGCACGTCGGCCACGCCCGCAATGCCGCCTACGGCGATGCCCTGGCACGGATGCTGGCCGCCCGTGGCTACACCGTGGAGCGTGAGTTCTACGTCAACGACGCCGGTGCCCAGATCCGCAAGTTCGGCGAATCGGTGGCCGCCGCGGCGCGCGGCGAGCCGACCCCGCCCGACGGCTATCACGGCGACTACGTGGAGGACCTGGGAAAGTCGATTCCGGGCGCCGGCGAGCGCGACCCTGCCGAGGTGGGCCGCGACGCCGTCGTCGTGATGGTCCGCAACATCCAGGCGGTGCTGGGTGCCTTCCACGTCGAGAGCTTCGATCACTGGACGTACGAGAGCGAGCTGTACGAGGGGCACCCCAACGCGGTCGAACGCACGCTCGCATCCCTCGCCGACGGGGGCCACACGTATACGAGCGAGGGGGCCTTGTGGCTGCGGACGACCGACTTCGGCGACGACAAGGACCGCGTACTGGTCCGCTCGACCGGCGAGCACACCTACTTCGCCTCCGACATCGCCTACCACCAGAGCCGCCGCGAGCTGGGCTACGAGCGCCAGCTGAACGTCTGGGGGGCCGACCACCACGGGTATCTGCTGCGCATGAAGGCCGCCTACGCCGCCCTCGGGGGCGACCCCGACGAGCTCGAGCTGCTGATCATGCAGCTCGTGCACCTCGTAAGGGGCGGGGAGCGCGCGCAGATGTCCAAGCGGGCGGGCGAGTTCGTGACGCTCGAGGAGCTGGTCACGGAGATCGGGGTGGACGCGGCACGGTGGTACCTGCTGGCCCGCTCCCACGACACCACCGTGGACCTCGACCTCGACCTCGCCAGGGAGCAGTCGGCTGAGAACCCCGTGTACTACGTCCAGTACGCCCACGCCCGCATCGCGTCGATCGTGGCCAAGGCGGGGGCCGCCCGGGTGCAGGAGGCGCTGGCGGCCGCCGCGACGCCGTCGGGGTTGCCGCTGCATCCCGCCGAGCGATCCCTGATCGAGCAGCTGCTCGCCTTCCCGGGAGAGCTCGAGGAGGCCAGCGAGCGGCGCGCGCCGCACCGCCTGGCGGCGTACGTGCTCGAGCTCGCCCAGGGCTTCACCGCCTTCTACCGCGACTGCCGGGTGCTGGGCGCAGAGCCCTACGCGCTCGAGTCGCTGCGAATCGCCCTCTCGGAGGCCACGCGGGTGACGATCGCCCGCTGCCTGGGCCTGCTGGGTGTCAGCGCTCCGCAGGAGATGTAGGAGGCGCTGCCGCCCCGCGGCCTGCCGCGAGCTGTTGCGCCCGGGCGGGCAGGCGCCGGGGCCGGCGCCGCCGGCGGCACGGCGCGGGGAGCTAGTCGAAGCGCGACAGGTCGGCCTCCAGGCGGGACGCGTCGGAGGCGCTCAGGGGCGGCGCCTCCTCGGCGGCCTCGGCAGGTCCCTCGCCCCGTCTGCGCCAGCGCACCAGCAGGGTGGCGAGCAGGGCCGCGAGCGCCGCGACCACGGCGGCGGGGACGAGGTACACCGTCAGGTCGAAGCCGCTGGCGGGGGGCAATGCGAGCACGGTCGATCCGTACTGCCCCACGAGCGCGTGCTTGATCTGGGCTTCGTCGAGGCCTCCGTCGATCAGTTCCCGGATGAAGGCCCGCTCACGGTCGGCCTGGGGTGACTCGGCGACGTTGAGGGGGATTTTGCAGGTCACGCACATCACCTGGCGTTCGATGCCCGTGAGCGAGGCCCGCGGGGGCTGGGAGGCCGACGCGTCGCCGGTGAAGGCCGGCGCCAGCCACAGCAGGGCGAGCGCCAGGCACAGCGGGGCGAGCGCCGGGCACAGCGGGGCCAGGGCCGGGCGGCGCATCACGCGGACCGGGCCAGCGCCAGCGCGTGGTTGAGGAAGCTCTCATCGATCTCACCGCGCGAGATCGCGACGATCCGCCCCCGGCGGTCGATGACGAAGCTCTCGGGGAGCTGGTCGGTGCCGTAGAAGTGGGCGAATTCCCCCGTGGTGTCACGGAGGTTGGGGTAGCTGAGGTGGTAGTGGCGTACGAACCTGCGCGAGTCGGGGGTGTTGTCGAGATCGGCGACGCCGAGAACCGTCCCGTCCATTTGGTGCAGACGGGCCTGGGTGCGCTGGAGCAGGGGGGCCTCCTGCTCGCACGGCCGGCACCACGAGGCCCAGAAGTTGAGCACCACCACCTTCCCACGCAGCGCGGCCAGCGAGCTCTTGCCGTCGCCTCCGAGGATCGGCAGCTCGGTGGCGGCATTCGGCGCCGGCGGATAGTGGCCGGAGGCCACCCGCTCGTCGAGCGTACGGCTCGCGGCCTGGTGGGAGACGCCGTAGATGAGGAGCGCGACCAGTCCGGCCCCCGCGAGGGCCGCGATCACGGGCAGGATGCGGCGTTTCACTCCGGCACAAGGGTAGTGCCCGGAAGCGCCCCGGCACGCCGCAAGCGCGTGATGGCGCGGCGTGGCCGGGGCTCCCGAACCCGGCCGGCGTGGCGGGACGCGGCCGGGGCGGGGCTGGGCGGCGGCTCTCGGCTAGGCCGCCTGCAGGCTCCGCCGCTGCGGAACGCGCGCTACCTGCCTCGGCTCGCGGCCGTCGTCGGCATCCTCGACGGCCCACACGAGCCGCTCGATCATCTGCATGCTCGAGTGCCGGTCCACCAGGTGGACCTTCAGCACGCGCTCATCCAGGAGGATTCTGTTGCCGGAATCGTCGGTGACTACAACGCGGGCCATCTCCCCATCCTTCCCCTTGTGATTTGCGTCGGTCGCGATGCGATTTCCCAGCTCGGCGGGAGGCTAAACAGGAGAGCTCAGGTTGGCAACGAGCCGATTTCCGCCTGCGGGGCACCCCCCGGCCACCCCGCACCTCCGAGACTGCACCACGGACGGCCCGCGGTCCGCACCTCCGCCGGCACGCGGTGTCACCACCGCCGGCCGGCGGTGTGTACCTCCGCCGGCCGGCGGAGCGCACCACCGGCGCCCTGCGGAGCGCACCGCCGTCCCCGCGTCTAGCAGAAGGGAAGCTGATCGAGCAGGCCCGTGACCTCGAGCGTTTTTTCGGCCGGACCCGACATCCCCCGTTCGATCACGTAGCCGCACCCATTCTCTTCGCAGATCTTGCGTCCGCTGAGGAGGGCGTAGATGCCGGCGGAGTCCACGTGGCCGACGTCGCGGAGATCGAGCATCACGCTGCGCGCCCCTTCGTCGCAGGCTCGCCGGAGCGCTCTGATCAGGTCCTGGGAGCTGACCAGGTCGAGCTCGCCGCGGAGGTGCAGCCGGCGGTGCCGGGAGGGCCCATCGAAGTCGATCCCGAACTCGTTCCCCACGTGCCCATTGTTACCCGGGTCGGCGGCTTCGCCAAGCAAGCCACCGAGGCCATGCCGGGAGGCCGGCCGTCCAGCCCGGTAGCGCCCAGCGACCTCCGCCGCGATCTCGGCCATGGTCGGCTCGCGGTGTAGGTCGTTCTTGCATTCTCCGTGGCGCAGGCACCGGGCAGCAAGCTCCGTTCACGTCGTCACGATCGCCTGCTCATCACCCAGAAGAAACCAACGACCACGACCACGAACCCGACCAGTAACAGCGGCGAGGAACTCGGATGCTCAATTGGGTCCGGTTTGTCCGGGGGCTCTCGTCGGCGCCGGCAGCGAACGCGACCGCCCAGAGGCACGACGCAGCCCAAGCCACAGACAGTGCAACCCCGATCCTGCGAAGCCAGCCAGCAATTCGACGCATCACGGACCCCTTTCTTCGGTGCGAGCACCATCCCACCACCCACCGCTGCGCGCTCCACCCAGTTCTGGATACGCGAGCGTCGACAGCTAGGGGGGAGGTC
Organism: Solirubrobacteraceae bacterium; assembly: GCA_035499875.1. Taxonomy (GTDB): domain Bacteria; phylum Actinomycetota; class Thermoleophilia; order Solirubrobacterales; family Solirubrobacteraceae; genus Palsa-744. Next base: position 74,357 of record DATJXX010000036.1, read on the forward strand.
AGCCTCTAAGCCATTCGTTACGTCGATCGCCGCCATCAACGTTTCCCGCCGGCGCTCTGAAACTTCGGCGCCGCGCGTAAGCGCTTACTCCTCGAGCCCCACCGCTTTCAGGGCGTCCTCGACACTCATGTACTCCCGCGCCCGCACAACCTTTCCGTCGCGGACGGTGCTGACGAGGGCGTAACGCACGTCGGTCTCGATGCCACTGAGCTTTGCTCGCCCCTTCAGGCGCTGAATCGAAAGGACGCGGTCATCCCCGACGTCTCGCAGTTCCTCCACCACGACGCTGTTGTCGTCGAAGATGTTGATCCAGTCTTGGACATACCGACGCACGGCGACCGCCCCGTGCAACTCGCCGACGTCATCGATTGCGCCCTCGGCCGCCCGCCAATCGATGTCGAGGTCCCAGAACTCGGCCATCGCATCCAGGCCTCGGTCGGCGTACGCCTTCCATGCCTCGCGCACTATCTCCACGTTCTCCTGCGACACCACCTACTCCTCCAGGCCCACGGCTTTGAAGGCTTCGGCACGCTCACGATAGCCCTCGAACCGCACGATCCTCCCGTCGAGGAACCGCACGACGGCGGTCACCGGGAAGTCCGCAGCTAGGCCCGTGTGCCGCATCCGTCCGACGAACCTATTGGTGACCACCATCACGTCGGGGTCGTCTCCGACGATCGCCTCGTCGAGTACGAGGCGCCCATCCTCGAACACATCGAACGTTTCCTCATACCATCGATTAAGCCCGTCCAGGCCGAGGAAAGGGCCCGGCACCGCCGATCCGTCGAACATGTGAATCTCAAGGTCGGGGTGAAAGAGCTCGGCCGGTGGTTGCCGGGTAGCGTCGAGGCGTTGGTAGAAGGACTGGAGCGTCTCCACGTTCTCCTGCGACACCGCCTACTCCTCCAGGCCGAGGTCGGTGAGGGCATGGTCGCGGTCGTTGTACCCGACCAGCCTGGTTACCAGGTGGTTGCACATGTGCATCACGATTGCGGCGTCCGCATGGACCTCCTCGAGCCTTACGCCGCTGGTCTTGGCTCGACCGACATAGCGGTGCAGTACCAACACGCGCTCATCGTCGAGCGCTCGAAACTCCTGCGCCTCCATGCCGAAGCCCTCCCAGGCGCTCAGCCAGCTTCGCCAGTTGTCTCGCATTGCGATCACGCCCGTGCTTGTGAATGCGACCGGTCCGTCGGCAATCACAAACTCGATCTCCGGATGAGCCCAGGCGGCCGAGCCCCAATCCCCGCGTTCCCAGTCCGCGTAGATCGAGCGCACAAGCTCCAGGTTCTCCCGCGACATGCGCCGCCAGTATCCCGCAGCCGAGACACCCGCGTAACGGGGGCAGGGTCTCGAGCCAGCCGAACGCCCGGCGTGACCCCGGGGTCATGGCCCTTCCCCTCTAACGAAGGATCGGCGGGGAGGGGGGTCGAAATGACCGATTTGGCTCGTGCGTGTCTGCGCCGATCGCATACCCGGGGGGCTCGATCCCGAGGGCGATGTGTCTGCGACAGCGAGCGGAGCGAAGCTCGGCCCCGACGACTTCCGCAACCGTGTCATGGGTCCAGCGGTGAAGCGCGCCAACGAGAAGCGGACGAAGGTGAACGAGCCTCCGCTACCGGATCGGCTGACGCCGCACAGCCTCCGGAGGACGTTCGCGAGCGTGCTCTACGCGCTCGGGGACGGGCCGCCCGATGAGATGGAGGAGACGGGGCACGCTGACCCCGGGCCGGCGCTGAAGGTGTACGCGCAGGCGATGCGTCTGGACGCGGCTGAGAGGGCTAAGCTGGCGGAGTTGGCCGGCGGGTTTAGGCACGGAATCGGCACAAACGAGCCGGGTGCCGCGCCGGAGCCGGTCGAGCAGCAGGCGGCATAGACGCCGAAAGTGTTGTTTTGCAGGTAGTTTGTAGGTCGCGCGGCGATAGCTCAGTTGGTAGAGCGCAAGCTTCCCAAGCTTGAGGTCGCGGGTTCGAAGCCCGTTCGCCGCTCTGAGAAAAGCCCCGTAAATCGGGGCTTTTCGTTCTTCGAGGGCCGGCGGCGCCGGACCCGGTGAGCTATCAAAGGTCCAGGCATGCCCAAACCCTGCCCGATCAGCCCCCGCGTCGGGACATGAGCGAGTCACGGGTCGTCCAGCTCCGCGGGCGCGCTGTCATCCAAGGCGAGGCGCGGCCCCCGCAGGCCAGTTCAACGACGGCACGCAGGTAACGGCCTGGAGCAGTGGGCGATGTCGCAGGAGAACGTGGAGGTCGTGCGTCAGGCGTACGACGCCTACAACCGCGAGGGCATCACGGGAATCCTTCGATACCTTGATCCCGAGGTCGAGTGGCGAAATCCGGCTGAGTCGCCAAACGCAGGCGTCTTCATCGGACATCAGGGCGTCCTCGAGTGGCAGCGCCTGGCCGACGAGGCCTTCGAACGGATGCACTTCGAACCAGAGCGGATCGACGAGCTTCCAGACGGACGAACGCTCGCAGTCGTTCGTTTTCGGTTCCGTGCCCGGGCCAGCGACATCGACGCCGATGTCGCCTTTGCACACCTGATTACGTGGAGCGGCAGCATTATTTCGGCGGTCCGGATGTTCACCAGTGAAACCGCAGTCCTCGACGCGATTCGCCTCGAGGAGTAGGCGGTGTCGTGTGGGCCGGGCCTCAGGTCTTGAGCTGCACGAAAACCGGCAACACCCTCCCGCCAAAATCGCTGTGGACAAATTCCAGACCCAAGCCGGAGTACGCGACGGGACCGGAGCGTCGGTGGACCGTGAACACGCAGGTAAACCTAAGCTCTTCGCCAAACGCTTCGCCCGCGAAGTGGATCCAGGCCGAGATGCGGTTTTCCGCTGATCCCAGCGAGCAGACGGCCTTCTCTTTGAGTTTTGTGAGACCTTCCATTGGCGGAAATTCGTAGGTGCACCTTTGCGTCGCCGTGTCGACCGTGATCGAACCGAATTCTTTCGGCGACGAGAGGTAGAGCTTGTAGGTCTGTTCGGTCGATGGATTCGCGGTAGCGACTGGCTCTTCGGCAGCCGCCGCGCCCGACATCGGTACTCCGAGGATGGCTGCGGCAACCGCCGCGAGGGAAACTGAACGCAGGTGTGACATGAATCTCGTCCCCCTGACTATGTCTGACACGGATGCCTGGCCAGCCGAACGCGCGACCGTGCCGGTCACCCCGTTGATCAGGACTATACCGCTGCGCCCTCGTCGCGCATTGCCGGTCGAGATCCTGGCGTCGTCTGTGGGGCCGCCGGTCCGAGCGCCAGGGCGTCGGTGCGGGTCTTGTCCCCACGCCCCCATGCCCGATCGTGACCGGGTGGCAGGCGTTCGCAGGATCCCGCGGTTCGGCGAGGTCCGCCGAAGCGGTGCTTCGGGTGGCGCGCCGTGCTGGGCGTGACCGGGCCGAATCGGATTGGTCGTCCGACGCTGGCCGTAACGTGAGCAAGTCTGTTTCCGACGATAGGGGCTTTGCATGCCAAAGAAGTTCAACGGACGTGTTAGTTACGCCAATGTGATGGCGACGGTCGCGGTGTTCATCGCGCTCGGGGGTGGGGCGTACGCCGCCTCGAGCTCGTTCGTGGGCAGCACCGGGACGATCAGCGGGTGCGTGGCGAAGAAAGGCGGCGCATTCCGGGTCGTGAAGTCCGGCAAGAAGTGCCCGCACGGTTCCGTCGCGCTCGCGTTCAACCAGAAAGGTCCACAGGGTCTCCCAGGCGCACCCGGTGCAACCGGGGGAGTCGGTGCCACGGGCCCGGCCGGTCCCGAAGGCATCAGTGGGCAGACGAGGTGGGGGAACCTGACCGTCAACGAAGGCGGTACGACCGTGGTCGCGAAAGTCGGACCGTTTACCCTCTCCGCGCAATGCCAGGCAGGCGGCGAAGGTCGCTACGTACTGACGAGCTCGGTGGACGGCGCGTGGCTCTACGGCGAGGACGGCCCATATCCGGGCGAAATGAAAGCTGGCGAAGAATTCTTCCCGGCCGACGATGAGGACTACGACGAGGCCTTCTACGCGTGGGCTCCGGGCGGGACTTCGCTCAACGCCGTCCCGCTCCACTTCAACAAGGAACACATCGGTAGCGCCTGTGAGTTCCAGGGCGAGCTGACCCAGACGAGCTGAGCCGCTCGTAACCCGCTGTCAAGTGTCGGGGGTCTCGGCGCAGATGCGCCGGGGCCCCTGATGCTGAACGGAGACGTTCGCCCTCGCGCGGTGGGCGCTCACACCGGCCCGCGCCGGCGCGCGGCGCGCGACACCGAGATCCACAGCAGCACCGGCACCGCGACGGGGAGGACCCACCACGCGTTCAGCGACAACCCCACCAGCGCCGCCATCACTCCGATGGCGACCACGACCCCCAGCGCGAGGCGCCAGTCGTCGCCGGCGATGAACCGCCATGCCGCCCCGGCTGCTCGTGCGATGTGCCTCATCTCGTAACGGTAAGTCGGCCGCTGTCGGTTGCGACCGCGCCGGCATCCGGTGCGTCGCCGGCACCGAGTCGCTGCGCGCCCCCGCGGTCGCCCCCATCCGCTCCTCCGATCCTCCGCAGGCGGTGGGCCATGGCCCATGCGCACAGGAACACCCCCGGGACGATCGCCGCCAGCGCCACCTCCCCGCCGGGCCAGCTCGCACCGGCGCCCTCTCCGCTCCAGAACATGCCGAACGAGGTCAACATCACGCCCACGAGCAGCTTCAGCGTGTTCTCGGGCACCCGCGCCAGAGGCGCCCGGAGGGCCACCCCGGCGGCGACCACGACCACGATTGCCGCCCCGGCGGCGGCCGCGGCGAGGGGGAGTCGGTGCTGGTTTGCTCCCACGCTGAGCACGATGAACGCCACCTCGAGTCCCTCCAACAGCACTCCCTGGAAGCACACGCTGAACGAGTACCCGTCGAACCCCGACCCCGTCGCCCCGTGGGCACGCGCGGCCCGCGACTCCGCTTGGAAGGCGAGCAGCTCGTCGTGCATCTGCTTCACTCCTGCCCACCGCAGGATCGCCTTGCGCAGCCACTGCAGGCCGAACAGCAGCAGCAGCCCCCCGATTATCACCCGCAGCACGTCCAGCGGCAGCGAGGTGAGCACGGGTCCGAGGGCCGCCACCAGCGCCGCCAGCGCCACCACGGCGGCACCGGCTCCCGCCAGCGCCGAGCGCCAGCCCCGGGTGGTCCCCAGCGCCAGCACGATCGTCAGCGCCTCCACCGCCTCCACCGCGCAGGCGAGGAACACGGAGATCGCGAGAGCGAGGTCCGCTCCACTCATGGCGGTGCGGCCGTCGCCCGCGGCGCCGGCTGCTGCGCTCCGGTGCCGGGGGTGGCACTCACCTCCCGTCCCCGCCGCTGGGTCACGACGAACCAGATCGCCCCGCCCAGCGTGAGCGCGCACGCGACCCAGAAGTTCACCCGCTGTCCCAGGAAGTGGTGCGACGGGTCCACTCGCAGCGTCTCCTCGAATATCCGGAAGGCCGAGTAGCCCGTCACGTACAGCGCGAAGATCCCGGGCGGCCGGATCCTGCCGCGCAGCACCAGCCACGACAGCACTGCCGCCAGCGACGCGTCCCAGATCAGCTCGTACAGGAACGTCGGATGGAAGGTCGAGTACGCGAGGTATTTCGCGGGGCGGTGCGCGGGGTCGACTTCGAGGCCCCACGGCAGCGTCGTCGGTCCCCCGAACAGCTCCTGGTTGAAGTAGTTGCCGATCCGCCCGAACGCCTGCGCGGCCAGGATCCCCGGCGCGGCGCAGTCGAGGAAGCTGGGTATGTTCACGCGGGCTTTGTAGAGCGGGATCATCCCTCCGGCGACGCCGCACACGATCCCGCCCCAGATGCCGAGGCCCCCTTCCCACACCGCCAGCCAGCCATACCAGTTGTGCGGCACTTCGTTCCAGCTGGTGATGTCGTGGTACAGCCTCCCTCCGATGATCCCGGCCGGCACGCCCCACAGGGCGACGGTCAGCACCAGGTCCGGGTCCCCGCCCCTCGATCGCCACAGCCTCCTCGCGATCAGCACCGAGGCGGTGATCCCGACCACGTAGCACAGCCCGTAGAAGTGCACGAACAGCGGGCCCACGTGGAACCCGTTGGCGGACGGGCTGGGGATGAACGCCGGCATCGCTACAGCGCCAGGCTAGAGCAGCCACCCGCGGGCAGGTCGCACAGCGTTCGATGTGTCCATTGTGGCGTTCGAGGCTGCACTCAGCCCGAATAGGAGCTCGGCGCGGGCGATGCCGAGCGGGTGTCTTCGATCAGCGACAGCAGCTGCGAGCCGCTGGTCCCGCCGAGCACCCGCAGGCGGTGCATCCGGTAGGCGTCTTCGGCGCGGTGGGCCCACCCCGGCACCACCGTCGTGGAGCCCACGTATCCGGCCTCCTTGACCGCCGCGATCACGGTTGCGTCGTAGTGGCCGGACGGGTAACAGAACCAGTTCACGGGCACGTGGTAGCGCCCCCGCAGCAGCTTGCGCGAGCCCTGCACCTGTTCGCGCAGCGCCTCCGCATCGAGCGTAATCAGGTCCGCGTGGTCGAGTCCCTGGGTGTCGAGCTCCCACCCGGCCGCCACCAGCGCCCGCACTTCGCGGCTGCTGAGCCCGCCCTGCGAGGGGGGCAGCCCCGCCAGCTGGATGTTCTCGTTGCCCACCCACCCGAGGCTCTTCAGGACCGGCAGCGCCTGCGAGTACTGCGAGTGGTAGCCGTTGTCGAAGCTCACCACGATCGGCTTGCCCGATCCGAGCGGCGCTCCCGCACGCCAGTTGGCCGCCACCTGGTCGAGCGTCACCGCGTGCCATCCCGCCCCCGCGAGCGCGTGCATCTGTTCGCTGAACTCGCTCGGCGTGACGTACAGGCCCGGGAACGGCGCCCCCGCCGGTGGCGCAGCGATCACGTGGTACATCAACACCGGCACGGCGGCGTCACCCGGCCTTTCCGTGGGCCGCGCCGTGGCGGTGGATCCCCCGCTTGCACCTGAGCCGCTGCCGCCCGAGCCGCTCCCGCCCGCGATGCCCGCGCCGGAGCCGGTCTGGCCCGAGCCGCCCGAGCCGGAGCCGTGCGTGCCGGCTGCGGTGGTTCCCGCCGCTGGCCCGTGGCCCGTGGTCCGCGAGCCGCCTCCACCCGACGCCACTGCCACCGCCACGATCGCCACGGCTGCGACAGCAGCCCCCAACGCCACCAGCCTGCGACGGCGGGTGCGTGTCCGCCGACGGGCGTCGCGTCGCTCGCGCAGCGCGTGCGCGTCGAGCGGCTCGTGCACGTCAGTCGCCGGCCAGGCTGGAGGGCAGCGGCAGGCCCGACAAAGGCGGGTCGTCTGCCAGCAGCTGGGGCACGGTCACCGGCTTCAGGCCCCGCGCCCGTAGTCCGCGAATGATCAACGGGAGCGCTTCCACCGTCTCCGTGCGGGTGCCCCCGGCGTCGTGCAGCAGGATGATCGCGCCCGGGTGGGCGCCCGCGAGCGCCCGCTGGACGATCGTCGCCACGCCCGGTTGCTCGTAGTCGCCGCTGTCGACCGACCACAGCACCATCAGCATGTGCAGCCGTTGCAGCTGGGCCATCGTGGTCGCGTTGAAGGATCCGTACGGGGGACGGAACAGGTCCGGCCGGGGCGCTCCCTGCAGTTCCACGCGGGCCGCCTGTTCGAAGAGCTGTTCGTACTGGTCGTGGGCCGACAGAGGGGCCAGGGCGGGGTGCGTCTCGGTGTGGTCGCCAAGCACGTCCCCGTCGTTCACGGCCCGCCTGGCGGATTCACCGAAGTACTGCAGCATCCGACCGATCACGAAGAAGGTGGCGTGCACCCCGTAGTGCTCCAGCACGCCCAGCACCGCGGGCGTGTACGGTCCGGGCCCGTCGTCGAACGTCAGCGCGACCTCCGGCTTGCGCGCGGTGCCTTCTTTGATGAACGGCGTGTAGGCGAGCACCGAGGCGACGGCCGCATGTTTGTCGTTTTCGGGCTGCGGCGGGGACGCCGGCCGCAGCGGGGGCGTCCGCGATCCACCGGCCGCCGCGTGGCTCTGCGCGGACACGCGGTGATGTCCCTGCGCGAGCGCCACGATCGAGATCGCGATCGCCGCCACCCCGGCGATCATCGCGAGCGCGCGACGACGCCGGACTCGGATTCGGTGGGGACCTCCTGCGCCCGGGGCGGACGGGCCGCTCGGCGGGGGCGGCCCCGCGGGGGGCGCCGCCGTGGAGGTCGCCCGGGCCCCCTCGTCGTCTTCGAAGTCCCAGTGCCAGCCTTTTGCCACTGACGGGAGATGCTAGACGCAGGGCGGCGGGAGTTTCACACCACGCTCACGGGCCCGTGGGCGGCGATCGTCACCCGTGAGCCGGCCGGCAGCGCCAGCTCGCCGTGCACGCGGGCGAGCAGCACCGTGAGGCCGGGGTCCTCGGGGCGGATCCTCAGCAGCGCGTCATGTCCGTAGTAGCGGCACTCCTCGACCCGCCCGGCGAGTCCCGGGCCGTCGCCCGCGCCGTCGCCCGCGGCGTGGCCCGCGGCCTCCCGGGGGTGGATCTCGAGCTGCTCGGGGCGGACCATCACGAGCGTCGCGCCGGCGGGGGCGCTCGCGTCGGTGTGGTCGCGCAGCGGCAGGGCGCCGAGCGGCGTGCGGGCCGTGTCCCCGTCGATCTCCGCGTCGAGGAGGTTCACGGCGCCCAGGAACGTCGCCAGCTCGTGGTCCACGGGCGCCTCGTACAGCTCGCTCGGAGCGGCGTGCTGGATGATCTGCCCGCCCCGCAGCACCGCCACGGAGTCCGCCAGCGACAGCGCCTCCTCCTGGTCGTGGGTCACGAGCACGGTCGTGGCTCCCTGCTCGCGCAGCAGCTGGTGGACCTCCTCGCGGACGCTCTCCCGCAGGCTCGCGTCCAGCGAGGAGAACGGCTCGTCCAGGAGCAGGACCTGCGGCTTGCGCGCCAGCGCCCGGGCGAGCGCGACGCGCTGCTGCTCCCCCCCGGAGAGCTCGTGCGGCAGGCGCTTGGCGAGGCCCGCGATGCCGACCATCTCCAGCAGCTCGGACACTGCCCTCCCGCGGCGCTCCCGGCGTGGCAGCCCGAAGCCCACGTTCGCCTCCACGCTCAGGTGGGGGAACAGGGCTCCCTCCTGGGGCACGTAGCCGATCCCCCGCTTCTCGGGGGCGACGTTGACGTGCTCGTCCTCCAGCGTGACGCCTCCCAGCACCACCTCCCCCCGCTCGGCGCGCTCGAACCCGGCGATCACCCGCAGCAGCGTCGTCTTGCCGCACCCGGACGGTCCCAGCACCGCGGTCATTGCGCCTGGCTCGACGGTGAGATCGAGCCCCCGCAGCACGGTGCGTCCGTCGTAGCTCTTCCAGATGTCGCTGACCCGCAGCTGGCTCATCGCGGTGTCTCCGCGGGGGCGCCCCGGCTGACACGCCGGCTGAGCAGGTAAGCGGGCACGGCCGAGACCACCACCATCATCGCAGCGTAGGGCGCCGCCGACCCGTAGGAGAGTTCGGATGTGTAGGCCCAGAAGCGGGTGGCGAGCGTGTTGACCCCGGTGGGGCGAAGCAGCAGCGTGGCTGTGAGCTCAGTGGCGGAGGAGATGAACACGAGCGCGAACGCCACCGCTAGGCCGGGGGCGATCAGCGGCAGCGTCACCCGCCGCCACACCTCGGCCGGACCTGCCCCGAGCGAGCGGCCCACCTCCTCCAGCCGCTCCGGCGCCGCTCCGATCGAGGAGCGCACGCCGACCACGGCCAGTGGCAGGAACAGGATCGCATACGCGACGATCAGCTCCAGCGAGCTCTGGTAGAGGGCGAAGGCGTGGTTGATCGTGAAGGACACGAGGCCCAGCGCCACGACCACGCCGGGAAGCGCCATCGGCAGGTAGCTGAGTCGTTCGAGCAGCACCGTGAAGCGGTTGCGGTGGCGTGTGGCGAGCATCACCACCGGCACCGCCAGCGCGGTGGCGAGCCCGGCCGCGGCGGCGCTGTAGGCCGCCGTGTGTCCGATCGCGGACCCCACCGAGGTGGCGGGCAGCGTGCTCGAGCCCCCTTTGATGAGCCAGTACACGAGCGCCCCGCACGGGACCCCGAGGGCGAG
>DATJXX010000037.1:0-3217 GCA_035499875.1 Solirubrobacteraceae bacterium
CCACGGCCTCAGCGACGCGTCGGCGTAGAGGCCGATGTCCGTGAGGGTCGATTGCAGGTCGGTCTCCAGCTTGTACGGGATGTTTCCGGGGACCGTGTCCCGGTACTGCGTTCCGTCCGTCAGATCGACGCGCGCGAGGTACCCGACGTCGATCGACTGGCGCAGCCCGCGCATCAGCGCCGACCAGCGCGCCAGCCCGCGCCCGCCCAAGGTCCAGGCGCCGTAGCTCATGTCGATGAGGTCCCCGCGCTGGCCGTGGAGCGTGTCGAGCTCGTTCTGCGTGTCGGTGAGAAAGCCGGTGAAGTCCTCGCGGAGGCGCATGTCGCGGCGGATCAGGAACAGGCTCTGCTGGAGGGCGTAGGCGTCGCCCGGCCGCTCGTACGTCGTGTAAGCGGAGAAGCGGGAGGCGTCACCGCCTTGCAGTGGGTCCTCGGTGCCGAAGAAGCCGACTCGCCCCGACTGCCAGTCGTCCTGGCGGACCACGCCCGCGGCCTGAAAGTGCGTCGCGTACGCTTGGCCCCCGACGCGCAGCCTCGCGCCCGACGCGAGGGCGATCTCGTACTGGGCCATCGCCGACGAACGTGTCGCGGCGCGGTTCACGCCGAAACCGTCGGTTCGGTACGCGTCGACGGCGCCGAAGGTCCCCGGCGAAGCGTCCGGCGGTCCCCAGAGCAAGAGCGCGCGCTGCGTGTTCCAGCTTCCGTACGTCACCTTGGCGGTCGTGCCGCGCGTCTCGAGGCCCAGGTGGTAGTCGGCGCTGCCGGCGACCGCGTAGTTCCCCTGCGACGGCAGGAAGGGTCCTTCCGTCACCCGCAGCGCTTGAATGAGCTCCGGGATGATGAAGTGGGTGTCGGCGTAGCCGTTCCCGTGGACGTTTCCGCTGTCGTTGATGGGCACGCCGTCGACGCTGAACTCCACGTCCTGCCCTTCCCGCGCGTCGAAGCCGCGCAAGAACACCTGCTCGGCGTGTCCCTCTCCGCCTTCGTTCGTGAGCAGGATGCCGGGCGCGAGCTTGAGATAGTCGGCGGCGTTCGCGCGCGGCACGATCCGGAGCGCGCCGACGTCAATGTGAAAGTCGGAGGCGCCGTGCTCCTGGGGGGCGATCTGGCCCCAGACCGTGACGTCCAGGGGGGCCGGGATGGGCGTTGGCTGCGCAGGGGGGGCGGCTGGCGGTTCCGGGAGCTGAACGGCCGGCGCCGGATCGAGTCGCTCCGGTGCTGGGACGGGGACGGGTTCCGGAGCCGGGGCCGGGGCCGACGCCGGAGCAGGCGCTGGTGGGGCGAACGTGAACGAGACCTGGATCCGGCTCGGCGCCGGGGCGCCATCGCGCAGCGCGGGCCGGAAGCGCCACTTCTTCACCGCAGCGCAGGCGGCTTCGTCGAACGCGGCGCCGGCGCTGGTCGAGACGTCGCAGCTCCCGACCGTCCCGTCCGCGGCGACGAGCACCGTCAAGAGCACAGTCGCCGGCGCCTTGAGCCCGGCGGACTCCGGCGGGGGGACGGCGTCGGCGCGCTCGATGACCTGGGGCGGAGCGAGGGCAGGCTGGCCGAGCGCCACGAAGGAGACCGCGAAGGCGCACGCCCCCAGCGCGCACGCCGGAAGGAGCGTGCGCCCAGAAAACGAAGCTGACAGCCACCTCGACATCGGCGCGGCAAGCTATCACCGCCGAATCGTAGATGCAATGAACTTGCATGTACGATCAAGTGGCGTCACCATGGCGTCGTGATTATCGAGCTCGCGTCGCGACATCCAGCCGGGGTCCGGAGGCTCCCTCCGGACGCGCGTCCAACCCGCGCCGCGCTCCTGGCGCCGTGCCTCTCGTTCCTGTGCTTCATCCACTGCGCGGGCACGGCGCTGATCGCGCCCTGGATACCCGCGGCCGCCGCGCTGCTCGGGGCGAGCTGGCTGGAGTGGCCACTCCTGGGCGTTTCGGGGGCCTCGGCGGTCTGGTTGTTGCGACGCGTTCGCGCGCGCGCGGGCGCATGGCTGGCCGTCGCCCTGGCGCTGTCGTGCGCTGCCTGGGGGCTTGGGACCGGCCGCGAGCGCGCGATGCAGGCAGGCCTGCTCGGGACCGCGGCCGCCCAGCTGATCTTGCTGGCCGTCGTCCGCCGGCGGACGCTACACGACGCGTGCTGCGGGAGCGACCCCGTCGGGTCGGACGGCGACTGTTGCGCCGGGGAGGACTGAGGGCGGGAGGCTCCGGCGGCGCCGCCCGTGGGTCGCCGCCGGAGCCTGGGGTGGGCGGTCGTTTGACCGCGCGATCCACCGCCCTTAAGTTCCCTAGCTTCATGCGCTACGCACGGCCGGCGTTCATCTGGTTGGGGCTCCTCGTTTTGTCGGGGAGAGCGTTCGCAGGCACGGACCGCAAGGACGTTCCCGAGAGGTACAAGTGGAACCTCGGCGATCTCTATCCGTCGGAGGCGGCGTGGACCAAGGCCAAGGAGGCGCTCGCCGCGCGGCTGCCAGAGCTGGCGAAGGACCAGGGCCGCCTGGGCCGGTCGCCCAACGAGATGGCGTCCGGGCTCCGGACCATGTTCGAGCTCGAGCTCGAGCTGTCACGCCTCTCGGTGTACGCGAACAGCCTGTCCGACGAGGACGTCCGGGCGGCGCGCCCGCGCGAGATGAAGCAGGCGACGGAGGAGCTGGCCACGAAGTTGTCGGCGGCTGCGTCCTGGGTGCGTCCGGAGATCCTGGCGCTCGACCCGGCCAAGGTGCGGAAGTGGCTCGGAGAGGCGCCGCAGCTGGCGCCCTACCGCATGTACCTGGAGGACACGCTGCGCAGCCGCCCCCACACGCTGGGCGCCGGCGAGGAGCGGGTGGCCGCCGAGGCGGATGAGATGGAAGGAGCGGGCGGCGACGTGCATGGGGTGCTGTTCAACGCCGACCTCCCCTACCCGACCATCAAGCTGTCGACAGGCGAGAAGGTGCGCCTCGACGCCGCCGCCTTCACCCTCCACCGGCAGGACCGGGCGCGCGCCGATCGCGAGAAGGTGTTCGCCGCGTTCTTCGGCGCGCTCAAGACCTACGAGCGGACGATGGGCGCCACTCTGGCTGCAACGGTGAAGGCCCACCTGTTCGAGAAGCGCGTTCGCCACTTCGACTCCGCGCTGGACGCGGCGCTGTTCCAGGACAACATCCCGCCGGCGGTCTACAAGCAGCTGCTCGCCGACGTGCACCGGAGCCTGCCGACCCTGCACCGGTATCTGGCCCTCCGCAA
>DATJXX010000038.1:0-4457 GCA_035499875.1 Solirubrobacteraceae bacterium
TCCGCGCCATGGGGATCCCGCTGGTGCGCGGTCGCGGCTTCGAGCGCGGCGACGTGAAGGGCGCGCTCGAGGTGGCCGTCGTGAACGAGCGATTCGCGCAGCGCTTCTGGCCGGGGCAGGACCCGATCGGGCTCCGGTTCCAGCGCAACGGTATCTGGCGCACGGTGGTCGGGGTCGCCAAGCAGGGCAAGTACCACGAGCTGACGGAACGCCCCGAGTCCATGGTCTACGTCCCCTTCGCGCAGGAGCCGGTCAGCGGCTTCGACGTCGTGGTGCGTACGGCGGGCGACCCGCGGGCGCTCGCCGGGCCGGTGCGCCAGGCCTTCCAGGACGCCGCCGCCGATCTCCCGTTCCTCGACGTGCGGACCCTCGCCGAGCACATCCAGGCGGCGGCCTTCGTCCAGACCATCGGCGCGACGATGCTCGCGGCCTTCGGCGCGATGGCGCTGCTGCTGGCGGCTATCGGCATCTTCGGGGTGCTCTCGTACTACGTGGGCCAGCGCACGCGCGAGATCGGTCTCAGGGTGGCGCTCGGCGCGGGCCGGCGCGAGGTCGTCGGGATGGTCGTGGGCCGAGCGATCCGCCTGATCGCGCTCGGCCTCGCCGGCGGGCTCGTCCTCGCCCTCGGCGCCGGGCAGCTGCTGCGCTCCCAGCTCGTCGGCGTCGGACCGCGCGATCCGCTCACCTACCTGGCCATCGCGGCGCTGCTGGCCCTGGTGGGGCTCGCCGCGGCCTGGCTGCCGGCGCGGCGCGCCGCACGCGTGGACCCGATGGTGGCGCTGCGCTACGAGTAGACCGCCACCGAGCGACACGGCCGGCGGCCCCTTCCGGGGCCGTGGGGATTGAGAACCCCACGACGGAGGTGCCTTCGGCGAACAGGTCCCGCGCCACGGCCGTGACCCGGATGGTCCGGGGAGCCGGAGCCTGCTCGCTCGGCTCGACGCCGGGGTGGTGGTCGAGGAATCTCAGCCTATCTTTCGTCCTGCCACCCTGAATGCCTTCCATCACCGGCTGGTACGACCCTGGCCCACGAGGCGGCGCGCTGCGCCTGGCCGCGCACAGCTACCTCCCGGGGGCGCGCGACCCAAGCCCGAGCCTGCCGGGACTGCGCCGCGGCGACCTCGTGGTGCTGGAAGACGGGCGCGTGCGGACGGTGAACGGCCTGCCGCCCGAGAATCTCGCGGCGCGCCCGGAGTTCACCAGCCTCGGGGCGGTACATCCGGCCCGGCTCTTGAGGCTCGAGACGCCGCGCGCCTCCAGTGCCCGCACCGCCGATATCCAGCGCGCCGTGGACCTGGTCTGCCCGTTGGGGTTCGGACAGCGGGCGCTCATCGTGTCGCCGCCCAAGGCCGGCAAGACGGTCATGCTCCAGGCGGTGGCGGAAGGCGTGGCGCTGGGGCATCCGGACGCCGAGCTGCTGCTGCTCCTGATCGACGAGCGGCCCGAAGAAGTGAGCGAGCTGGTGGACTGGGGCCGCGGCGAGGTCATCGCTTCGAGCTTCGACCTTCCGCACGAGCGGCACGTCGCCGTGGCCGAGATGGTCTTCGAGCACGCCCGGCGCCAGGTCGAGATCGGGCGTGACGTCGTGATCGTGCTCGACTCCCTGACGCGCCTGGCGCGCTCGCACAACGCCGCGGGACGCTCGGTCGGCCGCACCATGACCGGCGGGCTCGACGCCGCCGCGCTCGCCAAGCCCAAGGCCCTGTTCGGGGCGGCCCGCGCCGTCCCCGACGGCGGGTCGCTCACCGTGATCGCCACGGCGCTCGACCAGACCGGGAGCAAGATGGACGACGTGATCTTCGAGGAGTTCAAGGGGACCGGCAACTCCGAGCTCAGGCTCTCCCGCGAGCTGGCGGACCGGCGGCTCTATCCGGCGATCGACGTCCCGGCGAGCGGGACCCGGCGCGAGGAGCTGCTCGGCGAGCCAGCCGAGGTGGCGGGGCGCCTGGCGCTCCGGCGGCGCCTCGCGGAGCTGCCCCCCGCCCAGGCCGTCGAGATGTTGCTGACGCTGATGCGGCGTGCGAAGACGAACGCCGAGCTGTTGGCCAGCCTCTAGGGGCAACCGCTAGGCGGCCCGCCGCGCGC
Organism: Solirubrobacteraceae bacterium; assembly: GCA_035499875.1. GTDB lineage: Bacteria > Actinomycetota > Thermoleophilia > Solirubrobacterales > Solirubrobacteraceae > Palsa-744. The sequence continues at coordinate 2,086 of DATJXX010000038.1, forward strand.
AATAGAGGAGGCGCGACAGCCGTTTTTCGCTCGAGAGCTTGTAGACGACGGCGAGGAACTCCTGAAAGGCGTCGTAGCCGGCCTGGCCTTCGACCGCAACCAGCTCGGACACGTGGTTGGCCCGCGCCTGGTGCCACCTGCCCGATACGAGCGCGATGTTGTCCGTCACGTCCTCGACGCGAGGCGAGGCGAATCCCGCGGCCTCGATGAAGCGCTCGTCGAGGCCCAAGGGGGTGAAGACGAACAGCCCCATCGCGCCGCTGCGGGTGATCATCTCCTCGCGCACGAGCATGCCGGTGACCACGATGGGATCGGTGAACAGGATCCGGCCGCCCGGACGCAGCACGCGATACCACTCCTTCAAGAGCCGGGCGCGGTCCAGGAAGTGATTCATCGAGTCCATGGACATGACCACGTCGAACGAGCCGTCATCGAACGGCAGCGGCTGGCTTGCATCGGCCCGCCGGAAGCGCGTCTGCCCGGTCAGGCCAAGTTCCGCCGCCAATTTCGTGGCGGTTTGAATACCGTTCTCCGTGATGTCCACACCCGTCACGTGGCAGCCGGTGGTGCGCGCCGTGAAGAGCGCGGGGCCCCCCGAGCCGCAGGCGACGTCCAGGAGCCGGGACGCCGGTCCCAATTCCAGCGCGGTGAAGAACCGGCGCATTTCATCGGCCGTGGTCCAGCTGAACTGGCCGATGTCTTCGCCGAACGCCTCCGCCCGCACCGCCCTGGCGAGCGGGTCCTGGATGTGCATGTAGGAGGAGTAGAACGCGGCTCCCCCTCCCGGCGCCGCGGATGCTGCGCGGAACTCGGCCACCTCATGCCTCTCTGGCGTCTGATCCGATAACGTTCTCGCCGGAGCCGGGTGGTCGCAAGCACCGCCGGGAGCGGCGCCCGGGCAGCGCGGGAGAGCCGAGCGCAAGCAAAAGGCCGGGCGGCTGCCCGGCCTTTCGCGTCACCCGCCGTCGCGCCCGCTCTACGGGCAGCCGTCGAGCGAATCCTGCAGCGTCATCTGGCACAGCTGGGCGAACGCCTCGTCCTGGGTCTCCCCCGTCGCCTGCTCGATGTGTCCCTCACGCCGCGCCTCGGCGAGGTAGACCCGCGCACACTTCACCTGCCAGCCTTCCTTCTCCAGCCGCTCCTTCACCAGCTCCCACTTCGCCGCCGCCTTCGTCGTCATGGGCGCCTCACAGGCCGTACTGCGCGATGATCGCGTTCTTGTCCTTGTGCAGGATGTCGTACTTCTTGCCGACCTTCACGAACGCCGCGATGGCGCGGTCGAGGTGCGCCTTCTCGTGCGCCGCCGAGAGCTGGGTGCGGATCCTGGCCTGGCCCTTGGGCACGACCGGGAAGAAGAACCCGACCACGTAGATCCCTTCGGCGAACAGGTCCCGCGCCACGTCCTGCGCCAGCTTCGCGTTGTACAGCATCACCGGCACGATCGGGCTGTCGCCCTTCTTCACGTCGAAGCCGGCGTCCACGAGGAGCTTGCGCCAGTAGGCGGCGTTCCACTCCAGCTTGTCGCGCCGGTCGGTGGAGCGGGAGAGGATGTCCAGCACCTTGATGGCGCCCGCCACGATCACCGGCGCCACCGTGTTGCTGAACAGGTAGGGCCGCGCGCGCTGGCGGCACATCTCCACCAGCTCCCGGCGCCCGCTCACGCACCCGCCCGACGCCCCGCCCATCGCCTTGCCGAGCGTCGTGGTGATCACGTCGATCCTGCCCACGACGCCGCAGTGCTCGTGCGTGCCCCGCCCCGTCTTGCCGATGAAGCCGGTCGAGTGCGAGTCGTCCACGCACACCATCGCGTCGTACTTCTCCGCCAGCGCGACGATCTCGTCGAGCTTCGCGAGGTCGCCGTCCATCGAGAACACGCCGTCGGTCACGATCATCCGGAACCGCTTGTCCTGGTGCTCCTGCAGCTTCTCCTCCAGGTGCCCCATGTCGGAGTGCTTGAAGGAGTCCTGCGTCGCCTTGCAGAGCCGGATGCCGTCCACCAGCGAGGCGTGGATCAGCCGGTCGGCGATGGTGACGTCCTGCTCCCCCAGGATCGCCTCGAACACGCCGGCGTTGGCGTCCATGCAGCTCGGGAAGAGCAGCGTGTCCTCGGTGCCGAGGAACGCCGTGAGCCGCTGCTCGAGGTCGCGGTGGATGTCCTGCGTGCCGCAGATGAACCGGACCGACGACATCCCGTAGCCGCGCGTGTCGAGGCCCTTGCGCGCGGCCTCGACCACCTCGGGGTGGCTCGACAGGCCGAGGTAGTTGTTCGCGCACAGGTTGATCACGTGCCTGGGCGCCGCGCCGGCCGGGTACTCGACGTCGATCTCGGCGTCCTGGCGGCTGCGGATGTAGCGCTCCTCCTTCAGGAGCCC
>DATJXX010000039.1:0-106427 GCA_035499875.1 Solirubrobacteraceae bacterium
ACCTGCGTTCGAAGGCACGACGACGCCCGGGGAATCGGGGCAGGTGACGGTCCACGTCTACGAAGGGTCGGGCACCGGGGGCAAAGAAGTCGTGGCGCTCAACGCGACTCCGTCTGGGGCGAAATGGTCAGTGGCTGCGACATCCGCGCTGGCGGACGGGCAGTACACGGCGCAGGCGACGCAGCCGAGCTCGATCGGGAACGAAGCGGGTAAAACCGCAGCGGTGGAATTCGAAGTCTTCTCAGGGCCGCCGGAAGTCAAGATCACGCACGCCCCCGAAAAACGCTCGAAACAGAACAAGCCCACATTCGAAGGGGAAGCCAGCGAAACGGCAGCGGTGACGGTGCACATCTACGAAGGGTCGGGGACCGGAGGCAAAGAAGCCACGTCTCTCGTCGCGTCGGTAGCGGAACACAAATGGCACGTGACGGCGACGAACGCCCTCGCGGACGGCAAGTACACGGCGGTGGCCTCCGAGCCGAGCTCGCTCGGCAACGAAGAAGGGAAAAGCGAAGCCGTCGAATTCGAAATCTTCACGACGACTCCGGCGGTGGTATTCACGAAAGTGCCGGCGGCACGGTCGAACCAGACCAAACCGGCGTTCGAAGGCACCACGACGCCCGGGGAAACCGGGCAGGTGACGGTCCACATCTACGAAGGCTCCGGGACGGGCGGCAAAGAAGCTGTCGGCCTGAAAGTCACTCCGGCAGCCGGGAAATGGTCCGTCGCCGCGACGAGCGCCCTGGCGAACGGGACGTACACGGCGGTGGCGACTGAGCCGAGTGCGATCGGCAACGGAGAAGGCACGAGCGGAGCGGTCGAATTCGAAGTCTTCACGAAACCGCCTGCGGTCGTGTTCACGAAAGTTCCGGCGGCACGGTCGAACCAGACCAAACCGGCGTTCGAAGGGTCGACCACGCCCGGGGAAACCGGCCAGGTGACGGTCCACGTGTACGAAGGGTCGGGTACCGGCGGCAAAGAAGTGGTCGCGTTGACGGCTACTCCGTCGGGTGCCAAATGGTCCGTGGCCGCCGCGGGCGCCCTGGGGGACGGCAAGTACACGGCTCAGGCGACGCAGCCGAGCTCGCTCGGGAACGAAGCGGGCAAAAGCGCAGCGGTGGAATTCGAAGTCTTCTCAGGACCGCCGGAAGTCAAGATCACGCACGGCCCGGAAAAACGCTCGAACCAGAGCAAGCCGTCGTTCGAAGGGGAAGCCAGCGAAACCGCTGCGGTCACGGTGCACATCTACGAAGGGTCGGGGACGGGGGGCAAAGAAGCCGTGTCGCTCCCCGCGTCGGTGAGCGAACACAAATGGCACGTGACGGCCACGAACGCCCTCGCGGACGGCAAATACACGGCGGTGGCCACCGAGCCGAGCTCGCTCGGCAACGAAGAAGGCAATAGCGAACCGGTCGAATTCGAAGTCTTCACCAAACCCCCGGCGGTGGTGTTCACCAAAGTGCCGGCGTCTCGGTCCAACCAGACCAAACCGGCGTTCGAAGGGTCAACGACGCTGGGGGAAACGGGCCAGGTGACCGTCCACGTGTACGAAGGATCGGGCACCGGGGGCAAAGAAGTTGTCGGCCTGAAAGCCACGCCTTCGGGTGCGAAATGGTCCGTCGCGGCGACGAGCGCCCTGGCGAGCGGGAAGTACACGGCTCAGGCGACGCAGCCCAGCTCGCTGGGTAACGAAGCGGGAAAAACCGCAGCGGTCGAATTCGAAGTCTTCACGGACGCGCCGGAAGTCAAGATCACCCACGCCCCCGAAGCCCGCTCGAAGCAGAGCAAGCCGACCTTCGAAGGGGAAGCGAGCGAAACGGAACCCGTCACTGTGCGGGTCTACGAAGGCTCGGGGACCGGCGGCAAAGAAGTCGCCTCGCTTTCGGCGTCGGTCGCGGAACACAAATGGCACGTGACGGCCTCGAGCGCGCTTGCCGACGGCAAGTACACGGCCGTGGCCTCGGAGCCGAGCTCGATCGGCAACGAAGAAGGCAAGAGTGAACCCGTCGAATTCGAAATCTTCACGAAACCGCCGGCGCTCGTGTTCACGAAAGTACCGCCGTCGCGGTCCAAGCAGACCAAACCTACCTTCGAAGGCACGACGACGCCGGCCGAAACCGGTCAGGTCACGGTCCACATCTATCTGGGGTCCGGGACCGGCGGCGAAGAAGTCCTGGCGCTGAAAGCCACGCCCTCCTCGGGGAAATGGTCGGCGGCGGCCTCCTCGGTGGCCCTGTCGCAGGGAAAATACACCGCGCGAGCCACACAGCCGAGCTCGATCGGGAACGAAGCGGGCAAAACCGAAGCGGCGGAATTCGAAGTGTTCACCGAACCGCCGAGCGTGGAACTGCAGGCGCTTCCGGCCCGCTCGAAGGTCAACAAACCGACCTTCCGGGGGTCGGCGAGCGAATCCGGGATGGTGACGGTCCATGTCCATGAAGGCGCGGGCACGGCCGGGAAAGTCGTCGGCACGTTCGAAGTGGCGGCGGTGGCCGGGAAAGAATGGTCGGTGGTGGCCTCCCCGGCGCTGGCCGACGGCTTCTACACAGCGCAGGCGACCGAGCCGAGCGCGCTCGGGAACGAAGAAGGCAAGAGCGAACCCGTCGAATTCGAAGTCTTCACGAAACCACCGGCTGTCGTGTTCGCGAAAGTCCCCGCCGCACGGTCGAACCAGACGAAACCGGCGTTCGAAGGGACGACGACGGCCGGAGAAGTGGGCCAGGTGACGGTCCACATCTACGAAGGCTCGGGTACGGGGGGCAAAGAAGCGGTGGCGCTGACGGCCACTCCCGCGGGGGCAAAATGGTCTGTGGCGGCGACGGGTGCGCTGGCGCAGGGCAAATACACGGCGCAGGCGACCCAGCCGAGCTCGCTCGGGAACGAAGCCGGCAAAACCGAAGCGGTCGAATTCGAAATCTTCACGGGGCCCCCGGAAGTCAAGGTCACGCACGCGCCCGAAAAACGCTCGAAACAGAACAAGCCCACCTTCGAAGGCGAAGCGAGCGAAACCGCCCCCGTCACGGTGCACGTGTTCGAAGGGTCGGGGACCACGGGCAAAGAAGTCGTGTCCCTTCCGGCGTCGGTCGCGGAACACAAATGGCACGTGACGGCCTCGAACGCACTTGCCGACGGCAAGTACACGGCGGTGGCGTCGGAGCCGAGCTCGATCGGTAACGCGACGGGCGAAAGCGAACCCGTCGAATTCGAAGTCTTCACGAAACCGCCCGCGCTCCTGTACACGAAAGTGCCGGCCGCACGGTCCAAGCAGAGCCAGCCGGCGTTCGAAGGGACGACCACGCCCGGCGAAACGGGCCAGGTCACCGTCCACATCTACGAAGGGTCGGGGACGGGAGGCAAAGAAGCCGTCGGCCTGAAAGCGACGCCTTCGGCCGGGAAATGGGCCGTGACCGCCTCGTCGGGGCTGCCGGACGGCGAGTACACCGCGCAGGCGACCCAGCCGAGCTCGATCGGTAACGAAGCCGGGAAAACCGAAGCGGTCGAATTCGAAATCCTCACGGCGGCGCCGAAAGTCGAACTGCAGGCGCTTCCGGCGCGCTCGAAAGTCAACAAACCGACGTTCCGGGGGTCGGCCAGCGAATCCGGGACCGTGACGGTCCATGTGCACGAAGGCGCGGGGCCGAGCGGGAAAGTGGTGACGTCGTTCGAAGTGGCGGCGGTGGCGGGGAAAGAATGGTCGGTCGTGGCCTCCCCGGCCCTGGCAGACGGCCTCTACACGGCCGTAGCGACCGAGCCGAGCGCGCTCGGGAACGAAGAAGGCAAGAGCGAACCCGTCGAATTCGAAGTCTTCACGAAACCGCCCGCGCTCGTGTTCACGAAAGTGCCCGCGGTGCGCTCGAACCAGAACAAGCCGGTCTTCGAAGGCACGACGACACCCGGCGAAACGGCGCAGGTCACCGTCCATGTGTACGAAGGGTCCGGTCCCGGCGGAAAAGAAGTGGCCGCTCTGAAAGCGACGCTCTCGGGGAGCAAATGGTCTGTCGCGGCAACGACCGCCGTGCCGGACGGGCAGTACACCGCCCAGGCGACCCAGCCGAGCTCGCTCGGCAACGAAGCCGGCAAAACCGATCCGGTCGAATTCGAAGTCTTCACGGGCGCGCCCGCGGTGACGTTCACGCACGTCCCCGAAGAACGCTCGAACGTGAACAAGCCGGCCTTCGAAGGGACGACGACACCCGACGAAACCGGCCAGGTCACGGTCCACGTCTACGAAGGCTCCGGTACGGGCGGCAAAGAAGTCGCGTCGTTGAGAGCGAGCCCCTCGAGCGCGAAATGGTCCGTGACGGCGACGTCTGCGCTGGCCGACGGCGACTACACGGCGCAGGCAACCCAGCCGAGCTCGCTCGGGAACGCAGCGGGCGCGAGCAAAGCCGTCGAATTCGAAGTCTTCACCGGGCCGCCGGCGGTGAAGATCACCCACGGGCCTGGGAAACGGTCGAACGTCACCAAACCGGTGTTCGAAGGCTCGACGACGCCGGGGGAAACCGGCCAGGTCACGGTCCACATCTACGAAGGGCACGGCACCGGGGGCAAAGAAGCGACCTCGCTGAAAGTCAGCCCGTCGAGCGCGAAATGGACGGCGTCGGTGACGACCGCCCTGTCCGACGGCGCGTACACGGCGCAGGCGACGGAGCCGAGCTCGCTAGGGAACGGAGCGGGCGCGAGCGAAGCGATCGAATTCGAAATCTTCACGGGACCGTCGACCGTGAAGATCACGCACGGACCGGAACCACGCTCGAAGCAGAACAAGCCCTCCTTCGAAGGCGAAGCAACCGAAACCGAACCCGTGACCCTGCACATCTACGAAGGCCCGGGGACGGGCGGAAAACAGCTTCCTTCGCTGAAAGCGACCGTGACCGAATCGAAATGGCACGTCACCGAGACCAGCGCGCTCCCCGACGGCAAATACACCGCGCAGGCAACAGAGCCGAGCTCGATCGGCAACGCCGAAGGCGAAAGCGCGATCGTCGAATTCGAAGTCTTCACCGGGGCGCCCGCCGTGAAGATCACACACCCTCCCGAAAAACGCTCCAAGCAGAACAAGCCCGCCTTCGAAGGAACCACCACAAACGGCGAAACCGCCCCGGTCACGGTGCACATCTACGAAGGCCACGGCACCGGTGGCAAAGAAGCCACGTCGTTGAAAGCCACGCCATCGTCCGGGAAATGGTCGACCGCGGCCACGACGGCGCTCCCGGACGGCGCATACACCGCGCAGGCCACGGAGCCGAGCTCCCTCGGGAACGCCACGGGCACGAGCGAAGCGGTCGAATTCGAAGTCTTTACCGGGCCGCCGACCGTGAAGATCACCCAGGGCCCGGCCGAACGCTCGAAACAGACGAAACCGTCGTTCGAAGGCGAAGCCAGCGAAACAGAACCCGTCACCGTCACGATCTTCGAAGGCGGCACGACAAAAGAAGTCCTGTCTCTGAAAGCGAACGTCGCCGAACACAAATGGCACATCGCTTCCATCGCCGCCCTCCCCGACGGGAAGTACACAGCGAAAGCCACTGAGCCGAGCTCGCTCGGGAACGCGGCAGGCGAAAGCGAAGCGGTCGAATTCGAAATCTTCACGAAGCCTCCGGCCGTGACCTTCACGAAACCTCCCGCCCTTCGCTCGAAGCAGAACAAGCCGACGTTTGAAGGGTCCACGACGGCGGGCGAAACGGGCCAGATCACAGTGCACATCTTCGAAGCAGGCGGAGCGGGCAAAGAAGTCACGTCGCTGAAAGCGACCCCGTCGAGCGCCAAATGGTCCGTGACGCCGACTACTTCGCTCTCCGACGGAAGCTACGCGGCGTATGCCACGCAGCCGAGCTCGCTCGGGAACGAAGAAGGCAGGAGCGGTACGGTCGCTTTCACGATCTTCACGAGGCCGCCGGCCGTCCAAATCACTCACGGACCTCAATCGCGCTCGAACGTGTCCAAGCCGACGTTCGAAGGTACGACGACGCCCGGCGAAACGACGCCAATCACGGTCCACATCTATGAAGCGCCCGGCACCACGAAAGAAGTCACGTCCCTGAATGCGACGCCCTCGGCGGAAGGGACGTGGTCGGTGACCGCGGCGGCGCAGCTCGCCGACGACGAATACATCGCCCGCGCGACGGAGCCGAGCGCGATCGGAAACGAAGAAGGCGGAAGCGAAACGGTCGCGTTCGAAATCTTTACGAAACCGCCCGCGCTCAAACTCGAACACGGACCGGAAAAACGTTCCAAGGTCAACAAACCCGTCTTCGAAGGCATCACGACGCCCAAGGAAACGTCGCAGGTCACGGTGCGGATCTTCGAAGGCGCCGGCACCGGGGGCAAAGAAGTGGAAAGCCTCAAAGCAACGCCGTCCGCCGGCAAATGGTCGGTGAGTCCGTCCACGGCGCTGCCGGACAAGCTCTACACGGAGCAGATCTCCGAGCCGAGCGCGATCGGCAATGCGGAAGCCAAGCTCAATCCGGTCGAATTCGAAATCTACACCCACGCCCCCGCCGTGGCGATCACTGTCGGCCCGAAACAGCCGCGCGCCAACCAGACCAAGCCGCCGTTCGAAGGGAAAACCACGCTCGGCGAAAGCGAACCGGTGACCGTGCACATCTACGAAGGGGCGGGTACCGCGGGCAAAGAAGTGCAGACCCTGAAAGCAACACCGGCGTCTGGGAACTGGTCGGTGACGCCCACGACTGAACTCGTGGAAGGGGTATACACGGCGCAGGCGACACAGCCGAGCTCGATCGGGAACCCCGAAGGCAAATCCGAACTCTGGAAATTCGAAGTCGCGACGGCACCGCCCACCGTGAAGCTCACAAAAGTCCCGCCTTTGCGGTCGAACCAGAGCAAACCGGCGTTCGAAGGCGAAGCGAGCGAAACCGAACCGGTCACTGTGCGGATCTTCGAAGGCGCGAGCACCTCGGGCAAAGTTGCCGCCACGCTGACGGCACCCGTAAGCGAACGCAAATGGCATGTGACAGCGTCGGCGGCCCTTGCGGACGGCGAATACACAGCGCTCGCAACGGAGCCGAGCTCGATCGGGAACGGTCCCGGGGAAGTCGTGTCGGGCATCTTCAGGATCTACACGAAACCGCCCGCGTTGACATGCAATGAACTGCCGGCGAAATCCGGCCAGACAACGCCTACGTTTGCCGGCAGCTCGAACGAATCGGGGCTCGTCACGATCCGCGTCTACAAGGAAGTAAAGAAGCCCGAAAACGAAGAATTCACCCTGGAAGCCCACGTGAGCGAATCCGGGAAATGGACTGCGGGGCCCGTCACCCCGGGGCTTGCCGAAGGTTCGTACATTGTGGTCGCGTCACAGAGCAGCGACATCGGAAACCCGGCGGGGTCGTGCGAAGTCCCCTTCGAAATCCTCACCGGGGCGCCGATCATCACGTTGGAAAGTCCCCAAACGCCCTCGAGGAACACGTCTCCCTCCTTCTCGGGGCATTCGAGCGAAAAAGGGCCGCTGACGGTTGAGGTCTTCGAAGGGCCCACCCGGGAAGGGAACATCGTCTCCACCGTGGAAACGACCGTCACCGGAACGTGCTCGACAAAATCGCCCTGCAAATGGTCCACGGGTGCGATTCCGTCACTGTTCAGTGGGTCCGCGAGGCACCTCTACACCGCTGTGGCGGTTCAGACCAGCTCCATCACGAAACGACAGGGCGAGAGCGAACCTCAGCGATTCGAAGTCGATACGGCGCCCCCAACGGTCACGTTGGCAGAAGTCCCGGCGGAATCGAACGTCAACAGGCCGGCGTTCAGCGGCACTGCGAGCGACCCAAAGGAAGAAGTCACGGTGCGTGTCTACAAGGGGCCCAAGCCGGAAGGCGAAGTCGCGGCCACGGTCAAGGCGAAGGTGATCAACGAACAGTGGACGACGGCCGCACTCGCCGCGGTGCTCCCGGATGGGCAGTACACCGCACTTGCGACACAACCCAGCTCGCTCGGGAACCCTGCAGGCGAAAGCAGGCCCGACACCTTCGTCGTCAACACGAAGTCACCCGTCGTGACGCTGAGGGGCGTGCCGTCTCCGACGAGTGACGCCGCGCCGTCGTTCAGCGGCGAAGCGAGCGATCCCCGCGAAAAGGTCACGGTCCATGTGTACCGGGGGTCGTCGCCGAGCGGCCAGCCCGTCGCCTCGGTAGAAGCCGAACCCCTGAACGGGCAATGGTCGTCTCCGTCGCTCGCCGTTGTCGGCGCGTCGCTTGAAGACGGGGAATACACCGCCGTCGCGGAACAGCCGAGCTCGCTCAACAACGCTCCCGGGCACAGCGCACCGGTGCGGTTCGTCGTCGAAGTGCAGCCCCCGACCGTGACCGAACCGAGCGCTTCGGCGAGCCGTACGGCCGCGATCATGAACGCGACCGTCGATGCGAACGGCGGGCGACTGAGCGTGTGCCGGTTCGAATACGGCACGACCGCCGAATACGGCAAAGAAGCCCAATGTGCGTTCGTGGCGGTGGAACCGTGTGCGTTCGTCTATCCGGCGGCGTCGTCGGCGTGCGAATTCCCGTTGGATCGGCCCGTGAACATGTTCGCCCGTACGAACCACGTCACGCCGGGCACGACCTACCTCTTCCGGATCGTCGTCGAAAACGACCATGGCAACGGCAGGCAGGCGGTGGGCGAAGGTCAATTCCGGACCGCCGATCCGGAACCCGTAGAAGAAACCCCGCAAACGTCGACCACGACGACCGGTAAAGGCGGCGGCAACACGCCGAGCGACGCGGTGCTCGGCGCGACGATCGCCAAGGCGCTGGCCCCCACGGGCAAGGGCGCCAAAATCGGGAAGCTACTGAAGACGGGCGGCTACAAGGCGGTCTTCAAGATCGGCTCTGCCGGCACCGCTGTGGTGGGCTGGTACTACCTGCCCAAGGGTGCCAGCCTCTCCAAGCAGTCCTCCAAGAAGCCCAAGCCGGTGCTCGTCGCGGCCGGCAAGGTCACGCTCTCGGGTCCGTCGGGCGCCACCCTCAAGGTCGGCCTCACGCCTGCGGGCCGCCGCCTGCTGAAGAGCGCCGGCAAGCTCAAGCTGACGGCCAGGTGCAGCTTCCTGCCTGCTGGCAAGACGACGCCGATCGTCACGCTCAAGACCTTCACGCTGAAGCGCTAGCCGCAGGCGCCGGCCTGGCTGGCCGCACGCATCGGCTCGACTGGCCGCAGGCATCGGCTCGACTGGCCGCGGGCATCGGCTCGACTGGCCGCACGCATCGGCTCTGGCCGCACGCATCGGCTCGACTGGCCGCGGGCGCCGATTGGCTCGGACGGGCCATCCCGGCAGACGCCGCGGGAGGCTGCAAGGAGACTCCGAAAACCCCGCAAATTGCGGACTTTCTGCAGCTCTGAGAGGCCTCGGAGTGGTATTCAGTGTGCCTGACATGCCCGCGGGGGAGGGGCCATTGAGCTTGGTTCTCCCGGAGATCCGCTTCGGGACGCTCCGAAGCAGCGGGTTGCCAACGAAAACAGTCCACTGGAGGAACCAATGACTGGTGTCATGGAAAGACGCAATCTCGTGGCGGGCCTCGCGATCCTCATCGTCGGCATGTTCGCGCTGACGGGTGCCGCTTCCGCGCACGTCGCCCACCACAAGAAAGCGAAAAAGCCGGCGAGCTCACACACGAGCGACCCTGAAACGTGCGTGGTCCACGCGCTGCCCTCGTCGTTCATGGATCAGGGCGAGTTCGGCACCGCCTCGAGCGTCGCGGACGTGATCGAAGTCGAGTGCGAAGAAGTTTACGCCGAGAAGGCAGTCACGATAAGCGGCAACGAGCTCTACAGCCGCTGTGACGGACGGCTGTGGTGGGCCGACCCGACCGAAACCGAACCCGATGGCGGCGACCAGGTGCGGCCCGCCTTCGAACCCTCGACGGGACCCAGCACGACGGTCACCTTGGACAACGACGGGAACGCCACGGCAGTGGTGTTCGGCGGACCCTCGTGTGCCGCGGGCGAAAGCCTGATCGCGGCCCACCTGCAGGTGGCGCCGTTCTCGACGGCCACCACCGCGTTCACGGTGCTCCCGCCCCGGCCGACCGAACCGGGTGTCTTCGCGACCCCGGCGGCGAAGGTCGAGGACGAGACCACCAGCTCCGTGGCAACGATCATCCAGGTCGAGTTCCCGCCGGTGTTCGCCGAGGAACCGGTCAACATCAACGCCGCCCAGCTGTACGCCCGGTGCCACCGTGAGCCAAAAATCCGGTTCATCGAAATGACTCCGGAGGGCCCGTGGGACCGCGTCAACGACGAGGAAGAAGTGAGCGGCGTGTCGCTCGACAACGACGGCAACGCGTTCGTCGTGGTGATCGGGACCAGCTCGTGCGCCTCAGGGACGTCCCTGATCGAAGCGAGCCTCGAAAACGCGCCGTACACGACGTACACAAACACGTTCACGGTCCTTCCGCCGCAGCCGACGTTCCCGGAAGAACCGCCCGAACACTGACCGGCATCAAGACCTGGGCCTGCGGCCCAGCCACCTGAAGGCAAGGGCCCTGGGAGACTCTCCCGGGGCCCCTTGTCGTCGCGCTTGGAGGAGGGGACCCCCTGCCCTCGGCGACCACCCGTCACGGGGTCTTTGGCCGGACCCGAAAACGCCCGCGGGCACTGGCCCCGTGGCGGGCTTGGAGCACGCTGACGGTCGTTGCTTGACAGCCCCCCGCGGAGGCCCTAAGGTCGTTTTTGGAGGCGCTCCATAGGGCTGGCGACCAAGACTCAAGGAGGAAGCTTGTCGGCATCACCCGTGCCCCGCGCCGGTGTCCGCCGGCGCACGATCATCCTGCTGGCCGCGATCGGCGGCATACTCGCGCTGCTCGCCGCGGGCGCCCCGGTCGCCCTGGCGGAACCTGCCTACGACGTCGAACCGCCCGAAGTCGAACTCGCGCCCGGCAACCGGCTCGTGTGCGCTGCCGGCAGCTGGGAAGGCGCCGGCATCAAATTCTCGTACACGTGGCTCAGGGATGGATCGGCGTTCGCGACGGGCCCGGCGTACACCCTCACGAACGCGGACAAAGGCCACACCTTCACGTGCATCGTGCTCGGGAAAAACAACGAAGGCTCCGAAGAAGAAGAAAGCTGGAACTCCTACACGTACGGCACCGGATCGTCCAAACGACCGGAAAACACCTCCCCGCCGGAAGTATCGGGCGGCGCGAAAGCCGGAGAAGCGAAAGTCGGCGAAGCGCTCGAATGCCAACGCGGCTCGTGGACGGGCGTGCCGGCTCCGACGTACACCTTTGAATGGCTGCGCGATGGACTGCCGATCGAAGCGGCGACCGCGAACACCTACACGGTCCAGAAAGCGGACGAAGGCTATTCGCTGGCATGCAAGGTGACAGCGACCAACTCGGTGGGATCGGCGGCCAAGCAGAGCAGCAACAGCCTCAAAGTCGCCGGCACGCCGCCGTCGAATGATGTCCTGCCTCGGGTCCTCGGCACCGGGGCGGTCGGCCAGCAGCTCACGTGCGCTCCGGAAAAATGGAAAGGCGCCCCGCCGCCGACGTTCACCTACAAGTGGTGGCGAGACCACGAAGAAATCGCAGGTGCAGCAGGGGCCAGCTACACGATCCAGACTGCCGACCAGGTGCACAAGCTCTCGTGCGAAGTGACCGCGGAAAACGCGTCGGGCAAAGCGAAGGCGAAAAGCTCCAACGAAGTCGAAGTCGTAGGAAGCCCGCCGAGCAACACCGAACCTCCGATGGCGACCGGTACGGGCAAACTCGGCGGCAAACTGATCTGCGAACCGGGGAAGTGGGCCGGGGAGCCGGCGCCGACGCTGAAATACCAGTGGCTGCGCAACAACCAACCGATCTCCCTCGCGACGACGAGCACATACACGGTTGGCGCCGAAGACGAAGGCAAGTTCGACTCCTGCCAGGTGACCGCCACCAACGGGGTCGGCAACCCGGCCGTCGCGGTCAGCAATGCGATCGAAATCGAAGGCGAATCCAGTGGACCGTCGTTGCCCGTGAACACGGAACGACCCGTGATCTCCGTGACCTTCGGCGAACCGTCGGTGGGTCATACGCTCATGTGCTCGACCGGGAGCTGGCACGCCGAACCTGCGGTCACGAGCTATGGCTACCAGTGGATGAGGGAAGGAACGGTGGTCGGGTCGTCGAGCACGTACACGGTCGTCGAAGCGGATCGTGGCCTGAAGCTCGTCTGCCGCGTGAAAGCGAAAAACACCGTGGGGACGGGAAACGCCGACAGCGAGCCGATCCAGATCAGGGGCCTCAAGCCGGCCGTCGGCCCGCCCATCCTGTTCGGCGCGCACGTGGTGGGTGAAACCCTCACCTGCGCGCCGGATTCCGTCGAAGGGGTGCCAAAGCCCACGTTCAGCTACCGCTGGTTGCGGGACGGCGCCCCGGTGGCCGAAGGAAACAGCTACGTGATCAAGAAGAGCGACAAGGGGCACAGCCTGGTGTGCGAAATCACGGCGACGAACCTCGAAGGGAGTGCCTCCGCGACGAGCGCACCCGTCGAAGTCCCCGCGTTGCCGCCCAAGCTCGTCCTGGCTCCGACCATCTCGGGTTCATCACCCGGCCCCGGCACGACTCTCACGTGCAACAGCCAGTGGTCCGGCGAACCCGAACCGACGCTCAGCTACGTGTGGCTCACCGACGGCGGACCGATCGAAGGCGCGATTTCGAGCACGTATGTCCTCACCAAGTTCGACGAGGGCCACCTGCTGGCCTGTGAAGTGATCGCGACCAATCCCGCAGGCCAGGAACGGGCGGTCAGCGCGCGCGTCCGGGTACCCGGCAGCCCGCCCGAAGTCGTCGAAGAACCGAGGGTCGCCGGCGTGCCCCAGGTAGGGGAAGAGCTTCGCTGCGAACCCGGACTGTGGCGCGGCAAGCCCTCGCCCTCGCTGACGTTCCAGTGGCTCCTCAACGGCTCGGAAATAGCCGGCGCGACCGAAGAAACCTACGTTCCGGGCGCGGAAGATCTCGGCTCCTACATCTCCTGTCTCGTGACGGGAACCAGCACCGAAGGCACCTACGAAGCGTGGAGCGAAAACACTCCCCAGATCGTTCCCCACGCGGTCAGGAAACTCGAAGTCGCCCCCGCTCCGCCCTTCACCAAACCGCCGACCAAGGCCCCCACCGCCGCCCAGATCCGCGTCGCGCTCGAAAAGCAGCTCATGGCCGCGCTCAAGAAGGCGCGCCGCAGCGGGCTGCTGAAGAAGGGCTCGTTCTCGTTCTCGTTTCTGCCTCCGACCGGCGGCAAGCTCGAATTCCTCTGGTATCAGACGTCGAAAGGCTCGAAAACGAGCTCCAAGCCCAAGCCGGTGCTGCTGGCCCGCGTTCGCAGCACGTTCGGCACCGTCTCGGCCCGGACCCAGCAGCTGCGCCTGACGCTCGCAGGACGTCGCGTGCTCAAGGGTTCCAAGCACCCGAAGCTCACCGTCGAGGGCGTCTTCATCCCGGCGGGCGGCACCGCCGTGAGCTGGTCGAAGAGGGTCACCCTCAGCGGGTAGACCAGGCGCGCGGGTTAGCGGGTAGGCGGGCGGCGCCGAGCCCGCGCTCAGCGGGAGCGGATCGTGACCGCCGTGCGCGCGGCCTTGCCGGCGGTGGGGGTGATCGTCGCGCTCGCGTGGAGCAGGTGGGAGCGGTGAAGCAGGGTTCTGGCGGCGTGTGAGAGCCGCAGGGTGATCGTCGAGACGCTTCCCCCACCGACCCGGAACGGCCCGGCGGCAAGCACCACGACGCGCTTGCCGTGGCGGTGCCTGCGGGAGCTCGCGCCCACGGCCATGGCCGCCCGCAGGCTGATGCGTCCCGCACACGCACTCGCTCCCGACGAGCACCTGACACGCACGATCAGACGCCCTCTGGCGCTCACCGAGAGCCTCCTGCTCGCCAGCGTCCCCAGACCGGGGCCGGGCGGGGCATGGTCGCCCGTCAACTTTTCGAGGTTACCCGAGCCCTGAATCGTCGCCGGGGCGGTTGTGAAGGCGAGCGTGTCGCCGTAGGTGCTGCCGCTCGAGCTCGCCACCACGAGGCGGTAGTGGTAGACGGTTCCGGCGGCGAGGCCGGTGATCGAGGCGGACACGGACGTACCTTCTTCGCTGCTCGCCGGGAGCGCAGCGCATGGCGCCGATGCTTCGAGGATTCCGGATGGGGACGTCCCGTATTCGAAGCGGCACGAGCTGATCGCCGCTCCGTTCGGCACCGCCGTTCCGACCAACGTTGCCGAGCTCGTTCCGACCACCGCCGATTCGGTCAGCGCGCCCGGCGGTTCGGTGGCGGTCAGGAAGCTCTCGTCTGAGCTGGCGCTGGTCCCGTTGGCGTTGCGTGCGAGGATCCTGAAGTGGTAGGAGCGCCCGGGCTGCAGCCCGGAGACCACGGCGGACTCCGCCTTTGCGCCCTGCCCTTCCCCGGGGGCCGTGGAACAGGGGATGGTCGACCCGTAGGAGGTCGTGCGCCCGTACTGGAAGTCGCATTCGGTGACCTTCACTCCTTCGGGGTTCACGCTGCCGTTGAGCGTGGCTTCGGTCTGTGTCACGTCAGAGGCGGCGCTCGCGGCCACGGCCGGGAGCACGGCCCCGGTCGTGAACGTGAGTTCGCTGCCAACCTTCGTGCCGGTGGCGTTCCTGGCGACGACCCGGAAGTGATAGGTCGTCTGGGGGGAGAGGTTCGCAACAGCCGCGATCACGGCGACGAAGTTCTGGCCCGTGACGGGCGTGGGGCTGCACGGCACGCTCACGCCGAACGACGGCGTCTTGCCGTATTCGAAGTGGCATTCGGTGCTCGACCCGTTCGAGTTCACCTTCGCGTTCAAGGTAGCCGCGGTGGCTCCGATGGGCGACGCTGGTTCGGTACTCACACTCGGCGCTGCACCGGAGGTGGTGAAGGTGGCATCTTTCCCGCCGCTTGTGAAGCTGTAGGTGCCCGAGACGGCGTGGACCTCCTGGTAGACGGCGCTGACGCGGTAGTGGTACAGCGTGGCCGCGTTCAACCCCGTCACGTGGGCGCTGAGCGACACCGGACTGAGCCCCGATTCAGGTGTTTCCGGCGGGCACACCGCCGGTGCGCTCGCCCCGTAGGAGTTCGTGGTGCCGTATTCGAAGCGGCATTCCTTGAACGTCGCGTCGTTGGGTTCGATCTTGCCGCTGAGCGTGACGTCGCCGGATTCCCCCACGCTCGCGCCTTCGGTGGTGAGCTTCGGTTGCGGGATTTCCGGGGGACCCTTGAGCGTGCCGAGGCCGGTTGGGCCGTCGTAGCCTTCCTCCGCATTGCAGAAGTAAGCCTCGGCTGTGGGCGGGGTGCAGGTCCCGTTGCTGCCTTCGGTGACGTCGTTGAAGGGTTCTTTGTTGAGCAGTGAGTCGATGTACAGCGCATGGGCGCCATCGAAGGAGCGCATGTAGCTGCCGCCGAGGGCCATCGCGCCGGCCACCAGCGGGGTGCCCACGCTGGTGCCTCCCTCGAGCATCCACGGCTGTTCACAGATCAAGATCTGCCCTTCTCTTTTTCCGCAGTAGCTGTCGTAGGCCGACACCGGCGTTTCCTGGTCGCCGACGACCGCAATGTCGTCGTTCATGCGCCCCGCGCAGGCCGGGTCCTTCTGCCAAGAGGGCTTTTCTTCTTCGCTGCAGCCGCTCCCCGTGCCCGAGGTTTCGCTCCCTTCTTCGTGGAACCACACTTTCTCTTTCCAGCCCCGCGGCTTGGCTTTCGTGACGGCTTCGGGGACGAGCGTGGTGCCGCCGACGGCGATCACGTTCGGATAGTCGGCCGGTTCTTCCACTTCGTAGCCTTCGTCCCCGGCGGCGACGGTGATCGGGATCCCGGGGTGGTCGTACGCCGCGAGGATCGCTGCGGTCTTCCTTTCGACCCCCACGGGCGACCCGTAGCTGTTGCTGATCTCGGTGGCGCCCTTTGCCACGGCCTCTTCGACTGCTTCCGCCAGGTCGGCCGCGGACTCGCTCGCAGCCTCCACGAGCAGGATGTGGCATTTCGGACACACCGCCGACACCATGTCCAGGTCCAGCGAGATCTCTTCCGACCATTCGACGCTGGCGCCGGGGTGGGAGGTCCCCCCGAACTGGTTGATCTTGCTGAAGCACCCGTTGGCGCTCGTGCAGGCGGCGGGTTCGATGTGGTAGTGCGCTCGGTAGGCGTTCATGTCCGCTTCCGCCTGGGGATCGTCGAAGGCATCCACGACCGCCACCGTCTGCCCTTCTCCGGAGACTTCAGCGGCCGTGCGAAGGAGATAGGCCTTGCGGAGGTCTTCGGGCGAGAAGCCGCCTTCGACGCCGCTGCCTTTCAACGCGGGGCTGGCCTGGAGCTCCGGGCCCGTTGTGATCGCTCCGGCGCTCACCGGGCCGTTGCGGTGCGAGCCGCGCGTGGGGTCGACGATCAGGTGGCAGCGCCTGCCCCTGTGGACGGTGCACGCATAGTACGGCTGTGTCTTGGAGCGGTGCGCCAGGACGCGCTTCCAGGCCCCGTAGGAGGGCGCGGCGGCGCCGAGCATCGGCGCCGTCAAAGCCAGCACGACGACGATCCACTGCACCGATCGGGGCACCCCGAATCCGTGTGTTCGCCCTTCCCGGCTTGCCATCCCTGATCGCCTCGTCATCCGTGACGTAACACGTCCGCTTTCACGCTCAGACAGCCCGTCATCCGTGGAAAGTTCGCGGTACCGGCCGGCACCGGATCCGCCGGGCAAGCCTACCAATTCGGCCTCCGTCCGGCCAGGGCTGCAGCGCCCCGACCCGGGCTTCGCAGACGGCGCTGCGAAGGCTGCGTGGCGAGGTGCGCGCCCTGGCGCGCCGAAGGCTCACGGGAGACCCTTAACTTGCGAGCGCCCGCCGTCCGGCAGCTTCCAGACGACGGGCGCTCGGCGCAGCTCTCGGCCGATCGAGGGGATCGGCGCAGGCCTAATTGACCGAGATGTAGAAGCCCTCCGGCGCCCCTTCTTCCACGAGGACGTAGGTGGAGCCTTCTTTCACGAAGCCCAGTTCGTCGGTTTCGACGGTGATCTGGGTCGACACCGCACAGCTCGAAGTGGTGCTCTTGCCGATCGTGACCAGCGGGGTGGCGGGGATCGGTTCCACGCCCGGGATTTCGCTGGCGTCCACGCTGACGACGGCGTTCTTCGGTTCGAAGCCCAGTCCCGAGATGCAGTAGACGCCTTCTTCCGCTTCCCCTTCTTCGTTTTTGGGTTCGACTTTGATGATTGCGCTCCCGAAGCCTTCGCTTTCAGCGCCGGCCACTTTGCCGGTGCTCTTGATGTGGGCGAAGGCCTTCACGCCGCCACCTCCTCCGCTTCCCGTGGCGCCCGTTGCGCCCGCCTGCCCTGTGGCGCCCGTGGCGCCCGTGGCTCCGGTGGCGCCGTTCGCGCCCGCTTCGCCGGTCGGCCCCACCGGTCCGCCGGATGGGCCCGTCGCTCCCGCCTGGCCTTCGACCCCTTTCTGACCGGTCACGCCTTTTTCGCCTTTTTCGCCCTTGATCGACGCTCCGGGGATGCCTTCTTTGCCCTGCTGGCCCTGAGCACCCGTGGGGCCCTGCGGGCCCGTCGCGCCACGATTCCCGTGCAGCTTCTTGATCACGGACGGTTTGATCTGCTTGACGTTTGTGACGACGTAGTGCGACGCGGCCATGCTCGTCCCGGTAAGGGCGACGAACAGGGCGAGCCACGCGACGGCGTTACGCCGAATGGACGTGACGATGCGAGCGATCATCGGGTTTCCCTGCCTCCTGCGGTTCGTTGTTCTTCCATGAAACGTTGCGCTACCTCCGGTTCTTCCCTGATCCGGAGAGAGTAAAGGTTCCCATACGGTCGACGTCGCAGTTACAGGCTGCAACGTCCCTTGCGCGCCATGGTGGCCAGCCAGTGCGAGGCCTCAGCCTGGCGGCGCGCGGGCCGCGGCGAGCCGGCGCGGGGCCGCGGCTAGCCTTGGTGGCCGGATGCGCACGCTGATCGTCTCCGACCTCCACCTCGGCAGCCTCACGAGGACGGACGTGCTGCGCCGCCGGGAGCTGCGCGAGCCGCTGCTGGCGGCACTCGAGGACGTCGACCGCGTGGTGCTGCTCGGAGACGTGCTCGAGCTCCGCCACGGCCCCGTCCGCGACGCCCTGGCGAGCTCCCGTGGGTTCTTCGAGGACCTCGGTGCCGTGATGTCGGGCGGCGAGATCGTGATCACGGCCGGCAACCACGACCACGGCCTGGTCGAACCGTGGCTGATCGCCCGCGGGCAGGAGCTGGAGCCGCCCCCCCTCGGTCCCGAGCAGCTGCTGGAGGCGGCCGCCGCCTCGCCGGCGCTCGAGACGGTCGCCGGGTGGTGCGCCCCCGCGAGGGTCACGGTGGCATACCCCGGCTTGTGGGTGCGCGAGGACGTGTACGCCACCCACGGCCACTATCTGGACTGCCACCTCACGATCCCCACCCTCGAGCGCCTCACGATGGGGGCGATGGAGCGGCTCCTCGGCAAAACCCCCTCGAGCCTGCACACAGCCGCCGACTACGAGTCGATCTGCGCGCCGATGTTCGCGTGGCGGGATGCCGTCGCCCGCGGCGAGCGCACCGGCGCTGCCCTCAACGGCATCGCCACCGTGTCGGCCTGGCGGGCGCTGCGCGGGGAAACGGCCGCCGAGGGCGCATCGCAGGCCGGCCGGGGCGCCCGCGCGCGCTACGGCGAGCGCGCCCGCGGCCACGTCCGCCGGCTGCGCACGCGCGCGCTGGTGGCGGGCTTCCCGCTCGCGGTGGCGGCGCTGAACCGGGCGGGCCTCGGGCCCCTGCGCAGCGACATCTCGGGCGAGGAGCTGCGCCGGGCGGGGTTGGAAGCCATGGGAGAGGTCGCCGACCGCCTCGGCCTCGGGCAGCCCTACGTCGTGTTCGGCCACACCCACCGCACCGGTCCCCTGGCCGGGGACGCCGAAGCGGAGTGGCGCTCACCCGGGGGCGCGCGCCTACTGAACGCCGGCAGCTGGGTGTACGTGTCGGTGTTCGTCAGCGACGCCCCGGCCGAGAACCCCTACTGGCCCGGCGGGTGCGTGGTCGTGGACGACGACGGTCCCCCGCGGGTCAGGCGGCTGCTTCAGGGCTTCACCCGCGCGCAGATCGCCCCGCCCAAGCGGCGGCGTCCCCGCGGGAGCTCCTCCAGCCCGGCGCCCGCGCCGAGCTAGCCGATGCTGCCGACCATCTCCAGCTGGATCAGGCGGTTGAGCTCGACCGCGTACTCCATCGGGAGCTCCTTCGTCACGGGCTCGATGAAGCCGTTGACGATCATCGCCGCGGCCTCGTCCTCGGTGAACCCGCGCGAGCCCATGTAGAACAGCTGGTCGTCGGAGATCCGCCCCACCGTCGCCTCGTGGGCGACCGTCACGTGGGGGTTCTGGATCTGGATGTCGGGCCACGTGTCGGAGCGCGATTCGCCGTCCATCATCAGGCCGTCGCACTGCACCCGGGCTTTCGATCCGGCGGAGTTGTGGCCCATCTTCACGAGCCCCCGGTAGCCCATGATGCCGCCGTCCTTGGAGATCGACTTGGCGAGGATGTTGGAGGTCGTGTTGGGCGCCAGGTGCACCACCTTGGCGCCGGTGTCCTTGTGCACGCCCCTGCCGGCCACGCCCACGTTGAGGTGGTCTGCCCGCGCGCCCTCGCCCATCAGGAAGGAGCCGGGGTAGAGCATCACGTACTTGGCGCCCATCGAGCCGCCGACCCACTCGACGGTCCCGTTGGCGTCTACGATGGCCCGCTTGGTGTTGAGGTTGTAGACGTCCTTGGACCAGTTCTGGACGGTGGTGTAGCGCGCCTTGGCGCCCTCGTGGACGAAGATCTCGACCACCGCCGAGTGCATCGAGTTGACGCTGTAGGTCTGGGCGGTGCAACCCTCGATGTAGTTCACGTCCGAGCCCTCGTCGGCGATGATCAGCGTGTGCTCGAAGGTGCCCTCGCCGGCGCCCTCCATGCGGAAGTAGGCCTGCAGCGGCAGGTCGACCTTGACGCCCTTGGGCACGTACACGAACGAGCCGCCCGACCACACGGCGCCGTGCAGCGCCGAGAACTTGTTGTCCTGGGGCGGCACGCACTTGTTCATGAAGTACTTCTGCACCAGCTCGGGGTAGCGGCTGATGGCGGTGTCCATCGAGCAGAACAGGATCCCCTGCTTGGCGTACTCCTCCTTGAGGCCCTCGTACACCGGCTCCTGGCGCCACACGCCCACGACCCCGGCGAGGTGCTCGCGCTCGGCCTGGGGAATGCCGAGGTCCTCGTAGGTCTGCTTCATCTCCGCCGGGACTTCGTCCCAGCTGTTGTAACGGCCGGCCGTCGGAGGCGAGTACAGAACCAGCTCGTCGAGGTCGAGGCCGCTGAGGTCTGGGCCCCAGTTCGGAATCGGCTTGCGTTCGAAGATCTCCAGCGAGCGCAGTCGTTTCTCGGCCATCCAGTCGGGCTCCCCCTTGATCTTGGACAGCTCGCTGATCACCTCGCGGGAGATTCCCTGGCGGGCGCGGAGCTGGCCCTGGTCGTCCTCGAGGATCGGGCTGGGCTTGGCGATCTTGGTGCTCTCAACTGTGGCCATTGGGGTCCTCAGGTGGGGGTTTGCGAATCCTGTGCTCTGAAGTAGGAATTGTATCGCGGGCTTTCCCGGAGCCGCGCCCGCCCAAACCTGGCGGCGGTCCGCCCAACCGGGCCGGAGCCGCGCCCGCCCAAACCGGCCGGCGGTGGGCTCAGGCGGGCCACGCGTCGTCGCCGGTGACGGCTCCCCGCACGGCCTTCAATCCGAGCAGGGCGCACTTGCGCCTGGTCGCCGAGATCGGGATCCCGAGCAGCTCCAGCAGCCAGTCGGCCCCCAGCTGGCCGGCCTCCGACAGCTGCATCCCTTTGAGCTCCTCCGAGGAGATCGAGGCGGCCGCCTGCGAGATCGCGCAGCCGTGGCCGTGGAAGCGCAGGTCGGCGATGCGGTCGTCCTCGACGCGGATGTGGACCCCCAGCTCGTCCCCGCACAGAGGATTGTGCTCGAAGGCCTCGAGGTCGTGCGGCTCGAGCTCCCCGAAGTTGCGGGGGTGCTTGTAGTGGTCGAGGATGTAGTCGCGGTAGAGGTCGTCCATCAGCCCGCCCTCGCCGGGGACGCCCCCTCGAGGGCGAACAGCTCACGGGCCCCGTGCAGCGCGTCGAGCAGCGCCTGCACGTCGCGCGTCTCGCTGTACACCCCCACGCTCGCGCGGGCGGTCGCCTTCACCCCGAGGCAGCGCATCAGGGGCTGCGCGCAGTGGTGCCCTGCACGTATGCACACACCCTCACGGCCCAGCAGCTCGGCCACGTCGTGCGGGTGGATCCCGTCGACCGTGAAGGACGCCAGGCCGCCCCGGTCCTGCGCCGCGGGCGGGCCGACCACACGCACGCCCGGCACCTGCGCGAGACCCTCGAGCAGCTGCACGGTGAGCTCCAGCTCGTGCTCGCGCACGCGCTCCATGCCCAGTGCGTCGAGGTACTCGACCGCGGTCGCCAGGCCCACGGCCTCGGCGATCGGCGGGGTGCCCGCTTCGAACTTCCACGGCAGCTCGTTCCAGGTGGACTCCTGGAGGTCCACGGAGGCGATCATGTCCCCGCCGGTCAGGAAGGGGGGCATCTGCTCGAGGATCTCGCGGCGCCCGTGGAGCACCCCGATGCCCGTGGGCCCGAGCGCCTTGTGCCCCGTCCAGGCGTAGAAGTCGGCTCCGAGGGCGTCGACGTCGACGGGCATCTGGGGGACGGCCTGGGCGCCGTCGACGAGCGTCAGCGCGCCGGCCTCGCGTGCCCGGAGGGTGATCTCGGCGACCGGGTTGATCGTGCCCAGCACGTTCGAGACGTGGGTGAAGGCAACCATCCGAACGTCGCCCCGGGCGAGCTCCCGATCGAGCTGCGCCAGCGACAGCTGCCCCTGCTCGTCGACCTCGAGATAGCGCAGGTCGGCCCCACGCTCGCGGCACAGCACCTGCCACGGGACGATGTTGGCGTGGTGCTCCATCTGGGTGATGAGCACCGCGTCGCCGGGGCCCACCGTGGAGCGACCCCACGAGTAGGCCACGAGGTTGATCGCCTCGGTCACGTTCTTGGTGAACAGCGTCACCCGCGAGCCGGCGCCGGTGAAGGCGGCGATCCGCCCGCGGGCGCCCTCGAAGGCGGCGTCGGCCTCCTGGGCCAGCGCGTAGACGCCGCGGTGGACGTTGGCGTTGTGCTCGCGCAGGTGGTCGGCCTGGGCGTCGATCACGACCTGCGGCTTCTGCGAGGTCGAGCTCGAGTCGAGGTACGCCAGCGGCCTGCCGGCGAACTCCCGCTTGAAGATCGGGAAATCGTCCCGCAACCCAAGGCCGTGGCCGATCGCCCCGTGCTGCTCAGCGGCTGGTGGCATAGGACTCGATGTCCTCGCGCGCGTGGGCCAGCTTGCGCGCGAGCTTGGCGCGCACCAGCTCCTGCAGGGGCTCGTCGGCGAGCTCGGCGATCAGCGCCTCGAAGAAGCCCTCCACGATCACCCGCACGGCCGTCGGCCTGTCCAGCCCCCGCGACTGCATGTAGAAGATCGCCGTCTCGTCCAGCTCTCCGACCGTGCCGCCGTGGGAGGCGGACACGTCGTCGGCGGACACGAGCACGGAGGGGATCGCGTCGATGCGGGCCTTGGGGGAGAGCATCATCGAGTGGATCTGCAGGTAGGTGTGGGTCTGCTGGGAGCCGGGGTCGATCTGGATCAGGCCCTCGAAGCTCGCCCGGCTCTCGCCGGTTGCAATCCCCCGCCAGTGGACGTCGCCCTCGGAGGGGCCCGTCTCGTGGAGGTCGACCGCGAACAGGTCCAGGTGCTCGTGCTCCTCGGCGAAGAACATGCCCCGGAAGGCCATCTCGCCGCCCGTCTCGGAGACGGCGAGCTCGAGGTGCTGGCGCACCAGGTGCCCGCCGAGCAGCGCCGGCAGCCAGTGGCAGTAGGCGTCCCGTCCCACGCCGACGAAGCGGGTGGAGACGTCGTATACCTCGCCCGCGCCCCAGTCCTGGACCTGGGCGAGGCGGCAGCGGGCGCCGTCCTGCAGGTACATCTCGAAGGCGCCTGCGTGCAGTGCCCGGCGCTCGTCCTCGGGGTACTCGGCGAAGTCGTCGGCGAGGTCGTACTCGTGGAGCCTGAACTCGCTGCCGGTGGCGCCCACCACGAGCGTGCGTCCGAACTGGGCCACCCCGGGGCGCTCGAGCGCGTACACGATCTCGAAGGGGTCCTCGATCGCGAGGCCCTCGGGTACGTACAGGAAGGCGCCTCCCCGCCAGAAGGCGGCGTTGGCGGCCTCGAGCTTGTGCCGGTCGATCGGCAGCCGCTTGGAGTACCAGCGCGAGGCCAGCTCGGCGTGATCGCGGAAGGCGTCCTCGAGCGAGCAGAGGATCACCCCCCGCTCGGCCAGCTGCGGGTCGAGCTCGATGCTCACGATCCCGTCCGCCCCCTGCACCAGGCGGCCGGCACGCGGGCGCTCCGGGAGGGTGCGGGCGACGACGTCGGGAAGGCGGCCGGAGGGTTCCGCGGCCGCGCCCGTCGCGCCCGCCGCGCCGTCGTGCTTGGCCGCGCCGTCGTGCTTGGCCGCGCCGTCGTGCTCGGCCGCGCCGTCGTGCTCGAACGGCTCGAGCGCGTCGAGGTCGAGGCTCTGCAGGCTCGTGGTCCAGAAGCCGGAGCGGCGCCACACCGGCAGCTCCAGCTGCGCGTAGGCAGTCCGTGCGTTCGCGCGCAGCTGCTCGAGGGTGCGCCCGTCGCCCGCGCCGGCTCCCGCCAGCGCGTGGTAGAGGGTCGCCTCGCGATGGCGGCCGGCCTTGACCTGCACCGGCACCGGCTCAGACACCGTCGTCGCCGGCCAGCGCCGTCGCGCCCACCTCCTGGCGTATCTGGTCGTAGCCCTCGCGCTCGAGGCGCTCCACGAGCTCGACCCCGCCCTCCAGCACGATCCGCCCGTCCATCAGGATGTGGACGAACTGGGGCTGGACGTAGTGCAGGATGCGCTGGTAGTGGGTGATGATCAGGGCCCCGAGCCCCTGCTCGTCGTGCAGGCGCTGGACGCCCTCGGCGACGGTCCGCAGGGCGTCGATGTCCAGCCCGGAGTCGGTCTCGTCGAGGATCGCGATGTCGGGTTTGAGCATCGCCATCTGAAGGATCTCGGCGCGCTTCTTCTCGCCACCGGAGAAGCCGTCGTTGAGGTGCCGGGAGGTGAACGCGCGGTCCACGTCGAGCAGCTCGACGGCGTGCTGGAGCTGGGTGCGGAACTCCTTGACCTGGATCGGCTCCTCCCGTTTGGCGTTGATCGCCATGCGCAGGAAGTTCGCCACCGACACCCCGGGGATCGACACCGGGTACTGGAAGGCCAGGAACAGCCCCGCCTTCGCGCGCTCGTGGGGCTCGGCCTCGGTGATGTCCTCGCCCTTGAAGGTGATGGTGCCCTCTGTGATCTCGTAGGTGGGGTGGCCCAGGAGCGTGTTGGCGAGCGTCGACTTGCCCGACCCGTTGGGTCCCATCAGGGCGTGGATCTCGCCGCGACTGATGTCGAGGTCGACCCCGCGGAGGATCTCGCGCTCCTCGGTGCGCACGTGTAGGTCTCGGATCTCGAGGTCGGCCATGGCCCTCCTAGGCAGCGCCGCCGAGCGGCGCGATCTGTATCGGTGAGGGCGCCGGCCGGGGTAGGGTCGGCGCCACCAGCAGGTCTGCCAGCGTGGTCTCGCGCAGCGTCTGCACGATCGACATCCTTACCCGCGTCCACAGCAGCTTGGTCGGGCAGACATGTTCGGCGCCGGTCTCGCGTGAGCACACGATCGAGCCGTCGGGGGCCTCCGAGATGCACTCGATCGGCGCGATCGAGCCCTCGAGCGCCTCCACCACCTCGGCCATCGTGATCTCGCGGGCGGGCCTGGCGAGCAGATAGCCGCCGCGGGAGCCGCGCCGGGAGTCCACCAGGCCGGCCTTGCGCAGGCGCGCCGCGAGGTGCTCAAGGTAGGCGAGCGGGAGCCCGTCGTTGGCGGCGATCTCCGCCAGCGGCACCGGCTCCTCACCGGCGCTGCGGGCGAGCTCCACCATCACGCGGATCCCGTACTCAGCCTTGGTCGAGAACATCATCGCTTGATTTCCTACCTGTGAGCTAGGGTATCAGCCGCCCTGTGACCCTTCGGCCTGGAGCCTGCGGATGTCGTGTGCCAGCGCGTCCGGGGACAGCTGTTCGGTGCCGAACACCACCCGCTCACGCCCGCCGGCGTCAAGCAGCCTGACCTCCGCCGCCGCCCCGAACGCCGCGGACCCGGCGCTCGCCGGGACCACGTGATAGGCGTGCCAGATCGACCGCAGCTCCGCCTGCGTCCCGTCGAGGTACAGCACACGGCCGGTGAGGGAGGTTTCGTGCAGGAAGCGCTTCACCGCGGCAGGGGATGCCGGCGAGGGCCCGGCGTCGACGATCACCACCGGGACCGGGTGGGCGAGGTCGTCGAGCGCCCCCCGGATCTGCTCGGCGATCAGCACGCAGCTGGCCCCGCACCCCGGATACAGGAACGCGACCACCACCGGGCCACCCCGCAGCGCGGCGAGCGAAACGGGGCGGCCGTACTGGTCGCGCAGCCGGAAGTCCGGCACCGACACGGGGGAGGGGAGGGCGGCGCCCTCGAAGCCGCTGCCGGGCGAGCCGCTGACGGCCAGCGAGGAGGATCCCTTCTTGCCCCCGGAGGTGAGGGCGAGCACGAGCGCCAGCAGCCCCAGCAGCGCCACGCCGGCGAGCAGAGCGGGGAGTCGCGGGGAGCGTCTCGGTGGCACGATCCGGAGGGTATGACAGCCCTTGGAAGGGCCGATCCACAGGGCTATACTTTGTGAAGTTGGTAAATCCCGACCATGGTTTAGGAGTTTTGAGTCGATGAGCGTCTCCGGAGCCGAGCTTCTCCGTCGTGTGAAGGACCAGATCGAGGAGGTTGACCCCGCCCAGGTCAATGAGCTGATCGGTGAGGGCGTGGCGATCGTCGACGTCCGCGGCATCGAAGAGTTCGCCACGGGCCACCTCCCCGGCGCCAAGAACATCCCCCGTGGGCACCTCGAGTCCCGCATCGACACCCTCGTTCCCGACCGCAGCGAGGAGCTGATCCTGTACTGCCAGTCCGGCAACCGCTCCGCCTATGCGGCACGCACCCTCCAGGAGGACCTCGGCTACGAGCGCGTGCGCTCGATGACCGGCGGCATCACCCTCTGGAAGGACCGCGGCTACGAGGTGGAGATTCCCCGCGCGCTCACGGCCGAGCAGCGCGATCGCTACTCCCGCCACCTGCTGATCCCCGAGATCGGCGCCGAGGGCCAGCAGAAGCTGCTCGACGCCAAGGTGCTGCTGCTCGGGGCCGGCGGCCTCGGCTCGCCCACCGCCCTGTACCTGGCGGCAGCGGGCGTGGGCACGCTCGGCATCGTCGACGACGACGAGGTGGACCTCTCCAACCTGCAGCGCCAGGTGATCCACTCCACCCAGCGGGTCGGGATCCCCAAGGTGGACTCCGCCGAGGAGTCCATCCACGCCCTCAACCCCGAGGTCAACGTCGTCAAGTACAAGACGCGCATCGACGCCTCGAACATCGTCGAGATCATCCAGGGCTACGACGTGGTCGTGGACGGGGTCGACAACTTCCCCACCCGCTACCTGCTCAACGACGCCAGCGTGCGACTGCGGATTCCCGTGGTGTCGGCCTCGATCCTCGGCTTCGACGGCCAGCTGTCCGTGTTCAAGCCCTACGACGGCCCCTGCTACCGCTGCCTGTTCCGCGAGCCGCCCCCGGCCGAGCTGGCGCCCTCGTGCGGCGCCAACGGCGTGCTCGGCGTGCTGCCCGGGACGATGGGGCTGCTGCAGGCCACCGAGGTCGTGAAGCTGATCCTCGGGATCGGCGACCCGGCGATCGGGCGCCTGCTGCTGTACGACGCGCTCGGTGCCACCCTCACCGAGGTGAAGGTCCACCGCGACCCGGAGTGCCCGATCTGCTCTCGTGCCCCCGACGAGATCACCGACGACGAGATGGGCGTGTTCCCGGACTACGAGGCGTTCTGCGCCGCAGCCGGTTAGCCTCCCCTGCCGATGGCGACGATCAAGATCCCTCCCGTGCTGCGGGCGTCCGTCGGCGGCGAGAAGCTCCTGAGCGCGACCGGCTCCAACGTCGGCGAGGTGCTGCGCGACCTGGCCACCAGCCACCCCGCCACCGAGAGCCAGCTGTTCTCGGCGGAGGGGGAGCTCAACCGCTACGTCAACGTGTATCTCAACGACGAGGACGTGCGCGTCCTGGACGGGCTCCAGACGCCGGTCGGTGACGGCGACACGCTCGTGATCCTGCCGGCTATGGCCGGCGGCTGACCCGCACGGTCAGCATCCACAGCGACACGTAGTCCGGGCACACGCTGCCGGGATTGCACCGCGGCCGCTCCGTCGCCCTCACCATCACCGTCCCCGGCTTCACCGCGCGGTAGCTCGCCACCGTTTCGTTCCCGGAGTGCCGCGGGCGCCCCAGCGCCTGCAGCGAGCTCGCCCCGAACAGCTGTGGCGCGCCGAAGGTCCGTCCCGGTGCTCCCAGCCGCAGCGTCAGCGTCCACCCGGTGAGCAGCCGCACGGTGTGCCCGCGGGCGCGGTCGGTGACGCACACCGACCCCGGCCGGCTCGTGCAAGATGCCCCCGTCGCCACCGGGTCGCCACCGGTACCCCCCGTGGCCGTGGCGCCGGTGCCCGCTGGGGCCGTGGAGCCGGTGCGGACCGTGGCCGTGGAGCCGGTGCCGACCGTGGCCGTGGCGCCGGTCCCCGCCGTGGTGGTGGCCGAGCCGGTGGGGCGGTTCGAGCTCCCGCCGCAGGCGGCGGCCAGCAGCAGCACGGCGACGCCGAGCAGCACGGCCGCGAGGACACGCCCCTGTCGGGGAGGCGGCGTCCTCGGTCGTCGCCTCCGCGGGGCCCCCGACCTCGTCGTCGGGCCGTTCATGGCGCACCTCCGCGGAGCCGGTCGGGCTCGCTATATTCCGTAAAGTAATGGCGGTGGAGAGGCTCAGGAACCGGCCGTGCGGGGGGCGTTACGGCGACATCGTGCAGTCGATCGGGAACACGCCCCTGGTCGAGCTCCCACGCCTGTCGCCCAAGCCCGGGGTTCGCATCTGGGCCAAGCTCGAGTCGCGCAACCCCACCGGCTCGGTCAAGGACCGCGTCGCCCGCTCGCTGATCGAGGACGCCGAGGAGAAGGGCGCGATCTCCCCGGGGCAGACGATCCTCGAACCCACCTCCGGCAACACGGGCATCTCGCTGGCGATGATCTGCCGGCGCAAGGGCTACCGGCTGAAGGTGGTGATGCCCGAGAACGTCACCCCGGAGCGCACCCAGCTGCTGCGCATGTACGGGGCGGAGATCGTCTACTCCGAGGGCGAGCTGGGCTCCAACGGGGCCGTCGCCAAGGCGCTCGAGATGGCCTCCGAAGACCCCTCCTGCTACATGCCCTACCAGTACGGCAACGCCGCCAACCCCGCCGCCCACTACAACGGCACCGCCCTGGAGATCCTCGAAGAGCTCGACGAGGTCAGCGCGTTCGTCGCGGGCCTCGGCACCGGGGGCACGCTGATGGGCAACGGCCGGCGCCTCAAGGAGGCCTTCGGCGACGCCGTCAAGATCGTCGCGGCAGAGCCCATGCAGGGCGAGCCCGTCCAGGGCCTGCGCTCCCTGGAGGACGGCTTCATCCCCCCGATCATCGACATCTCCCTCCTCGACCGCAAGATCTTCGTCACCAACCGCGACGCCATCGTATGGACTCGCCGCCTGCTCGACGAGGAGGGCGTGTTCGCGGGCGTCTCCAGCGGGGCGATCGCCAGCATCGCCGTTCGCATCGCCGGTGAGCTCGACGATGGCAACGTCGTGTTCGTGGTCGCCGACGACGGCTGGAAGTACCTCTCCAGCGGCGTCTACACGCTGCCGGTGGAGGAGATCGAGAACCTCGAGTCCACCGTCTGGTGGTAGAGGCGCCCGGCTGACGGCGGGCCGGATCCGATGGTCATAGCCCGCGCGATGCTCGACGACGTGATCGCGCACGCGCGCGAGGAGTACGACGCGGAGTGCTGCGGGATGATCGCCTACGAGCCCGCCTCCGACGGGACCCCCGCGCAGGCCACCCGGGTGCACCGCGCGCACAACATCTACGCCTCCCGCAAGCGCTTCGAGATCGACGGCAGGGAGCTGCTGCACACGATCGACGCCTTCGAGCAGGAGGGCTGGGATCTCGGGGCGATCTACCACTCGCACACCCACACCGACCCATACCCGTCCCAGACCGACATCAACTTCGCCGCCAACTGGCCGGGCCTGGAGTGGGTGATCGTGGGGCTCGCCGGCGATCAGCCAGAGGTGCGCTGCTACCTGATCGAGGACGGGGACGTACGCGCAACAGAGCTGGAGGTGAAGTGATGGCCTGGGAGCTCGAGTGCCCGAATTGCCTGCGGCCGCACCGCGAGGTCGAGCGCTTCTGCAGAGCGTGCGGGATGCCGCTCGTGCACCCCGAAAGGGGCGAGCACGACGCTGGCCCCACCCGCCGTAGACGCCGCAAGGTGAACCCCATCTACACCGAAGGACGCCCGGTGAAGGTGGCGCGCGCGGCAAACCTCGTGCAGGCGGAGTTCCTCGCCGGGCTGCTGCTCGAGGAGGGGATCCCCTGCGTGCTCAGCTCGGGGCGCGCGATCACGGCCGTGTACGCGCCGGTGGTCGGCCCCCGCGACGTGCTCGTCCCCGAGTCGGCCGCCGAGGCGGCCCGAGAGGCGCTCGCCTACAGCGCACAGCATCACCCGCCGTCGGGCGAGCCGGGCGAAGCCGCCGCCGGATAAGCGACGCCTGGCGACGCTGCCGCCGGCTAGGCGAGGACGGGCTGGCCGGCGTCGGTGGTGATCGCCCGGATCTCTTCGGAGGCGCGCTCGAACTCGGCGTCGGAGAGCACCGGGGTTCCCTCGAAGGGGAGGTCGCGCTGCAGCTCGATCCAGGCGCTGGGGCCGGAGTACTCGTCCTTGACCTTCACGGTCACCGGGCGGGGGATGCGGTAGGTGCGCAGCAGCAGCACGTGCAGGGGCTGGCGCCCGCGCCAGCGCAGGCGCTTCTGGGCGTAGTCGGTGCTCCACACGTAGAACGGCGAGAGGGCGTCCACGCAGCGGGGGTCGAGCACCGTGAAGTGGCCGCTGACCTCGGCCCACGCGCGGATCCGGACGCGGTCCGGCTGCTGCAGGGGGGTGCCCGACACGAACGTGTGCAGGGGCGGCTCGCCGTCGCTCCACACGCCCTCCTCCAGCGCCCGGCGCAGCTCGGGCTGGTGGGACTCGCGCACCAGGTCGCCGGGCTGGTCCTCGAAGGTCGGGTACAGGAAGAAGCGCTCGTGGGGCAGTCTGAAAGGCTTGCCGGTCTGCGGCAGAACGCCCTTGCGGAGGGTCACGAGCTGCTCCCCTTCGGCCAGCGCGCGGACCGTCACGGCCCACTCTCTGAAAGCGATTGGCATGGCGATATTGACGATGTTTGAGAGGGACGACCAGGGACCTTCCGGACGGCGTCCGAACAAGTCAGACGGCGCCCGTTACTAGGCCGTAAAGATACGAAACCTCAGCGAAAATCCCAAATCGCCTGCAAACCGACGCAATTCTGCGCCCAAAACGAACGCAAAGTGATGCTGCTTCGAACGCAAAGTGATGCTGCTTACTTCAGGCGTCGCCCGGCAAATCCCTCGATTGCCTCGATCAGGGCCGCGTAGTCGTCGTCGCCGTGGCCGCGGCCCACGGTAGCCGTCAACACGTCGCGTGCGCGGCCCGCGCTCGAGAAGGGCACACCCGCGCGCTGGGCCTCCTCCAGGCACAGCCGCACGTCCTTGAGCATGTGGGCGGCCTTGAAGAGGGTCGTGTAGTCGTGATCGCGCATTGGCCGGCCCTTCAGCTCGAGCTGCATCGAGGCGCCCGAGCCGGCCATCACCACTTCTGTGAGCACGTCCAGGTCGATCCCGGCGGCGTCGCCCAGCACCAGCGCCTCCGCAACCGCCACGGCGTTGGCCGCACCCAGCGAGTTGTTGATCACCTTCACGGTCTGACCCTGCCCGAGCCCGCCCACGCGCACCACCAGCTTGCCCATCGTCTCCAGCAGCGGCTTCACCCGCTCGAACGCCTGTGCGTCGCCGCCCACCATGATCGTCAGCGTCCCGTCCTCGGCCCGCGGCGCGGAGCCCGTCACCGGCGCGTCGAGCAGCTGCACGCCCTTCCGTCCCAGCGCCGCGCCGATCGCCCGCGCCCGCTCGGCCCCGATCGTGGACATGTCTACGCACACCAGCCCCTCCTGTGCTCCCTCCAGCGCGCCGTCCTCGCCGGTCAGCACCGAGGCCACCTGCTCGCCGTCCACGACCATGCTCACCACCACGTCGCTGCGGGCGGCCACCTCCGCCGGCGTGTCGCGCGCCTCGGCGCCGTGCTCGGCCGCCCACCGCTCCGCCTTCCCGGGGGTGTGCGTCCACACCGCCAGCGGGTAGCCGGCGGCGGCGATGTTGGCCGCCATCCGCGAGCCCATGATCCCCAGGCCAAGGAAGCCGATCCGCTCAGCGGGCACGCCCGAATCCTCCCCCACCGGGCGTTTCGATGCGTATCCGCTGGCCGGGCCGCAGCGTTCCCGTCGACTTGCCCGGCAGCGGCTCCCCGTCGAGCAGGTCCCGCCCCGGCACTCCCGGCTCCCCGCCCCCGGCGCCGGCGGGAGCGTGGCGGCGGCGCTCGGCGATCAGCGAGTAGCTCATCTCGGCGAGCGCTTCGAGCTCGCGAACCACGCCGTCGCCGCCGCGGTGGAAACCCGGCCCCCCGGAGCCGCGCCTCATCCCGTAGGTCACGACCCGCAGCGGGAACTCGCGCTCGAGCGCCTCGACCGGCGTGTTCAGCGTGTTGCTCATCGCCACGTGCACGCCGCTCGGCCCGTCGGCGTCGGCGCAGGCCCCCTGACCGCCCCCCAGCGTCTCGTAGTAGGAGAACGTGTCGTTGCCAAGGGACAGGTTGTTCATCGTGCCCTGCCCCTGGGCGCATCCGAAGGCGCTCAGCACGAGGTCCGCAACCCGCGAGGAGGTCTCCACGTTGCCCGCCGCCACGGCGGCTCCGGGCTCGGCGTTCAGCAGGCAACCCTTCGGCACCTCCAGCTCCAGCGGGCGATAGGCGCCGGCCGTGGGCGGGATGTCGGGATCGGTGAGGACCCGAAGGGCGAACAGGCAGGCCGAGCGGGTCACCGCCAGCGGGCAGTTGAGGTTGCCCTCGTGCTGCTCGGCGCTGCCGCTGAAGTCGAGCGTCATGCAATCGCCCTTCACCTCCGCGCGCACCGCCAAGCGCAGATCTCCGGGGCCGGCCTCGAGCGTGTCGCTCGCGGCGCGGACGCCGTCGGGCATCTCCGCCAGGCACGCCCGCGTGCGCCGCTCGCAATAGTCGAGCACTGCGTTGGTGGCCTCCCGCAGGCCGTCCGTCCCCAGCACCCCGGCGAGGGCGGACAGGCGCGCGCACCCGACCCGGTTGGCGGCCAGCTGCGCACGCAGGTCGGCCCGGCGCTCCCTGGGCTGGCGCATCGACTCCGTCAGGCGCACCAGCGAGTCCTCGTCGAGCACCTGGGGGGAGATCACCACGCCCTCCTCCCGCAGGCTGCGGCTGTCCGCCGGCATCGACCCGGGGAGCCGCCCGCCCACGTCGGCGTGGTGGGCCCGGCTGACGGCGAATCCGACCAGACGAGACCCGTGGAAGGCGGGGGTGACGACGGTGATGTCGGGCAGGTGGGTGCCGCCCTTGAAGGGGTCGTTGAGGATCCACGACACACCCGGCTCGCGGGCCGCGCCGATCACCGCCTCCACCGCCGCCGGCATCGCTCCCAGGTGCACGGGTATCGCCTCGGCCTGCATCACCATCTGGCCGTCGGCGTCGAACACCGCCGTGGAGGCGTCCCGGCGCTCCTTGATGTTCGAGGAGTGCGCCGACCGCACCAGCACGCCCGCCATCTCCTCGCACGCCGCCCGCAGCGCCCCCG
This sequence comes from Solirubrobacteraceae bacterium, assembly GCA_035499875.1. Classification (GTDB taxonomy): domain Bacteria; phylum Actinomycetota; class Thermoleophilia; order Solirubrobacterales; family Solirubrobacteraceae; genus Palsa-744. The sequence continues at coordinate 32,973 of DATJXX010000039.1, forward strand.
TCGCGAGCTGCAGTTCGATCGCGTCGATCATCCCCGCGCTTCCCCTTCCCGCTTACGGGGGCGCTCCAGCACCACGCTGCCGAAGCCGTCCACGCGACCGCCCCAGCCGGGTGGCACGAGCAGGGTCGCCTCCGGCAGCGCCCACAGCGCCGGCCCTGCGATCGCGGTGCCCGGCGCGGGCTCGCCACGGAACACCCGGGAGGTCAGCGCCACTCCATCGAACACGATCTCCCGTGCGTCGGGGGCGGCGGCGTCGGCGGGGTCGGCCGGGGCGGAGGTGGCGGAGGGGGTGGCGGCCGAGCCCGCCGCGGGCCTCAGCTCCGGCGCCGGCCCCCATACCGAGACGCGCATCGTCACCAGCTCGAGCTCCCCCGCCGGGTCGGCGTACCCGTAGCGGCGTTCGTGCTCGGCCGCGAACGCGGCCCCCAGCTCCTCGGGACCGAGGCCGGCGGCGGTGCCCAGCTCCTCGTCGACCGCGAGCTCGAAGGACTGTCCGGCGTAGCGCAGCTCGTGGCGCACCCGGGCCCTCGCAGGCGGTGAGCCGAGCTGCGCGCAGGCCCGCTCGAGCAGCGCGCCGCGCTCCTGCTCCAGGCGCTCCCGGGTGAGGGTGTCGCCACGCAGGAGCACGCTGCGGGCCTGGTCGCGGCGGGGCGGGGCGGCGGCCAGGCCGAGTGCCGAGAGCACGCCGGAGGCGCGCGGGCACATGAGCCTCGAGATGCCGAGCTGCTCGGCCAGCGCCGCGGCGTGCAGGGGACCCGCCCCGCCGAACGGCATCAGCACCAGCCCGCGGGGGTCGATCCCGCGCTCGATCGTCACCAGCCGCAACGCCCCCAGCATTTCCGCCTCCGCCACCCGCACCGCCCCCTCGGCCAGCTCCAGCAGGCCGAGGTCCAGCTCCGAGGCGAGCCCCGCCAGCGCGCGTTCGGCGGCCCTGCGGTCCAGCTGCACCCCGCCCGCCAGGGGAGAGTCCTCGAGCAGGCGCCCGAGCACGAGGTTCGCATCGGTGACGGTCGGGCGCTCGCCCCCGCGCCCGTAGCCGGCCGGACCCGGCACGGCCCCGGCCGACACCGGCCCCACCCTCAAGGCTCCCCCGGCGTCGCGCCAGGCGATCGATCCCCCTCCGGCGCCAACGGTGTGGATGTCGAGCGCGGGCAGCGCCAGAGGGCGGCCGCCGATCATCCGTTCGGCGGTCTCGCCCACGTCGCCGCCGGAGATCAGGCACACGTCGCAGGAGGTGCCGCCCATGTCCACGCACAGCACGTGGGGCTCCCCCGCCAGCCCGGCCAGCAGCGAGGCGCCGCCGGCCCCGCCGGCCGGGCCCGAGAGCACCGTCAGCGCGGCGTGCGATCCGGCGCGCGCCGACTCGGTCAGACCCCCCGAGGACTGCATGATCTGGGGCTCCGGCAGGCCCTCGGCGCGGGCCTCGTCGGAGAGCCTCCCCACGTATCCGGACAGCAGTGGCGAGAGCGAGGCGTCGAGCGCCGTGGTGGCAGTGCGCTCGTACTCGCGGAAGGTGCCCACCAGCTCGCTGGACAGCGACAGCGACGCCCCGGGGAGCAGCTCGCGGATCTCCGCCCCCAGCAGCTGCTCGTGGGCCGGATCGTCATACGAGTGCAGCAGGCACACCGCCACCGCCTCCGGCCCCGCCCCGGCGAGCCGCTCCGCGAGCTCTCGCGCGTGCTCGGGGTCGAGCGCCCGCAGGATCCCCTCCGGGGCGATCCGCTCCTCGGCGCCGAAGCGCAGCCCGGCCGGCACCAGCGGCGGTGCCGCGGCCTCGCAGAGCCTGTACAGGTGCGGACGGTTCTGGCGGGCGAGCTCGATCACGTCCTCGAAGCCCGCCGTGGCGATCAGCGCCGTGCGCGCCGTGTTCCCCTCCAGCAGCGCGTTGGTCGCGACGGTCATCCCGTGCGCGAAGCGGGTCACATCCTCCGGTTCGGCCCCGGCGGCGGCCAGCACCAGCCGCACCGCCTCCAGCACGCCCTCCGACTGCGCGGAGGGCGTGGTGGGGACCTTCGCCGTGAACGGCCCGCGGCCCTCGGCGACGAGGACCGCGTCGGTGAAGGTCCCTCCGACATCCACGCCCAGTAGCACTGGGCGTGAGCGTACGTCAGGCTGCCAGCGGTTCGCGGTCCTCGGTGTCCGCCAGGTGCTGGTGGGACGGGCAGTAGCCGTTGTGCGGCAGCGGCGTCCGCTGGCAGGCGGAGCCTTTGCGGGTGGTCGCACGGCACTGCGGCGGGGCGCCGCTGATCGCGGCGTAGCCCTCGGCCGGGTGTTCGATCAGGTACTGCTGGGCGAACGTCAGATAGCGGGTCACGACGTTGAGCACGTAGATCTGGTCGCACATCGAGAAGTAGCTGCGCACGTCGCCGAACAGGGTTCGCGCCGGATGGGCGAAGTAGTGCGGTTCGGTCGCGAGCCGCGTGATGACGTTCTCGCAGGCGCTGAGCACCGCGGTCTGGCTGCGGCCCGGCGTGGTGGTGTGGGCTGGTTCGACGATCCGCGGAGAGAGCTCCCGGTAGATCGCTCGACTGAATTGATACATGGTGTGGACTCCTACCCTCTCGCCTTCAAACGAGATCCGTGGTTCAGGAGCACACCCGCCAGTGTTTGTTGAGACTCCCGGATAGCCAAAGACCTTTCCCATCCCCCAACACGGCCGCGCGGGAAAAGGAGCGCTCATGTCCACGACTCCCAGGCAAGCCCGCCGGAGGCGTCCACGACCACGTGGCGCCCGTCCATCGAGGGATCCCTCTCGGGGTGGTCCGAGCGGGCCTGTGCGCCCCGCGACTCGGTCCGCTCCAGCGCGCAGCGAGCAATCTCCCGCACGAGCGGGTGGTCGATCGCGAGCAGCTCCTCCAGGCCCGCCGCGTCGCGCACGATCCCGGCTTTCTGCCACAGCGCACGGCGGGTCTCGGCGTCCGCCACCGCCGGCGCCGGCAGCTCCCGCAGGGCCTCGTCCTCGCCGGGGTCGGGCGCGGGCGGCGGCGTCCCGGAAGCCCCACGCAAGGCGTGCTCGACCGCCCTGGCTGCGAACACGAAGCACTCGCTGAGCGAGTTGGAGGCCAGCCGGTTGGCTCCATGCAGGCCCGTGCACGAGGCCTCACCGACCGCGTACAGGCCCGGCACGGTCGAGGCGGCGTCGAGGTCGGCGACGATCCCGCCCATCATGTAGTGGGCCGCCGGCGCCACCGGCACGAGCTCCTTGCCTGGATCCAGCCCCGCCTCGCGCAGGGACCCGAACACGTTCGGGAAGTGGGCCGGATCCACGCCGCGCATGTCGAGCCCCACCGACGCGGCGCCGGTCTCCGCCAGTCGCTCCCAGATCGCCCTGGAGACCTCGTCCCGCGGAGCCAGCTCGTCCACGAAGCGCTCCCCCGAGGCGTCGTGCAGCGTCGCCCCCTCGCCACGGATCGCCTCGGTCACGAGGAAGCCCTCCCGGCCCCGTACCCCGATCACGGCCGTGGGGTGGAACTGGAGCAGCTCGAGGTCGGCCAGGCGGGCCCCAGCCGCCCGCGCGAGCATCAGCCCCACCCCCTGGGAGCCGGGGGGGTTGGTGGTGCGCTCCCACATCGCGGCCGCGCCCCCGGTGGCGATCATCGTGGCCCGGGCGCCGATCACGCAGCCGTCGTGGCACACGACCCCCATACAGCGCCCGCCACGGCACCACAGCGCCGTCGCCCGTACTCCCTCGAGCACGTGCACGTGCGGGTCCTCGGCGGCCAGCGCGGACAGCTGGCGCACCAGTCGCCGGCCGGTCGCGCTGCCTCCGGCGTGCACCACCCGCCGCACGGAGTGGCCCCCCTCGAGGCCGAGGGCGAGCTGTCCGAAGCGATCGGCGTCGAAGCGCACCCCGAGCTGCTCGAGGTCGTGCACACGCGATGGCGCCTCCCGCACCAGGATCTCGGCGGCGGAATGCCGCACCAGCCCCCGGCCGGCCCGCTCGGTGTCGGCCAGGTGCAGCTCGAAGCTGTCGTCCGTGGCGAGCACCGCAGCCAGGCCTCCCTGCGCCCAGTAGCTGGCCGTCCGCGCCAGCGGCGCCGCCGACACGAGCACCACCCGAGCCCCCTCCCGCGCGGCGCACAACGCCGCATACAGCCCGGCCGCGCCGGCACCGATGACCGCCACCTCGGCTTGCAGTGACCTCGCCGCGGACCGGCTCATCGGCCGAAAGCCATCCCCAGCGATTCAGCGAGAGGGCGTCACGCCGGTCGCCGGCGTGGTCGCCGTCGACGTCGCGGTCGTTCCAGTCGTGCCGGTTGTTCCAGTCGTCCCGTTGGTCCCGGTGCTCCCAGTGGACCCCGTCGTCCCCGGCGTCGTGGTCGTGCCGGCGGCGGCCGGCGCGGTGATCGTCGTCGTGACCGCCGGCGGCGCCGGGCCGGAGCCGTGTGCGAGCTTCACCAGCGCTGCTGCCAGCACCGCGATCAACAGCGCGGCGATCACGATCGCCGCGACCAGCGGGACCTTCCAGTTGGGTGTGGCCGACAGCCGGGTGTGGGCAGCGGCGCCGCAGCGCAGGCACCAGTCCTGGTCCGGCTGCAGCGGGGAGCCGCACAGCGGGCACGCCTCGGCCGGCGCCGCCCCCGCGGGCTCGCCCGGTGCGGCGGGGGCGATCGGTGTGTCGGCGCCGGCGGGCGTGACCCCGGCTGCGGCGGGCTGACCCGGCCAGCTCACTGGCGGTTCGCGGGCGGCCGGATGATGGCCGTGGATTCGTCGTCGCCCGGAGCGGCGCCGGGAGCCACCGCGGGCTTGGGCTCGGGCAACGCATCCGGCACCCCGCCGGGAGGCGTTGCCGCGGGGTGCTCGGCCGTCGCCGGGTTCACCGGCGCGGCGTGGGGCGAGGGCCGCTGCTGGGGCTCGCGGACGGGGGGCGTCACGGTCTCGTACGAGGACGTGGCCTGCGAGCCGCGGGGAGGCGCCGGCGGAACGGGGGTCGCGACGCCCGCCGTCGGCGGGCCGGGCGGCGCGGCCGCGGGCTGGGCCGGCTCGGCCGCCGGGGGCGTGGGGCCGGCGCGCAGGTCGGCGGGGAGGTCGGCGTGGCGGTGCAGGGGAAGGCCGCAGTTCGGGCAGAACCGATCCTCGCTGGAGTGGATGGCCGCACAGCGGGCGCAGGCCGTGATGCCGGCTTCGCTGAGGACGGTCAGCGGTTGCGGTTCACGAAGCGTCCGTTCGAGGGCCCGCAGCTCGGAGTCGATGTGTCCCAGCGTCGTCAGCTTGGCCAGCACGAGCGCGTCGTTTCGCTGCCCGTAACGGTGCAGGTTGAAGACCAGGCCTCCGAGGTCGCGGTAGGCGAGCTCGCGGGCCTTGCGCAGGAAGCGCACCCGGCGGCGAATCCGTCCCCGCGCGATGAAGCCCGGGTGCTCCTCGGGCCCGGTGGGTGAGGCGGGTTGCTCCTCCACTGCGAACGCCATGCTACCCGCCGCCGTCAGCCCCGTTGCAGGAGCGCCTGCTCCCACGCGTCGCGCACGCGGGCGGCCATCGCGTCGGTCGAATGTTCGGCCGCGCGCGAGCGCCCCGCCACGCGTGGGTCTGCTTCGGCCAGCGTCGCCGCGAGCGCCTCGCCCCAGGTCTCCAGCGAGAAGGGCGCGCAGAGGGTGCCCGAAACCCCGGCGAGCGCCTCGGCGTGGATCCCCACCGGCGTGGCGAGCACCGGCACGTCGCACGCGAGGGCCTCCAGCACGGCCAGCCCGAAGCCCTCGCGATCCGACGGGACCAGCACCGCGTCTGCGGCGTTCACCCACAGCGGCACCTCCTGCGGCGCCACGTGGCCGAGTGCGAGCAGCTCGACACCGGCCGCACGTGCGAGCGCGAGCGCGAGGTCGTGGCGCTTCTCCCGCCGGGAGGGGTCGGCTGCGAACAGCAGGTAGCGCCCGTCCTCGGCGAGGCCCAGGGCCGCCCGCGCCCGCGACCGGGGCATCGGTGCGAAGCGATCCGTGTCCACGCCGGTCGGCAGCACGATCGCCCGCGCGCGGGCCCTGCCGCCGGGCAGCTCGCGTACCAGCGCCGCCGAGACGGCCGCCACGATCTGCATGAGCGCGAGCGCCGGCGCGGTGACGAGACGGCTGCGGGGATGGGCCACGTCGGTCCCGTGCACGGTCACGGCGCGAACGCGCGCGGGCACCGCCAGCGCCGGCCAGGCGGTGAGGCCGAAGTGGGCGTGAACGACGTCGTATCGGGCCGAGGCCGGGCGCCGGGTCAGAGTGGAGGGGGGGCCGTGGCGGCGGCGCAGCTCGATCGTCGCCCGCGCGAGCGCACGTGGTCCCTGGCCGAGCTCGTAGAGGTCCACCTCGAGCCCGTCGATCCTCCGCAGCGCGGCCACCTGATCCCGGACGAAGCTCCCGCGGCCCGGGTTGGCGACGTCCGGGCGCATGTTCGATATGACCAGCGCGCGCAAGCGACCCGCGACGGTAGCGCCTCTGGAATGATGGCGCCGGTGCCGGAGCCGACCACGCGCAGCTACGACCGCGACGCCCGGCAGATGCGCCCCACCGCGATCGCGCCCGGCTTCGTGCGCACCGCCACGGGCTCGGTCCTGATCGAGGTGGGGGAGACGCGGGTGATCTGCACCGCCTCCGCGCAGAACGGCGTCCCGCGGTGGTTGACCGGCCAGGGGCGTGGCTGGCTGACGGCGGAGTACGGCATGCTGCCGGCCTCAACCGGCGATCGCCGCCAGCGTGACGTCACCCGCGGCCGCCCGGATGGTCGCACCGTCGAGATCCAGCGGCTGATCGGCCGCTCGCTGCGCGGGGTGATCGACCTGGGGCTGCTCGGCGAACGCACGATCTACCTCGACTGCGACGTGCTGCAGGCGGACGGAGGGACGCGCTGCGCCTCGATCACCGGCGCGTACGTCGCGCTCGCGCTCGCCTGCGCGCGGCTGCGGCAGGAGGGACAGCTCGAGGCCACGCCGCTAACCGGATCGGTCGCCGCGATCTCGTGCGGGATCGTGGACGGCCGGCCGCTGCTCGACCTCGACTACTCCGAGGACTCCACCGCGGAGGTCGACGCGAACGTCGTCATGACCGGCGACGGGGGCCTCGTGGAGGTGCAGGCCACGGCCGAGCGCACCCCCCTGTCCCGCGCCCATCTCGACGAGCTGCTGGCGCTCGCCGGCGACGGCATCGAGCAGCTGCGCGCGATCCAGGCCGCGGCCATCGATGGGGCGGCGCGGGACGCACAGGCGCCCTCGGCCCCGGCCGCGTGAGCGAGTCGGAGCCGTACGCGGGCCGGCCGGCGGGGGAGCGGCCGGGGTCACAGCCGGGGTCGCCGGTGGAGCTCGTGCTCGCCACCCACAACGAGCACAAGCGGCGGGAGTTCGACCGCCTGCTCCATGCCGGCGGGAGCGTCTCGATCGCGCTGCGGGCGCTTCCCGACGAGGTGCTGCTGCCGCCCGAGGACGCCGACAGCTTCGCCGGAAACGCGCTCGAGAAGGCGCGGGTCGCGGCCGCCGAGACCGGCAAGGCCGCGATCGCCGACGACTCGGGCATCTGCGCGGAGGCGCTCGGAGGGGCGCCGGGGGTGCGCTCGGCGCGCTACGCGGGCGAGCACGCCAGCGACCAGCAGAACCTCGACAAGCTGCTGCTGGAGGCTCCCACGGGCAGCGCGCTGGAGTACGTGTGCGTGATCGCCTACGTGGACCCGGGCACCGGTGTGGAGCGGTGCTTCGAGGGCCGCTGCCGGGGACGGCTGGCGGCTGCTCCCCGCGGCACTGGAGGGTTCGGCTACGACCCCGCCTTCGAACCCGACGACGGCCCTCGCGGCGCCACCATGGCCGAGCTCGGCGACGCCGAGAAGGACGCGATCAGCCACCGCGGGCGGGCGGCCAGGGCGCTCGCCTCATGGCTCGCCGGCGGGGAGCCCCCACAGCAGGTTGATCGCCCTACAGCAGGTTGATCGCCGCCGCGATCGCGAAGGGGGAGCCCCCACAGCAGGTTGATCGCCCTACAGCAGGTTGATCGCCGCCGCGATCGCGACGGCCAGGCCCAGGCCGGCGTAGCCGTTGTACCCGGAGATCAGCAGCAGCAGCGCCGTCAGCAGCGCCACCAGCACGGTGACCAGCCACGCGACCCGGTTGATGGCCATCGCCACGATTGTCCCCGATCGCACGGCGGGGGCGGCTCCTCGCAGCGGTGTCGCCGTGCGTCCACGCGGGGCTCGGACTACCGGTGGGTGCCGTCCGCGGGCGCTGCTAGCTTCGAGCCGCTGTTTCCGTGCCCATTTCACCTGCCGTACGAACGAGGAGGGCAGAAGTGACGAAGTCCGAGCTGGTTGAACAGGTCGCCGACCGCGCAGAGCTGACCCGCACCGACGCCTCGAAGGCCGTCGACGCCATGCTGTCCACCGTCGAGGACGCCCTGCGGCGCGGGAGCGACGTGACCGTCTCGGGGTTCGGAAAGTTCCACGTCAGCCAGCGGGCCCCGCGCGCCGGGGTCAACCCGCGCACCGGTGAGCGCATCCAGATCGCCGCATCGCGGGTGCCGCGGTTCACCGCGGGCAGCGCTCTCAAGAGCGCTGTGAAGGCGCGCTGACAGAGGTTCGCAGCTTCGGCGACACGCTCGCCGCGCGTGTCGCCGAGCGCGAGTCCCAGATCGTCCTGGGGCTCGACCCGGATCCGCTCGACCTCTGGCCCGGCCTCGCCGACCGCGCGGGCGGGTCCGCCGAGCAGGCCGTAGCGGCCGCCGTGCGGGAGCAGTGCCTGGCGCTGCTCTCCGCAGCCGGGCCGGCGTGCGTCGCGGTGAAGTTCCAGCTCGCCCGCTTCGAGGTGCTGGGCGCGCCCGGGCGGACGCTGCTCGGAGAGCTCGTGCAGGCGGCCCGCGAGCAGGGGCTGCTCGTGATCGCCGACGGCAAGCGGGGCGACATCGACGTCACCGCCGCCGCCTACGCCGCAGCCCTGTTCGAGGGTCTGGACACGCCGTTCGGTCCGCTGGAGGGCCTGCGGGCCGACCTCGCCACCGTCAACCCGCTGATGGGCATCGACGCGGTCGAACCGTTCCTGGTGGCGGCCCGCCGCGCCGGCGCAGGGGTGCTGCTGCTGGTGCGCACCTCCAATCCCGGGGCCCGGGACGTGGCCGACCTGCCGATGGCCGACGGCGACCCGCTCTGGGTACGCCTGGCGGGAATCGTGGCGCGGCTCGGTGCCGAGGGGGTGGGCAGCAGCGGACTCAGCGACGTGGGCGCGGTGATAGGCGCGAGCGAGCCCGGCCACCTTCCCCGGGCACGAGAGCTGATGCCCACGGCACCCTTCCTGCTGCCCGGAGTGGGCGCCCAGGGGGGCGAGGTCGCGCCGCTGGCCGCCGCCTTCGCGCCGGGGCGGGCCGGGGGCCTGGTGAGCGCCTCCCGCAGCATCGCGGGCGCCTACCGCGAGCGCGGCGGGGAGCCGGCGGCGGCTGCCCGGGAGGCTGCCGACACGCTTCGCGAGCAGGCCTGGACGCTGTCCGAGAGATCCTGAGAGGGCTCCCCCCCGGGTTCGCTAGCCTGTTGGTTCGCGCCTGATGTCAGCGCCGAGTGGGCGCTCGTGCAGCGGGTAGCGACCCAACGATGATCATCACCGTCACGCTCAACGCGGCGATCGACAAGTCGCTGGCGGTGCCGAACTTCAGACCGGGGCGGCGCCATCGAACCGTGGAACAACGGACCGCCGCCGGCGGGAAGGGCGTCAACATCGCCCGCACCCTGAAGGCGCTCGGCCAGCCGGTGATCGCAACCGGGTTCGCCGGCGGGGCCACCGGGACCCACATCGTCGAGCAGCTCACCGAGGAGTCGATCCTGAACGACTTCGTCCGCATCCGTGACGAGTCCCGCACCAACACCTCCGTGCTCGATCCCACCTCGGGACAGCAGACCGAGATCAACGAACGCGGTCCCGAGGTCTCCGAGAGCGAGGTCGAACTGTTCAAGGACAAGCTCGTGTACCTCGCTCGGGGCGCCGCCATCGTCGTGTTCGCCGGGTCGCTCCCAAGGGGCGTCGAGCCCGATCTGTACGCCACGCTCGTGAGGGAGCTCGAGCGCCTCGACGTGATGACGGTGGTGGACACCGACGGGGAACCGCTGCGTCAGGCGATGCGTGCCGAGCCCGACCTCGTCTCGCCCAACGTGCTCGAGGCCGAGGAGCTCGTGGGTCACGAGTTCGCCAGCGAGGAGGAGCGCTCCCAGGCCGTCGCCGAGATCTCGGCGCTGGGCTCGCGGGAGGCGATCATGACGCTCCCCGACGGATGCCTGGCGCAGCTGACGATCGACGGCCAGCGCCTGATCAAGCGCGCCCGCCTGGAGCCCGGCGAAGCCGTCGGCAAGATCGGCTCCGGCGACGCCTTCCTGGCCGGTTACCTCGCCGCCCGCTACGAGGGCCGTGCCCCCGACCAGTGCCTTCGCTTCGGGGTGGCCTGCGGCGCGGAGTCGACCGCGCGCCTGGGAACGGGCATCGACCCCCGCGAGGCCCGCCGCATGATGGGCGACGTGGAGCTGTCGCTGGTGGAGCTCCCCGCCGAGGTGTCCTGAGCTCCTGATCTCGCCGCCGGCGTGCGGGGCCTGTGCGCTCGCCGGCACCCGGACCCCGGGCGCGGTCTGAGCTACCCGCCGGCCACGTCCCGACGCAGGAACACGAGGTAGGCGGCCACCAGCGAGGGGACCGCGTACAGCGCGCACAGCCAGATCGAGTGTGTGACGGGAGCCCAGTCGGTGGGCGTCCGCAGCAGCCCCTGCCAGGCCTCGAACTGCTGCGTCAGCAGATAGGGGCGTGCTCCTTCGAGCCCGGGGATGCCGGAGATGATGTCGAGCAGGATCACGCTCCCGATCGTGGCCACGACCGCGGCCGCGCTGTTGCGCGTGACGACCGACAGCAGCACCCCGATGCTCACCACCGCGGCGAGGGGGATCAGGTAGATGGCGTTGGCGGCGAACACCAGCGCCAGCGCTTCCCCGGCGGGCACCACCGTGCCGGACAGGCTCACGACGTCGTGGAAGCCCCACGAGGCGATCCCCGCCACGGTGGCCACGACGGCCGACAGGAACACGGCCAGCATCCCGTAGGTGAACGCCGCCATGGCCTTGGCGGCGAGCACCTGGCCACGGTCGACCGAGCGCGTGAGGATCGTCTTCAGCGTCCCGTTGCCGTCCTCGTTGGCGACGATGTCGCCCGCCACCAGCGACGCCACGAGCGGCAGCATGAACACGGACAGGAAGGTGAGCATCAGCACCGGCGTGGCGAGCCCCGACTGGGTGATCTGGGCGGCGAAGATGCTCTGCGCGCCGCGGTCGTGATGGTGGTGGACGTCCTGGAAGATCACGAAGAACAGCGGCAGGATCACGATCAGCCCGAGGCCGAGATAGGTCCGCTTCTGGGAGACGAGCTTGCGCAGCTCCCAGCGGTACACCGTCAGCGTCGAGGGACGCCGGGGACGGCTGCGAGCGGGAGCGGCGACGGCGCCCGCGCCTGTTGCGGCGGCGCTCACGGTATGTCCTCGCCTGTGGCTCCCGAGCCGGAGCCGGCGCCGGAGCCGGGGCCGGAGCCGGGGCCCCGGAAGGGGCCCGCGTCCGCGATCGCGCCGGCCGGCACGCCGCTGCCGTTTACGGGGGCCGCGGCCGCGTTCCCGTCGGCGGCCCCCTCCGTGAGGCGGAAGAACAGGTCCTCGAGCGTCGCCAGCTGGGGCGTCAGCGCGAAGATCGCGATACCCGCCCGGCCCAGCGCCAGCGAGACCTCGCCAACGTCCTGCTCCTGTGCCTGGAACTCGAGTCCTCCGGAGGCGCCCGTCGCGCGGCTGACCCCGGGCTGCGCGCGCAGCAGCGTGAGCGCCCGCTGGTCGTCGCCCGTGCGCAGCCGGTAGTGGCTGCCTCCCTGGCGGCGCAGGTCCGACAGCGCCCCCTCGTAAACGACCCGGCCGCGGTCGACGATCGCCACGCGGTCGCACAGTTCCTGGACCTCGGGTAGCTGGTGCGAGGACAGGAGCACGGTCATGCCGCCGTCGGCGAGGCGGCGGATCAGCGAGCGCATGTCGCGCATGCCCGCGGGATCGAGGCCGGTGGCGGGCTCGTCGAGGATCAGGAGACGGGGACGGCGCAGCAGCGCCGCGGCGATGCCCAGGCGCTGTCGCATCCCGTGCGAGTAGCCGCCCACCTTGTGGCGCGCCCGCGGTGTCAGCTCGACCGTCTCGAGCACCTCCGGGATCCGCTCACGGGCGTCGTCGCCGTCCAGCGCAGCGAGCAGTTCGAGGTTCTTCCGGGCGCTCAGATACGGGTAGAAGCGGGGAGCCTCGACGAATCCTGCGACGCCCTCCAGGGCCCCCGCGCCCTGGCGCATGGGGTCGCGTCCGAACAGCTCCACGGCGCCCTCCGTGGGAGTGATGAGGCCGAGCGCCATCCGCAGCGTGGTGGTCTTGCCGGCCCCGTTGGGGCCGAGGAACCCGTACACGTCGCCGCTGCGCACGTTGAGGTCGACGTGGTCGACCGCGACCAGCTCTCCGTAGCGCTTGACCAGACCCCTCGCCCTCACGGGCTGGGGCTCGAGCGGCCCGTCAGAGGCCACGGGCGACGGCTTCGAGCTGCCCGGGCGAGACCGAGCCGGCGAGCAGGTACCGCACGCCCGCCCGCTCGAAGCTGAGCACCGTGCCGAGCGCCGTGCGCAGCTCGCTGGCCTTGGTTCCGTCGATGTCCACCTGGGGCAGGCCTTCGAGCTTGTCGCTCGAGCCGGACCCCTTGGAGCGGCTCTGCACCACGACAATCGATCCCGGGCCGTGGCCGACGGTGGTGACCTTCGGACGGGAGTGGGTCCTCCTGCGCTGCACCGGCGCCGCGACGTTGTCGCCGTAGGGGTGGCGTTCGACGGTCTGGGAGCCGTGAAGCGTGACTTCTTCCACCTTCACGTTGGACGGCGGAGTGATCGAGAAGACCGAGTCGGGCACGGGGCCGTAGGAGATCTCGCTCGCCGCGAGTTCGAGCACCGGGGAGGAGCCGCCGGTAGAGTAGAGGGCCGCCCGCAGGGGGGTGCCGTTGTCGGCGTTGAAGGACAGCTCGGCGCCGGCGAACAGGCTGCCGCCTTCCTTGGGCCCCACACGCACGGTGTAGGCCGGCTGCCCGGCGACGTCGGTGGGTTCCGCACCGGACACGGAAGCGTGCTTCTGCAGGTGCGAGATCGCTTCTTCGACGTGCTTCACGGAGGGAACTTCGTGGGACCGGGCGTGGTCACGCGACGGCACGGCCTCGTCGGGTTCCGAGGCCGAGGAGCCTTCCGAGGAGTCGCTCTTCGGCGCCTTGTAGCGGTACAGAGTGTTGTCGGCCGCGTCGTAGACCTCGAGTCGGTGGCCGTCGTAGATGACCTGGGTGTCGCCCGAGTCGTCCTGGAGCTCGAGCCGGAAGCGGCCGTCCTTGGAGGCCCACAGACGCCCGGAGCCGCCCGTGAACAGGGGACTCGAGGTGAGCGACGAGCCGCCTTCACCGCCGCCCTGGCCGTCGCCGGCGCCGGCGAGACCGGCACCTTCGAGCAGCTGGTTGGTCAGCTGGATGTTCGCCGACACGCCTTCCGGCGCGGGCGCGGCGAGGCCGTCGTGGATCGCCTGGGCGAGCGGCTTGGGTTCCGGTCTGGGACCGGCTCCCAGCGCGGAGGCCAGCGCGGTCGCGCCGATGGCGACGCCCACGATCACGCCGCACAGCAGCAGCAAGCGGTTGAGTGGGATGCGGCGAAGGGAGTTCAACGTGCTTTCGCCTCGGCCGGTCAGCCGGCAGATCCACATTAGCGACGCCTCATAAGCACCGATAAAGGTCATGTGAGGGCCCACACAGCCCCGGCGCGGGCCCGCCGGGCGCTTCGCGGAGGGGGAGCGGGAGGCCGCCGGGCGCTTCGCGGAGGGGTGGCGCGGGCCCGCCGGGCGCTTCGCGGAGGGGTAGCGCGCGCCCGCCGGGCGCTTCGCGGAGGGGGAGCCGATATGTTCTTGCCCGCAAATGGTCTATGTGGTCGTCCTCCTGTGGGTGATCGTCGGCCTGTTGGTGTTCTTCGTGGCGATGCGCCGTGGGCAGCGCCGCGTCACCGGGCCCGGCGAAGAGAGCCTGCGCCCCGAATCGAAGGCCAGCCGGCGTGTGACGGTCCTCGGTGTGGTGATCCTGGTCGCCTTCGGGCTGCTGGTGCCAGCCCTCGTGCTCGCCGACAACGGCAACAACAAGGCCTCCCAGGCGGTCGGCGGGGTGCACCTGACCGCGGCCCAGACCAAGGGCCGCGAACTGTTCGCCCACTCGTGCGTGTACTGCCACTCGCTCGAAGCGGTGCGCTCCTACGCCCGCACGGGGCCCAACCTGGACATCCGCGTGGGCGACGACATCTCGACCGTGGCCGGCCGCAGGGCGCTGGTGCTGAACGCGATCCTCGAAGGCCGGGCCCGCGGCAACGGGCAGATGCCGGCGCTGCTCTACCAGGGCAAGGAAGCCCAAGACGTGGCCTCGTTCGTGGCCGCCGTCGCCGGTCACTGAGGCTCGGCCGCCGGGCCGCTTTGGCCACACGTCGATAGCGGGCCCCCGGGGGCTCGGCTATAAGTCTGGAACCCAGTGGCCGAGGAGCATCCCAAGACCCCAGAGGACGTGAAGGCGTTCGTCGCGGAGCACAACATCCGCTTCATCCGCTTCTGGTTCACCGACATCCTCGGCCAGCTGAAGTCGTTCTCGATCAACGCCGCCGAACTGGACGACGCGTTCGAAGCGGGCATGGGCTTCGACGGCTCCTCGATCACGGGCTTCAACGCGATCGAGGAGTCCGACATGATCGCGATGCCCGACCCGAAGACCTTTGCGGTGCTCCCGTGGCGCCCCGAGGAGCAGGGCGTGGCGCGCATGTTCTGCGACGTGATCACGCCCGAGCGCACGCCCTACGAGGGCGACCCCCGGCACGTTCTGCGGCGCGCGATCGAACGCGCCCGGGCGATGGGCTTCGACACCTTCAACGTGGGGCCCGAGCTGGAGTACTTCCTGTTCCGCGACTCCCGCTCCACGGAGGTGCTCGACCAGGGCGGCTACTTCGACCTCACCACCCTGGACGCCGGCTCCGACGTGCGCCGCGAGACGGTGCTCGCGCTGGAGCAACTGGGGATCCACGTCGAGTACACCCACCACGAGGTCGGCCCCTCCCAGCACGAGATCGACATGCGCTACGCCGACGCCCTGAAGATGGCCGACGACTGCATGACCTACCGGATCACGGTCAAGGAGATCGCCATGAAGTACGGCTGGCACGCGACCTTCATGCCGAAGCCCCTGTTCGGGGAGAACGGCTCGGGCATGCACACCCACCAGTCGCTGTTCCAGGGCGAGCACAACGCCTTCTACGACCCCGACGACCAGTACTTCCTGTCGGACGTCGGCAAGGCCTTCATCGCCGGCCAGCTCAAGCACGCCCGCGAGATCTGCTCGATCTTCGCGCAGTGGGTGAACTCCTACAAGCGCCTGGTCCCCGGCTTCGAGGCGCCCGTGTACGTCGCCTGGTCGCGGCGCAATCGCTCCGCGCTCGTGCGGGTGCCGCTGTACCACCCGGGCCGCGAGCGCGCCACCAGGATGGAGCTGCGCTGCCCCGATCCCGCGTGCAACCCCTACCTCACCTTCGCGGTGCTGCTGCAGGCGGGCCTGGAGGGGATCGAGAAGGGCTACGAGCTGCCCGAGCCGATGGAGAAGAACCTGTACCACCTCTCCAGCGAGGAGCGCCGGCGGCTGGGCGTGGAGCAGCTCCCGGAGAGCCTCGGGGAGGCGATCGAGATAACGGCCGAGTCCGAGCTGGTGCTCCGCACCCTCGGGGAGCACATGTTCAACCGCTACGTCGAGATCAAGCGCCAGGAGTGGGACGACTACCGCGTCCAGGTCACCAGCTGGGAGCTGGACCGCTACCTGGCGATCCTCTGAGGGCGCCCGGCCCCGGGATCCCGCTGGACGGCGCCCGCGCCCCCGGCCCGGGGGATCCCGCTCGGACGGCGCCCGCGCCCCCGGCCCGGGGGATCCCGCTCGGCCGGCGCCCGGCCCGCGGCCGGAGATCCCGCTCAGGCGGCGCCGGGCACGGGGCAGGCGATCGGGCGCATCGGGGCGAAGTGCCAGTGCAGGGCCTGCAGCAGGTGGCCGAACGCGCCGGGGTAGCGCGCGGCCAGCTCGGCGCGTGCTTCCAGCACCGACAGGGCGTGCTGCTCGTACAGCGGCTCGCCGCTGAGCTGGTACAGGCGCAGCAGGCCCATGGCGGCGCTCGACCCGCCCGAGGGGATCGGCGAGTCCTCGAGATCCTTGCGGCGCACGATCAACGCTTCGGCGTCGGAGGCCGTCGAGAAGAAGCCCCCGTCCTCGGGGTCGGCGAAGCGCTCGAGGAGCGTGTCGGCCAGGTCGCGGGCACGCACGTAGAAGCGCTCGTCACAGCTGGATTCGAACAGCGCCAGCAGCGCCTCCAGCAGGAACGCGTGGTCCTCGAGGTAGGCGTCCAGGCGGGCACGGCCGTCGTTGTAGCTGCGCAGCAGCCGTCCGTCCGGGGCGCGCACGTGCTGCTCCAGGAAGTCGGCACAGGCGATCGCGGCGTCGGTGTAGCGGGGCTCGGCCAGCGCCGCGCCGGCGTCGGCGAGAGCGGCGATCATCAGCGCGTTCCAGCTCGTCAGGCGCTTGTCGTCCAGGCCGGGGCGCACGCGCTGCTCCCGCGCTGCGAGCAGCCGCGAGCGGATGCTCTCGCGCAGCTCCGGTTCGGGGCGCGGGCCGCGGTCCTCGAGCACGTTCAGGCCGGGCTCGGGGTGGTGGGGATCGAGGAAGTTGCCGTGCTCGTCCACCCCCAGCCAGGCGGCTGCGGCTTCGGCGTCCTGCTTGCCCAGGACGGCCTCGAGCTCGCCCGCCCGCCACACGTAGAAGCGACCCTCGACCCCCTCCGAGTCCGCGTCCAGGGCGCTGTAGAAGCCGCCCTCGGGCCCGCGCATCTCGCGCAGCGCCCACTCCAGCGTGTCCACGCACACGGCACGCAGCTCCTCCTGGCCGGTCGCCTGCCAGGCGTGCAGGTACACGCGGGCCAGCAGCGCGTTGTCGTAGAGCATCTTCTCGAAGTGGGGCACCGTCCAGGTGTCGTCGACGCTGTAGCGGTGGAAGCCCCCGCCGAGCTGGTCGTGGATCCCGCCCCCGGCCATCGCCTCCAGCGTGGTGAGCGCCATCGCACGCCCTCCCCGCAGCAGCAGGAACTCGAGCAGCGAGGCCTGGGGGAACTTGGGTGCGCCCCCGAAGCCTCCGTGGCGGGCGTCGAACGTCTCTCCGGCCCGGGCGGCGGCCTGGTCGAGGGCCCCCTCCTGCAGCGGCTCGTGGGCGCGACCGTGGCGGGCGCCGCTCGCGAGGTGCTCGCGCAGCCGCTCGCCGCCCTGCTCGATCTGCTCGCGGTCCTCCTCCCAGGCCTTGGCGATGGCCCTCAGCACGTCCTTCCACGAGGGCATCCCGGTGCGCGCCTCGGGCGGGAAGTAGGTCCCCCCGTAGAAGGGCAGCTGCCGGGGCGTGACGAACACGTTCAGCGGCCAGCCGCCCCGCCCGCTCATGCTCTGCAGCGCCTCCATGTAGAGGGCGTCGACGTCGGGGCGCTCCTCGCGGTCGACCTTCACGCACACGAAGTTCGCGTTCATCAGCTCGGCGGTGGCGGGGTCCTCGAAGGACTCCCGCTCCATCACGTGGCACCAGTGGCAGGAGGAGTAGCCGATCGAGACGATCAGGGGCCTGTCGAGCTCCCGCGCGCGGGCGAAGGCGTCGGGGCCCCACGGCAGCCAGTGGACGGGGTTCCCGGCGTGCTGGCGCAGGTAGGGCGAGCTCTCGCCGGCTAGCGCGTTCGCCACCGCCCGCCCCTGATTCGCGCCAGGTCCGGCCAGCCGTCAGCGGCGAGGCTCGACAGCTTCACGCTCGAGACATTCAGGTGGAAGCTGTGCCCTCCGAGCGTCCCGCTGGCCCGCCTGAGGTCGTCGCTGAGGCGCAGGCTGCCACCGGAGGCCTGCGGGCCGCTCACCCGCAGCACCGCCGGGACGACGCTGCCGTTGCGGACGGCCAGGCGGCCGGACAGGCTCACGCCCGTCACGAACGAGAAGTCGTGCAGCACCACCCCGCCGGCGGACAGCTGCGCATAGCCGCCGCGCAGGCCCCCGAAGCTCGACCCGGTGGGGAGCGCGGCGTCGGCCTGCAGCGTGGCTCCCACCACCTCGCGGCTGAGGTCCACGATCGCCTCCAGCGCGGCCACGAGCGTGCGCCCGGGGCGACCCGAGAGCCCGTGGGGCGCCCGCAGGCGATTCAGGTGGGTGGGGTCCAGCGGGGTGGGCGAGAACGGGTTGGGCGCCGATGCACAGGGGGCGGGGGTATGCCCCGCGAAGAAGCTCTCGACGGCGGCGGAGGCGCATTCGGAGAGGTCGCTGCCGATCACCGAGTGGCCGGTGAAGGGGACCACCTCGAGCTCGGCGCCGGGGATCTCGGCGGCGACCTGGCGGGCGTTGGAAGTGGGGGTGCGGAGGTCCTGGGCGCCCGACAGGATCAGCGTGGGCACGTCGGGGAGCCCGCCTTCGGCGGGGGGCGGCGCGGATGCGTCGGGCCAGGCAGCGCACGCTTCCAGGAGGCTGGCGGAGTAGGCGGTGGCCGCGTCGAACGGATAGAAGTAGCTCCCGGGCTGGGCCTCCAGGAAGCCGCGGGCTTCCGCGAGCCGGGTTGCCGCGGTGGCGTTGCGCGACCACGGGAACCTTGTCTCCTCGCAGGTCGTGGTGGCGAACAGCGCTTCGTCGACCGACTCGGCGCTTTCCACCTGACGTTCGCGGGGTAGCGTGGGGATCAGCCCCTCGGAGAGCACGTGCAGCCGCAGCAGCGGGTCGGGGTCCCCGTTCAGCGCCGAGCGCACCGCGGCCGGCAGCAGCGCGCGCAGCGCGGGGTTCACGTCTCCCGCCTCGATCGTCCGCAGCAGTCCCGCCTCGTCGAGCGCGGCCGCGTGGCGGCGGCCGTGTCCGTCGAAAACCGATCCACCCAGCGCGTGGCTGCGCAGGCGCGCGTTGAGCGCGGCGAGGTCGGTGACGGGGTTGGCGGTGATGGCCGCGCAGGCACGCCTGGCGCAGAGTTCCTGCATGACTCCCGGGAGCGCACGGAAGCTGGGAATCGCGAACGGTTCGGGTCCGTCCACGGGGACCACCGAGTCGAGCACGAGCGCTTCTACGCGTTCGGGGTACTGCTGGGCGTACTCGAGTGCGACCTTGGTGCCGTAGGAGGTGCCGTACAGCACCAGCTTCTGATAGCCGCCCGCCACCCGCAGGGCCTCGATGTCGCGCACGCTTTCCTCGGTCGTGAAGGCAGCCCGAGCGGGGCCGATCTCGAGCGCGCACTGTTCGAACAGCCGCGAGACCGAACCGCCGCTGAAGTGTTCCACGGCCCGGCAGCCGAGTGGGTTGGAGCTGCCGGTGCCGCGCTGGTCGAACAGGAGCAGGTCGCGCGTGTGCAGCGCGGGGGCGATCGCTTCGGCGATGAATTCGCGGAGTGGCAGGGCGGGCTGACCCGGCCCACCGGCGAGCCCGACGACCGCGCTCGTGCTCGGCGCCCCGCCCGCGAGGCGGCGCATGACGCTGAGCGAGATCGAGCCGGGAACGGACCCTTCGCGCGCCAGGGGCACCGGCATCGTGGCGCACCCGAACGAGCTCTGGCCGCGGCACGGGGTGAAGGTGAGCGACGCCGCCGCGGCGGGCTGTGCCCCGAACGCAGCCGCGACCAGGGCGCAGAGGAGCCAGGCCGGCATCGTCAGGATGGCGCGCCCGCTCATTGCCGACGACGATAGCGGTCCGCCGGTGCGCCCGATCCAGGTAGGGTCCGCCCGATGGCGAGCGGCGAGCGGGAGACCCTCCGGGCGCCCGGCGCCCCGGCCGCGATCGGCCCGTACAGCCATGCCGTGCTGTTCGGGGGCCTGCTGTGGTGCAGCGGGCAGATCCCGCTCGACCCCGTCTCCGGCGAGATCGTAGGCGCGGGCCCCGCCGAGCAGGCCGAGCGCTGCCTGCACAACCTCCAGGCCGTGTGCGAGGCGGCCGGCACCGAGCTCTCGCGCGCGGTGCGGATGACCGTGTACATGACCGATCTCGCGGCGTTCGCGGAGGTCAACGAGGTGTACGGCGGCTTCTTCGGGTCCGATCCCCCCGCACGGGTGGCGATCGGGGTGGCCGCGCTGCCGCGCGGGGCCCAGGTGGAGATCGACGCGGTCGTGGCGCTCTAGCCGGGCCCGCCCCGCAGCTCGGCGCGCTTGATCTTGCCGCTGGCGGTCCTCGGCAGCTCGGCGGCGAACTCGACGATGCGGGGGTACTTGTAGGGGGCGGTCTCGCGCTTGACGTGGTCCTGGAGCTCGCGCACGAGCTCAGGCGTGGGCTGAGGGGCGCCGTCGCGCAGCACCACCACCGCCCGCACCACGGAGCCGCGCTCGTCGTCGGGGGCGGCGACCGCGGCGGCCTCCGCCACGGCCGGGTGGGCGACGAGCGCCGACTCGACCTCGAAGGGCCCGATGCGGTAGCCGGCGGACACGATCACGTCGTCCGCGCGGCCCTCGAAGTACAGCCACCCGTCCTCGTCGCGGCGGACGCGGTCGCCGGTGTGCCAGGGCTGCGACCCCGGCCCCCCGGCGGCCACGCTCCAGCGCTGAGGGCTGCTCCCCGAGGCGGGCTCGCGGCGCACGTGCTCGCCGAGGTAGCCGAGGAAGAACGTGGGGACGGTGGCCGGCTCGAGCACGAGCTCGCCGTCCTCGATCTCCAGATCGATGCCCGGCAGCGCCCGTCCCATGGACCCCGGCCGCGCGCGCTCGCCGGGCATGCTGCCGGTCAGCTGGCCGGTCTCGGTCTGGCCGTAGCCGTCACGGATCTGCAGGCCCGTGGCCTGCTCCCACGTACGGAGCACCTCAGGGTTCAGCGCCTCTCCGGCGGCCACCATCCCGCGCAGGTCGGGGAGGCGGCGGGGCTCGGCACGCTTTGCGATCACGCGGTACTCGGTGGGGGCCATGCAGAGCACGTTGACGCGCTCGCGCTCGAGCAGCTCGAGGCGCTCGTGGGGGTCGAAGCGGGCGTCGTGCAGCAGCGCGGTGGCGCCGGCCAGCCAGGGGGCCATGAACACGTTGCGGGCCGACTTCGACCAGCCGCTGGCGGCGGTGCACCACACCAGCTCGCCGGGCGAGGGCGCCAGCCAGCTGCTGGCCTGCAGGCGCTGACCGAGCAGGTAGCGCTGGGCGTGGACGACCGCCTTCGGCCCGCCGGCGGTGCCGCTGGTGAACGTGATCAGCGAGGGCTCCTCGGGGCCGAGCTCGGCCGCGGGGGCGGGCTCGCCCGCGAACAGGCTCTCGTCGGGGATCAGCAGCACCGGGGCGTCGGGAGCGGCGCGCTCGAGCTCGGCCCGGTTGCGCTCGTCGGCGATTATCAGCGCGGGGCGCGTGACCTCGATCCGCAGGCGCAGGTCCTTGGCGCGGAGCTGCTCGGTGCAGGGCAGCACCACGGCCCCGGTGCGAAAGCAGGCGAGCATCGCCAGCACCCACTCGGGGCGGTTGCCGATCAGCGTCATCACGACCTCGCCCCGGCCGGCGCCGTGGCGCGCGAAGGCGCCCCCCAAGCGGGCCGCCCGCTCCGAGAGCTCGCCGAAGCTCCACTCCCGCCGGGAGCCCTCGCGGGACAGCTCCACCAGCGCGCGGGCCCCGGCGGGCGCGCCGTCGACGATCTCGCTCGTGAAGTTCACGCCGGTATTCTCTTCGCAACAGAAGCCAGCGACCCCGGAGCCCGATACGCACGATGGCCGTAGCCGCCGACCAGAACACCGAGATGACCGACGAGCAGCGCGCGATCACCGAAATGGTGCGCCAGTTCGCCGACGAGCAGATCATCCCCAACGCCGAGCACTATGACCACGAGGACAGCTTCCCCGAGCCGATCGTGGAGCAGATGAAGGAGCTGGGCCTGTTCGGGGTGACGATCCCCGAGGAGTACGGGGGCATGGGGCTCGACCTCACCACCTACGCGATGATCGTCGAGGAGCTCTCGCGCGGCTGGATCTCGATCTCGGGCGTGATCAACACGCACTTCATCGGCTCCTACCTGCTGATGAAGTTCGGCTCCGAGGAGCAGCGCCAGAAGTACCTCCCGCGCATGGCCACGGGCGAGATCCGGGCCGCCTTCTCGCTGTCCGAGCCCGAGCTGGGCTCCGACGTGCAGGCGATCAAAACCTCCGCCCGCAAGGTGGACGACGGCAGCTACGAGATCAACGGCCAGAAGATGTGGGTCACCAACGGGCTGCTCTCCTCGCTCGTGTTCGTGCTCGTCAAGACGGACCCGGACGCCGACCCTCGGCACAAGGGCTTCACCTGCTTCATCGCCGAAAAAGAGCCGGGGGTGAGCGAGAACACCGGCGCCTTCGCCGGCCTGAACGTGCCCCCGAAGATCAAAAAGCTCGGCTACAAGGGGGTCGAGTCGACCGAGCTCGTGTTCGACGGCTACCACTGCCCGGCGGAGAACATCCTCGGCGGCGAGCAGGCGGGGCTGAACAAGGGCTTCGCCCAGATGATGGACGCGCTAGAGGTCGGGCGCGTGAACGTGGCCGCCCGCGGAGTCGGCATCGCCCAGCGGGCGCTCGAGCTGGCGCTGCGCTACTCACAGGAGCGCAAGACCTTCGGCAAGCCGATCGCCGAGCACCAGGCGATCCAGTTCAAGCTGGCGGACATGGGCACCCAGGTCGAGGCTGCCCGGCTGATGACGCTGCGAGCGGCCCGGCTGAAGGACGCCGGCGAGCGGTCGGACCTCGAGGCCGGGATGGCGAAGCTGTTCGCCTCCGAGGCGGGGCGCTTCTGTGTCGAGGAATCGCTGCGTATCCACGGCGGCTACGGCTACTCCAAGGAGTACGAGATCGAGCGTCTGTACCGCGATGCGCCGCTGCTGCTGATCGGCGAGGGCACCTCCGAGATCCAGCGCATGGTCATCGGCCGCAAGCTCCTGCAACGGCACAAGATCTAGGGGGCGGCGACGCTCTCCGGCACGCGCATCACCAGCTGGGAGGGTCGCCTTGTCGGATGACGCGCGGGTGCTGATCGAGCAGGCCACGCGGCGCTTCCTGGAGGAAGTGCCGGCTCTGGAACCGATCAAGCTGGTCGTGGGCGTGGAGCTCCGCGGTCGCGGGGACACGCAGCAGTTCCGGCTGGAGATGCCCGGCGTGAAGGTCACGAAGGACGCCGCGCTGGACGCCCGCGTGCGGGTGGACATGCGCCGCGAGTTCTTCAACGTGATGGCCCGCGAGGGGAAGGTGCCCGACTGGGTCGAGGCTTTCACCTACGGCCAGGCGAAGGCATCCGGGCCCGAGCAGTTCCTGCGGCTGATCGTGAACGTGGTGGAGCGCCAGCAGGAGCGCGAGCGCACGCCCAAGGCGCGCAAGCACGCCTAGCCGCGCTCGCTCAGTGGTAGGCCGTCAGCTGCTCGGCCAGGAACGCGAGCGAGCCAAGCAGGAACAGGCACATCACGATCAGGGAGAAGTTTTCGTTCACGGCCTCGGTCCGGGTTCCTACAAACGCTTTAGCTGCAGGGGATTCTAGGCCAGCACGGCCTCGTTGTCATATAGCTTCAGCACGCGCACGGTCCCATCGGGGGAGGCGTCCAGGCACAGCCTGCAGAGAACGCACTCGTCGAGGTTCTCCTGCACGATCTCTAGCTTCCCGTTCGGGCCCTGGGCGAAGATGTCCACCGGGCAGGCTTCCGCGAGCGCGCGTGCCAGCTCGGCGTCGCGGGCGACCTCGTCGCTGACCTCCACGGCGATGAAGGTGGCGTCCTGCCTCATCCGGACCCGGTCCCGTTGCCGGCCGAGGCGCGCTCGGCGATGCGCGAGCCGATCATCTCGGGGATGTCCTCGATGCGCTCGGCCACCTGGATGCCGGCGTTGGCCAGGCGGGCGATCTTCTCCGAGGCCGTGTCCTCCTTTCCTTCCACGATCGTCCCCGCGTGCCCGAAGCTCATCCCCGGCATCTCGTCCATGAAGCGGCCGGCCATGAAGGCCACGATCGGCAGTCGCCGGGACTCCTCCTGGGCGAGCGTCCAGGCGGCCAGCTCGGCCTCCATGCGGCCGCCGGGCTCGGTGTAGATCACGATGCCCCGGGTCTGGGGGTCGGCCGCGAACAGGGGCATCAGCTCGGCGTAGGTGGAGCCGATGATCGCGTCGCCGCCGATCGACACGGCCGCCGACTGGCCGAGGCCCGCCGCCGACAGCGTCGAGGACATCTCGGTGGTCATCCCGCCCGAGCGGGAGATCACGCCGATCGGCCCGGGCGTGTAGGCCTGGGCGGCGTTCTTGGCGGGGCCGCCGATGCCGCCCATCTTGATCACGTCCGGGACGATGATCCCGAGGCAGTTGGGCCCGATGATGCGGGCGCCGCGCAGGGCCGCGAGCTCGACCATCGCAGCCACGTCGCGACGCGGGATCCGCTCGGTCACGATCACCACCAGCTTGATCCCGTTCTCCAGCGCCTCGAACACGGCGTCCCGGGTGAAGGCGGGGGGGACCGTGACGACCGATCCGTCGATCGGGCCGCCGTGATGCTCGACGGCCTGGGCCACGGTGTCGAACACGGGCACCCCGTGGACCTCGCGACCCAGGCGTCCCGGGGTCACGCCGCCGACGATCTTGGCGCCGCTGCCGTAGTCGAGGCACTCGCGGGTGAGGTTGACGGCCTCCCGGCCCGTGATGCCCTGGACGATGAAGGTCGTGTCCGCATCGACGAGGATCGACATCAGGCGGTGGCCTCGCCCTGCGGGGGCGCGGCCGTGGCGCCGGCGCCCTGGATCTTCTCGACCGCCCGGCGGGCGGCCTCGTTCAGCGACACGCTGCGGTCCGCGTAATCGACGCCGTAGCGCTCGAGGATCTTGAAGCCCTCCTCCTCCCACGCTCCCGGGATGCGGAAGATCGCGATCTTCTCGGCGGGGTCGAAGTCGAGCTCCAGGCACGCTTTGATGACCCCGCGGGCGACGATGTCCACGCGCGTGTTGGACACGATCGACATCATCACCGCGATCTTGTCCACGCCGGGCTTGGACAGCACCAGCTTCGTAAGCCCGCACGCCTTCGACACGGACGGGTTGCCACCGATCTCGCAGTAGTTGGCGGGACGTCCGCCGTGGGCCCGGACGGCGTCGAACAGGGTCAGCGAGCCTCCGCCGGCGCCGATCACGAGCCCGAGGTTGCCGTCGAACTCGGTGACGTTGCCCGCGACCCCGCGGTGGTCGCTGGAGTCGATCTGCTCGCCGGCCAGCTCGAAGGGGGTGGGCTCGCGCGCCTGGCGTGTCTCCTCCTTGCCGACGCCCAGTTCCCCGAGCAGCTTTTCGTGGCGGGGGCGGGCCTCGTTCTCCATGTCCATGTGGGCGTCGAGCGCCACGAACGAGCCGTCCGCGAGCCTGCCGAGCGGGTTGATCTCGGCCAGCACCATGTCGTTCTCCACGAACATACGGGCGAGCCGGCTGACGATCGGCACGAGCTTGCCCAGCGCCGGCCCGGTGACGCCGCTCGAGGCGATCGCCTCCTTGGCCACGAAATCACTGAACGGCAGGATGTTGGAGAAGTGCCGGCGGCCGACCCGCTCGGGCTGCTCCTCGGCGACCTGCTCGATGTCGATGCCCCCGACGGGCGAGAAGATGATCACCGGCTGCTTGCGGGTGCCGTCCCACACGACGCCCGCGTAGTACTCCTGCTCGACCTCCGCGCGGGGATCCACGAGCACGCCTCGCGGCATGTGCCCGTTGATTTCCAGGGTGAGGATCTCGCGGGCGTGGGCGACGGCCTCCTCGGGGGTGTCGGCGAACTTGACCCCGCCGGCCTTCATCCGCCCGCCGCTGAGAACCTGCGACTTGATCACCGTGGGCCCGCCGATGCGGGCGGCGATCTCGCCGGCCTGCTCGGCCTCGGTGGTGAAGCCGTAGTCGGTGACCGGGACGCCCGCTCGCCTGACGAGCTCCCGGGCCTCGTACTCGAAGAACCTCATGCGGCGTGGAACCCTAAGTCAGGCTGCCTGCCGGCCGCTCGCCGGTCCCAGGCCCTCTTCCGGCGGGAAGCCGTAGGCCTCCGCCAGCTCCGGGTCCTTGCGGGCGAGCATTTCGGCCAGGTTCACCATCACCTTGCACTGCTTCCAGGTGGCGTCGTCCTGCATCTTGCCGTCGATCATGTGCACGCCCCGCCCATCGGGGATCGCCTCGATCACCTTCTTGGCGAAGGCGACCTCCTCCGGGTCGGGCGAGAACACCCGCTTGGCGATCGCGATCTGGGCCGGATGCAGCGACCAGGCGCCCACGCACCCGAGCAGGAACGCCGCCCGGAACTGGGTTTCGCAGCCCTCTTCGTCGCGGATGTCGCCGTAGGGCCCGTAGAAGGGCAGCGCCCCCACCCCGGTGCACGCGTCCACCATGCGCGCGATCGAGTAGTGCCACGGGTCCTGCTGGTAGCTGGGACGGGGGGCGTCGGGGTTCTCGGGGTCGGGGTCTGCGATCGTGCGATATCCCGGGTGCCCGCCCCCCACACGCGTGGTCTTCATGCGCCGCGAGGCGGCGAGGTCGGCGGGCCCGAAGCTCATTCCCTGGATGCGGGGTGAGGCGGCGGCGATCTCCTCGAGGTTGGTGACCCCCTGGGCGGTCTCGAGGATCGCGTGGATCAGGATCGGGTGGTCGAGTTCACAGCGGGCCTCGAGCTGGGCCAGCAGGCGGTCGACGTAGTGGATGTCCCACGGCCCCTCGACCTTGGGGATCATCATCACCTCGAGCTTGTCGCCGATCGTCTCGACCAGCTGGGTGATGTCGTCGAGCACCCACGGCGAGGCGAGCTCGTTGACGCGCGTCCACAGCGACGTCTCGCCGAGGTCCATCTCGCGTCCCACCCTGATCAGGCCTTCCCGCGCCGCCACCTTGCGGTCCACCGGCACCGCGTCCTCGAGGTTGCCCAGCAGGATGTCCACGGTGGGCGCGATGTCGGGGACCTTGGCGACCATCTTCTCGTTGGAGAAGTCCAGGAAGTGGATCATCCGCGAGGGCTTGAAGGGGATCTCGCGGGCGGGTTCTGGGGCGCCGATCGCCAGCGGCTTGAAGAAGTCTCGGGGGTTTCGCAAGTGCCCTCCTGGTTGCCGGATTCCGCTCGGCGGACGGCGCCGCCGGGGCCTCAGTATCGAGCATAGGCGCTCCTGACGCCCCGGCGGCGGTCGCTCAGCCGTGCACCTGGAGGCTGTACACGAGTGAAAGTTCGCTGGTGATTTCGCATGTCACCGGGCCGTTTTCCGCCTTCCTTGCGACGACGCGATGGCGCCTTCGCCCGATGCGCCCGTGGGTCTTCCGCTTGCCCTTGCCGGTCTTGTGCTTCCTGCCGACAGCGACCACCACGGCCCTCGGAGGGGCCGCCGGCTGGACGGCGATCGTGGGCGGCAACGCGACGCCCGAGTCCGGTTCGGCGCCCTTGTAGGAGCCGGTGTTTTCACCGGCGGCGTTCTTGCATTCGATCGACTTCCTGCCCCCCTCGCTGATCGCCTCGATCGGGCCCACGCCGGCGTGCGCGGCGCCGGCGAGCATCTGGGCCTTGGCCAGGCCGTCCCCGATCGCCTGCACGAGCGCCAGGTGGTACTGGGTGTTGGCTTCCACCGGGTTGGCCGTCTGGGAGATCGGCACGCGCCCGATTCCCACCACGCTGATCGTGTCGATGCTCTGCACCTGAGTCACTTCCGCGCTCGCCGTGGGCGCCGCAACCAGCAGCGCGACGGCGAACGAAGCGGCGAACGAAGCGGTCAAGAAGCCCTTCATGAGCTCCCCCTTTCTCGTCGATGGCGGCCGACCGTACCAATGCCCCGATGCCGGCCCCGTCAACCCCCGCCGCAGCCGCCGCGTGCGCGCCGCGCGGCGGCGGACGGCTAGAGTTGGGACCCATGAGCGAGACCCGGACCGACGAGCGAGACGCAGTGCAGACCGATCAGGCGACCCGCGAGGCCAGCGGCGCGCACCCCTACGGGCGCTACCTCGAGGAGTTCGAGGTGGGCGACGTGTACAAGCACTGGCCCGCCAAGACCGTCACCGAGGGCGACGACCACCTCTTCTGCCTGCTGACGATGAACCACCACCCGCTGCACATCAACGACGTGTACGCGAAGGCCTCCCAGCAGGGCCGCAACGTCGTCGTGGGGCCGCTCGTGTACTCGCTCGCGCTCGGCATGTCGGTCAGCGACGTGAGCGGCAAGGCGATCGCCAACCTGGCCACCGAAGAGCTCAAGCACCCGGCCCCCGTGTTCCACGGCGACACGCTGTTCTGCGAGTCGGAGGTGCTCGAGAAGCGCGAGTCCCAGTCCAAGCCGGACCGGGGCACCGTCAGGGTCCACACTCGCGTTCTCAACCAGGACGGGGTCCTGGTGGCGGAGTTCAAGCGTCTCGTGCTGGTGCCCCGCCGCAACCCCGGCACCGCCTCCAGCAACGGCGCCGCCTAGGCATCCCGGGCCCTGCGGGGCACGACGGATGCCCAGCAACGGCGCCGCCTAGGCATTCCGGGCCCGGGGCCACGACGGATGCCCAGCAACGGCGCCGCCTAGGCATCCCGGGCCCTGCGGGGCACCACGGATGGGATCTGCGGCCATCCCGATAGGCCCCCGCTCTGTCCTGCGATAGGCTTTGACCCATCGCCCCTGATGGGCGATTTTTTGGTTGCGGCGGGTAACGAGAATCCGCCGGCGGCGCCCACCAACGAGGCGCCGATGACAGCGAACTACAGGAGCCGCCCGTCGCGATGAGCACCACCCTTCCCGCTCCAACCAAGCACGAGCGTCTGCTGGCATGGGTCGAGGAGATGGCGGCCCTCACCGAACCCGAGGACGTCCGCTGGTGCGACGGCTCGGCCGAGGAGTACGAGGAGCTGTGCGCCGAGCTGGTCGAGGCGGGCACCTTCGAGCGCCTGTCCGACGCCAAGCGTCCGAACTCCTACCTCGCCGTGTCCGATCCCGGTGACGTCGCGAGGGTCGAGGACCGGACCTTCATCTGCACCGCCACCGAGGAGGAGGCCGGGCCCACCAACAACTGGCGCGAGCCCGGGGAGATGCGCGAGGCGCTGACCGAGCTGTTCGCCGGCTCGATGCGTGGTCGCACGATGTACGTGGTGCCCTTCTGCATGGGCCCGCTCGGCTCGGACAAGAGCCACGTCGGGATCCAGCTCACCGACTCCACCTATGTGGCGGTGTCGATGCGGATCATGACCCGCATGGGCACCGGGGCCCTGGAGGCACTCGGTGCCGGCGGCCAGTTCGTGCCGTGCCTGCACTCGGTCGGGATGCCGCTCGCCGAGGGCGTCCAGGACGTGCCGTGGCCCTGCAACGCCGAGAACAAGTACATCGTCCACTTCCCCGAGACCCGCGAGATCTGGTCCTTCGGCTCGGGCTACGGCGGCAACGCCCTGCTGGGCAAGAAGTGCTTCGCGCTGCGGATCGCCTCGGTGATGGCCCGTGACGAGGGTTGGATGGCCGAGCACATGCTGATCCTCAAGCTCACCTCGCCCGAGGGCGAGGTCAAGTACGTGACGGGCGCCTTCCCGAGCGCCTGCGGCAAGACCAACCTGGCGATGCTGATCCCGACGCTCGAGGGCTGGAAGGTGGAGACGATCGGCGACGACATCGCCTGGATGAAGTTCGGCGACGACGGGCGCCTGTACGCCATCAACCCCGAGGCGGGCTTCTTCGGCGTGGCTCCCGGAACGAGCGAGAAGACCAACCCGAACGCGATCAAGATGGTCTCCCACGACACGATCTTCACCAACTGCGCGAAGACCGACGAGGGCGACATCTGGTGGGAGGGTCTCACCGCCGAGCCCCCGGCGCACCTGATCGACTGGCACGGAGAGGACTGGGCTCCGGACTCCGAGACGACCGCGGCCCACCCCAACGCGCGCTTCACCGTGCGCGCCGACCAGACGCCGGCGATCGCCCCGGAGTGGGAGGACCCGGCGGGGGTCCCGATCGACGCGATGCTGTTCGGCGGGCGCCGCTCGACCGTCGTGCCGCTCGTGACCGAGGCGTTCGACTGGGAGCACGGCGTGTTCCTCGGCTCTGTGATGGGCTCCGAGAAGACGGCCGCGGCTGCCGGCACGGTCGGCGAGCTGCGCTTCGACCCGTTTGCGATGCTCCCGTTCCTCGGCTACAGCATGGCCGACTACTTCGGCCACTGGTTGAAGGTCGGCCGCACCTCCGGAGCCAAGCTCCCGAAGATCTTCTACGTCAACTGGTTCCGCAAGGACGCCGACGGGCGCTTCCTGTGGCCCGGCTTCGGCGAGAACTCGCGCGTGCTCGCGTGGGTGTTCGCCCGCTGCGCCGGCCACGGCGCGGCCCGCGAGACCGCGATCGGCCTGATCCCGCCGGTGGGGGAGGAGGGCATCGACACGCGCGGCCTCGACGTCACCGACGAGCAGGTGTCCGAGCTGCTGCGGGTGGACAGCGCCGAATGGCGCGCCCAGCTGCCCCAGTTCCACGAGCACTACGCGCGTTTCGAGCACCTCCCCGACGAGCTGCACGCGCAGCTGCGTGCGCTCGAGCAGCGGCTCGACTCCTAGCCCGCGGCTCGACTCCTAGCCCGGGCTACTCGTGGCCGTGGTCTTCGCTCGCGGCCGCCGGCGGGCGGGACTCCTCCGCCAGCGAGGTGATCGTCAGCGATCCCCTCGCCGCCGACTCGAGCACCTCCGTCGCCTCCTCGAGTGAGCGGGCGTAAAGCTCCACCAGCAGGTGCACGATGATGCGCGAGTCGTCCTCGTGCTTGTGGAAGCGCACGTGGGTGAAGAACTCCCTCACCCCGTGGTCCCCGAAGGCGGCGTAGGAGAGGGCGTCCCCCGCCTCGGGACCCGAGCAGCTCTCGACATCGTCGGCGTCCACCGCCACGGTGCACGAGGCGACCCACGGGGTGCCCGCGATCATCCGTTCCCAGCGGTCTTCGATCGGCTCCACCCTGCCGTTGTTGAAGCCGAGGTGGGGCTGGTCGTGCATGCACTCCAGGCACTGCACCACCGCCTCCTGCAGCTCGTCCACCACTTCGGCGCGCTCGCCCGTGTCCGGGTCGATCTTGTGGATGCCCTCGTAGTGGACCTGGACCTCCAGGTCCCGCGACCAGCAGCGGTAACAGCGCAGCCAGCTGCGGGCGCTGGTCTCGGCCATCGAGCCCTCCATGCAGACCATTGTATTCGCGCCCAACGTGCGCCTTGCTCGCGCCGGGCGTGCGCCTTGCTCGCGCGGGCGTGCGCCTTGCTCGCGCCGGGCGTACGCCTTGCTCGCGCGGGCGTGCTCCTTGCTCGCGCGGGCGTGCGCCCTCACTCGCGCGGCGGGTGCGCGGGGTCAGCCGAATGTGAAGGCGTAGCCGGTGACGCCGTCGGCGAAGCGCAGCGCCAGGTGGTGGTGCCCGTCGCCGTTCAGCGCCACGAGCCAGTACAGCCGCTGACGGCGCACGGTCGCCACGCCTGCGTGGACGTCCGCGCCCGCGTCGGCGGCCGAGATCGGATGTCCGTCAAGCAGCACCCTCACGGGCAGCGGGCGTTCCCCGGGCGAGCTCAGCACGAGGTACACGTCCTTGGCCTGGAACCCCACGTCGATGCCGGCGCCCGAGACCGCCAGCGCCGGCTGGCCGGCGATCCGCCACTTGCCGCTGTAGACGAATTCGTTCAGCGCCGGGGCCTTCGCGGGCGGGGATCCGTAGTCGTGCAGCCCGTCGAAGGGGCCCCCGCGCCAGCCTTCCGCGCGCTCGGTGCCGAGGTACGTCTCGGGGGTGGCGAGGTTGGACGGCACGATCACGCCGCTGGCGTGGCCGCGTGCCCCCACCCGGGCCCCCGCCGCTGCCAGCAGCGCCCGGATCGCGGTTTCGGTCTTGTCGTAGTCCCCCTCGCCGAAGGCGGCATAGCGGACCTGCCCGTGGGCGTCGATCAGGTAGTCGGCGGGCCAGTACTCGTTCCCGTACGCGTTCCAGGTGCCCATTTCGTTGTCCTGGACGACCGGGTAGCGCAGGCCGAACTGACGGATCGCGTTTTCCACGTTGCCCGCGTCGCGCTCGAAGGGGAACTCGGGGGTCTCAACGCCGACGATCGTGAGCCCGTCCCGACGGTAGGCGGCATCCCAGGCCTTCAGGTAGGGCAGCGTGCGGATGCAGTTGATGCACGTGTAGGTCCAGAAGTCCACGAGCACGACCCTCCCGCGCAGCGAGGACAGCGTCAGCGGCCTGTCGCCGGGGGTGTTGAACCAGCGCTCGGTGTCGGTGAACTGGGGCGCCGCGCCGGCCATCGGCAGCTGGCGCGCGTCCGCCAGCAGCGTGGCCTGGCTCGCCGACGGGCCCGCGGCCGTCAGCTTCGCCGCCGAGCCGCCGCCACCACACGAGGAGGACCCGTTCGCCGCCACGAAGCGTGGATGGTGGCCGGTGATCTCGTGCAGGCGTTCGGTGACGGTCGGCGAGCACTCGAGCCCCGCCGTGAGGTTGACGTCGGGGATGTGGCGGGCGACGAATTCGTCGTAGTTGACGTCGAGGCTCGTCGCCAGCAGCACCGCCGTGACGATCATCACCACGCCCAGCGCCCGCTGCAGGGCCGGCCCCTGCCCGGCGCGGCGTACGCGGTCGAACAGCTTCCTGCCGCCGAGCGCCAGGGCCAGCAGCACGACCCCCGAGCCCGCCGCGTAGGCGAGCGCGAGCAGCACGGTTCGGCCGCTGGCGGCGCTGACCGAGATCACCGCGGCGAGGATCGGCGAGGCGCACGGCGTGTAGACGAAGCCGAGCGCTCCCCCCACCACCAGTCCGGAGCGGAAGCCGTCGCCGCGCGAGCGGGGCCCGAAGCGGGCCAGCCGCGACAGCGGCGCCTCGATGCGGTCCGACAGCGCCGGCGCCAGCAGGCTCACGCCGAACACCACCAGCACCGCGATCGAGAGGTCGCGCAGCGGGTCGCTTCCGATCCCCACGCCTCCCACCACGCTCGCCAGCCCGACGATCGTGATCGTGAACGTCGCACACAGCCCGATCACGATCCCCAGCGGGCGGCGACGCCCGCCCACGCCGCTCGCGGACAGCAGCGCCGGGAGCACGGGCAGCACGCACGGCGAAAGGGCCGTACCGGCCCCCGCGAGCACCGCGAACACGACGAGCACGATCATCTGCTGTGCCGTCCAGTCTTGCGCGCGGGCGCTGCGTTACGCGCAGGGTGGGCTGCGGTGTGCGCGAGGTGCAGCGGGCGGGGCCGTTCTAGGCGGCCACGGCGCGCAGCGTGGCGTCGAAGTCGCTGCCGGGGATCGGCCCGATGCACGGCGAGCCCGCGCCGGCCGAGCGATACCGCTCGACCCCCGCCCGTACCTCCTCGGCCGATCCCACCGCCGTGAGATCTTCGAGAAAGCCGTCGGATATCGCCGCCTGCATCGCCGGCGGGTCCCCGCCGGCCGCGTCGAAGGCCTCGATGTCCGCCGCGAAGCCGCTGCGCTCGATCATCGCCCGGTAGAAGGGCAGCGAGAAGTAGGTCAGCAGGTCGCGGCGCATCGCCTCGTACACGGGGGCGCGGTCGTCGGCGACGGCGCTCGGCACGGCGGCGACGACGTCGACCGCCGAGGGGTCCCGCGCGGCCCGGCGGCTGCCCTCCGCCAGCTCCGGCACCACCACCTGCTCTATGTAGCCGGGGTTGCACAGCCACAGGATCACCCCGTCGGCGATCTCCCCCGCCAGACGCAGCATCGCGGGGGAAAGGGCGGCGATGTAGATCGGCAGCTCGCTTCGGACCGGGACGCCGTACAGGTGGAAGCTCGTGCGCCACTTGTCGCCCGGTGGCGGGTCCTCGCCGGCCAGGATCGCCCGCACGATTGCGACGTACTCGCGCATCTCGGCCGCCGGCCGGTCGATCGTCTGGCCGTGCCAGGCCTCCACCACCGGGCGGTGCGAGACGCCGAGTCCGAGCCGCATGCGCCCCTGCGAGAGCTCGTCGATGGTGACGGCCGTCTGGGCCATGGTGGCGGGGGTGCGCGAGTAGATCGGCACCACCCCGGTGCCGAGCTTGATGCGCTCGCTCGAGGTCGCGTAGGCGGCCAGCACCGTCAGCGAGTCGCGCCCCGCGGTGTGGGTCGTGTACACGGCCTCATAGCCGAGCGAGTCGGCAAGTTCCACCCGCTCGAGCGCCTGGCTCAGCGAGCGCCCGGTCGAGATGAAGCACCCGGTCGCCATGGCCGGCTGAGCATATGGGAAGGGCGCGTCCGCGGCCCGCTGAACCGCGCCAAGGCTCGCTTCAGCTGTTCTCGCGTTCAGCCGTCGAGCGAGCGCTCGAGTGCGTCGATCAGGAGCGGGACCTCGGCGCCGGGGTCCTCGGCCGCCAGCAGCCGCTCGGCCTGGGCGCGGCCGCCGAGCTCGCGCAGGCCGCGGTCTCCGTGCTCGGCGAGGAACTCCCGCAGCGCGCGGGTCCGCCGCGCGCCGGTGCGGCGCGCCGCCAGGTCGACGCCGTCGCGGTGCTGTTCGAGCGCGTCCAGCAGCTCCTCGATCCCGCTGGTGGGCGGCAGCGAGGAGATCGCCACCACCGGCGTGGAGCGGGCTCCGAGCGAACGCAGCGCGGCGGTCAGGTCACGCCGGGCGGCGAGTGCGAGCTGTCCGAGGTCGGCCTTGGTGACGACCAGCACGTCGGGCACCTCCATGATCCCCGACTTCAGGAACTGCAGCGCGTCGCCCGCCCCCGGCTGGACGACCACCGCGACCGTGTCGGCGACCTCGGCCACGTCGGTCTCCGCCTGCCCCACGCCCACGGTCTCGATCACGACCACGTCGAAGGCCACGGCCAGCGCCTCGGCGGCGGCGGCGGTGGAGCGGGCCAGGCCCCCGAGCCTCTCCCCGGCGGCGCTCGAGCGGATCAGGACGCCCCCGTCGCCGGCGTCGAAGTCGATCCGCGCGCGGTCCCCGAGCAGCGACCCGCCGGATCGCCGCGAGCTGGGGTCAACCGCCAGCAGCGCGACCGTGCGTCCCCGTGCCCGCCACCCGGCCAGCAGCGCCGACAGCATCGTCGACTTGCCCGCACCCGGGGGGCCGGTGACGCCGATCACGTGCCCGGGGGCCTCCTCGCCGAGCGTCCCCGGTGACAGCGCGGTCAGCATCACGTCCGCCTCCCGACGGTCATCCGGGGCGCTGCTCTCGAGCAGGTTCAGCGCCGCCGGCGCGGCATCGAGGTCGCGCTCGCGCAGGCGCGCGGCCAGCGCCGCGCCGTCTGGGCTCACGCGGGCGCGCTGCCGGCGGCGAGCGCCGGGCGCTCGGCT
Organism: Solirubrobacteraceae bacterium; assembly: GCA_035499875.1. Taxonomy (GTDB): domain Bacteria; phylum Actinomycetota; class Thermoleophilia; order Solirubrobacterales; family Solirubrobacteraceae; genus Palsa-744. The sequence continues at coordinate 68,191 of DATJXX010000039.1, forward strand.
TCCGCGGCCAGGAGCGCCACGATCTCGCGCATGATGCGCGTGATGTCGAAGTCCTTGGGGGTGTAGACGGCCGCCGCCCCGGCCTCCCGCAGGTCGGGCACGTCCTGCTCGGGGATGATGCCCCCGACGATCACGGGAGCCTGCACGCCGCGCTCCCGCAACGCCTCCATCACCGCGGGGATCAGCTCGCGGTGCGAGCCCGACAGGATCGACAGCCCGATCACGTGGACGCCCTCCTGCAGAGCTGAGGCCGCGATCTGGGCGGGGGTCAGGCGGATGCCGTCGTACACGACATCCATACCGGCGTCGCGTGCCCGCAGGGCGACCTGCTCGGCGCCGTTGGAGTGTCCGTCCAGGCCGGGCTTGCCGACCAGCATCTTGGGGCGGCGCCCGAGCTGCTCCTGCAGGCGCTCGACCTCGGCGCGCAGCTCGGCGAGCTCCCCGTTGGAGCTCCCGGCGGTGGCCTCGCCGACGCCCGTGGGCGCGCGGTAGCTGCCGAACACGCCCCGCAGCGTCCCGGCCCACTCGCCCGTTGTCACGCCTGCCCGTGCGGCCGCGATCGTGGGGACCATCAGGCTGACCGCACCGCTCTCGTCACGGGCGGCGTCGGCCAGCTGCTCGAGGGCCTCCCGCGCGGCCGACTCGTCGCGGCTCGAGCGCCACGCCCGCACAGCCTCGATCTGCTCCGCTTCGAGGGCGGGGTCGACGACCAGGATGCCGCCCTCGGCGTCGTCGGTGAGGGGTGAGAGCTCGGTCTCCTCGAAGCGGTTCTGTCCCACCACGACCTGCTCGCCGCTCTCGATCCGCCGCAACCGCTGGCGGTGGGAGTCCACCAGCGCGGCCTTCATGTACGGGACCGCCTCGACGGCGCCGCCCTGCTGGGCCACGACGTCCATCTCGGCACGTGCTCCCTCGAGCAGTTCCTCCACGAGCGCGTCCATCACCTTCGAGCCCTCGAAGATGTCGCCGTACTCGAGGATGTCGGTTTCGTACGCCAGCACCTGCTGGATGCGCAGCGACCACTGCTGGTCCCACGGCCTGGGCAGGCCGAGCGCCTCGTTCCACGCGGGCAGCTGGATCGCCCGCGCGCGGGCGTCGCGCCCGAGCGTCACCGCCAGCGCCTCGAGCACGATCCGCTGGACGTTGTTCTCGGGCTGCACCTCGGTCAGCCCCAGCGAGTTGACCTGCACGCCGTAGCGGAAGCGCAGGTGGCGGGGATCCTGGACGCCGTAGCGCTCGGTGCCGATCTGCTCCCACAGGATCGACATCGCGCGCAGCTTGGCGTGCTCCTCGATGAAGCGCACGCCGGCGTTCACGAAGAACGAGATCCGCCCGAACACCTGCTCCATGCGCTCCGGGTCCACCCGTTCGCGTGCCGCGTCGAGCACCGCGATCGCGTTGCTCATGGCGTAGGCGATCTCCTGCACGGGCGTCGCACCGGCCTCCTGCAGGTGGTAGGAGCAGATGTTGATCGGGTTCCAGCGGGGTACGTGCTCGACCGTGTAGGCGATCATGTCCGCGATCAGCCGCATCGAGGGGGCGGGCGGGAACGCGTAGGTGCCGCGCGCCAGGAACTCCTTGATGATGTCGTTCTGGGTCGTCCCCTGGAGCTTCTCCTCGCCCACCCCGTGCTCCTCGGCGGTGACGATGTACAGCGCCAGCAGCCAGGCGGCCGTGGCGTTGATCGTCATCGAGGTGTTCATCTCGTCGAGGGGGATCCCGTCCATCAGGGCCGCCATGTCGCCCCGGTGGGACACCGGGACGCCGACCTTGCCGACCTCTCCCCGGGCGAGCTCGTCGTCGGGGTCGTAGCCGGTCTGGGTGGGCAGGTCGAAGGCGATCGACAGCCCCGTCTGGCCCTTGGCGAGGTTGCGGCGGTAGAGCTCGTTGGAGGCCTCCGCGGTCGAGTGGCCCGCGTAGGTGCGCATCATCCAGGGCCGGTCGCGCTCAGGCAGCCGTGCGGGACGCTCACCGCTCATGCAGCCATTGTACGGCCGCAGCACCGCCTTTATCCTGGCGGGCAGATGCCCGATACGCTCACGCGGCCCCGCACCGACGGGCCCGGCACCGGCTCCGGAGGCTCCTGGCGGGTGATCGTCCGCAACGACGACCACAACACCTTCGAGCACGTGGCCCGCACGCTGGCGCGCTTCATCCCCGGGGTCTCCCACGAGCGCGGCATGCAGATCGCAGAGCTGATCCACAACAGCGGCCAGGCGATCGTGTACAGCGGCATGCAGGAGCCGGCCGAGCACTACTGGGAGCAGCTGAAGGAGGCGGGGCTGACGATGGCCCCGCTGGAGCGCTGCTGAGCTAGCTGCCGTCGCGGGCGGCCCGGTGGCCGTTGCCGCGCCCGTTGCCGGCCACCAGCGCGTCGTCGTCGGTGGCCCCCGAGACCTCGACGTCCCACCAGTCGTAGAGCACCGGCACCTGGTACCAGCTGGAGTGGACCGTGCGGAAGTAGTTCATCTCCGGTCCTTCCCAGTAGCGCTCCCAGTCCAGTTTCTCCTCGAAGCTCGCCAGCTGCTGGAAGCGGTATTTGTCGGACCGGGAGCGGTACACCGCGTAGGAGGTCGCCCCATAGCGCAGGGCCGTGGCGGCGACCTCTCGGAGGTCGTCGTTGAAGCCGTCGGCGCGGAAGCCGGTGGCGTACCAGGGCACGATCACCAGCCCGCCCATCAGGCGCCGACCTCCGCACGGATCGCGCCGGGGCCTTCGGCGGTCGCTCCCTCGCCCTCCCGGTCGGCTCCCACGAGGATCGAGATCTTGCCGAGGTGCTTGTTTTCGAGCATCAGCTGGTGGGCTTCGCCGACCCCCTCGAAGCCCAGCGTGCGCCACAGCACGGGCCTGATGACGCCGCTTTCGATCAGCTCGTTGGCCTTCGTCGCCTCATAGGCGTTGGCGAAGTGCGAGCCCAGGATCTCCTTCTGGCGCATCCACAGGTAGGCCACGTTGAAGTCCACGTCGATGCCGGTGGTGCCGGCGCAGATCACGACTTTGCCGAACGGCTTGACCGTGAACACGGAGGTGGGGAAGGTGGCTTTGCCGACGTGCTCGAACACGATGTCGGGGGCGTCCCCGAGGATGTCCTTGACGCGCTTGGCGAAGCCGCGCGCCACCTTGAAGCGCTCGGCCTCCTCTTCGGGCGTCTCTCCGCCCTTGCGCATCATCCCCGCGAACTCGCCCCTGTCGATGTAGTCCACCGCGCCGAGCCGCTTCACGAGCTCGCCCTTCTCGGCGGAGGAGACCACGCCCACGCAGTTGGCGCCCGCGGCCTTGCAGATCTGCGTGGCGAACACGCCGAGGCCTCCGGCCGCGCCCCAGATCAGCACGTTGTTGCCCGCCTGCAGTTTGCAGCGCGTCATCAGCATCCGCCAGGCGGTGAAGTACACGAGCCCGTAGGAGGCGGCCTCCTCCCAGCTCAGCGCCGGGGGCTTGTGCAGCAGCTGCTGGGCCTGCACCTTGGCGAACTGGGCGAACGAGCCCCACGTCGTCTCGTAGCCCCAGATCATCTGCGAGGGGGCAGCCATCGGGTCCAGACCGTGGACCTCGGGGTCCTCGTAGGAGGCCTGGTTGCAGTGCACCACAACTTCGTCGCCGGGCTTCCAGCGGGTGACCCCGGGTCCCACCTTCCACACGATCCCGGACGCGTCCGAGCCGCCGATGTGGTGGCCGTACTGGGGGTGGTCGCCGTAGCGCATCACCGACACCGGCGTGCCGAGCGCGGCCCACACGTTGTTGTAGTTGACCCCCGCCGCCATCACCCGCACGATCACCTCGAAGGCGCCGGGCTCCGGCACGTCGATCTCCTCGATCTCAAAGGCGTCCTTGGGTTCGCCGAAGCGCTCCTCGCGGATGACCCAGGCGGCCATCGTCTTGGGCAGGACGCCGGGCTCGACGTCCACTGTTGAAACCTGTTGCAGATCGATCGCCACTGTCTCTTTCCAAACCTCTTGTGTAGAAGGGCCGCTGAGGGGCCAATCCTATCCGGGCCCGTCGCCCGCCGGGAACGGGAGCTCCAGCACCTCGGCCGCCACTCCCTGCCCGCCCACCTCGAGCGTGCTCCCCGGCTCGGCCTCGCGACGCACCAGCGCCAGCCCGATCGCGCCCAGTCGAGGCGAGCTGGCGCTGCTGCCGACGCTGCCGACCGGACGTCCGTCGAGGCGCAGCTCGTCGCCGTGCCCGGCGGGCCCGGACAGGCGCAGGCCGCGCAGCTGACGGTTGGGGCGGCCCCTGTAGAACAGCCGCGCCACGGTCTCCTGGCCCACGTAGCATCCCTTCGTGAAGCTCACCGCGCGCTCGTTGAGACCGGCCTCCTGCGGGATCACGGTGTCGTCCAGGTCGAGCCCGTAGCGGGGACGGCCCGACTCGATTCGCAGGCACTCCGCCGCGGCCTCGTCGATCGGCCCGGCGCCCTCGTCCACGAGCGCCTCCCACAGCCGGTCGCGCTCGGCTGCGTCGCAGAACAGATCGACGCCGAGGTCGGTGCGCACGGCCAACGCCTGTACGGACCGGATCCGCACCGCCGTGGTGGCGTGCTCGGCCGCCCCCAGCTCCTCCGCGCTCGCGATCGCCGCCGAGCGGGGGCCGAGCAACGACAGCAGCGAGCGCTCCACCGTGCGCTTGTGCAGCTCCACCCGGAAGCCGACCTTGAAGCGGCGGATCATGTCGAACAGGGCCTGCAGCGCCACGCGCTCGGTGTCCAGCAGCAGCATCCCGGCGTCGGGGTCGCCGTCCGGGACGGACAGGATGCGCATGTCTCCGAGCATCTTGCCCTTGTGGGTGAGGAACGCCGCATAGCGGCCTTCGCCGGGCGCCAGGCCCTCGAGCTCGTTGGTCACCTGGCCATTCAGGAACTCGATCCCGTCGGGGCCGGCGAGCGCGAGCTTGCCCCGCTCGGAGCGGTCGAGCAGCCCCACCCCCTCGCGAACGAGCTCCAGCTCGGCGGCGAGGGAGTCCTGCCCGTCGGTCCGAGGGGGTGCGGTTCCCATCAGAGTTCGAGAATAGCCACGCTAGGCTTGCCGGCAACGATGGCGCTGGCGGACACCTTCCAGGGAATCGTCGAGGAGCTCCCCGAGGACTGGACCGACCTCGAGCTCGACCTGCGGATCGAGGACGAGGCGCGCTACGTCGACGCCGCGCTGTACCTCACCACCTGCAACGCGCGGCCCTACTCCCACTACGACTGGCACTGGCGGCTGCTGGTGGCCAACAAGTTCGGACATGCCGCCGCTGCGCCCACGGTCCACGGGGCCCTGACACTGCTCGACCAGGCCGGCATCGAGGGCGAGCTCGCGGTGCGCGAGACGCGTGTGGGACGCGCCGAGGTGATCCCGATGTGGGGTCGTCCGGAGTCCGCCCGCGAGGAGTTCCGCCGCCTGCGCGCCCAGTAGCCGGCGATGGCGCGGGTCGTGGCGCTGTGTGCCGACCTGATGTTCGGCTCGCGCATCGCCTCCCAGCTCCAGGCCGCCGGCGAGCAGCTCGAGCTCGTCTCCGACGCGGCCTCGCTCTCCGCCCGGCTGCAGGGGCCGGCGGGCGGGCGCCCCGAGGTCCTCGTCGTGGACCTCATCAGCGAGCCCGACGCCGGCATCCGGCTCGTCCAGGGGCTCGCGGGGGAGGAACGGCCGGGCACGGGGGAGGGGCCGGGTACGGGGGAGGGGCCGGGCAGGCCGGGGACGCTGCCCCGGACGCTCGGCTTCTACTCCCACGTGGAGGCGGACGTGCGCGAGCGGGCAGAGCGGGCCGGCTTCGACCTGGTGGTGCCCCGCTCGCGTATGGCGCGGGAAGGGGCGGCGCTCGTCGCGGGGCTGCTCCATGCGTAATCCTTCGCTGGGTGAAGCACTACACGGTGGCCGAGATGGACGTCACGGACCCCTCCTGGGTGCGCGACTATGTGAACGACGTGACCCCGATGGTCGAGGCCCACGGGGGGCGCTATCTGGCGCGCACGGGCCAGGCGGAGCTGGTCGAGGGCGAGCGCGAACTCCCCCAGGTGGTGCTGCTGATCGAGTGGCCCTCCCGGGAGGCGGCGGAGGCGTTCTATGAGAGCGAGGAGTACCGCCCGTACCGGGAAGCCCGCCGGGCGGGCTCCAGCGGAGCCTTCCTCCTGGTCGCGGGCGAGGACTCGACCGCACGCGCGAGCGTGCCCTGACGCAGATCGCGAGCGTCGCCAGGGTCGCGAGCGTCGCCTAGGTCGCGAGCGTCGCCGCCCCGCCCCCGAGACCGGGCTCGCGGAGCGCGTCCGGCTCGAGCGGCACGAGCGCGGCGTTGGCCACCCGGCGGCCCCGTTCGACCGGGTGCCCCAGAAGTGTCGCGAAGGCGGCCCGGATCACCATCCCGTGGCACACCACGAGCGCCGGCAGCGGCCCGCCTTCGACGTCGGCGATGGCCGCCGCCACGCGCGCGTCCTGTTCGTCGAAGGACTCACCGCCGGGGAACGAGAAGACGGGGTCGACGGTGATGAACTGGTTGAAGAGCTCCGGTTCGCGGGCCTGCACGTCGGCGAAGCTGAGGTCGGTCCAGGCGCCTGCGTCGGTCTCCATCAGGCGGGCGTCCTCGCGGGGCGTGAGGCCGATGCGCTCGCCCACGATGCGGGCCGTTTCGAGTGCCCGCAGCAGGGGGCTCGACCACAGTGCCGCGAAGCCGTAGGGGACCGCCCGCTCGGCCAGCTCGTGCGCCTGGGCCCGCCCGACGTCGTCGAGCGGGATGGCCTGCTGGCCCTGGAAGCGGCCCTCGTGGTTGTAGGCGGTCTGGCCGTGGCGGGCGAGATACACCTGCGGTCCGGGTCGCCTGCTCACCTTGGCCTGAGCATAATGGGGGGGTGCCCGCAGAGGACGCCACCGAGCCGGCGCGCCGCTGAAGGAGGGGGGTCCTAGGGCATGCGCCGGCGCATCACCTTCTCGCGCAACCTCACGCTCTCGCTGTCGCGAACCTGCCGCTGCTACTGCAAGTACTGCTCGTTCGCCACCCACGGGGCGCACCTGTACAGCCCCGATGAGGTGATCGGGATGCTCGACGGGGCGGCTCGCCGCCGCGTCAAGGAGCTGCTCGTGCTCACCGGCGAGCGTCCCGAGGTCAACCCGGCGGTGAGCGAGCGGCTCGCCTCCTACGGGCACGAGGACTTCACCGGCTACGTCGTGTGGACCTGCGAACGGGCGCTCGAGCGGGGGCTGCTGCCACATACCAACCTGGGCGTGCTGTCCCGCGAGGACCTCGCGCGGCTGCGTGAGGTGAGCGCCTCGCAGGGGCTGATGCTGGAGTCGATCTCCGAGCGGCTGATGGAGACGGTCCACGCCGGCTCTCCCACGAAGCACCCCGCCCGACGGCTGGAGACGATCCGCGCCGCGGGCGAGCTCAAGATCCCCTTCACGAGCGGGATCCTGGTCGGCATCGGCGAGAGCCCCGAGGTGCGCCTGGCCTCGCTGCGCGCCCTCGCCGAGGTGCACGCCGAGTACGGCCACCTGCAGGAGGTGATCCTCCAGAACTTCGTCCCCCACCAGCGCTACTACGGCCGCGAGCCCGCCACGATCGCCGATGCGGCGGCGCGCCGCTACTGGCAGACGGGGGTGGCCGAGGAGCCGGTGGCCGTGCCGCTGCCCTCGTGGGCGACCCCTGTGAGCGTGCAGGAGATGGAAGAGCTCGTCGCCCACGCCACCGAGCTGATGCCCGACGTGACCGTGCAGATACCGCCGAACCTCGCCGACTGGTGGGTGCAGCTCGTGCGCGCCGGGGCGGGGGATCTCGGCGGGCTGTCCGCGAACGGCGACCACATCTCCCCCGAGCACCCGTTCCCGTCGGTGCACCAGGTGCGCCGGCGTCTGCAGGACGAGGGCCTCGCGCTGACCGAGCGCCTGTGCGTGTACCCCCGCTACATCGACCCCGAGTGGCTGTCCGAGACGGTCCTCGACACGATCCGCTCGCGCTACTGGAGCTTCATCCCGCGGCGCGGCTCCGGGCGCACCGACCCGCCCGCGCCGATCCGCCGCGACGTCGTGGCGGGCGCAGTCGGCCGTGCCCGGGACGGCTCGGCGGTGAGCCCGGAGGAGCTGACCGCGCTGTTCGCCGAGACGCGTCCCGAGGCGATCGAGGACATCCGCCAGGCCGCCGACGAGCTGCGCGCGGAGCTCACGGGGGACACGGTCACGTTCGTGGTCAACCGCAACATCAACGTCTCCAACGTGTGCACGGTCGGGTGCGCGTTCTGCGGATTCGGGCAGGGCAAGCGCTCGCCCGACGCCTACGAACACGACGAGCAGGAGTTCCTGCGGCGGATCGAGGATGCCGTCGAGTTCGGCGCCACCGAGATCTGCATCCAGTCGGGCATCCACCCGGACTGGACGCTCGAGCACTACCTGCACTGGCTGCGCGTTGCCAAGGGGGCCGCCCCCCAGCTGCACCTGCACGCCTACAGCCCGATGGAGATCGCGCACATGTGCGACATCTCGGGCCTGCCCGTCGACGAGGTGTTCGCGCGCCTGCGCGAGGCCGGCCTCGGCTCCACACCGGGCACGGCCGCCGAGGTGCTCCACGACGGCGTGCGCGAACGCATCTCCCCCAACAAGCTGCCGGTGGCCCGCTGGGTAGAGGTGATCGAGGCCTCACACCGGGCCGGGCTGCGCTCGACTGCGACGGTGATGTTCGGCCACATCGAGGAGCCGTGGGAGCTGGCCGAGCACATGCGCGTGGTGCGCGAGCTGCAGGAGCGCACCGGCGGCATCACCGAGTTCGTGCCGCTGTCGTTCATCCCCTTCCAGACGCTCCTGGGGCGCACCCACGGCGTCCAGGAGATCTCACGCGAGGAGAACCTCAAGCACACCGCCGTCTTCCGCCTCGCACTCGGGCACAGCATCGCCAGTGTGCAGGCGAGCTGGGTGAAGATGGGCCTGGACGCCGCCACCGAGTCGCTGCGGTGGGGCGTCAACGACCTCGGTGGGACGCTGATGGAGGAGTCGATCAGCCGCCTCGCGGGCAGCTACCACGGCACCCGCCTGGAGCCGGCCGAGCTCGTCGCAGCCGCCCACCGCGCGGGTCGCCCGGCGGCGGAGCGCACCACCCTCTATGAGATCCGCCGCACCTACCCGCCGAGCGAGCGCTCGAACTGGCCGTGGAAGCCGAACGGGATGTGGTGGGGCAGCGAGGCCCGCGCCAGCTCCTCCAGGCCGGCCGCGTCGAGGACGATCAACATCGAGCTCGCCGCCGCGGCGTCCAGCACCACCGACAGCAACACGCCGTCGTCCTCGTCCTCGGCGCCGGGGCGCGCTACGAACACGGGCTCGCCCGGGTAGAGCCCGGGCTCGTGGAAGGAGCGCGCCGTGCGCTGCTCCGTGTCCACCTTCACTATCCGCTCGAGGAAACCCCCGGGTCCCACGGACAGCCCCCAGGTGTACCGGTATGGCCGCTCGTTGCAGCGCCCGTAGTTGATCCGCGGCAGCTCGAGGTCGTCCTCCACGAGGCGCTCGCGTGACACCGTCCCGCTCTGCGGGTCCAGGCGGAAGCTCACCAGCTCCGCCTTCGCCAGCGGCTTGCCGGCACGCAGCCGCTCGAGGTACAGGTCCTCCACGATTCCGGGGTCGGGGTAGGCGCACATGTCCACCACCACCTCCTCGCCGTCCTCGAAGGCGTTGACGTGGTGGAAGGCGAAGCAGGCGTCGGTTCGCAGCTCGCCGGCCACGTCTCCGTTGGAGCGGTCGAAGAGCACGAAACGGGTGCCCCGCTCGGGCTTCCAGCGGTAGTTCTCGATGTACGGACGCCGCGCCAGCGCGAGGTCGAGCGGGTTGACCACGAACGGGAACTCAGCCAGCACGAAGTAGCGTTCGGTGAGGCCGAAGGAGTGCATGTAGGCGGGGTGGCGGACCGGCATCGAGCCGATCACGTCCGCCTTCTCATCGCCCGGGCTGACCCTGAAGAAGCGGTAGCTGGAGCGCGGCCCGAGTTCGGCGGCGTAGTTGAGCATCGCTCCGTCGGCGCGGTCGAGGTGGGGGTGGGCGGTGGTGAGCTTGCCGGGGGCCTCGAACGGGAGCACGTCGGCGGTGTCCAGCGTGTGCGGGTCGAACTGCACCGGCATCGACGACTCCGTCATGGCGATGAAGCGCTCACCCAGGTGTGTCACGTTGACGTTCGCGTTGTCGGTGAATGCCACGCCGGGCTGGAACAGGCTCTGGACACGCTTGAAGATCGAGCGGCAGGGATCGGTGGCGAACTCCCCATAGGAGATCTCACCGCGCTCCTGTGCGGCCCGGTAGGAACGCCCCTGCAGGTAACGCCCGCCGTAGGACACACGCCCACCGGCGATCGTGAACCGGTGCAGCATCGCCAGGCCGTCGAACCAATGACGCATCTGGCGCGAGCCCACCTCGAAGCGCGCGGGCCCCGTGCGCAGCAGCGAGCCCTCCAACCAGTGCGGCAGCTCCCCCTGGATGGGCAGCTCGTCGATCACGCCCTCCTGCTCGAGCGTGGTGAACCCGAGCGGCGGGGCGCCCTTGGCCGGTGTGCTCGCGGCGGGAGTGATGGTCGGAGAGGGTGCGGGCGTCATGGTTCCTCCTGGGCGCCGAGGGAAGAATAGTTCGGATCGAACCATTCGGACCGTACGCTAATGTGGGGGCTGTGTCAAGTCCCACCTCCGCTCCGCGTCTGAGCCAGACCTCCTTCGTGGTGCTCGGCCTGATCGAGGAGGCCGAACCGGCCACCCCCTATGAGCTCAAGCAGCTCGCCGCCATCAGCACGAGCAACTTCTGGACCGTGCCGCACACCCAGCTCTACACCGAGTGCGAGCGGCTCGCCCGCGAGGGCCTGCTCGACGAGACCCGCGAGCAGACGGGCCGGCGCCGGCGCAGCTACCGCCTGACCCGGGGCGGCCGCCAGGTCCTTGACCGCTGGCGCGCCGAACCCACGGGCGAGCTGTACGAGCTCCGCGACGAGGGCCTCTTGAAGCTGTTCTTCGGGGCCGACCCGGTGACCCTCGCGCAGACCCAGCTGGAGGCGCACAACCGACGGCTGGCCGGCTACGAGGTGCTGCTGCGCGATCATGGCGCGCACATGCCCGACGGCCAGCGCCTGGCGCTGGAAGCCGGTATTGCCCACGAGAAGCAGTTCCTGCGCTTCTGGCGGCGGCTGGCGCAGGGCGAGGACGGCGGGGGCGGCTAGAGGAAGAGGTCTTCCTCGCGGGCCCTCAGCAGGGCCGCGGCCCCGGGGCCGTCGTCCTCGCTGACGTACCGCTCGAGGCCCTCCACCAGCACGACCGGCTCGCGCGAGTCCTTCTCGCGGGCCAGATCCGCGGCGGCGGCTGCGGCGTCGGCGACGGCCAGCCAGGTGGCCACGAGCACGAGCCCCTGCGAGTCCTCGCGCCCGCGCCAGTCGTCCAGCGGCGCGACCCCGGCGAGGCCGAGCGCGACGTCGAGCTGGCCGTGCCGCCAGGCCCTGCCGAAGCTGTCGGTGATCAGGACTCCGAGCTGCAAGCCGGTGAGCTCGCGCAGGCGCGCCCGCAGCGAGCGCGCCGAGGCGTCCGGGTCGCGGGGCAGCACCACCAGCGTGTCCGAGTAGGGGACGTTCGAGGTGTCCACCCCGGCGTTGGCGCACACGAAGCCGTGGCGCGTGCGGCAGATGAGCACTCCGCGCTCGGCGCGAACGAGCTCGACGCTCTCGTCGAGGATCACCTGCACGTGACGGGGGTCCTTGCCCGTGTCCGCGGCGAGCTCCAGCGCACGAGCACCGGGGGAGACGTCGGCCAGCGCGACCAGCGCCGCCTCGGACTTCGACACGACCTTGTGGGCGATCGCAACCACGGTGCCGTCGCGCAGCGTCCCTGCATCTCCGTCCGCGGCGCTCGCGATCAGTCCCGCCAGGTCGTCTCCGGGACGCACCTCCGGCAGTCCCGCCAGCGCCTGCGCGCGAATGCCGGGCACGGGCTAGCGCCGTCCGGGCGCTGCGGCGGCTCCGGCGTGCGCCTCCGCCAGCAGGGCCCGCGTGCGGCCGGCCCCGCCGGTGCTCTCGGCCAGCCGCCGGCGCAGCGCCTGGAGGTCTGCGTCGGTGTCGATGTCGAGCAGCAGCGAGGGCGGGCGCTCGACGCGCAGGGCCGCCCCGCCGGCGAGCACGAGCGAGCGGTGGCGCTCGAAGCTGCCGGGACCGAAGCTCGGAGCGATGGCGTCGGGGGGCGCGAGCAACAGGCCGTTGGTGCCGCTGCCGTGGCGGTCGGGGACGATCACGACCTCGGGGCGGTCCGCCGGGGGGTCGCCGAGCAGTTCCTGCAGCTCCGCCGGGGACAGCGCGGGGCAGTCGCCGGGAACGCACAGGACCCGCTCGAAGCCGTCGTGAAGGGCCCGCTCCACGCCGAGTGAGGCGGCCGCCGACTGACCCTGCTCGAGGCGGTCCTCGACGACCATGACCCCCGGGGCCTCCCAGTCGGGAAGCTGGGGCTGGCGGCTGACGATGATGGTCAGCTCGATCGCGGGCGTCGCGGTGAGCGCCTCCAGCACGTCCGCGAGCATCGTGCGCACGAGCGCGTCCCGCAGCGCCTCCTGGACCCCGGCCCCGAGCCGCTGCTTGGCGGCCGAGAAGCGCTTCACCGGCAGGATCGCGGCGGTGCGCATCGTCGTCGTGCCCGGCCTCACCGGCTCCCCAGCCCGCGCGCGAACTCGAGCGTCCGATCGGCCAGCCGTTCGCGCGCGGCGTCGTCGTCCATACGGGTGTCGGTCTGCAGGGCCGGCAGCCCCTGCACCTCTTCGTCGGCCACGATGCCGTCGAGCAGGTCCCGGTAGAAGGCGGCCACGCCGGCCGCTGTGGGCGGGTGTCCGGCGTAGGCCATGAAGGCGGCCGTCGGTCCCTTCAGCACCTCCCCCGCGACGATCGGGCTGACGGCCACCACGGGGGCGGGCGCGTCGCGCATCGCCTCGCGGATACCCGGGACGGCGAGGATCGGGGCGATCGACGCCAGCGGGTTGGACGGGCCGATCACGATCGCCTCTGCGCGGGCGAGGGCGTCGAGCACGAGCGGTGAAGGGGCGGCGGCGTCGGCGCCGCGGAACTCGAGCGCCTCCACCGGGCCCTCGGCGCGATCCTGGATCATGAACTGCTGAAAGGCCCGCCAGCCGCCGGACGGCGTCTTCACCCACGTGCGAACCGGATCGTCGCTCACCGGCAGCACGGCGCTGCGCACCCCGACCTTCTCGTTGAGCAGGGACAGGGCCCGCGTCGGCGAGCTGCCCTCGTGCATCAGCGAGGAGCGGCGCGCGCACCATGCCAGGTCGCGATCACCCAGGTTGAACCACACGTCCGCTCCCAGCTCGCGCAGGGCGTCCATCACGGCGAAGGTATCGCCGCGCAGGCCCCAACCACGATCGTCGATCAGGTCAGCCAGCCAGAAGGACACGAGGTCGGGGTCGGGTGACACGTAGGTGCCGTAGATCTCGATGTCGTCGCCGGTGTTGACGACGGCCGTCAGTTGCTGCGCCCCCAGCGTCCCTGCGAATCCCCTCGCCAGCTTGGCTCCGCCGGTGCCGCCGCACAGGACGACGACCTCGCCGGGGCTCAGTCCCACAGACGCTCGGGCAGGCGCGTGAGCTTCACGCCCGAGTGGATCTTGTAGCGGGCGTTGACGGCGATCATCAGCGCGGTCAGCGCCTCGGTCGTGCGCGAGTTCTCCAGGCGACCGCAGTCGACGCAGCGCAGCCCGGGGATGCGGTCGATCAGCTGTGCCGCCTCGCGCTTGTCGGCGCGCTTGTCGCCGCACACGAGCACGTCCTGGTCGAGGTCCAGCTCGAGGTCGCTCAGCGAGGCCGCGCTGACGGTGTGCAGGGCCGACACCACGCGCACCCCGTCGGGGACCATCTCCAGGGCCTGCTGGGCGGCCGAGCCCTGCCACACGCCGAGCATGCGGGTCGCCTTGCCCGCCACGGCCGCCGCCAGCGGCACGGTGGCGTCGATGAACAGCTGCCCGGGGCTGAGGCTCTCGGCGATGTTCGCGAGCGTCTCGGACTGGTTGCGGAAGGGGACGCTGAGGATCACCGTCGGGGCGGCGCGCGCCGCCTGTGCGTTGTCGTGCGCGGCGAAGCTCCCGTCGGGCACGCGCTGTGTGGCACGGTCGGCCGTTTCGCCGGCCCGCTTGGGGTCGCGTGAGCCGATCACGATCGGCACACCGGTGCGTGCGAGCCGCAGCGACAGGCCGAAGCCGAGCGCGCCAGAGGCGCCGATCACCGCGACCGGATCAGGGCTCTTCGCTGGCACGCGGGCCGAGTATAGGCTTCGGAAGATGAAGCCCCCCGGCGATGCGGGGCCCTCGCCGAGCCCCTCGACGGCCCCCCGCGGCACCGGCCTGCCCGCCAGCGTGAGCATCCGCGAGGTGGGACCCCGGGACGGCTTCCAGAACGAGCCCGAGCGGATTCCCACCGCCCAGAAGGTCGAACTGATCGACGCGCTGGCCCGCACCGGGCTGCCGAGGATCGAGGTGACCGCGTTCGTGCGCGCCGAGGTGATCCCGCAGCTGGCCGACGCCGAGGAGGTGCTCACGGCGGTGACGATCCCCGCCGACGTCAGCGTGTCCGTGCTGATCCCCAACGAGCGTGGCCTGGAACGGGCGCTGGCGTTACGCGAACGGGCACGCATCGACGAGGTCAACGTGTTCCTGTCGGCCTCCGAGACCCACAACCGCCGCAACGTCAACCGCTCGGTGGACGAGTCGCTGGCCGGCGCCCGGGCGGTCCTCGCCGGCGCGCGGGAGGCGGGGTTGCGCTGCGAGGGCGTCGTGTCGACGGCCTTCGGGTGCCCCTACGAGGGCCACGTCGCGCCCGAGCGGGTGCTCGAGATCGCCGCGGCGCTCCACGACGCCGGTGCCGAGGAGATCGCCTTCGGGGACACCACCGGAATGGCCAACCCGGCTCAGGTCGAGGGCTTCTTCCGCACCGCCCGGGAACGGCTGGGCCAGCAGGTCGAGCTGACCGGCCACTTCCACAACACCCGCGGGGCGGCGCTCGCCAACGTGCTGAGCGCGCTCCACGTCGGGGTGGCGAGCTTCGAGTCGAGCTTCGGCGAGCTCGGCGGATGCCCCGTCCCGCCGGGCTCGACCGGCAACCTCGCCAGCGAGGACCTGGTGTCGATGCTCCACGAGATGAACATCCACACCGGGGTCGACCTGGCGGCGCTGCTGGCGTGCTCGCGCCGCGCCCAGGAGATCCTCGGGCGCCCGCTCGGCAGCCACACGCTGGTGGCGGGGCCGGTCGACTGGAGCGGCTCGCCGGGGCTGGCGGCCTAGCCGGCGAGCGCCCCCTCGGGCTGGGGCGAGGCCTCCCGAGCGGCGGCCGCGGCGGCCGCCACGCAGTACTCCTGGATGTCGATCTCCATCTCGAGCGTGTGTGCGAGCGCGGGACGGGCGGAGGCGTCCATCACGCGCTTGGCGCGGCCCACGGCAACGTGGGAGTTGGCGAGCAGTTCCTCGACGAGGGCGTCGGTGGCGTCTTCGAGCTCTGCCGCCGGGACGACGCGGTTGACGAGGCCGATGTCGAGCGCCTCCTGCGCGCCGATCGAGCGCGCGGTCATGATCATCTCCTTGGCGCGGCCGAGCCCGACGACCGCGGGCAGGCGGGTGGAGCCACCCACGTCGGGGATGAGTCCCAGCCTCACCTCGGGCAGGCCCAGTTGGGCCTCGCTGTCGGCGACCCGCAGGTCGCACCCGAGCGCCACCTCCAGCGCGCCTCCCAGGCACGCACGGCGGATCTGGCAGACCACCGGCTTGGCCATCTCTTCGCAGAGGTTGGCGCAGTCGAGGAACACCTGCCTGAAGGGGCGCAGCATCCCCGTGCGTCCGGCCGACTGGGCCAGCTCGCCGAGGTCCACCCCGGCGGAGAACACCGGCCCTTCGCCCCGCAGCACCACGCAGTGGACGTCCTCGGTGCCGGCGGCGTCGCGCAGCGTGGCGCCGAGCTTGAGCAGCAGCTCCTGGTTCATCGCGTTGCGCTTCTCGGGGCGGTTGAGGATCACGTGGCGGACCGAGCCGCGGTCCTCGGTGAAGACGATGCTCATGGCTGGTCCTCCTGTGTGTGCCGGCCGTGGATGGTGTCGCGGCATGGATCGTGTCGCCGCACCCGTGTGCCCGACTCGCCGCGGTCTGCCGACATGGAGGCTATCGCCCGCGTGCCGGTGCGGGGGTCCTCGCCGCAGTAGGCTCTCTGATCGCTCTCGAGCCGGCCGGGTGCCCGGCGTGCCGGGGCCGTTCAGCGGGGGAGCGCCGCAGCTGCAGGCTCTCCCGACCAAGGAAAGCTAGAAGAGGGAGAGCCATGGCACAGAAGATCGAGAAGGTGGGTGTCCTGGGAGCGGGACTGATGGGTCACGGGATCGCCCAGGTGGCCGCCCAGGCCGGCTACCAGGTGGTGCTGCGGGAGGTCGACGAGGACAAGCTCGCGAAGGGCATCGGGAAAATCGAGAAGCAGCTGGCGCGGGCGGTCGAGAAGGGACGCGCCTCCGCCGAGGACGCGGAGGCCGTGCGTGGCCGCATCGAGGGAACCATCCACTACCGGGAGCTCGCCGACTGCGACTTCGTGATCGAGGCGATCACCGAGAGCCTGCCGTTGAAGCTCGAGATGTGGAAGGAGGTGGACGAGATCGTCAAGACCGACGCCGTGTTTGCCACCAACACCTCCTCGCTGCCGGTCGTGGACCAGGCCGCCGTCACCTCCCGCCCGCAGCAGTTCGTGGGTCTTCACTACTTCAACCCGGCGCAGGTGATGAAGCTCGTGGAGGTGATCCGCTGCGTGACCACCTCCGACGAGGCATTCGCGACCGCGCAGGAGTTCACCCGCTCGCTGGACAAGCTCGCGATCCCCACCCGCGACAGGGCCGGCTTCATCGTCAACCGCCTGCTCGTCCCCTACATGCTCGACGCGATCCGCGCCTACGAAGAAGGGGTGGGATCCGTCCAGGAGATCGACGAGGCGATGAAGGCGGGGGCGGGTCATCCGATGGGGCCGCTGACGCTGTCGGACTTCGTCGGGCTGGACACGCTCGGCTCGATCTGCGACGTGCTGTTCGACGAGTTCCGCGAGCGTCGCTTCGCCGCCCCGCCTGTGCTGCGCAAGATGCTGGCAGCCGGCTGGTTGGGCCAGAAGAGCGGAATGGGTTTCTACGACTACTCGGGCGAGTCGCCCCAGCCGAACCCGGCGTTCTAGGGATGAGCGAGCTGCCCAGCGCGGCAGAACGGGCCCTCGGCGGGGGCCCCGAGCGCCACCGCGAGAAGGCCCGGGAGCAGGGCAAGCTGCCCGTGCGGGAGCGGGTCGGGATGCTGCTCGACGAGGGCAGCTTCGCCGAGGAAGCGCTGCTGGCGAACTGGCAGGAGGAGGGCCTCGGGGCGGACGGGGTGGTCACCGGCGTGGGACGGATCGAGGGGCGGACGGTGGCGCTGATGGCCAACGACCCGACCGTGAAGGCCGGGTCGTGGGGGCCGAAGACGGTCGAGAAGATCCTGCGCGTCCAGGAGCGGGCGCTCGAGCTGCGGGTGCCGATGGTCTACCTGGTGGATTCCGCGGGGGCGCGGATCACCGACCAGGTGCAGATGTTCCCCGGGCGCAGGGGGGCGGGCCGGATCTTCTACAACCAGGTGCGCCTGTCGGGGGTGGTGCCGCAGGTGTGCGTGCTGTTCGGGCCGAGCGCCGCCGGCGGCGCATACATCCCCGCCTTCTGCGACATCGTGATCATGCACGAGGGCAACGCCTCCATGTATCTCGGCTCGCCCAGGATGGCGGAGATGGTGATCGGCGAGCAGGTGACCCTCGAGGAGATGGGAGGGGCACGCATGCACACCGGCGTGTCGGGGTGCGGACACCAGCTCGTGGCCAGCGACGAGGAGGGCATCGACACGGCCCGCCGCTACCTCACCTACCTGCCCGGCAACTGGCGCGTCGCGCCGCCCGCCGCGCAGGGCCGCCCGCCGGCGGGCAGGAGCGCCGCCGGGGACGGCACGGGCGGGGACGGCACGGGCGCGGGCGGGGACGGCACGGGCGCGGACGGGGACGGCGCCTCGCTGGCGCAGCTGATACCCGCCGACGAGAACAAGCCGTTCGACATCAAGCTGCTGATCGAGGGGCTGATCGACGAGGGGTCGCTGCTGGAGATCCACCCGCGCTGGGCACGCGAGCTGGTGGTCGGGTTCGCGAGGCTCGACGGCGAGGCGGTCGGGATCGTGGCCAACCAGCCCAAGCACAAGGGCGGGGTTCTGTTCAGCGACTCGGCGGACAAGGCTGCGCGGTTCATCTGGACGTGCAACGCGTTCAACGTGCCGCTGCTGTTCCTGGCCGACGTGCCGGGGTTCATGATCGGCACGCAGGTGGAGCGCGAAGGCATCATCCGCCACGGCGCCAAGATGATCAGCGCCGTCAGCGAGGCCACCGTGCCGAAGCTGTCGGTGATCGTGCGCAAGGCATACGGCGCGGGCCTGTACGCGATGGCCGGGCCGGCATTCGCGCCCGACGGCTGCATCGCGCTGCCGAGCGCCTCGATCGCGGTGATGGGGCCCCAGGCCGCCATCAACGCCGTCTACTACAACCAGCTGCAGGCGATCGAGGACGAGCAGCAGCGGGCCGCCCGCACCGACGAGCTGCGCACCGCCTACGCCGAGGACATCGACATCCTGCACCTCGCCTCCGAGCTCGTGGTGGACGCCGTGGTGGAGCCGGACGAGCTGCGCGGGGAGCTGATCCGCCGCTTCGCCAATGCGAAGGGGAAGGTCCGTGATTGGCCCGACAAGCACAACCCCGTGACGCCGGTGTGATGGCGGGCGGGGCGCTCCACTAGATTGCGCTTGCGATGGAGCCCGCCGACCTCGCCTTCGCCGGAATCGCCCGCCAGGCGCAGCTGATCCGCGACGGCGAGGTCTCCGCGGTCGAGCTGGTGGGCGTGTATCTCGAGCGCATCACCCGCCTGAACCCGGTCCTGAACGCGTTCCGGGTCGTGCTGGGCGAACGGGCCCTGCTGGAGGCGGAACAGGCGGACGCGCGCCGCGTCGGAGGCGATACGCGCCCGCTGCTCGGCGTGCCGATCGCGGTCAAGGAAGACATCGACGTGGCGGGCGAGGTGACGCGGCTCGGCACCGACGGCAACGAGCGCCCCGCCGAGCGCGATGCCGAGGTGGTGAGGCGGCTGCGCGAGGCCGGTGCGGTGATCATCGGCAAGACCAACGTGCCCGAGCTCTGCATCTGGCCGTTCACCGAGACCGCCACCTGGGGCGTGACGCGCAACCCGTGGGACCTGCACCGGAGCACGGGCGGCTCCTCGGGCGGGACCGGCGCGGCCGTGGCGGCTGGGCTGGTGGGAGCGGCGCTCGGCTCCGACGGCGCCGGCTCGATCAGGATCCCCTCAGCGTGGTGCGGGCTGTTCGGCCTCAAGCCCCAGCGCGGGAGGGTGTCGCTGGCGCCGCGAGCGCGCGCCTGGCACGGCCTCAGCGTCAACGGGGTGCTCACCCGCCGGGTCGCCGACACGGCGCTGTTCCACGATGTCGCCTCGGGGACCACCGACGTCGACGCCGACCGCGCGCCGGCACCCGAGGGCACGTTCACCGAGGCCGCATCGCGGCCGCCGGGACGCCTGCGGATCGCCTACTCCTCCAAGGTGCCCCCGGGCACGATCAGCAAGCTCGACCCCGACCAGGGGCGGGCACTGGAGCAGACCGTGGAGCTGCTGCGCTCGCTCGGCCACGAGGTCGAGCAGCGAGACCCCGCGTACGGCGCCGATGCGATCCCGAGCGTGATCGTGCGCTACCTGCGGGGTATCCACGACGACCTCCAGACGCTCGAACACCCCGAGCGCACCGAACGGCGCACCCGCGGGATGGCCCGCCTCGGAGGCCTGCTGCCGAAGGGGGCGCTGCAGTGGTCGCTGTCCAGCGAGCGCGCGGTGGCCGGGAGGCTCAACGAGGTGTTCGTCGATCACGACGTGCTCCTGACCCCCGCGACGGCGACTCCGCCGCCGAGGATCGGTCAGCTCCAGGGCCGTGGCGCGGTTTGGACGCTCAACGCGGTGGCCGGGATGGTGCCGTACAACGGCGTGTGGAACCTGACCGGGCAGCCGGCGGCCTCCGTGCCTGCCGGTTTCGGTGGCGACGGGCTCCCGAGGGCCGTGCAGATCGTGGGGCGCGAAGGGGACGAGGCGACGCTGCTGGCGCTCGCCGCGCAGCTCGAGGCCGAGCGCCCATGGGAGCAGGAGCGCCCGCCCGGGGTGTCGTGAGCGAACCGTTCGAGCTCGACGTGCTGGCCGAGCTCGCCCAGGAGGTCGCGCGGAGCGCGGGACGGCTGCTGCTGGAACGCGCCGCCGAGGGTGGCGAGGCCGAGGTCAGGTCCAAGAGCACGCCCACCGACCTGGTGAGCGAGGCCGACCTCGCCTCGGAGCATGCGATCCGTGAGCTGCTGCGAGAAAGCCGCCCCGAGGACGGCTTCGTGGGGGAGGAGGGGAGCAGCGATCCGGGCTCCAGCGGATTGAGCTGGGTAGTCGACCCGCTCGACGGGACCGTGAACTTCCTGTTCGGGATCCCGCAGTGGTGTGTGAGCGTGGCCGTCCGGGACGCCGAGGGGACGATGGCGGGGGCGATCTACGACCCCAACCGGGGAGAGCTGTTCAGCGCGACCCGCGACGGTCCGGCGCGGCTGGTCACCTATGGCACCGAGACCGCGGTCGCGGGGCCGACTTCGCGGCCGCTCGGGCAGGTCGAGCTGGCAAGCGCGATGGTCGCGACGGGGCTGTCCTACAGCGCCGAGGTTAGGGCAGCCCAGGCGAAGGTGCTCGAGCGGGTCATCCCCCGCGTGCGCGACATCCGGCGTTTCGGGAGCGCCGCGCTGGACCTCGCATGGACGGCCATGGGCCGCTACGACGCGTACTTCGAGCGGGCCGTCAAAGAGTGGGACATCGCGGCGGGTGCGCTGATCTGCGAACGCGCGGGGCTCAGCGTGCTCGAGCTGCCGGTCCACGAGAACCTGCCGTGGGGGATCCTCGCGGCCCCCCCGCGGCTCGCGCAGGAGCTGCTCGAGCTCGCCGGCGGTCCGTGAGACCGCCGGGCGGCGCATGCGGCGGGTGGGATTCGAACCCACACGCCCTGTCGGACAAGGCCTTTTGAGGGCCTCGCGTCTACCGTTCCGCCACCGCCGCGCGTTCGGCCGCCGAGGCGAGCATATCTAGGGGTCCCGCGGAGCCGCTCAGGCCGGATACGGGGGAGGGGGAGCGTACGGGTCCGCTTCCGCGGGCACCTCGCGGCGCTCGAGCTCCACGTTCCAGCCCTGGTTGAAGCCACGCATCGCGAAGGCCACCAGGAGGATCTGCACGGGAGCGATCAAGAGCGTGATCACGCCCAGCAGGCCGGCGTCGATGGCCGGCTGTTCGAAGCCGAATTTGTCCCGTGAGAACCACGACGGGGCGGCCACCAGCGCGAAGATCCCGAGCAGCACGGCGAGCGCGGCGCCGACCGGCAGCACACCCCTGTTCCAGCGGGCCGCGAAGAACGCCAGCGTGGGGTAGATGATCACGTAGGCGATCTGCACGGGCTTGGCGCCCTCGAGCACCTTCCAGCCGCCGATCGTCACGATCAGGACCATCCCGGCGCTGAGGAGGAACAGCAGGATCACCGTCGCCCGGGTCGCCTGCACCGCAGGCTTGTCCCGGTTCGGGTGGGTGATGACCACGCCCGGGGCGGGCTCGTCGTCGTGCGTGACAGCCGGCATCGACCATTGAAGATACAGGCTAGGCTCGGCTCCGACGCGGGCGTGGTGGAATTGGTAGACACGCCGGCTTTAGGTGCCGGTGGCGGAAACGCCTTGGAGGTTCGAGTCCTCTCGCCCGCATTGGCTCCGAGCAGAGGTGCCCTGCTCAAATCCGCCCCGGCTTGCGCAAGCCGAGGCGGCGGGTGGGCCGAGCTCAGAGGTTCACGCTCGCCATTCCGTACTCGTCGTATCGCTCACCCGCGGCCTCCGGAAGCTCGGCGTCGATGCGCCTCAGCTCCTCCTTCGTGAGCTCGACCTCGACCGCAGCTACGTTCTGTTCGAGATATGAGCGACGCTTGGTGCCCGGAATCGGAACCAGGTCCTCCCCCTGTGCCAGTACCCATGCGATCGCCAGTTGCGCGGGCGTCACGCCCTTCTCAGCGGCGATCTCCTTGACCTTCGCCGCGAGCCGGAGATTGCTGTCGAGGTTGTCTCCGGTGAAGCGCGGGTTGTAGCGGCGGAAGTCGTTCTCCTCCAGCTCCTCGGGAGAGTCGAAGCGGCCGGCGAGGAAGCCGCGTCCGAGGGGCGAGTAGGGCACGAACCCGACTCCCAGCTCGCGGCACGTCGGAAGGATGTCGGCCTCAGGGTCGCGTGTCCACAGCGAATACTCGGTCTGCACCGCCGTGATCGGGTGCACGGCGTGGGCCCGGCGGATCGTCTCCGACGCCGCCTCGCTCAGGCCGATGTGGCGGACCTTGCCGGCTGCGACCAGTTCGGCCATCGCTCCCACCGTCTCCTCGATCGGGACGCGCGGGTCGACACGATGCTGGTAGTAGAGGTCGATGTAGTCGGTACCGAGCCGCTCGAGCGATCCCTCGACCGAGCTGAGCACGTGCTCGGCCGATCCGTCGAGGGGGCCGATCGTCGAGATGTCCCCCGGCGTCACCGAATCGGTCCGACGAGCGAACTTCGTGGCGATCACGTACTCGTCGCGGCGACCCTTGATCGCGCGTCCGACCAGCATCTCGTTGGTCAGCGGACCGTACAGCTGGGCGGTGTCGATGAAGTTCACACCCAGCTCGAGCGCGCGCTGGATGGTCTTGATGCCCTCGTCTTCGTCGGTGGAGCCGTAGAACGCCGACATGCCCATGCATCCCAGCCCGATCGCGGACACCTCGAGGTCTCGGAGCTTGCGGTGTCTCATGTTCGTTTGAGCCTTTCCCTGTAGAAGTTGATCTTCCAGTCGATCAGCTCGAGGTTCTTGACGGTCGCCTCGAGCTTGGCCACCACGGTCTCCCTGTGGGCCTCGAGAAGCGCGAGGCGCTGCTCGTTCGTGACCTCACCTGACCGCATCAGCGCCGCGTAGCGACGCACATCTCGAACCGGCATCCCCGTCCCGCGCAGCTTCGTGAGGAAGTTGATCCGCTCGAGGTCCGCGGCGTTGTAGCGACGATGGCCGCTTCCGTTGCGGCTCACCGGCTCCAGCAGACCCGCGCGCTCGTAGTAGCGGAGGGTGTGGGGGCTCAGGCCGGCTGCTTCTGCGGCCTCGGTGACGCTCAGGGCGCGGGGTGGGTGCTCCACGGTGACCATGCCTTGACGATACGCCTTAGAGCGCGCTCTAAGTCAAGCGGCCGTTTGAGCCGTCGTTTGAGCCGTCGTTCGAGCCGCGACCTTGCGCCCGCGCGCCGGGCGCTGATAGCGTCGTGAATGAACGATCATTCGCTAATGGGGAAGGTGCATATGAGCTGGAGCACGACGGATATCCCAGATCAGACCGGTCGCGTGGCGGTCGTGACGGGCGCGAACGGAGGCCTGGGGCTGGAGACCGCGCGTGAGCTGGCGCGCAAGCGCGGGCACGTGGTGATGGCCGTTCGCGACCAGGAGAAGGCCCGCACGGCAGAGGCCGACATCCGCAACACCGTCCCCGATGCGTCGCTGGAGCTCGTCTCCATGGACCTCGGCTCGCAGGCCTCGGTGCGGGCGGCCGCCGAGCGGATCCTGAGCGGGCATGAGCGTGTCGACCTGCTCGTCAACAACGCAGGCGTGATGGGGATTCCCGAGCGCAAGACCGCCGACGGCTACGAGATGCAATTCGGCGTCGACCACCTCGGGCACTGGACGTTGACCGCGTTGCTGCTGCCCGCGCTGCTTCGCAGCCCATCCGCACGAATCGTGACGGTGACGAGCACGGCACACCACATGGGCCGCCCGGTGGATCCCGGGAATCCCCATCTGGAAGGCCGCTACCGACCGTGGCGGGCCTACGGCCAGGCAAAGCTCGCGAACTTCCACTTCGGCTTGGGCCTACAACGCGAGCTCAGCGCGGCGGGCGTGGCTGCGGCGAGCCTGATCGCCCATCCTGGGCTGTCGAACACGGACCTGCAGTCGGTCAGCGTCCGCGAGACCGGCGGCGGCGCAAGCCAGCGCTTCTTCCTGACGCTCGCCCAGCACACCGGCATGTCGGCGGCGCGGGGGGCGCTGTCACAGCTCCGCGCCGCGACCGACCCGCACGCGAAGGGCGGCGAGTTCTACGGCCCACTGTGGATCAACAACGGTCCGCCGGTGCGCAAGCCGATATTCCGTCGAGTCGGGATGAGCGGCGCGATCGCAAAGCTCTGGGAGGTCTCGGAACGTGAGACCGGCGTCGCGATCACGACGAAGTGATGGCACAAATCGATCGCGCCGCCGCCGTACGCTCGGCTCTACGCTCGCTGGTGGCCGAACGAGGCTTCCACGGCACGTCGATGAATGCCGTCGCGCGAGCGGCCGGAGTCGCGACCGGGACGGCATACACGTACTACGAGTCCAAGGACGCGCTCGTGCTCGCAGCGTACGTCGAGGCCAAGGCCCAGCTGGGAGCCCGCGTCATCGACGGGGTCGACAGGCGTGGCACCGCGGCGGAGCGCTTCCGAGCGATCTGGGTTGGCACCTACCGCTACCTTGCCGCCAACCCTGAGTGTGCGCGCTTCCTGCTCCAGGTCGACGACTCTCCCTACCGCACGCGAGCGCACGACGCGATCGGCGAGGACGACCCGCTGCGCGCCGAAGCATCGTCTGCCGACCTGCTCGCCGAGCTGCTCCCGTTGCCTCTCGACGTCCTCTACGAGCTCGGGGTGGCGCCGGCAGTGCGGCTCGCCGCGGCGGCGATCCACCTGAACCGAGCGGAACTCGATACCGCTGCGGCCGGCTGCTGGCGCGCGATCAGCCAGGAGCAGGCTGCGCGACCCTAGCCCTACCTCCTCACGACACCCAGCTCCCGAGCATCGGATCCCGGCCCTCGTCGCTGTGCCGGGTCACGCCGCCGTCCGGGGTCACGCGGCGTCCTCTAGAATATTGCTCTAGAATATTTTTCTAGACTCCTCGTGGCGGCCGATCCAGCGAAAAAGTCGACCGTGCAACGCAGAGAGGCGATCCTCGCGGCCGCGCTCGCCGCGTTCAACGAGCACGGCGTGGCCGGTGCGTCGATCGAGGAGATCCGTGGGCGGTCCGGGGCTAGTGTCGGCTCGATCTATCACCACTTCGGGGGCAAGGACGAGCTCGCCGGGGCGCTCTACCTGGAGGGTCTGGCCGACTACCAGGACGGCTTCGTCTCGGTCCTTGATGCTTCGAGTTCCACGTGCTCCGGCGTCGAGGGCGCAGTGAGGCATCACATCAACTGGATCTACGAGCACCGGGACCTGGCTCGTTTCCTGTTGCTGGGCCGCGACGCCAGCCTGGTGGTGGCGACCGAGCGTCCTCTGCGGGAGCTGAATCGCCGATTCTTCGGGGCCGTTCGGGATTGGATGCGTACGGGGGTGCAGGCGGGAGAGCTTCGAGACCTCCCGCCAGAGGTAGCCACGGCGCTGTGGATCGGTCCGAGCCAGGAGCTGAGCCGCTACTGGCTGGCCGGAAGAACTCAAATCGATCTGCCCGGCTCGGCTGCAGTGCTGGCCACTGCCGCCTGGCTGAGCCTCAAGGAGGAATCGTGACCGCGACATATGCAGACTTCGTGACCCAGGCGCGTGCGGCGAATGGGCGCAAGCTCGTAGAGGTGAAGCGCTCGGGCACCCGCGCGACGGTAACGCTCGATGATCCTGACCGGCTGAATCCGCTCAGCTCGCGGCTGACCGTCCAGCTCCACGACGCGCTGGCGGACCTCGCGACGGACGCCTCGGTCAAGACGATCGTCCTGACCGGCGCGGACCCCGCGTTCTCAGCCGGGGGTGATTTGCGTCTGATGGTCGACACGGCATGGGAGATGCTCGAGAGCCGCGAAGGAGCGACCGACATCTGGCGCTGGATCCGCCGCCAGTTCGGTGGAATCGCGCGCCTGATCGTCCACACCGACAAGGCGTTCATCGCGGCAGTGAACGGAGCGGCGGCCGGCGTCGGCCTCGCCTTCGCGCTCGCCTGCGACGTCCTCGTGCTCTCCGAGCGGGCGAGGATCGTCCCCGCCTTCGGCCGCATCGGTCTGGTACCGGAGGTCGGCAACAGCTGGCTGCTCACACGGCGTCTTGGCTATCAGCGCACCTTCGGCCTGTTTGCGTCCGGCCGTCACCTGAGTGGCAGCGAGGCCTTCGAGCTCGGCCTCGGGAACGAGCTCGTCGCCCACGAGGACCTCATGCCGGCCGCCGACAGATGGTGCGAGCACATCGAGAGTCTTCCCGACCACGTGCTCGCGATGTCGAAGCCGCTGCTGCGTAACTGCGCCGACATGTCCTGGGAGCAGGCGATCACGATGGAGGAGTTCGCCGAGCCCTCATGCTTCACCACCGAGGCGCACCGTGCCGGGGTCAGCGAACTGCTCGCGCGTCACTGACAGCGGAGCGGGACGGCCACCACAGCGGAGCGGGACGGCCACGGCGACCGGGTTACCTGCGAGCGGAGCCAGGTGCCGCTACGGGGCGCTTCTTCAGGCCGCTGCCCGTCCTTGTGTGAAGCCGGTGCTCAGGCGCTGCAGGTCGTGGCTCGAGATCACGCGGTCGATGAGCCCGTACTCGAGCGCCTCGGTGGCGCTGAAGAAGCGGTCGCGCTCCATGTCGCGCCGCACCTCTCCGACCGGGCGTCCGGTCGCCTCGGAATAGATCTCGTCGATGCGCTCGCGCAGTCGCAGGATCTCCCGCGCGTGGATCTCCACGTCGGCGGATTGCCCCTGGTAGCCGCCGCTCGGCTGATGGATGAGTATGCGGCTGTTGGGCAGCGCCATGCGCTTGCCGGGGGCCCCGCCGGCCAGCAGCAGCGAGCCCATGCTCATCGCCACGCCGAAGCAGATCGTCTGCACGTCGGGCTTGATGAAGCGCATCGTGTCGTAGATCGCCAGCCCGGCGTACACGCCGCCGCCCGGCGAGTTGACGTACAGCGACACGTCCTTCTCCGGATCCTCGCTCTCCAGGTGAAGCAGCTGGGCGACCACCAGATTCGCGACGTCGTCGTCGACCGGTGTGCCAATGAACACGATGCGCTCGTTCAAGAGGCGCGAGTAGATGTCGAATGAGCGCTCGCCGCGCGCGCTCTGCTCGACGACCATCGGGATCAGTGTCATCGTGGGCTATCCTTCCTCTTCGACAACCATTGAGTTGTCATGCACGATAGCAACCAATCGGTTGTCAAAGGAGGCCTGAGGTGAGCGGCGAGCTGTGGCCGGTCGAGCAGATTGACGGTGAGCGCGAGCAGGTCTCGCGGGAGGTTCTGTTGGAGGCGAGCCCCGAGGAGGTGTGGGAGGCGATCGCGACCGAGGAGGGCCGGGAGCGCTGGCTGCAGGAGGAGGGTGAGCGTGACGTGCAGGTTGTGGTGGCGGAGGAGCCCGAACGTCTGGTGTGGTGGTGGTCGCCCGACGGTGGCCACGAGGAACCGGCCCGGGTCGAGTTCCTGATCCGTGCCGTCGCGGGCGGCACGCGCGTGCTGGTTGTGGAGACGGCGCCGCGCCTCCCGCTCGAGATGCTCGCTCGGCACGCCGGCGCGGTGCTCGTGTGAGCGACGCGCTGGGCACAGTGTTCGCGGCCCTGTCGGATCCGACCCGGCGGGCCATGCTCGAACAGCTGGTACGGGAGGGTTCGACCTCGGTGCCCGAGCTCGCCGGGGAGTTGCCGATCAGCCGCCAGGCCGTCGCCAAGCACCTCGCAAGCCTGCAGACCGCAGGACTGGTGGTGCGCGCGCCCGGCGAGGGCCGCGAGGTGCGCTACCGCCTGCGCCCGCGCGCGCTGTCCGGTGCGACGGCCTGGCTGGAGCGCACCGAAGACGCCTGGGACACCCGCGTCGATCGCCTCAAGAGGGCCCTCGAGAAGCCTTGACCGGAGAGGAGTTCCTGGAGACACAGTTTCCCGGCCTGGCGGCCTGGATACGGTCGGTGGCGCCGGCCGGGGCCGGATCGCGGGTGCACGAGTGCGACGGCGTCGTCGCCCAGGTCAGTCCGGCCCTGCGCGACGTATCCCTGTTCAACAGCGTCACCTACCGACACGCCGAGGCTCTTGGGGCGGCGCTGCCCGAGCTCGCGGACGTCTACGACGCGGCCGGGGTGCGGGCGTGGACCGTGTGGATACACGACAGCGATGAGGAGGCGGCCGCGCTGGTGCGCGACGCTGGACACGTACTCGACGCGCGGCCGGAGGGGATGGGGTGCTCGCTGGACGAGCTGATCGCTCCAGAAGGCGTGGACGAGCTCTCCTACACCGAAGACCCGCGCGTCGAGGACCTGCAGGAGGTGCTGGCGCATGGCTACGGGATGCCGATCGAGGCGACCAGACGAGCTATGGCCTCGGTTCCGGGCGGCCCCGGGACGTTCGTGGGTCTCGCCAGCATCGACGGACGCCCGGTCTCGACCGTGCAGGTGACGATCCTCGACGGCGATGCAGGTGTCTACGGTGTCGCCACGGTCCCGGACGCCCGTGGTCGCGGACTCGCCCGCCGTCTGCAGTACCTGCTGCTGCAGCGGGCGCGCGAGCTCGGCGCGCGGACCACCACCCTGCAGGCCACGGCCGCCGGGCGAGGCGTCTATACGGCGCTCGGGTACGGATCGTTCGGCCCCATGAACATGTGGGAGCGGCGCCGGCCGAGCCCGGCGCAACCCGGGGGCGCATAGTGGCCTGGGGCCGCAGGTGGGCGAACGCCGCTGCCCCGGTCTGCGCCAGCGGGCGGCCTACAATGCGCTTCCGCCAGGGGGACTGGTGTATCGGTAACACGGTGGTCTCCAAAACCGCAACGCGAGGTTCGACTCCTCGGTCCCCCGCTCCCGCCAGACTGCTTTGATCGCCAGAATCTGGCTTGGTGGAGTCATATTCGTGCGTCGCTGCGGGATACCTCGGATCCGCATCGATCCGCCCAGATCCGCTCGCTGTGAAGATCTTCTATCCCTAGGACTATCCCTTGAGATCTCGTCCGTGCGTCGGAAAAGCGGGTCGCCCGAGGAGCCCCCGCCGGTCGTCTGCGAACGCGGAGCGTTCGATCAGACGCGGCAGGACTGCATTGGCCGGCCGCAAAGTTCCCCTTCGACTTCGCCGGGTCACGCTGCGCCGGCGCATACGTCGCCGAAGATCGCCGCGCTTGTCCGGGAACTCGTGCGCCTCGCCCGGGTTGCGACGCATGCGCGGCCGCTGGGCGCGGCGATGGCTTCCGCGGTGGCGAGACGGGCAGAGCACGGAGAGAAGCGCTCCGTCGCTCGCCTGAGCGGCTCTGGACTTCTGCACGATTGCAAGCACGGGCGATCGCGGAGCCCGTCAGGGCGTGGGATGCCTGATCGGCCACAGCCGCGCGGGCGGGCGAGAAGTGCCTGCAAGAGCGCCTCGCCCGATCCTCGACATAGATCCTGGTGCGCCCGACCGTGACGGGTGCACCAGGGTCCTGTCATAGCCGCTGGGCGCCTCTCAGCGGCGGTCCCTCACATGAGCCCGATGGTTGCCGAGAACGTCCCGGTGACCTGATCGACATCCCTCGGCAGAGGTTCGGGATGTTGGCTGCTCCCTGGTAGGGGTGCCTACTGGGCGCTCGACGAACCCATGGTCGCCAATCTCGTACCAGCGATCGCGCGGCCCGTCGAAGATGTTGGCCGGGAGTGGCGTGCCGTCGAACGCCTCGCCTAGCCCCGAGAGGTCAAAGACCTCGACCCACTCATACTCCCCGGCAGGCATCCGCTCCTCGCGCTCGGCGGCGTTGACCGCTTCTAGCGACTCGATTGCCCGTTCTCTGCGCTCGGCGTAGGATGCTCGCCCGACCGGCCTCCGGGCCGCGAACTCGCTATCAACAAAGTCCCTTTCGTTCGATCGCGCGTAGACGACGGCCACGGCCGACAGGTAGGGGTGCGGGTTTCCAGGGCCTGCTGGAGTTGGGACACTGAGCGCACCGACCCCGGATGACACCCGGCGCGCCGAGCCGGGCTCGCCACCGACCGGCACGACAATGGAGTCGCTGGTGCCGAACAGCGATCGCGTCACGTCGTCGGCCCCAAGCGGCACGTGCTTCCCGTGTGGGTTGGCGACGACCACAACCAGCGGCAGCGTGACGTCCTTGAATGGTCGAAGCTGTTCAAGCGCTGCAGCCTGCACGGCGTCAGCGAGCGTGCCGAAAATCTGCTCACCGGAGAACGACGCTGACCGCTGTCCGGCCGGAATGCGATCGAGGGGCGACGAGGTCCACTCCTTCACCTCGCAGATGGCCAGATTCTCAAGGGCACGACTGACGAGGCGATCGGGATTCTTGGCGGTGCCCACACCGAAGCGCCCAGCCCAGTCGATATCGCGTTCGCCGATGTAGCCGTGAGTCGCTAGATAGGCGTCAAAACGCTTCTCCGACTCGGTTGGTGGATTCGCCATCAGACGATCAGGGTGGCATAAGCACCGGAGATCTGCGCGACGTGTCGCTCTTGGCGCGTGTGTCGCAAGGCCGAGAGTATCGTTCTTGCCCGAGCACTGCTATCGAGTGGCGAATAGCCACCGAGGGAGACACGGTGTCCCCGAACGTGTCCCCGAGTCGGTCAAACTGGCGCGCCAATACGGTGGCCGACTTCATGTAACGTGCCACTACAGAGGCCAGTTGCAGCCGCAGCATGTCAGAGGTGCGGAAACGGATGAGCGACGGAAGGTATGCATTGCACGGACGTCCGGTACTCTCCTCACGTGTCGGATGATGACGCTGGGCTGTCGCCAGATGTTGCGCTATGTGTCGCTGAGTACAACGCCGCCCGTGCGGACTGCTTGCAAGGTCTAACTGGGCAACAGAGCATCTTGACATGGAGCATCGCCGCTCTCGGGGTGCTTTTCGCTGCCGGCCTCTCCGTCAGCCCGCATGTTGGCAGCGCCAATACCATCCGGCACTGGGTGTTCTTTCTCGGCATCCCGCTGCTGACGCTTGGGGCATCCATCGCGTGGCTTGGGGAGATCTTTCGCATGGAGCGAGACGCCCACTACATGCGCCTGATAGAGCGATCGACGTGGCCGCTGAAGCGCCAGCGTGAATTTGACAAGGCCAAAAGAGTGAGAGATGGCGATGTCAGGTATCCGCGGTTGCTACTTAATACCTGGGTCGCCCACAGTGAGCCCGAAAGGCGAAACCGCGTCCACGGCTACTTTGGTGGTGTTTTGATCTACATTGGGGCCACCGCTTGTTCACTAGCCCTCGCGTGTTCGCTGCTTCACGAAAACCGCCCACTCGCATTTGCTCTATCTGGTGCGTGGCTCGTCATCTATGTCGCCGTCACAGGCGCGCAACTGCAACACATTCGTAACTTCAGCAAACAAGCGGCCGTGAAGCCAGCTGATGGAGACGCAACTCGGAATGAGGAGTCGCAAGCTCCATCTCAATAGCTCCGATCACCAACTCGTCCTCGCGGCACTCAGGGGACGTATGACGCGTAGACAAACGCAGCGTCGACAAGATCAGCCTCCGTCTCGGACGGCTGGTAGTGGGCGTAGATCTGGGTGGTGTTGGCGTCGGCGTGGCCCATCCACTGCTGGATTGTGCGTAGCGGGACGCCGGCGGCGGCCATGCGGGTACCGAGCTCGTGGAACGTGATCCCGCGGACCTCGGCCCGATTTACGGCCTGTTTGAAGCGCCGGACGAGCTTGGAGCGGTCAAGGGGCTTGCCGCTCTTAGGATGGCAGAAGACGAGTTCGTTCTGGCCTGAGTAGAGCGTCTGTAGCTGGAGGGCCTCTAGGCCTTCGACGACGCGGACGGCGAGCGGCACCGACCGGCCCGAACCCTCAGACTTGGGGTCGGCGAACTCTCCGCGGACATATGGCGAGACGACCCGGATTCTGCGTTCCTCGAGGTCGACGTCGCGCCAGCGCAGGCCGAGCAGCTCGCCTTGGCGTAGCCCGGTCATGGCGGCGGTTAGGTAGAGGGGTGGGCTCGATTTGGCCGAAGGCGTCGTCGGGGTAGGGGGTGGCGAGGAGTTTCTCCAGTTCGGGCTGGTCGAGGAACTTGATCCGGGTCTCGGTCGTCTTGATGATGGGCCGGTCGGCGAGCTTGACCGGGTGCCCTGACACCAGCCGGCACGTTGTCCGATCTCGAACACCCAATGCATCGTGTTCAAATGGTTCCGTACAGTCTTCGGCGAAAGCGTCTTCAGCTTGGCGGCGATGTACCGCTCGACATCGGCCGGCTGGATCCGGCCGAGCTCCGAATCCTGTCTCCCCGATCAAGAAATAGCCTGCAAATCAGCCCCTTTAGGCGTTGTCGATATATCGTTGAGAAGCCGCTGGGGTCCAATTTGGGGTCCAATGTGGTCCCGTAACTTGCTGGTGCGTGGGGTTCAGTGGCCTGCGAGGCGCGCACTACTCTGGATGTGCTGTTGACTGGGTACGCGGCGCCTTGATTCCGAGGGCGGTGACCTCCTTGACCTCGTTGCAGGATCGGCGGATGGCGTGCCTACATGCATTGTGGCGGCGGCTGATCGCCGCGACTCGCGACGACGGCGCCGGCGCTTTCACGAGGCCATCTGGGCGTGCGCGGTACGCTTGGGGACCGGGAGCTCAGTTGCCGCTGCATCCAAGGGGTAGCTGACCCGTGTCTGTTGCCCTAGCTCCGTACCACGCCGGCCGCCAAGACCGCAGTGTAAGTCCCGCTCCTCAGCCTGCGTCACGGACCCTCTAAATCTCGCTCTCTCACTAGGGCCGTAGGGTCCGAGCCTGCCGGCTGACTGGGTCCCTCACGTCCGCGACGTCTTGGTCACCTGGTTGGAGGGACAACCGCGGGTCGAACGGGGAACATTGTTGAGGGCGCCACGAATCGGCCGTGCGGGTGAGCCGACCCAGAGTCCGTGGCCCTCATCAGTGCACGCGGGTGCCGGCCTTCCGTCTGTATCTCGGGAGGCGTTGGCGGTGCGTGAGCGTCTAATCCCGACGTTACCGTCGTGCACGTTACTTCAGTCGCCAAGCTCCGACTAACGACGTGCCACGCGAGCTACGAAGCCGCCAGCTGCGAGCGCGACTACCAGCACGATAGCCACGTACTCGACCAGAGTGCTCGAGTCCTTGGTGGATGCTGACGTTTCAAAAACGTCTAGCGCGGCGCCCGTGAGAGACCCAAGAACGATGACAACGACGATCGCGACAGCGCCGGCGACCCGCTCGCGCAGGGTGTAGAGGCGGCGCTCAATCGCTTCCACATCATGTCCGAGTCGCTCGGTCTCGATCTGCAGGCCTAGTCGCAATCCGCGCTCCTCGGTGGCCCGCACCGGCGCAGACCATAGCGCCACATCGTAAGCGGCGCCTACCGGCATTGTGGCAGGCGGCCAGTGAACGTACACCTCCCACAGGGCCGCGACGTAGAAGACGGTGACGAACGGGGTGTGCATGAAGCTTCCGTCGCGAAAGGTCTGCTTCTCGTCGCACATCCAACGCAGCGCCTTCATGACCACGTGATGCTCCTGGTGGGCGGCGGGCATCGCGTGGGTTGCGCGCAGATATCCGTAGAGAGCTCGACACGTGTCGGCGTGGCTCCCCCACTTGCCGTCTACCTGTTGCCGCTCGAAGTAGCGTATACCGGCGACGATGTGCGCTTGGCACTGCGCCCGAGTCTCGTTGCGCGTGCAGTCCGAGAGATAGGACGCGAGGCAGTCGATCACCTCGCCGGACTGAAAGCAATCAGCCCAAAATGCGACTGCCTCGGGCTCTCTTGTAGCGTCAGCGGATGCAGCCGCTAGATCGTCCTCGGCAGCCAGAAGATACGCCGCGATCTCATCGATGACGTTCGCGCCGTGCCACGGGGCCTTGGCGTCGTCAGTGACAGCGAGATCTATCTCAGCGATGACACCCGGCGCCGCCTTCCTTACGTAGATGAGAGTCTCGAGAATTTGAGCGATATCGGCTGGTCCATATGGATACATTACTTCGGTATCCCAATTGCGAAAGCGCTGTATCAGCCACCGGACGCCCGCGGCACTCACGGCCGCGAACTGCGCGCGCTCCGCAGCAGAGAACTGTTCGGGCAACTCTAAGATCGTCCGTAGCAACGCGCGGATACAGACGGCCGTGTCCCAGGTGACGCTCTCCCAGCTAACAGTCGCGTTGGACTCGTGAAGACGTTGTTCGATCATCCAGCGCGCGGTTTGGCTCGTCTTTCGTGGGATAAGATGGGCGAGATCTCTCTCGTTTGCCAACTCGCCGCGCAGATCGAGCAGATATTCGATGGCGAGCGCACACTCCCAGTTGCTGCCGGCGGCTTGTGGCAAGAGATAGGCGCTCGCTGGAGGTCCCGCAAGCCAGCGCCCCGCCGGCACAAGGTATCCGTCGAGAAGGATCTCTCGAAGCGAGCGCCCCGGAGTCTCGAAAAAGCCGATTGTCGGCGCCGTGACGCTCATTGCAGTTACAGAATCGCGTGCGCCACGGTCGCTGCAATGTCAGCATCACAGAAGAGCGCACACGCGATTACCGACGTGCACGGCTCCTTGGCTATGGCCGCTGCTGATGTCAGCTCGACGCGATGCCGACGGAGGCCCTTCTGCTCCATGCCTTCGTGCACCATTTCTGCGACGAGCGTGCGGGCGGTTTGTTCACTTCCCCTGCATGCTGCAACAAATACCACGCCTGCCGCATGTTGGCTCGGAGGCGGTAGGCCTGCACCTACCGCTACCGCGAGCTCGGTGCCGGGTTCATCGCTGTTGAGCTCAGCATATATCGTGGGCACCATGAGTCCCTCACCGCTGATGGGTATTGAGCGGCGCATGAGACGCCGCACCGGCACAGACGGCGGAATTACGCTGGACACCTTTATGAGGTTGAAGTCGGCGATCCCAGCGTTCCGCAAGGCGTTGTCAAACGCATTGAGTGGGGTCTTGCCGACGGCGCTTCCGCTCGTCAGGAGGACGCTGGAGGTCGAGAACCACATTGTGTTGTGTTTAGAAAACGCGACCTTGACCGCTCAGTACGGATACCACCAGGCACGGCGTGTCGCCTTGTCTGTGTCGATGTTGATGTGCTTGGGTGTCACGTACTCGTGAAGGCCCCACTTGCCGAGCTCCGTGCCAGTGCCGCTTGACTTCCGCCCTCCCCAGGGGGCCTGTGGGAACGCCACGTTGACGTCGTTCACCCATACCATGCCGCAGTCCAGCGCCTCGGCGAGCTGACTCCCGCCCGCAACGTCGGCTGTCCAGATCGACGCTCCGAGGCCATATACGCCTGAGTTCGCGAGGCCAAGCGCCTCTTCAGTGCTCTCGAACGTTACGATCGGCATGACGGGTCCGAAGCACTCCTCCCGCATTACACGCATCGAAGGAGTCACGTCGACAAGGATCGTAGGGGCGTAGTAATAGCCCCCGTCCGTGAACCGCGTACCGCCGCAGAGTACACGCGCCCCGCTGATGCGGGCGTCCTCAATCTGTTCTTCAACGGTCGTCAGCTGCATCGCGTTAATCAGTGGCCCGAAGTCCACCCCCCGCCGAAGCGCGTGCGTCTTCTCCACCACAGCGCTCACGAGATCTTGGGCGACGGTCTGGTGCACGAAGATGCGCTTTGGCCGGACGCAGACCTGTCCTGAGTTGCAGAAGCAGCCCCAGGTGAGCCCGTTCGCCGAGAGCTCTATATCGGCGTCCGGCATAACGATGGCAGCGTCGTTACCGCCCAGCTCCATCGTGTAGCGGCGCATATGTGCACCGCACCAGGCTGTGATCTCGTGTCCGACTGCGGTGCTCCCGGTGAAGGAGACCATGTCGATGTCGGCTTCTACGAGCATGCGACCCACATCAGCGGGACCGCTGACTAGGTTCAGTACTCCATCTGGGACGAAGTCGGCGATGAGGCGGGTGAGCTCGGCGCCGACTAGGCTCGCGTCCTCTGCGGGCTTGAAGACGACGGTATTTCCAGCTATGAGGGCGGGTGCTATCGACCACATCGGCAGCTCTAGCGGATAATTCCAGGGCTTGATCACCGCAACGACGCCCACCGGCTCGTACATGACCGTGCTGGACTTGGTCGGCCACAATGCCTTGTCGAGAGCGAGCACCTCTCGGCCGAGCAAGCTTTGCGCGGAGCCGATGAAGTACTCCAGCATGTCGGCGCTCTCGGTGACTTCGATATCGGCCTCAGGGAGTCTCTTGCCGACCTCTTGCGTAATGAGATTCTTGAGCGGTGTCGGTGCGCCCTCGTCGCCGTAGGCTTCTCGCAGGCGCTCGAGGGCGCCGGTCAGCATGTTCGCTCGATTGGGCGTGCCCAGCGCGCGCCATGCAGGTAGGGCCGCGCGCGCTGCCTCCACTGCCTGTGCGACGTGCGCAGGCGTCGCGAGCGGCACCTGAGCGATCGGCTTGGTTGTCGCCGGGTTGATGCTGGGAAACGTAGGCCCAGCACCTCTCCACTCACCGTTGATGAACATTACTTGGTAGCGGTGCTCGTTCTCGGAAACACACGAGGGCTGGGCACGTCGAGGCTGGGCACGTCGAGGCAGGTTCTTACAGCGCCTCCGCGATTTTCAGGTCCGGCATTGTTGCTTTGTCTGTGCCATGACATGACTGCAGTACTAGTCCCGATGCGCATTAGGTGGCCGCGGAGCTGCCGCTACCCACTTCACGCTCGTGGATTAGTGCGACGGCGGTATCTTTATAGTGTGACAACTTTCTTGTCAAGGACGGCGATCGCATGGGCGCAGGTAATCGACGGTAATCTAACGGTATGCACTCTTGGTGTGGAGCGGAGCCGGTCTACCGTCCTCTCTACGGCAGAGGTGCGAGCGTGGTCATGATCTCGCCTCAGATTAGATACCGGCGCAGTTCTTCGATTGTGCTGTGAGTGCGTGGTGTGCCCGACTCCGGCAGCGAGTGTCAGCGGGACTAGGGCCTTGACAGTTGGCATCCCAGACGCGTTCAGAATCCTTGACGCGCGCCCGCCGTCCACGTACACTCCGCTGTGCCGGTGGCCATCACCGACCGCGAACCCCCGAAGCGATCCATCCGTCACCGTGACGCGGCGCGCGACGTTCAGCGTCTGGTACTCGACCGTCAGGAGCGTGCCGTGCCACTAGCAACGCTTGAGCCCGGGGTGAACGGCGGCGCCGCGGAGTTCGAGCTGACCGCTTCGCCGGCGGGCCCGGCCGAACCGGGCGAGCCGCTGCGCCTCCCGCCCGCTGTCCAGCTGCCCGGGGTGCTGCAGATGCTGCGTTTCAGCAAGCGTCAGATCGAGTTCGTGTTCGCTGCGCGGCGTGAGCTCGGTGAGGTTTTCTTGATGCGCGCGGGTATCGCCGGCGGGACAGTCGTGAGCTGCCATCCCGACCATGCTCGCTCGCTGTTCACGGCTGACCCTGAGCTGGTGCCATCGTTGACTGCGGAGTCCCCGGTGCGCCCGATCGTAGGGCCGGGCTCGGTGCTTACGGCGAACGGGGCGCGTCATTTGCGTCAGCGCAAGCTGCTGCTGCCTGCCTTTCACGGCGACGCGATCGAGCGCTACACGCAGATGATCGGCGACGTGACCGAACGAGAGATCGACTCCTGGCCGATCGGCCGCCCGTTCGCGCTCGCGGCGCGGATGCAGGCGATCACGCTCGAGGTGATCATGTCCGGGATCTTCGGCGTGTACGGGCCGCCGCCGCCGGGCAGCCCGGAGCGTCGTCTGCGCTCGACGATCAAATATTTGACGGCGGCTTCTACGTCGTGGGTCGCGAAGGTCGGTGAGCTTGCGAACACGGGCCGCCAAGAGCCGGTTGGCTTGATGCGCGCCGGCGTGAGCCAAATCGACCGGGTGATCTACCCGATCATCCGGGCGCGTCGTGGGGCGAGCGATCTCGCGGAGCGCACGGACATCCTGTCGTTGCTGCTCGGCGCGCGAACCGACGACGGCGAGCCTTTGTCGGACAAGGAGCTCCGGGACGAGCTGGTGACGCTTGTGCTCGCGGGGTTCGAGACGACCGCGAACTCGCTGGCATGGACATGGGAGCGCCTGCTGCGTACCCCTGCGGCATGCGAGCAGCTCTGTGACGCGGTCCGTTCGGGCCGGCGGGCTGAGGAGTACGTCGAGGCCGCGATGTTGGAGGGGATGCGCTGCCGTCCGGTGGTTCCGATCATCGGGCGGCGGGTGAGCGTCCCGTGGCGGCTCGGGGAATATGTGCTGCCCGCGGGGAGCGCGGTCAGCATCAGCATCCTGTTGCTTCACCATCGCGAGGACCTGTACCCGGAGCCGTTCG
>DATJXX010000040.1:0-3228 GCA_035499875.1 Solirubrobacteraceae bacterium
ACGCCGAGAATTTCAACGTCGTATTCCCAGTGTTCTTCACCGTGAGCTTGTATTCGACCTTCTTCCCAACTTCTGCGCTCAACGGCGCCGACGTAAACGACCCTTCACCCGCAATCCGCTGTTCCTTCTTGACTTCGAAGCCCGGCGATTCCACTGAGCCGCTCGGCGTCCCGCTTTCGGATGGCGTGCCACCCGATGCCGGCGTTCCGCTCGATGAGGGCGTGCCGGTGTTGGCCGGCGGCGTCACGGTCTGAGTTCCCAGCGTGCCCGATTTGGAGGGCTTGACCAGGTACCAGGTGAGCTTGCGTTCATGCTTGGCGCACTTGGTGGCTCGCGATACCAGACGCTGGGTGCCGGAGCTGCTCTTGCACGTGTAGATCGCGCTCGTCTTCGGCGACGGCGCGGCGCTCTGCCAGGCGGTTCGTGTTTCGCCGCTCTTGCACTTGCCGCCGTGGCCGGCGAGGTGTGCCTTGCCGCCATGCTTCTGGCAGGTGTAGAGAGTGGACGAACCGGACGCCGCGGCAGACGCCGGGAGTACGGACGCTGTGGTCAGCCCAAGAGCTGCGGCCGCCATCAGCGGCGCGAAGACACGTACAGACACTTGCTTTCCCTCCTTGAAAACCCGATCCTGCCCCGTCGGAACGACGTGACTTCGCGGAAATTGGCCCCGCTTTCCGCCTGGGATCGTACAGGCTCGGTGGCGTAAATGCGACAGTTTGGAGGTTCTGGGAGCGATCTTTCAGCGGGCCCTCGGAAGCGCCCTCGCGGGACGGGAAGAGCACGCCCGGTGGAGGTGCCGATGAAGGTCTGGCTCGGCCACGGCGCGTCGGGAGGGCCCGAGACGATGAAGCCCTACCTGGACGAGCTCGGCGGGCACGGGCTCGAGGTGAGTGCACTGCGGCTTCCCCGCGGCTCCGCCGAGCGGGCGATGGGGCCGCTGCGCGAGCAGGTGGGGGAGGACCTGGCCACGTCCGTGATCGGCGGTCATTCCTTCGGCGGCAGGGTCGCCAGCCTCGTCGCCGCGGAGACCCCGCCCGCGGGCCTGCTCCTGCTGAGCTACCCCCTGCACCGGCCGGGGCATCCCGATGAACTGCGGATCGAGCACTGGCCCCGGATCGAGTGCCCCGTGCTCCTCCTCTCCGGGGACCGCGACCAGTTCGCCCGCGTGGGTCTGCTGGAGCAGTCGGTGAAGCGACTTCCGAGGGCGGAGATGCACATCTATCCGGGTCTGCGCCACGGCCTGACGTCGGTTGCCGGCGACGTGGCAGAGCGGATCGCCGGGTTCGTCGCGGCGCTCGATCAGCCGGAGCGAAGTACGCGCTCGCGCCGCTGACGACGCCACAGGCGCCCGCCGAGCAGCAGCGCGGCGAGCACGAGGCTCAGCGGCAGCAGCACCGCCAGTGCGACCAGGATCACGGACAACATCACCGCGAGCACCCGGCCGGCGTCTTTCACTCCGCGGCTCAGCGTCGAGCCGCCACTGTTCCGGGCCACACCGAGCACCGTCACTTCGACCTGCGCCCGGCTCGCCCGGCGGGAGATGGCGGCCCGCTGATGTTCGGCCGAGGAGATGTCGCGCGCTGCTTCCGCCAGCCGTGCATGGATGCTTTCGATCGCGGCCTGGGTGGTGGCTCGCCCGAGCGCTCGTAGGAGCGCGGCACGTTCGGCCCGCGCGGACGCCAGGCGTCCACCCGCGGCGTGGTATTCCGAGGTGATGTCCTGCAGCGACTGCGTCTCCGCCCGTACGGGCGCGATGCGTTCCAGCTGCGCGAGGGTGCGCTGAAGCTTTGCGCTCGGCAGCACCAGCGTCAGCAGCGCTTCGCCACCCGAGCCGTGCTGGGTCTGGACGCGGGCACTCTGGACGAAGCCCCCTGCGCTCACCGTCGTGCGGCCGACCCGGTCTGCGACCTGCTGGACGCCTTCACCGCCCGCGCTCAGGGTGAGCGACGCGCCGAGCTGCTGAAGGCGCCCCCCGGCT
Organism: Solirubrobacteraceae bacterium; assembly: GCA_035499875.1. GTDB lineage: Bacteria > Actinomycetota > Thermoleophilia > Solirubrobacterales > Solirubrobacteraceae > Palsa-744. The sequence continues at coordinate 1,979 of DATJXX010000040.1, forward strand.
TCGCCGGGAGCTTCACCGGTTGCACCGGCGGCGGACGACGACGGTTCGGCCGGCCCCATCTGATCGGCGCGGCTTCTGGCTTCCGCGCGACCCGGGTTCGAAGCGTGTTCGGCCGGCACGGCGAATACCGGGGGGCCTTTCTCACGGGGGCCCATGATCGCCGTGTTCGGCACCGACTCGGGCGCGCGACGGGAGCTCGGGACGCCGACCGCGAACACGGCTACCAGCAGGGCCGCCAACGATGCCCCTATCGCAACCGCCACGCCGCGCCGGCGGGTGATCGCAGCAGCCAGCCTCCGGCGCGGGCGGGATGGCTGTTCGGGCGCACGCACGCGCTGTTTCAGTCCTTCCACGAACGCCGGGTCCGCCGGCTCGGGGAGCGAGCGGATGTCGGCGCGCAACTCACGCCAGTACTCGGCCTCGGGGCCGGTGCCGTCGCCGTCGAGGGCCGCCTCGATCCGTGCCAGGGCGCGCCCGTCCTCGGGAGACATGCGGGGTGGCCTGAAGGGGATCACCCTCATGCTGCGCTCTCCCGTTCGAGCTCGAGGCAGCGCGTCCGCAGGCGCGTCAGTGCGCGGTGTACGCGGGTGCCCACGTTCGACTCGCTGATCCCCAGCGCCCGCGCGAGCTCCCCGTTGGAGAGCTGGCCGTGGAACTTCAACAGCACGAGCTCGCGATCGCGGCCGCCGAGACCGGCGAGGGCGTCCGCGACGAGCGCCCTGTGCTCGACCTGCTCCAGGGCCACGTCGGAACGGGCGTCGGGCAGCTCGCCCGGGCCCTCCGCCAGCGGGCGACGGGAACGGCGGCGGAGCTCGTCGAGGGCCGCGTTGCGGGCGATCGTGAAGAGCATCCCGCGCGCGGTTCCCCGCCGCGGGTCCAACCGGGAGCGTGCGCGATACAGGCGCTCGAAGGCGAGCGCGGTCACGTCCTCGGCGGCGGCACGGTCAGCGAGCATCGACATCGCGTACGCGTGGACGTCCCCAACGCAAGTGCGAAAGAGGCTGTCGAAATCGGGCGCCGCCGCCGGGGAGGAGTTCTCGCCGCCCTGCAGGGCTCGGGGTCTGCTGCGCATCGTCCCTAATACGTCTAGGGCATCGCGCTCGTCACACCGGTCAGAGTCCGTTGTTGGGCCAGACGGGGGTGAGGTTCCCCGCCTTGAACGCCGCCGCCCCGAGGGTGTGGGGGTCGCGGCGCATGAACATCGAGATGATCATCTCCGCCTCGATCCGCAGGCGTTCCTCGAGGGTGCG
>DATJXX010000041.1:0-32441 GCA_035499875.1 Solirubrobacteraceae bacterium
GTTCTGGACGCTCGCGTGCTCGGAAGGATCCCTGACCGGCGTCGTCGGCCAGAACAACAGGCCCAAAAACGACTTCATCCTGATCACGAGTGGCCAGTTCGCCGGCGGCGGCAACGAAGGGCTGTGCTCCTCGGCGTTCGACTTCGTCACGGCCTGGGTGCCGCAGAACCCGCCTGAATTCATCCTCGACAAGAAGGGCGGCGCGCAGCTGCGGTTCCCGGGCTTCAAGATGACCCCGCTCGAAGACATCGAAAAGCCGCCCGGCCAGCACGAAGCGTGTACCGCGCTGTCGAACGGGATCAAGGGGGCGTTCCCGCTCTCGAACAGCCTCCAGCAGCTGGTCGTCTCCTACACCAACGTCAAGATGCACCTCGCCGCCGACCACGGGGCGGAGTGCGGCAGCCGAGCGGGTCACAGCCCCTTCATGTCTGCGACGTTCACCTTCACCTCCGAAGGGCAGGAGGTGGAAGTGGTGAACTTCCTGCACTGACGGCCGGCCGCGTCGCGTTGCCGTGCGTGAGCACATACGGCCGGCTACGGCCTGCCGCGCGGTGACAACCTGAGGCAAGCCGCGGGCCCGCCCGCGGGTGACCACGGCGAGGGGCGGCCCCTAGCGGGGGTTGTAGATCACGGCTTCGACGGTCGAGCCGCGGGAGGTCACCGCGAAGGTTCCCGTGAAGAACACCGGCTTTGCTCCGTGCCCGATACCGCACTCGGGTCCCTGGACTTCGATCTTCATCTTTGCTGAGGAGAACGTCAGGACGAGAGGCTGTGGTGTGGTCGACACCGGAAACGCTCCTTTGAGCGTGACGGCCGAGACGATGCAGGCGTGTTCTTCGGGCATTCCGACGTCGGCTTTGGGAACGAGCCGCAGGCGGACGAAGTGAAGCTGCGCCTGGCCTTTGGTGGTGAGCTTCAGCTCCGGTGTCTGCACCGGCGCGAAGGACGTCACGAATTCGGGCGCCGACGCGCAGAGGCCTTCGTTGCCTCCCCCTGCGAAGGATCCCTGGTTGACGACGACGAAGTCGTTGGCGCTTTTGTTCTGTTCCATCGAGCCCGACAGGGACCCTTCCGTGCAGCCCAGGTTCCAGAACGCGTTCGAGATCGTGACTTCGTTGCTGGAAAGCACGATCGGCGCGGCGACAAGGGGGGTTTCCCCCACCTCCAGCCTGAGCGCCTTCCCCGCCAGGCTGGTGGCGGGCGCCCACACGGACAGGACCAACGTCCCCGCCGCGACCGCCGTCGCGCAAGTACATCTGATCCCTGGTCGCATCCTGCCGTCCCCTCCCTCGTGCCGTTCCGGTGGCTACAGCGAGGGTACCCACGCCCACGGGGGCAGTCAAGCGTGAAAGCCGGCGCCGCGGGACCGTTTCGCCTCACGGTCTTCTCCGGAATGGCAGCGAGCCCGTGAGGGCGCCGCAGACGAGCATCCGGGAGGGTGGAAGGGATGGGCCGAAAGGACTACGCTCCGACGCGAGCGCTCGTCCTTGAGACATCATAATCCCGCTAATCGGCCGGTTTCTCTAGTCGGGGCGGCGGGATTTGAACCCACGACCCCCTGCTCCCAAAGCAGGTGCGCTACCAGGCTGCGCCACGCCCCGTTCGAACGAAGGGTAGAGCGTGAAGGGGCCGGAGAGGCGCGCGTGGCTCGCTCAACGGCGGGCAAAGCCCGCTCCGCAGCGCGCATGGCCCGCTCCGTGGTGCGTGCAGCCGGCTCAGAGGCGCACGCGGCTTGCTCAGCGCTGCGAGCGGTTCGAATCCGCCGGACCGTCTCCCCAGCTCGACCCGGACCACTGTTGGGATGCCCTTTGCGCGTGAACCCAGCCCGTGGGGCTCCCGTTCTCGAGGTGCCCCTCGCCGGCTGAGCTTGCGACGGGCAGCTCCGTGGCAAAGAGGCCTTCGACGTCCTCGGCCGGGGTCGGCTTGCCCATGAAGAAACCCTGGACCATCGGGCACCCCATCGCCTTGAGGGTCGTCATCTGCTGGTAGGTCTCCACCTCCTTCGCGATCACGGTGAGGTCGTACTCCCGCCCCAGCAGCAGGATCGCCTCGAGCAGCCAGCTGCGGTACTCCTCGTCGTCGGAGACCGCCAGAGAGCTCCTGTCGACCCTCAGGAAGTCCAGCGGGAGGCGTTGCAGGTCGCGGTGATACGCGTAGCCGCTGGCGCCGAAATCGTCGATCGCAACACGCACGCCCAGCTGCCGGACTTCTTCCAGCCGTTGGGCGGCGGCGGGCAGGTCGCGGATCACGGTGGCCTCGGCGATCTGGAGCGTCAGAAGCTCCGCCTGGACGCCGGACTGCTGCAGCGCGCGGCGGACGTCGACGGTGAAACCATCTCGGTTGAGCTGCCTCGCGGAGACACTCACCGATACCCCTGCGTCGTGTCCGGCGACATTCCACGCCGCGGCCTGCCCACAGGCCTCGTTGAGCATCCAGCGCCCGATCGGCACGCTCAGACCCATTTCCTCGGCCGCCGTGATGAACTCCCGCGCGGGCACGACACCCCGGGCCGGATGCTGCCAGCGCAGAAGCGCCTCCATGGCGGTCACCTTGCCGCTCCGGAGATCGAAAACGGGCTGATACTCCAGGAACAGCTGTTCGTGCTGTAGCGCCTTGTTGAGCTCTGCCTCCAGCGCTCCCCCACCCTCGATCACCGCCCGCATGTTCGCGTTGAAGAGCGTGTAGCGATCCTTGCCCGCGGCCTTGGCGGCATCCAGGGCCAGTTGCGCGTCCCGCATCAGGTCCTCGGCGCCGTCATATCTGCCGAAGGCCACGCCGATGCTCGCCGTGAGGAAGAAGCTCGGGCCGAAGTCGTCCAGCTCGAACGGTTTGCGCAGCGCCTCGATGACGCGCCCGGCGAGGAAGTCCAACCGCGCGCCGCGAGCCACCGCCTCGACGAGCACGAGGAACTCGTCGTCCTTGAGGCGGGCGACGGTGTCACCGGCGCGGACGACGCCCTCGAGCCGTTCGGCGACGATGCTCAGCAGCTGGTCGCCGGCGGCGCGCCCGAGCTTCTCGTTGACTTCGGTGAACCAGTCGAGGTCGATCACCAACGCCCCCACGAGCAATCCAGGCTGGCGTCCCGAGCGCGCGATCAGCCATTCGGCTCGGTCGTGCGCGAGCGCCGGATTGGGAAGCCCGGTGAGCTCGTCATAGAGGCTCTCATCGGCGGCCCCGTGGACCGTTGCCGGCGCCCGGCGTCGGCCGATGCGGCGACGGGTGGGCCTGCGGATCGCCAGGAACACGAGCGCCGCGGCCATCAGGCTGAGCAGGACCCCGGCGATCAGCACGGTGCGTGCGTCGCCGTCACCGAGGAGGGAGGCGTGGATGGGCGCGTGAGAGCTCGTCATCGTCCATCCCCCGTGCACGGCCACGGTTTCCCGTGCCGCACCCGGTTGCGGCGTGCCGCCGCCGATCAGGACGTTGGAGGCCCCGTGGTGATAACGCAGCTGCACCGCATCCCCGGAGACGCCGTGCAGCGCCTGTCGGAGCACGGCTCCCGGGACCAGCTGCTCGTGCAGCCACCCCAGAAATGCCGCGCGGCGCTGAGCTGTGCCGTGCGGGGTCGCGTTGCCCCTGTAGAGCGGCACCCTGGCCACGAGCGCCGGCTTGTGAGCCACCGACACGAGTGCGTAGCTCGTCGCTCCGGAGTCTCGTGCCAGCAGCAGGGCCGCACCCCTCGCGCAGTAGTCGTGGCCGGTGGACGCCGAGAAGGTGGACCTCCGTGCCAGCTGGGCGACCGTCAGGCAGTAGTAGCGGTGAGCACTCGACGGCGTGATACGGAGCCCGCTCAGCGCGCCGGCGGGAGCCGTGGTACTGCCCTGTGCAGTGGTGGTTGTGGTCGCCGGGTCGGTCGTAGATGCGACCGTCGCACCGGGTTTGGTCGCGGACGTGGCGGGAGGCGCGCTGCTGCCGGCCGGCTCCTGGGCCGCCGTCCCCGCGGTGGAGGTGCTCGTGGGGGCGCCCGACGGCGGCGTCGTCGTCGGGCGGCCTGCGATCCGTGCCCGGAAGGCGGTGAGCTCGGAGGCCGGCACGAGCGCCACGAAGCCGACCTGCTGAACTCCCGGGAAGCGGTGCAGGAGGTGGCCGGACCTGGCCCAGTCGTCGAGTTCCGCGGTGGTCGCCCCGGGGTTGTCCGCCCAGAATCCGCCGGCGCCCACCGCGAGGTCTTCCTGATGCTCGATCGCGAGGCTCACGGCGGTTGCAATCTGCGCCGTGTTGCGCGCCGCCGTCCGCCGCGCTTCGGCCGCGTCGTCGCGCGCCCTCGCGCGCGCGAGCACCACCGCTCCGGCGAGCCCCGCCGCGAGACACAGGATCGCCGCCGCAACCGCGAACGTCGAACGGCCCCGGCGACCGCCGTGCGAGCCTTGACCTCGAGCGTTCGAGGGAGACTCGGGGACTGCGCCCGGCGCTTGGGCCGGCGACGCGCTTGTGTCGTCCTGCATTTGTGTTGTCATCGGTTCCGAGGGGCCCGACCATGAGCACCGGCCGCGATCGTCGGCCGCCCGGCTCCGGCCTCCGCTGCCCCGTCCCGCGCCCGCCCGCTGCTAGCCTCACCCACCGCCATGGCCGAGATCCAGCCGCTGCGCGCGCTGCACTACGACCAGGCGGTCGTGGGGGCGCTCGCCGACGTCGTTGCTCCCCCCTACGACGTGATCGACGACTCCCAGCGGGCCGCCCTGCTGGCGCGCTCCCCGAACAACGTCGTCGCCGTGGACCTCCCCAGGGGCAAGGGCGACATCTACGCCGAGGCGGGAGCCCGCTTCGACGCCTGGCAGCGCGACGGGGTGATGGTGCGGGACTCCGAGCCGGCCATCTGGGCGCACACCCAGGAGTACACGGGTCCCGACGGCGTCGCACGAACCCGCCGGGGGTTCTTCTGCCGCGTGCGCATCGAGCCATACGGACCCGGCCGCGTGCGCCCACACGAGCGCACCCATCCGGGGCCCAAGGAGGACCGTCTGCGCCTCACCCGGGCCACCGAGGCGAACATCTCGCCGATCTTCTCGCTCTACTCGGACCCCGAGCAGGCGGCCTGGGCAGCGCTCTCCGAGAGCACCTCACAGCCCCCATGGGCGGAGGTAACCGACGGCGACGGCACCGTCCACCGCATCTGGCGGGTGTCCGAACCGGCGGCGATCGCGGCCGTCCAGGCAGCCACCGCCCCGGCCGAGCTGCTGATCGCCGACGGCCATCACCGGTACGAGACGATGCAGGCCTACGCCGAGGAGCGCGACCGCGAAGGCGCGCCGGGCGACGAGCACCACTACATCCTCATGTGCCTCGTCGCCCTCGAGGACCCGGGCCTGACGATCTTCCCCACCCACCGCCTCGTCACCGGCCTCGACGATGCACGCCAGGAGTACCTGCGGGAGGAGCTCGAGCGAGACTTCGACAGCGAGGAGGTGCCGCTCGAGCGCATCGCCCCCGATCCCGGCGCCGGGCCGCTCCAGCTCGGTTACTTCAACCGGGCCGACGAGCGGCCGCTGCGGCTCGAGCTCAAGGACCAGGCGATCGCCGACCGGGCCCTCGCGGGCCACGCCGCCCCCTACCTGCAGCTCGACACCGGGGTGCTGGAGGCGCTCGTCCTGAAGGGCGCCCTCAGGCTCAGCGACGACGACATCTCCCACTTCAAGGGGATGTTCTACGCCCGCGACACCGAGGAGGCGCTCGCGATGGTCCGCTCCGGGGAGTTCGACGCGGCCTTCCTGATGCGTCCCACCCGTGTGGAGCAGGTCCGCGAACTTGCGGCGGCCGGCGAGAACATGCCGCCCAAGTCCACCTTCTTCTACCCCAAGCTGCTCACGGGCCTGCTTTTCAACCCGCTCTCCTAGCCAGTCCCGTGGTTATCCTGTCCAACAACGGAATCAGGCGGCAACGGCGATGAGAAGAGGGGTCGATATGGCTGGGGGTCGAGAGCTTTCACGGATGCGGGCGACCGCGCGCAGGGACGGCAGCGGACTGAGGCACACGGTGCAGGTGCGAGATCACCAGGTCACCGTCGACGAGCCCCTCACGGCGGGCGGCGAGGACACCGGCCCGGACCCCCAGGAGATGCTGGCCGTGAGCCTGGCCTCGTGCACGGCGATCACGATGGAGATGTACGCCCAGCGCAAGGGCTGGAATCTCGGCTACGTCGAGGTCGCGGTCGAGTACAGCACGGCCGAACGCGGCTGCATGACCAAGTTCGAGCTCGTCCTGCGGCTCCCCGACGACCTCCCCGACGAGCACGCCGAGCGCCTGCGGGTGATCGCCGCCAAATGCCCGGTCCACCGCGCCCTCGAGGGCGACGTGATGTTCCAGGAGCGAATTGAGCGGGTTCACCTGGCCGCCTGAGGGAGCCCCGGCCGCGCCCGGCTCGCGGCCCCGCGGCGAGACCCAGGCGGCGGTACTCGTTCCGCTGTTCCTGAACGAGCGCTCCGAGCCGCATGTCGTGCTCACCAGGCGGCGCGCCGACCTGCGCCGCCACGCGGGCGAGATCGCGTTCCCGGGAGGCCGTCGCGACGAGGAGGACGAGAGCCTGCGCGACACCGCGCTGCGCGAGGCAGAAGAGGAGATCGGCCTGCCGCGCGAGCAGGCGAGCGTGATCGGGGAGCTGCCCCCGACCTCCACCTTCGCCACCGGCTATCTGATCCACCCGTTCGTCGCCACGATCCCGCCGGGCACCGCCTGGACGCCGTCCCCCCGCGAGGTCGACACCGTGCTCGAGCTCCCCCTCCGCGACGTCCGCGAGGGACGCACCACCGCGGAGCTGGAACGGCGCGGGATCAGGTTCCGCACGGACGCCTACGTCGTGGAGGAACACCTGATCTGGGGCGCCACGGCCCGCATCATCGAGGACCTGCTGGAGCGGCTTCGCGACGGAGGTCCGGCGGCGGCGCCGCTCAAACTCGAATGAGGGCGCTGCCGTGGGCGTGCTCGACGCTCACCCGCGGCCAGATCGGTCCGAGGACCATCATCAGCGATCCCAGCAGCGCCAGCCAGCTCCCCTCCCGCAGTGTCAGCGCCACCAGGCCGCCGACGGGCACCGGCGGCACGGCCATGCGATAGGCGACGCACACCGCGGCGAGCACTCCCACGAGCGCGATCCCGCGACCCACGCCCGCGTGGGCGGGGCCGCTGCCGCGCGCGAGCGTCACGAGCGCGTCGAGCAGGGCGATGCCCGCCAGCACCAGCAGCACCACGTTGAGGTCGTGGAGCGCCCGGTGTGCGGTGAGCGAGGCGATCTCCCGGCCGCTGAGCGATGCCAGGCCGTTGTGCACCCCTGCCGCCAGCTGGGGCAGGGTTTCGCCCCCGAGCTGCCCGGCCACGCCCTGCGTGAGGTTGGCGGCCAACCCGGCCCCGGCGGGGGTGAGGTCGAGCCCGTACCAGGGCAGGAACACGGCCACCGCCAACAGGACGGCGCCGAGGGCGGACACGAGCAGGCCGTAGCGCGAGCGGTCGCTTGCCATGTTGCGCTTTTCGGCACAAACTCGGGCGGGCTTGAGTCGTGCCGGCGCTACCGGCCGATCAGCAGCTCCTCGATTGCAGCGCGCGCCTGCTGCTGCCAGCGCTGCGCCTCGGCGGCGGGGCTTTCGAGCACCCGCAACGGGATCGCGTTGCGCTCGCACAGCCGCCGGGCGATCTGCTCGCCCTCGGCGAGCGCGGACGCGGCGGGCGTGCTGCCCCGTGCCTCGTACACGAAGCCCCTCGCGGTCGTGTCGATCATCTGCGTCAGGAAGAACTCCAGGCGGGAGGTGTGGAGCTCGGCGAGCTCCTCGAGCGGGCCCTCCGCCCCCGCCAGCAGCCAGCACGCGAGACCCACCCCGTCGAGCGACCCCCGCAGCGTGGCCAGGCGCTCGGGAGTGCCCCGCCAGCACTCCGCTCCCACCCCCTCGATCTCTCTGCACGTCTGCTCCGAGCGCGTCGTGATCCGTGCAGCGTGGCCCTCACCGTCCAGCCAGCGGGCGAGCTCGCGCCCCCGGCAGCCGCCCCCGACGACCAGAATCCGAGCCACGAGCGGGCATTATGATCGCTCGGCCCATGGCCCAGAGCGAGTCACACACCCCCCAGGAGACGGTCACGATGGAGAAGATCGTCGCGCTGTGCAAGCGCCGCGGGTTCGTATTCCCGTCTTCGGAGATCTACGGCGGGGTCGGCTCGACGTACGACTTCGGCCACTACGGGGTGCTGCTCAAGAACAACCTCAAGAACGAGTGGTGGCGGGCGATGCTGCAGGAGCGCGACGACATCGTGGCGATCGACTCCGCGATCCTCCAGCACCCCCGCGTGTGGGAGGCCTCCGGCCATCTCGAAGGGTTCACCGACCCGCTGGTCGACTGCCGCACCTGCAAGCAGCGCTTTCGCGCCGACCACCTGCAGGAGCTCCAGTGCGGGCGCAAACCCTCCCGCCACCCGGGCGAAACCGACGAGTGCGACCTGACCGAGGCGCGCGACTTCAACCTCATGTTCGAGACCACGATCGGCCCGGTGAAGGAGTCGGGGTCGACCGCCTACCTGCGCCCCGAGACGGCCCAGGGGATCTTCATCAACTTCAAGAACGTGCTGCAGTTCTCGCGCAAGAAACCACCGTTCGGGATCGCCCAGGTCGGCAAGTCCTTCCGCAACGAGATCACCCCCGGCAACTTCATCTTCCGGACCCGCGAGTTCGAGCAGATGGAGATGGAGTACTTCGTCCCTCCCGCGGAGGCCCCGCAGTGGTACGAGCACTGGCTGGGCGAGCGCGAGCGCTGGTACGCGGAGCTCGGCATCCGCCCCGCGTACCTGCGCCTGCGGGCCCACGAGCCCGACGAGCTGTCCCACTACTCCTCGGGCACCAGCGACGTCGAGTACCTGTTCCCGTCGAGCTCCGACCCCGACACGCGGCGCTGGTCGGAGCTCGAGGGGATCGCCAACCGGGGCGACTTCGACCTCTCCCGCCACGCCCAGTTCTCCGGCGAGAAGCTCGAGTACTTCGACCAGGCCACCGGCGAGCGCTACGTGCCCCACGTGATCGAGCCCGCCGCCGGCGCCGACCGGGCGATGCTCGCCTTCATCGTGGACGCATACGAGGAGGAATTCGTGGAACGCGAGGGCACCGGGGAGGGTGAGCGCCGCACCGTCCTGCGCCTGCATCCCCGCCTCGCTCCCGTGAAGGCGGCCGTACTGCCACTGGTCGGCAAGGACGGCCAGCCGGAGCTCGCCCGCGAGGTGTACGGCGCTGTGCGGGAGAAGGTCCAGGCCGAGTACGACGAGGGCGGCGCGATCGGCCGCCGCTACCGCCGCCAGGACGAGATCGGCACCCCCTTCTGCCTTACGATCGACCACCAGAGCCTCCAGGACCGCACCGTGACACTTCGCGATCGAGACTCGCTCGAGCAGCAGCGGGTCGCCATCGATGGCATCGACGAGGAGATCGCACGGCGCGTTGCGGCACCGTGGAGGACGCCAAAGCTCTAACGAGAGAGGGGCCCCACTTGGACTTCGATTTGACCGACGAGCAGCGCCTGATCAAGGAGACCGCCCGCGAATTCACCGACCGCGAGCTGATCGAGCGGACCAAGATCAACGCCCGCAACCACCACTTCGACCTCGACCTGGTGGCGAAGATCGCCGCCCAGGGATACCTCGGGGCGATCGTGCCCGAGGAGTACGGCGGGGCGGGGCTCGACTACCGCACCTACGGCCTGATCGTCGAAGAGATCGGCCGCGGCGACTCGGCGATCCGCACCGTCATCTCGGTGCAGACCTCGCTGGTGTGCTCGACGATCCTCAAATGGGGCACCCAGGAGCAGCGCCACGCCTACCTTCCCAGGCTCTGCTCGGGCGAGTGGCTGGGATGCTTCGGCCTGACCGAGCCCGACACCGGCTCCGACGCCGCCAACCAGAAGACCCGCGCCGTGCGCAAGGGCGACGGGTGGGTGATCAACGGCGGCAAGATGTGGATCTCGATGGGCGACTACGCCAAGGTGGCCCTGATCTTCGCCCAGACCGACCCTTCGCTCGGTCACAAGGGCCTCGCCTGCTTCCTCGTGGACACCGACCAGGAGGGCTTCAAACCCCAGCCGATCGAGCACAAGATGGGACTCCACGCCTCCGACACCGCGTCGATCGCGCTCGAAGACGTGGAGGTCACCGACGAGCAGATGCTGGGCCAGATCGGCGACGGCTTCAAGGTCGCCATGTCGGCCCTGGACTCCGGGCGCTACTCGGTGGCGGCGGGCTGCGTGGGCATCTGCCAGGGATGCGTGGAGGAGTCGGTCCGCTACGCCAAGGAGCGCGAACAGTTCGGCCGCCCGATCGCCAGCTTCCAGCTGGTGCAGGGGATGATCGCCGACATGGTGCTCAAGACGGACGCCTCGCGGATGCTCGTGTGGCGGGCCGGCTGGCTGAAGGACAAGGGCATGCCCAACACGCTCGAGACCTCGGTCGCCAAGCTGCACGCCACCGAGGCCTCGCTGGAATGCGCCAACCTCGCCATCCAGGTCCACGGCGGCGCCGGCTATGTCGACGACCACCCCGTCGAGCGTTACTTCCGAGACGCCCGTGTGACCACCCTCTACGAGGGGACCTCACAGGTCCAGAAACTGATCATCGGCCGCGCGATGACGGGAATCAGCGCGCTCGTGCCCGCGTGAGCTCCGCGTGAGCTCACGCGACAGCCGCGAGAGGGCCGCATGACCGCCGGCGACTCCGGCGGGGAGAACCTCGTGCCCGAGGTGATCGGCGTCCTCGGCGCCGGCACGATGGGCGCCGGTATCGCACAGTTGGCGGCACGGGCCGGAGCGCAGACGCTGCTGTATGACCCGATCGAGGCGGCACTCGAGGCGGGCCTGCGCAAGGCCCGTGACGGCCACGGCCGGGAAGCGGCCCGTGGACGCCTCAGCGCCGAGGAGGCCGCGGCGGCCTCCGAGCGCCTGCACCCAGTGAGCGAGCTCGAGCGGCTCGGAACCTGCGAGCTCGTGATCGAGGCGGTCCCCGAGCGCCTCGAGCTCAAGCACGAGCTGCTGGAACGGCTGAGCTCGATCGTGGCGGAGGACTGCGTGCTGGCGACCAACACCTCGTCGCTGCTCGTCACCGAGATCGCGCGCGCGGCGAGCCGTCCCGAGCGGGTCGTGGGGATGCACTTCTTCAATCCGGCTCCGGTGATGGCCCTGCTCGAGGTGGTCGCGGGCGTGCGCTCCGGCGAGCAGGCCCTCGAGGTCGCCGATGCCACCGGGCGGGCGATGGGCAAGACGGTGATCCGCGCCGCCGACGGTCCCGGCTTCCTGGTCAACCGCTGCAACCGCCCCTTCGGCCTGGAGGCCCTGCGCCTGCTGCAGGAGCGACTCGCCGAGCTCGAGACGATCGACCGCATCTGCCGGATGGGTGGCGGCTTCCGGATGGGGCCCTTCGAGCTGATGGACCTCGTCGGCGTGGACACCGGCCTGGAGGTCTCCAAGAGCTTCTACGCGCAGAGCTTCGGCGAGCCCCGCTGGAAACCGTCCCCGATCTCGGTCCGCTACGTCGCCGCCGGCCTGTGCGGGCGCAAGACCGGCCGCGGCTACTACGACTACTCCGGAACGGCGGAGGGCGGCAGCTACCGCACCGAGGACCCAGCCCCGGTAGATGCGCAGGTGGCGGGCGGCGAGGGCGTCGTGGTGATCTCCGGCGGCGGGACGCTCGCCACCGAACTGCGGGAGGCGGCCACGGCGGCCGGATATGAGGTGCGCTCCCCCCACGCTCCCAGCGGCGGCGTGCTGCCCTCGCTGGCGATCGACTGCACCAGCTCCCCCTCGGAAGCCGCGGGGGAGCTCGAACCGGGCTCCGGTGGGGCCCAGCTGCTGCTGTGCGCCCGCGCCTCACTGGCACGTCTGAACCCCGGAGGCAGCGCCGTCGGCTTCCACGCCCTGCCGCCGCTGGCAGACACCGGCCTGGTGGAGCTGACCCGTACCGACAGCTCATCGCCGGTCGCCGCCGCCCGCGCCGAGCGCTTCTTCAACACCCTCGGCAAGCACGTGGCGTGGGTCGGTGACGCCCCGGGGCTGGTGCTGGGTCGCATCCTCTGCCAGGTCATCAACGAGTCGGCCTTCGCGCTCGGCGAAGGGGTCGGCACCGCCGAGGACATCGACCTGGGCATGGTGCTCGGCCTCAGCCACCCCCGCGGGCCGTTCGCGTGGGCCGACAAGATCGGCCTCGACCACGTGCTGACGGTTCTCAACGCCCTCTGCGACGAGTACCGCGAGGAGCGCTACCGCCCCGCGCCGGCCCTGCGGCAGCTGGTGGCGGCCGGCAAGCTCGGCCGCGGCGGCACCAGCGGCTTTCTGCGCAGCCCCGCATGAGCTTGCCCCACGCATCTCACACTCCGGGGGCGCCCCCGCGTTAAAGGGGCAGATGAGCGCGCCCCCTCCCCCCTTCCAGGCGTTCCTGGATGACAACCGCGAGGCCGTGTGGCGGTTCCTGGTCTCCTCAGTCGGGCCGACCGACGCGGAGGACTGCTTTCAGGAGACGTTCGTGTCGGCCCTGCGCGCGTACCCCCGGCTTCGGGCCGACTCGAACCTGAGGGCGTGGGTGCTGACGATCGCCCACCGCAAGGCCGTGGACTGCCACCGCGGGCGCGCCCGCCGGGCACTTCCGGTGCAGGACATCGAGGTGCTCGACACACGCGCAGGCGACGGTGCCGGCCCGGTGGACGCCGAGCTGTGGGGAGCGGTGCGCGAGCTTCCCCCCCGCCAGCGCTCGGCGGTGGTGCTGCGTTTCGTGGGCGACCTCCCGCATCGCGAGATCGCGTCCGCGATCGGCTGCTCGGAGGACGCCGCGCGGCGCTCGCTGCACGAGGGCCTGAAAAAGCTGAGAGCGGAGGTAGCCGCATGAGATCCCAGACCGACGACGCCGTCAGCCGCGCGCTGCGCGCCGGCCCCACCGCCCGCGAGGCCGAAGCCGCGGCAGCTGCTGCAGCGAGCGATCGGCTGCTGGCGCGAATCGCAGGCGAGGGCCTCGCCGACGTCACCTATGCCCCGGTGGAGTCGCCGTTCGGCACGCTCCACGCAGCTGTCACCCCGCGCGGGCTGGTCCGCCTGGCATTCCCCGAGGAGACCGAACCGGCGATGGTGGAAGAGCTCGCCCGGCGCATCTCGCCTCGGGTGGTCCGCAGTCCCGAGCCCCTGGGCCAGCTCGAGCACGAGCTCGACGAATACTTCTCCGGGCGACGCCGGAGCTTCTCGCTGAAGCTCGACTGGAGACTGATCGGCCCGTTCGCCACGCGCGTGCTGAAGCACACCGCCGCGATCCCATACGGCTCGTTCTCGAGCTACGGCGAGATCGCAGCGGAAGCGGGCAGCCCGCGTGGCGCGCGGGCCGCCGGGAACGCCCTCGGTGCCAACCCGATCCCGATCGTGATCCCCTGCCACCGCGTGCTCCACGCCGGCGGAGGGCTCGGCGGCTACGGCGGTGGACTCGAGCGAAAGCGCTTCCTGCTCGAGCTGGAGGGCGCCCTGGAGCGGTGAGCCCGGTGGTCGGCGCTCAGCGCCGGGGTGCCCACTCGGCCAGCGCCGGGTCCCCGGCGGGCATCTCAGCGGGCGTCTCGACCTGGGGCGTGTCGCGCAGGTACCACTCCGCGTCGAGCGCCGCCTGACAGCCCGACCCCGCCGCTGTGATCGCCTGGCGGTAGGTGTGGTCGACGAGGTCCCCGGCGGCGAACACGCCCGGCCGGTTGGTGCGAGTGGAGCGTCCCTCGGTGACCACGTATCCGTTCTCGTCGACGTCGATCTGCCCCCGAACGAGCGCCGACTGGGGCTCGTGCCCGATCGCGATGAAGCTGCCCGACACCATCAGGCGGTGCTCCTCGCCGGTCTCCGTGTTGTGGAGCGTGGCGTGGCCGAGGGACCCGTTCTCTCCGGGGACGAACTCGCTCACGGTGTAGGGGACCATGAAGTCGATGTTCGGCTCGGAGCGGGCGCGCTCGAGCATGATCTTCGAGGCGCGGAACTCGGGGCGGCGATGCACGATCGTGACCTTGGAGGCGAACTTCGACAGGAAGATGGCCTCCTCCATGGCGGAGTCGCCGCCGCCGACGATCAGCGTGGGGGCGTCCTTGAAGAAGGCGGCGTCGCAGGTGGCGCAATAGCTCACCCCACGGCCGGAGAGGTCCTCCTCGCCCTGCACATCGAGCTTCTTGTGCTCGGCGCCCATCGCAAGCACGAGCGTCCTGGTGGCGTACTCCTGTTCGCCTACCCACACCCGGTGCAGGCCCCCGGGCTCGTCGGCGAGCTCGACGCGGTCGACGTCCTCGGTCTCCAGCCTGGCACCGAAGCGCTCGGCCTGGTCGCGGAACTTCTGCATCATCTCCGGCCCCACCACGCCCTCGGGGAAGCCGGGGTAGTTCTCCACGTCGGTCGTCTGCTGGAGCAGCCCGCCCCAGGCGAAACCCTCGAACACGAGCGGACGCAGGTTCGCCCGCGCGGTGTACAGCGCAGCCGTGTAGCCGGCGGGGCCGCTGCCGATGATGATCACGTTCTCGACGTCGCCCATCTAGCCTCCCTGGTCTGATCCCGTGGTGCGGAGACCTGTCGAACTCCAGCTCACTTTACTTTGTATAGTGTAGCACTCGCGGGCTGGTGCCACCGCTCTCAGGCAGGGTCTCGGCGGCGCCGCCACCGGCTAGGAGCCCTGCAGCGCGCCGGCCTGGCCGGCCACGGCGCGCACCGACCCGGGCGCCGACGGCGACTGCTCGCTCTTCCACTGGGCGACCGTTTTGCGCAGCTGGAAGTAGGCGATGCCGCCGGGGATCGTCGGCAGCCAGAAGGAGATCGCACGGTAGGAGAGCACCGCCAGAACGGCCAGGTCGAACGACACCCCGAAGGCGGCAAAGGCCCCGATCATGCCTCCCTCGACCCCGCCGAGGCCGCCCGGCAGGGGCAGCAGGTTGGCGAGCGTGCCGACGAAGTAGCACATCCAGATCACCGACAGCGGGGGCGGCGAGCCGAAGGCGTGGAACATCGCCCACAGCACGAGGATGTCGAACGTCCACCACACGATCGCCCCCAGCAGCCCGGGGCGGCGTTCGCGGATCAGGTCCATCGCCGTGCGCACCCCGCTGGCCGCCAGCGCGGGTGCCGCCACGGTGCTGTTGAACAGGTGGGCCATGCGGCTGGGGCCCGACGCCCACGTGTGCAGGCGCCGCTCCGCGTCCTTCGGCAGCAGCGCGATCGCTCCCGTCAGGACGAACAGCACGAACCCCGCGATCGCCGGCACGACCGTGATCGCGAACGAACCCCCGCCGGGGAAGGCGCCCGTCGCGAGCGCCACACCGTCGATCAGCAGCGAGCCCGCGTACACGGCGTACAGGAGCACCATGAAGGCGACCATCCGGCAGGCAACCAGGCGGGGCTCCATCCCCGAGCGGCGAAGGGCCCAGGCGGTGAGGGCGATACCACCGGCGCCGCCGGCGGCGAACAGACGCGTGGCCACCAGGCCGGCCATCGTGATCTGGTAGCTCACCCGCCAGGAGATCCGCGAGCGGCCGCGCGCGAACACGGTGCGGAACAGCACGATGTAGCCGCCGAACGAGACCATCTCGAAGGCGACGCCGACCGCCACCCACCATTTGTCGCCCTTCTCGATCCGTTTGACGTCCTCGCTGACGCCCGCGAGCTTCGGCAGCACCAGGTACAGGAACGCGACGATCGAGACGGCGAACAAGCCGAACGCCAGCAGCTGGCGGTGGGTGAGCCGCACCCGCGGCATGTCGTCGTCGCCGACGTGCTCGACGGGCTGCTCCCCCCCTCCCCCGGCACCCGCTCCGCCGCGATCTGGGGGCGGCCTCCCGCGCCCACCATCCCGCGCCTCGCACGCCCCGCCCTCGCCGCCCTCGCCGGACTCGACGGCCGTGGTTCGTCCCTCGAGGCGGGCGGCCGAGACCTGCTCGGGACCATCGGGCGGCGGTGTGCTCCCGGGTTCGGGCGCGGCGGCGGTCACCTCCTCGGAGGAGGTGTCTCCGGTCTCACGCTCGCGCCCCCCGCGATCCGCCCGCCGAACGGCGGCTCTCACCCGCACGCCGATCAGGCCTCCCCGTGTGCCAGCTCCTCCAGCCGCGAGACGATGCCGGCGGCACGCCTCAGCGGCTCCGTCGCCTGAGGGGCGAGACGCCTGACCGCCACCGTCAGCGCCGCCCCTCCCAGCAGATCCACGAGGTAGTGCTCGCCGAGATACACCAGAGCAAAGCCGAGTGTGACGAGGTACCCGTATCCGACCACGCCGGCTCCACTACCCGTCTCGGCGAGCAGCGACGCGGCCATCAGGGATGTGGCGAAGTGCAGAGAAGGCATTGCGGCCAGCGGATTACCGCCGAACACACTGTAGAGCGAGCCCCAGCCGTCTCGCCAGAAGAACTCGCCGTACTCCACCATCATTCGCCGCACCTCCAGTGCCTCCTGCCCCTGCTCCCCGCGGGTGGCGGCGTACCACGGCGGAGCGGTCGGCAGCACCCAGTAGAAGGTGGCGCCGACGTCGAACACCGCGTAGGTGAGGGTGGCGGCGCGCGTGAAGCGCTCCGGCCGGCGCCACATGATGTACAGGATCGCGCTGTGGGGCACGAGGAACCAGCTCCAGTGCGCCCACACGAGCACGCGGTCGAGCGCCGTCCAGCGGGAGCCGTCCGGACCGGTGCGGGCGAGCGCCCGCTGCAGGCGGGCGCTCGGCAAGCGCCCCAGGCCGAGCACCCGGTCGGCCACGATCGGGTAGCGCACGTGGACGCGGCGGGCCTGCGCGTCGGCGTCGTCGTGGGGGGTCTTGTAGGCGGCCACATAGGCCCACATCTGCAGGCAGCAGGTGGCGATGTCGCGCCGCCTGGAGCGGCGCACGGCGACGCACAGCCCGACCGGCGCCGCGAACGCGACGGTCTGCGTGACCAGTGGCGGCGCCGGCACGCGGCGGCGCAGCAGCGGTGCGGCGAAGCCGGCGAGCACCACTCCCCAGGCGGCTGCTCGGATCGCGTTCGACCGCGACACTGGCGGGGGAGTATATGGACGGCCGTGGGGCGGCCCGGCGCGGACGGCCGTGGGCGGTCCGGGGCGAACGGCCGTGGGCGGCCCGGCGCGAACGGCCGTGGGCGGCCCGGGGCGTATCTAGTCGCTTGCGAGGGTCGCCCTGGCGCCGATCGCGGCCTGCACGAGGGCGCTCACTACGGGGCTCTCGGGATCGGCCTCGGGGTGCCACTGCACGCCGAGCACGAACCGCCGGTCCGGGAGCTCGATCGCCTCCGGCAGCTCGTCGAGGTCCGAGATGCCGCTCACCACCAGCCCCGACCCGAGCCGGTCAACGCCCTGGTGGTGGTGTGACTTGGTCACGTGCGCGAGCTCCCCCACCGCGCTCGCCGCCAGCGAGTCCTCGATCAGCATCACGTCGTGCTCGGCCCCGTCGAAGGAGCCCACCACACGGCGATGATCGCCGTGGCCGACGAGGTCGGGGAGGTCCTGGACGAGCGTGCCCCCGAGGGCGACGTTGATGAGCTGCATCCCCCGGCAGATTCCGAGCACCGGCATGTCCGCCTCGATCGCCGCGCGGGCGAGGGCGATCTCGAACGCGTCCCGCTCCGGCACCGTGTCGTGCGTCTCGGGGTGGGCCGGTTCGCCGTAGCTCGCGGGATCGATGTCGGCGCCGCCGGCGAGCATCAGGGCGTCGATCAGCTCGAGCACCTCCCCCGGATCGCCCACCGAGTGTTCGTCGGGGGCCAGCGGCAGGGCCAGCCCACCGGCGCGCTGCACGGCCTCGATGTAGCCGATCGGGACGAGCGCCGCGTTCTGGTTCCACACGCTCCAGCTGGCGCGCTCGAGCGCCGCGCAGATGCCGATCACGGGCCTCTTCATGCCACAAACCATAGGATCCTCGCGAGCCGGCGTGCGATGGGCGCATTGCGGCGCGCCCTGCGGCCGGGTCCTTTCGGCTTTCAGAGGAGACCATGAGCGACACCACGACCGAGCTTCAGACCGTCAACGTGCACATCCGCGACGGGGCCGCCACGGTGGAACTGAACCGCCCCGAGGTGCTCAATGCCTGGAACGGTCAGTTCGGGGACGACCTGCGCGCGGCCATCGAGCAGGTGGCCGCCGACGACGAGGTCAGGGCCGTCCTGCTGACGGGCGCCGGGCGCGCCTTCTCCTCGGGGGCCGACCTCAAGGACATCGCCGGCGGCTTCACCACGGACGACGGGCGGCCGGACGTGTACCGCACCCTCACCGAGCGCTACCACCCGATCATGAAGGGGATCCGCGAGATGCCCAAGCCGGTGGTGGCGGCCGTCAACGGCCCCGCCGTGGGGATCGGCTGCTCGCTGTCGCTTTGCTGCGATCTGATCCTGGCGGCCGAGAGCGCCTACTTCCTGCTCGCGTTCGTGAACATCGGCCTGGTCCCCGACGGCGGCTCCTCGCTGTTCGTGCCCACCCGCGTCGGCATGGCGCGGGCCACGGAGCTGGCGATGCTCGGCGAGCGCCTGCCCGCCCAGAAGGCGCTCGAGTGGGGACTGATCAACCGCGTGGTGGTCGACGAGCTGCTCGCCGAAGAGGCCTCGGCGCTCGTTGATCGGCTGGCGGCCGGGCCCACCCGCTCGTTCGCGGGCACCAAGCGGCAGCTCAACAACTGGCTGTATCAGCGCATGGACGACCAGCTGGAGCTCGAGGCGCAGATCCAGCGCGAGATGTCCGGCAGCAAGGACTTCATGGAGGGAGCGATGGCGTTCGTGCAGAAGCGCCCGCCGCGCTTCACCGGCGCCTGAGCGGTTCTCGTGGCATTTGTTATCAAGCCGGGACCGCGAGGCTCCCAATAGAATCGGCCGCGCCTTGGGCCAGCTGAGCACCCTCCTCGCGTTCTTCACCCCTGAGTCCGGCGGCTCACCGAACGCGAACGAAATCAACAGCCTCTACAAGGTCGAGCTCGTGATCGCCCTGATCATCTTCGCGGCGGTCGAGGGAGCCATCCTGTACGCGCTGATCCGCTTCCGCAAGCGCAGGCACGCCGTCCCCGCCCAGATCCGGGGCAACACCCGCCTCGAGTACTCCTGGACGATCGCCGCCGCCCTGATCCTGGTGGCGCTCGCGGGCCTCACCTTCTCGAAGCTGTCCTCGATCGAGAACCCGCCCAACTCCAGCGCCGCCGGTTACAACGCCGACGGCGGGCAGCTGCTGTACGCCAGCGCCAAGCGCCAGCTCCCCCCGAACAAGAAGGCCCTCGACATCACGGTCATCGGCCGCCAGTACATCTGGCAGTACGTCTATCCCGGCGCCAGCGAACCGGACGGCCTCGGGGCTCCCTACTCCTACCAGGAAATGGTCGTCCCCACCGAAACCACGGTGTCGCTGGACATCGTCTCAGCCGACGTGGTCCACTCGTGGTGGATCCCCGAACTCGGCGGCAAGTTCCAGGCGGTGCCCGGCTACCACAACTACACCTGGTTCAAGATCCCCAAGCCCGGTGTCTACAAGGGCCAGTGCGCGTTCCTGTGCGGTCGTCTGCACGCGCGCATGCTCGCCACGGTGCGGGCGGTGCCGCCGGCGCAGTTCGAAGCGTGGCTGGCCAACCAGAAGCGGCTCATCTCCGAAGCCAACCAGGCGGCCAAGGTGGCTCGTGAAAAACTCGGCGCCCAGAGCGGGGCCGGACAGGTCGAAAACCCCTAACCCCCAACCGAACCCCAACCCCGCAGGAGCGCACCGATCCCACGATGGCCACCTACGTAGCCCCCGTCCCCCACGTCAACGCCCACGCCGTCCAGCCCAAGCGGAGCGGTTGGACCCGCTGGCTGACCACGACCGACCACAAGGAGATCGGGATCATGTACATGGTCGCGACCTTCGTGTTCTTCCTGATGGGCGGGGTCGAGGCGCTGATGATCCGCCTGCAGCTGGGGGCGCCGGAAAACACGGTCGTGTCGCCGACGACCTACAACCAGCTGTTCACGATGCACGGCACGACGATGGTGTTCCTGTTCGTCGTGCCGATGATGGCGGGCCTCGCGAACTACTTCGTGCCGCTCATGATCGGCGCCCGCGACATGGCCTTCCCGCGGCTCAACGCGCTCTCGTTCTGGCTGTTCCTAGCCGGCGGGGCGGTGTTCTACGCGTCCATCTTCTGGAGCCCTCCGGAAGCCGGCTGGGTGAGCGTTGTGCCTCTGGCCGAAAGCCAGTACTCCCCCTCCGGGGGCCAGGACGCGTGGATCTACCTGGTCCACCTCACCGGGGTCTCGTCGCTGCTGGGCGCCGTCAACTTCTACGTCACGATCGCGAACATGCGCGCGCGCGGGATGAGCTGGGCGCGCCTGCCGCTGTTCGTTTGGACGATCCTCACCTACGCAGTGCTGCTGATCTTCGCGCTGCCGGTGATCGCGGCGGCGGCCACGATGCTGCTGGCCGACCGCCACTTCGGGACCCACTTCTTCGACGCCGCCCAGGGCGGCTCGCCGATCCTCTGGCAGCACCTGTTCTGGTTCTTCGGCCACCCCGAGGTCTACATCATGGTGCTCCCGGGCTTCGGGCTGATCTCGGAGATCCTGCCCGTGTTCGCGCGAAAGCCGATCTTCGGCTACCGGGCGATCGCCGCCTCCACCGTGGCGATCGCGTTCCTCGGCTTCCTCACGTGGGCGCACCACATGTTCACGGCCCCGATCCCCGAGGCGATCCTGATCTTTGTCATGCTGAGCTCCTACCTGATCGCCGTGCCCACGGGGGTGAAGGTGCTCAACTGGGTGGCGACCCTGTGGCGGGGGACGGTCGAATTCACCTCCGCGCTGCTGTTCGCCGTGGGAGGCGTGTCGATCTTCCTGATCGGCGGCATCTCCGGGATCTTCCTCGCGACCTTCCCGATCGACTGGCAGGTCAACGAAACCTACTTCGTGGTGGCCCACCTGCACTTCGTGCTGTGGGGCGGCGCGGTGATGCCCATCTTCGCCGCGATCTACTACTGGTTCCCGAAGATCACCGGGCGCAAGCTCGACGAGCGTGCCGGGCGGTTGAGCTTCGCCCTGGTCTACATCGGCGTGCTGGTGACGTTCCTGATCCAGCACGTGATGGGCCTCGACGGGATGCCGCGGCGCATCTACGAGTACGACAACGTCGGGCACCTGCAGCTCTACAACCAGATCTCCACCGTCGGCTCCTTCATCCTCGCGACGGGCGTGCTGGTGACCGTGATCAACATCGCCCGCTCGCTGAAGCGGGGCGTCGTCGCCGGCCCCGACCCGTGGGTCGCCAACACGCTCGAGTGGTTCACCACCTCGCCCCCGCCGGTCAACAACTTCGACGTGATCCCGCTGGTGCGCTCGGTGGAACCGATGAAGGACATCCGCCGCGAGGTGGAGCGCCGCAGTTCGAGTGCCCACGCGGCCGGCGCTGCGACCGTGCCCGCGGGAGCGCGGCAGGTGGGAACCTAGGTGGCCGGGATGCCCTCCGCCGGCACGGCGGTCCGCGCCCATCCGGCGCTCGCCTCACGCACCCGCCAGCTGCTCGCGGACCTGTTCGAGCTGACCAAGCCGAAGGTCCAGTCGCTGCTGCTGCTGACGACGGTGGCGAGCATGTACGTTGCCGGCGACCCCTCCCTCGGGCTGGTCCTGATCACGTGCCTGGGCGGCTACCTCTCGGCCGGCGGGGCGGGCGCGATCAACCACTGGTACGACCGCGACATCGACGCGCAGATGCGCCGCACGGCCGGCAGGCCGGTGCCGTCGGGAAGGATTTCCCCGCGCGTGGCGCTGGTGTTCGGGTGCGCGCTGGCGGCGTCCTCGGTGGTGCTGCTGTGGCTCGCGGTGAACCCCCTCGCCGCGAGCCTTTCGTTCGCGGGCTTCCTCGGCTACGTGTTCGTGTACACGCTCTGGCTCAAGCGCCGCAGCCCCCAGAACATCGTCATCGGAGGGGCCGCCGGGGCCGTGCCTCCGCTGGTCGGGTGGGCGGCCGTGACCGGCTCGATCAGCGGCACCGCGCTGCTGATGTTCTTCATCGTCTTCTTCTGGACCCCGCCCCACTTCTGGTCGCTGTCGCTGCTGATGAAGGACGAGTACCGCAAGGTGGGGGTGCCGATGCTGCCGGTGGTGCGGGGCGAGGACGAGACCCGCCGCCAGATCGCGCTGTACGCGGCGCTGCTGTACGTCGTCACGCAGCTGCCGTTCTGTGCGGGCGGCTTCGGCACGATCTACCTGGTGGCCTCGGTCGTGCTCGGGCTCGGCTTCATCGCCGGCTCGCAGCTGCTGATCCGCCGCGCCGACCGTCCCACGGCGCTGCGCCTGTACCTGTATTCGCTGGCCTACCTGGCGCTGCTGTTCTGCTCGATGGTCGCCGACAAGCACCTGTAGGATGGGCGCCCGACGAGCATGAACCGCCGCCTGGCCCGTAAGAACATCCGCACCGGACTGATCGTCGCGGCGATCTGCTTCTTCATGTTCGGGATCACGTTCGTGGTCGCGGCCGCCTACGTGTCGTGAGCGAGCTCGACCCCGAGCCGCCCCCCGCGGGCGAGGAGATCCACCTTCCCGGGCCGTCGGTATTGCCGGCGTTGACCGCCGTGGGCATCACGCTCACGCTGGTCGGCCTTACGACCTTCATCGAGCTGACCTTCATCGGCGCCGTGATGACGATCTGGTGCGTGGTGCGCTGGATCAAAGACACGCGCCGCGAAGTGAACGAGCTGCCGCTCGACTCCTGAGTGGGGGGCGCGGTCCCCCGACCGCGCCCGGCCATCTCGACCAACGGCGGCCCGCTCCCCAAAGCGGGCGCGCCGCCCCTCTCACCCCACAGCCACCCTGTCCGGAACCGGGCAGATCGCCCCATCATCGGTCCAGCAGCGCACCACGTCGCGGACCGACAGGATGCCGACCGTGTCGGCCCCGTCCAGGACGATCAGGTGGCGGAAGCCCCCCCGCACCATCGCAGCGGCCGCCTCCTCGAGCGACCACTCCGGCGCGGCGTAGACGACGTCGTGGGTCAGGTGATCCGCAACCACCTCGCGGTCGGGGTCCTGCCCTGCGCCGATCGAGATCAGCAGGTCGCGCTCGGTGATGATCCCGGGGCCTGCGGCGTCAGGATCCATCACCACAGCCGCCCCCACGCCCCTCTCGGTCATCTGCCTCGCCACGGCACGAAGGTCGTGGCCCGGGCCCACCGTGAGAATCGTGTCAGTCATGCCCTCGCGCACTTGCATTCTCTCTCGCCTCCGATCGGAGTCTCGAGGCCCGTGGAGGCTGCGCACAACGGCCGTCGCCACCTACGGACAATTAGCAACTATTGCCTCAATCTAGAGCGTCGGGACCCGGTCGTCAAGCGTGACGGTCCGTTGGCCCAGGCATTAGGATCCCTGCTCGCGATGGAGAGGATCGCCGCCACGAACAGGCACCGCCGCCCCCACGGCGCCGCTTCATGAACCGCCGCCGGTCGGTCACGATCACCGTCGTCCTGGCGCTGATCGCCGTCGGGATCGGCATCTGGCTGAGCTACGAAATCCGCTGGTTCCCGGTCGCCGCCTCCAAACAAGCCGTCAACTCCGACCGCCTCTATCACGTGCTCGTGATCGCCTCGATCCCGATCTTCGTGCTGGTGGTGGCAGCGATCCTGTTCAACGTCTGGAACTTCCGCATGAAGCCCGGCGACGAGCTCAAGGACGGGGCCCCGATCCACGGCAACACCCGCCTGGAGGTGTTCTGGACCGCGATCCCCACGGTGCTGCTGCTGTCGCTCGTGGGCTACTCCTTCGTGGTGCTCGGGCAGAACGAGAAAAAGCCCGCCCGCGAGATCCAGATCGGCGTCACCGGCCAGCAGTTCGTGTGGACCTACCAGTATCCGAAGGCGCTCACCGGGGGACCCGCGCTCAACAGCTACGACCTCTACATCCCCCGCAACGAGTCCGTCCAGTTCGAGATCCACAGCCGCGACGTGATCCACGCCTTCTGGGTGCCCGCCTTCCGCCTGCAGGAGGACGCCGTCCCGGGCATCACGACGCACTGGCGGGTCACCGCCACGCGGCTGGGGACCTACCCGGTGATCTGCAACCTCCTGTGCGGCGCCGGCCATTCGCTGATGCGCTCGGCGGTCCACGTGGTCACCCAGGCGCAGTTCCAGGCGTGGCTCAAAAGCCAGGTGAGCGCCGCCGGCGGCGGCTCCGCGGCCGCCACGGCGACCGGGGGGTCGGCTGGATAATGTTGGCCGCGAGCATGGGCAGCTGCGAGCACACAGGGAGGGCGCCTTGGTCGCGCAACTGAAAGCCCCCGGGATGATCCGCGGCGCCTGGATGTTCCTGGTCGGGATCGTGTTCGCGTTCTTGCTGACGTGGGTGATCCGCGCAGCCACGGGCCACGCGACCTTCCACCACTACATCTCCGGCGACGCGATCACGACGGTCGCCCTGATCGCCGCCCCACTCGGCTTCCTCGCCGGCCTCGGCGGCTTCGACTACTGGTTCTACTGGGCATCGGGGCGCAAGACCCGCCCCGAGGACCACTCCGGCCACGGCGCCTACAGCTGGCGCGACTACTTCCGGATCAACACCGACCACAAGGTGATCGGGGTCCAGTACCTGGTCAACTCGTTCTTCTTCTTGCTCGTCGGAGGGCTGCTGGCGATGCTGATGCGCGCGCAGCTGGCCCAGCCTGGCTCGCACTTCGTGAGCGCGAACACCTTCAACGGGCTGTTCTCGGTCCACGCCTCGCTGCTGATCTTCCTGTTCATGGTGCCCGTGTTCGCGGGCTTCGGGAACTACGTGATCCCGTTGATGATCGGCGCCCCGGACATGGCCTTCCCGCGCCTGAACGCGCTCTCCTTCTGGCTGCTGCCGATCGCGGGGATCATGATGCTCGGAAGCTTCTTCGCGCCCGGGGGAGCGTTCGCCGACGGCTGGACCGCGTACACGCCTCTGTCGGACACCGCGCCCGTGGGGCAGGTGTTCTTCTCCGTCGGGGTCCAGTTCGCCGGGGCATCCTCGATCATGACCGCGCTGAACTTCCTGGTGACGATCATCACGATGAGGGCACCGGGGATGAGCTTCTTCCGGATGCCGCTGCTGGTGTGGGCGAACTTCGCGACCTCGCTTCTGGTCGTGATCGCGACCCCGTTCATCGCCGCCTCGCAGTTCTTCGTCCTGCTCGACCGAGGGCTCGGGTTCAACTTCTTCAACGCCGCCAAGGGCGGCGACGTGCTCATGTACCAGCACGTGTTCTGGTTCTACTCGCACCCGGCCGTCTACATCATGATCCTTCCCGGGTTCGGGATCATCAGCGAAATCATCGCCGTGAAGGCGCGCAAGCCGATCTTCGGCTATCGCATGATGGCGTTCTCCCTGCTGGCGATCGTCGGACTGGGCTTCACCGTCTGGGCCCACCACATGTTCACCTCCGGGATGGCGTCCTGGATCCGCATCCCGATGGCCATCACCACCTCGATCATCGCCGTCCCCACCGGGATAAAGGTGTTCTCGTGGCTGGCGACGCTGTTCCGGGGAGTGCTGCACCTCGACACGTCGATGCTGTTCGCGCTGGGGTTCATCGTTACGTTCACGCTCGGAGGCATCAGCGGGATCATGCTGGCGATGATCCCCTTCGACATTCACGTGAGCGCGACCTACTTCATCGTCGCCCACATCCATTACGTGCTGTTCGGGGGCTCGCTGATGACGATCTTTGCGGGCGTGTACTACTGGTTCCCGAAGATGACGGGAAGGATGCTCGACGAGCGCCTGGGAAAGTGGCACTTCTGGACCACGTTCGTGTTCCTGAACGCAACCTTCGCGCCCATGCACGTGCTCGGACTGCAGGGGATGCCGCGCCGGGTGGCCACCTACGCCTCCGAATTCGCCGGTATGAACCTGTTCATCTCGATCGCGAGCTTCTTCCTCGGCGTCTCCACGCTGATCTTCGTCTACAACGCGATCACGAGCTGGCGCGGCGGCCCTCGCGCGACCAGCAACCCGTGGCGAAGCATGACGCTCGAGTGGCAGGTGTCCTCGCCGCCCCCGGTGTTCAACTTCGACCGTGTGCCGACGGTCGTGGGAGGCCCCTACGAGTACGGCGTCCCCGGAGCCGTGCACGGGATCTTCGCGCCGCCGCCGGTGCCCGCCACCGTCGGCGCCGACTCCGGAACCGTGACCCCGCAGGGTCCATAGGGAGCTGAGGTGAGCGCATGAAGGAAATCCTGGTGGTCGCGAACCGCACGCTCGGAGGCATCCAGCTGCTCGACGCGGTGCGCGCCCACGCGGCCGAGCCCGGTGGGGCGCGCTTCCGCCTGGTGGTGCCCCAGAGCACCCCGTCGGCCGGCCTCGTGATCTACGACGAGGCGGTGCGCGAATCCGCCCAGGTGCGCGTCGACCTGGCGCTGTCGATCGTCTCCGAAGAGGGCATCGAGGCAAGCGGAGAAGTCGGCGACGCGGACCCGTTCCTGGCGACCATGGACGCGGTCGCCGAGCGGCGGCCCGACGCGATCATCGTCTCGACCCACCCGGTCACCAGCTCCGGGTGGCTGCGCCGGGACCTCGTGGAGCGGATCGAGAACGCGTCGGGGCTGCCGGTCGAGCACGTGATCGTGGACCTCGAGAACCAGCGCCTGCCGTTCGAGGTCACGCTGGTGGTGGCGAACAAGACCTCCACCGGCAGCGAGCTCAGCGACCGCCTGGTCGCCAAGAACGCTGAGGAGGGCAAACACGTGTTCATCGCGGTGCTGCCCAAAAGCGACGGCACCGGCCCCACCACCGCCGAGACCCGTGCGAGGCTGGCGCGGATGCTCGACCGGCTGCGCCGCGCGGGGCTGTTCATCTCCGGGATGATCGGCGACCCCGATCCCTACACCGCGACGATGAACGCGCTCGAGCTGTTCACGGTCGACGACATCGTGATCTCGACTTTGCCGGGCCAGCGTTCGGGGTGGCTGCGCTCGGACCTGATCCAGCGGGTGCGCGGTGCGAGCGGGTTGCCGGTCGAGCACGTCGTGGCGGAGAGCTCCGACAGTAGCGTCGCCGCGGCCTGACGGGGAGAGGTGATGGAGGCCGCCAGCATCACCCACGCCGAAGCGCACGAGCACCACGGGCCGCCACCGGCGAACGCCAGCTCGCGGGTGCCCGCGCCGACGCTCGGGATGCTGCTTTTCATCATCTCGGAGATCATGGTGTTCGGGGCCTTCTTCACGGCCTACTTCTTCATCCGCGTCGCGCAGGGGGAGCCGTGGCCGGACATCGGAACGAAGCTCCCGGTGGCGGTCGCCGGTATCAACACGGCGATCCTGGTGTCGTCCTCGTTCACCATCCACTGGGCCGAGAAGCAGATCAAGAAAGGCAACCACTGGGGCCTGAAGGCGGGGATGCTGACGACGCTGCTGCTCGGTATCACCTTCCTGTTCATCCAGATCAACGAGTACGCCAACATCGGATTCGCCCCCCAGGACCACGCCCAGGCGACCATCTTCTACTCGCTCACCGGCCTGCACGGGGCCCACGTGTTCATCGGGCTGTGCCTGCTGCTGTCGGTGACGATCCGCGCGTTCCGGGGCCACTACAGTCCCGAGCACCATCGCGGCGTCGAGGTGCCGGGCATCTACTGGCACTTCGTCGACATCATGTGGATCGTCGTCTACACGACGGTCTACATCCTGTAGGCCGGCGGCGTCGTTGCTGAACCCGCTGCGCTCGGAGGGGGAGGCCTTCCGGCTGCTGCTCTACGTCCTCGCCGTGGCTGTCGTGCTGATCGTCGCGGCCGTGATAGTGCGGGCCGCCACCTGAGCGCCACCTGAGCGCCACCTCAGCGCCGCCGGGCAACGCCGCGCCGGCGTGCCGCTCCCGACGCGACCAGGCAGGCGGCCCTAGTGGCGCCGCCCGCGCGTGAGCGCGCGTTCGCGGACCACGATGCGCCCGACGACCAGCCCCACGAACAGCGCTGCAAGGCCCGCCCTCGTGGACACCACGATCGCGACGACCAGCGCGACGACGATGACGACCACGAGAACCGCGATGTCCAGCCGGGGCAGCGGAGGCACCGGCCCATGATGCCTATTTGACTGTCAGGGTCCCGTACATGCCGGCCGCGCGGTGGCCCGAGACCTCGCAGAAGAAGGTGTACTTGCCGGGCTTGAGGCTGAGTTTGACCGACGTTTCGCCCTTGGTGATGAAGGCGCTGGCGGCGATCTTCGGCCCCTTGGCGGTGGCGCCGTTTTCTCCCGCTTCGAAGGCGATGTTGTGCTGCACGCCCGACATGTTGGCCATCGTCACGGTCACCGGGCCCGCGGTCCCGATGGCCTTCGAGGAGACGTAGGCGAGCTGGCCCTGCGGGTTGGCGTCGATCGCCAGCTTGCCCGCTTTCTCCACCGCCGGCTTACCCGCGCCCGGGGCTTGCACTGCCGTGGCCAGCAGCCCCGTGTCGGGGCCGGGCGCGTCGGCCGAGTGTTCCACGTAGGAGGACACGTCCCTGGCGGTCGAGCCCGCGACCAGATCGGCCGGCATCGCGCCCGTCGGGTTGGGGAACGCGATCTGGAATTCCACGACGCTTCGGATCGCGTTGCGGCCGAGTCCTTCTTTGAGGCTCCGGCGGAAGGAGACGTCGAGGTTCGGCCCCACGATCCCCTTCGTGTTGGCGCGGGCGAGCGTGTGGCAGGCGCCGCACTTGGCCACGAACTGCTGCTTGCCGACGATCAGGTTGGCGTTGTCGTTGCCCTTCACCGAACCACAGCCACTCGCCGCCAAGACGACGATGCCGGCGAGCGAGAGCGCCGCCGGGCGAGGCCACGCAGGCCGATTCGGCCGCGCGCGCAAAGGTATGTCTCGGCGGGGGATCCTCAGCACAAGCGGGGGCGAAGACTATCCGAACGGCCGGTGGGCCCGTGCGGGACGCCGTCCGGCCGGCGGCCCGTGCCTCAGGGCTCTGGGAGCCCCTCGAGCTCCCCGCGGGCCGCGGCGATCACGCTGTCGGCCACGCTCTCCCAGGACCACCGCTCGCACACCGTCGCCACGAGCGCCTCGCGGGTCCCTTCGCGCGTGGCCGGACTGCACTCCAGCCAGTCCAGCAGCCGCCCGGCGATAGCCGGCACGGCCTCCGGCCCGAGCTCGAAGGACAGCAACGGGCGGACCGGTGCAGGCACGCGCTCGGCGAGGGCCTCGCTCACCTCCGCCAGGCCCGAGTGGGCCGCGCTGATCGGCAGCACGCCGCACGCAGCCGCCTCGGCCGCCACCATCCCGAAGGCCTCGGGAAAGGTGCTCGGCACCACCAGTGCGTCGCAGGCGGGCAACACGAGCGTCAGCTCCTCGTGCTCGAGACGGCCGCTGAACACGACCCGCTCGCCGAGCGTGCCGGCGGCCGCAAGGTAGCGGGCGGCCGCGGCGCCGTCGAGGCCGTCCAGGAACGCCAGCAGGTAGGTGAGCGGATCGGCGCGGGCCCCATCCCCGGGCCCCTCCAGCGCACGACCCTCCAGGGCCAGCTCGCGCACACCCTCGAGGTCTCCCGCCCGCAACGCCCGGACGAGCACTTCCAGCCCCTCCCGGTAGGCGCCGAAGCCGACGATCAGCAGCCTCGCCCGCGGCAGGCGCTCGAGCACGAGCGGCCATGCCGCGAGCAGGAGGTCGGGCCCCTTGCTAACGATCAGCTTGCCCACGAACGCCACCAGCGGGTCGGTGGACGCCAGCCGCGCCAGCGCCTCCCCCGCACGGCGTGGATCGCGCGCGAACGCGCTCGACTCGCCCGATAGCCGTGGCGTGCGCTGCAGGGCGCGGGCGAGGTCGGCCATCTCGGCGAGCGCCGTCCGGCGGTCGCGTGGGCGGAAGCGGGCCACGTCGACGCCGGGTGGGCCGAGGCGTGTGCGCGAGGGAAGCCCGGGGTCGGCGATCGCCTCCCACAGGCTCTCGGCCGTGTGGCGTGAGCCCACGAGCACGGCGGCGGCGGGTGCGAGCCCCTCGCGGGCAAGCCCCAGGAAGCGCTCCGGTTCCGGCTTGACGGTGTACTCCAGCGCGCTGCCGTGGACCTTGACCGCGTACGGAGTGGTCCCGCCCAGCGCACGGGCGAGTATCACGGGCCCCATCACCAGGTGGTTGGCGAGCGCCAGCTCCGGCGCGGCGCGGTCGGCGACCTCGAGCACCGCCTCTACGTTCGCCCGCAGGTAGCGGCGCAGCTCCTCCTCGCTCAGCTCGGCGAAGGTGCGTGCTTCCACCGCCTCGTAGCGGTCGGGCACGTACACCGGCAGCAGCCCCCCGATGTCGGGCCGGTACACCGTGCAGCTGCCGCTCCCCCCCGGCTCGCGCAGGCGCCTCACACGCAGGGCACCCGAATCCCAGTCGCCCGCCGCATCCACGAACCCGAGCCGCTCGGGGTGGCGCTCCTGACAGAGGAGGTGGACCTCGTGCCCGAGCCGCGCGAGCGTCTGCGCGAGGCGCGCGTTGTAGACGTTGGAGCCGGTTCCCGCGAGCAGGTAGCCGTGGAAGATGAGGATGCGCGCCACTTGCTCCGCTAGAGTCTCCCAGCCGTGAGCCCCAAACAGCGCTATCGCCTGCGCAACCGTGCCAGCGGGCGCGAGATCCTCGTGGAGGCCGAGCCCGGCCGCGTGTACCGCGACCGCGAGACCGACCAGCCGCTGGAAGTGGTCGGGATCGAGCTGCCGATGGCCCCTTCGCACTCGCGCCTGCCGTGGGCCGTCGAGAACCTCCGCTTCTGCCCGTGGTGCGACCAGCTCGCCCAGCGGGACCTCAACGACTGCCCCACGTGCGGCCGGCGGATGGGGCCGCTGTGAGCAGCCGCCGGTGGCTGGCGGCCGGCGGGGCGCTGCTGGCGGCGCTCGCGCTCGCGGCATGCGGCGGCACGAAGGTCTCCGAAACGACGCCCAAGAACACGCCCGAAATCACCCCGCCGAACGACACGAGCGCGGAAAAGGCAGCGGGTACCTCGTCCGCCACGACGACCAAGAAAACCTCGACCTCCACGGAATCGAGCGGCGAAGCCTCGAGCTCCGAAGCGGAATCCAGCGGCGGCTCGGAAGCATCCAGTGAACCGTCCAGCGAAGCCGGGTCCTCGGGCGGAGCCTCCGCCGGCGGCGGCGAAAAATCGAGCGAAACCGGCGAATCCAAAGAAGGCGGCTCCTCGAGCCCCACCGGCGGCGCGAGCGCGCCGTAGCGGGCGGGCCCGCGCCGAGCGGCCGCGCAGCGCCGGGTCAGCGCGTGCGTAGCGGCGGCGCGGCCTACGGAGCGCCGGCGCGGCTTACGGAGCGCCGGCGCGGCCTAGGAGCGGCGCCGGCGGCCCCGGGTCAGGGCGTCGAGACCAGCGTCGCGCTGTAGGTGAGGCGGGCGGTCTGGTACAGGCAGTAGTACTGCACCGCGCTGCCGATCTGGGTGTGGCTCGTCTGGGTGCTGGTGCTGTTGCACTGCGCCTTGGAGCGGCTCGCCCGCCACGAGGTGTCGTTGCCGAAGTTGAGCGCGAGCGCCGGGGCCCAGGTGGGAACCGTGAGCGCGATCAGCTCCCCCTTCTTGACGGGGATCGACGTCGGCAGCGGGAACTGGGCGGTCTGGCCGAAGTATGGCTGCAGCTTGACCGTGGGTCCCTGGGCCACGAGCTTGTAGGTGAGGTTCGGCTTCTTCTGCGGCTGGAGCACCGCGATCCCGGCTTCGGCGGGTCCGCCCTCGCTGCTGGTGAAGTACTTGATCTGGGCGGCCGTCGGCTTGGCGAGCGTGATCGTCCACGCCACGATCGAACCATTGCGGGGGATGTTGGTCGGGTTCTTGGTGGATCCGACCTTGATCTGGAATCCGGTGGTTCTACTGACAGCCAGGCACGGGCTGGCGGGACAGCTGGGGACGGCGGGTGTCTTGGCTTCGCCGACGACGCCGACTTCGGCGAGCGTGGCGGGCGCGGCGGCGGGGATCGCCAGGGCGGCGCCCACACCGAGCAGTGGGATCGTGATGATTCTTCTCATATGCGTGATCCAAACACGCGCGAAACCCGTTTGTAGCGGTCCTTATTCGTCAGGCCGCCGCGAGCTCCTCCGCGGCGGCCGCTATCTCGTCGGGATCGCCCTGCTCCGGAACCCACGGCAGGCGCAGCGGATCGTCGGTGTAGCGAGGGATCACGTGCACGTGGAAGTGGAACACCGTCTGCCACGCAGAGGCGCCGCAGGAGTTGAGCAGGTTCACGCCTTCGGCGCCCAGTCGCTCGCCCAATCGCCCTGCCAGGCGCTGGGCTGCGGCGACGGTCGCGACGAGGTCCTCCGGGGGCACGCTCAGCAGGTCGGCAGAGTGCTCGCGGGGGACCACGAGCGCGTGACCCCGGGTCGCGGGCGCGATGTCCATGAACGTGATCGTGCGCTCGTCTTCATCGACGATCCTCGCGGGGAGCTCGCCGGCGACGATCTTGCAGAAGATGCAGTCGGGGTCGCGCATCACGATCGCGAGGACTCGCCCTCGGCGAGCAGCTCGCGCGCGTACGCTACCGCCTCGCTGCGGCTCGTGATGTCCCCGGCGTAGCGCGCCTCGAGCAGTTCCTCGAGCAGCGCCCCGAGGCGCGG
>DATJXX010000042.1:0-3665 GCA_035499875.1 Solirubrobacteraceae bacterium
GCGACGGGCGCCGTGCCGGCCCGTACAGGCTCCAGATCGCCAGGCCGGTGGCCGCGTCTCGGCTGTTCGGCACGTTGGCGTCGACCTGCCCCGTGATCCCGTGCTCGGGCGAAAACAGCGCACGCAGGCGCACCTGCGGGGCGGCGGCAAGCAGATCCACAGCCCGACGCCCCTGGCTGTCGATGCCCGTCTGGTTGGTGATCAGGCCCACCGTCCGGCCGGCCAGGAGCGCGAAGTCGTCGGCCACGAGCCGATCGAGCCCGGTCAGCGTGGGGCCCTCCGGGCGCGCGGGGGGATCCGCCGCCGGCGCCGTCGTCTCGGTGTCCCCGGCGGTGGCCTGCGCCGGCGGATCATCCTGGGGCGCAAACCGCGTGCCAACCGCCGCGCTGATGCGCCGTCGCAGCTCCGCCACATCCCCCTTGCCGTACGGATGCACCCGATTGGTGAGCAGGATCATGTAGACGTGGCTCGCGGGATCCATCCAGATCGCGGTGCCGGTGAAGCCGGTGTGGCCCACCGAACCCGACGGGAAGTAGGCCCCCAGCGTCCGCGAGTAGGGCGACGCCATGTCCCAGCCGAGGCCGCGAGTGGACTCGCCGATCACGTGTGGGGCGAACATGGCCCGCACCGTCGACTCCTTCAAGTAGCGCTTCCCGCCGAGCTGACCGCCCGCCAGGAGCATCCGGCAGTAGCGCGAGAGGTCGGCCGCGGTGGAGAACACTCCGGCGTGTCCCGCAACGCCGTGCAGCAGGCGGGAGTTGCCATCGTGCACCACGCCTCGCAGCGGACCGTGCGCGTTGACGACCTCGGTGGGCGCGGTGCGCTTGCGCCACGCGGCGGGCGGCGCAAACGCGGTGTCCCGCATGCTGAGCGGCGTGTAGAAATGTCGCTGCGCGAAGCGGTCGAGCGGCTCGCCGCTCACGCGCCGCACCAGCTCACCGAGCAGGATGAACCCGGTGTCGCTGTAGAGGAACGTTCCACCGGGCGCCACCGCGAGTCCGACCTTGGCCTGGAGCCGCGCCGCCTCCGGAAAGCCGCGCATCATGGCTTCCCGCGACGGGAGATCCGGCATGCCCGCGGAGTGCGTCAGCAGCCGAGCCACCGTCACGTCCTGGTAAGCGGCGGTATTGAACTCCTTCAGGTAGTGGCCGAGGGGCGCGTTGAGATCAACCTTGCCCATCTCCCACAGACGAAGGACCGACGGGGTCGTCGCCACCACCTTGGTGAGCGAGGCGATGTCGAAGATGGTGTCCGCCGTCATCAGCTCGGGAGTCGGCACGGTCGCTCGCCAGCCGAGCACCTTCCGGTGCAGGATCTGGTCGCCTTGACCGACCAGGAGGACGCCGCCCGGCACCTCGGACGCGGCAATGGAGTCGCGCACCGCGTCGTCCACTGCCTGAGTCCATGGTGGGGTCTGCGCCCGGAGCGTGGAGGCGGTGAACACCGCCAGCAGCACGATCAGGAGCAGGGCGGCGGTGAAGCGCATGGCCATATGATACGAGGTGACCCGGTGGCCTGCCCCGGAAAATGGGGGAGCCCCGTGCTACGATTCGCCCGTGGCGCAGCGCGTGTTTGTCACCGGCGGCACCGGTTTCGTCGGGAAGAGCGTCGTTCGCGCACTTCTTGCGCAGGGATTCCTCGTCCGACTCCTCGTACGCCCCGGCTCCGAGCAAGATCTGAAGGGTTTCGAGTCCATCGACCGTGTACCGGGTGACGTGATGAAGCCGGAAGGGCTAGCCCCCAGCGTCGAGGGCTGCTCTGCGCTCGTCCATCTGGTCGGGATCATCCGCGAGCAGCGCAGCCGGGGCGTCACCTTCGACCGCCTCCACGCGCAGGCCAGCCGCAACATGGTGGCGCTCGCTCGCGCCGCCGGCATCAAGCGTTATGTCCACATGAGCGCGCTCGGCACCCGGCCGGAGGCTCCGGCCCGCTACCACCGGACGAAGTGGGACGGTGAGGAAGCGGTCCGTGCGAGCGAGCTCGACTGGACGATCTTTCGCCCGTCGATCATCTTCGGGCGCGGCGACGCGTTCGTCTCGGTGCTCGCCCGCATGATCAAGCGGTCGCCCGTCGTTCCGGTGCTGGGCAGCGGCCGTTACCGGCTCCAGCCCATCGCAGTGGAGCAGGTCGCCGAGGGCTTCGCAC
The DNA here is from genome assembly GCA_035499875.1 of Solirubrobacteraceae bacterium. Lineage (GTDB taxonomy): Bacteria > Actinomycetota > Thermoleophilia > Solirubrobacterales > Solirubrobacteraceae > Palsa-744. Next base: position 2,146 of record DATJXX010000042.1, read on the forward strand.
GCGCCGTGCGCGTGCCCGCCTGTGTGGGCCAGACGTACGACGTCGCGGGCCCCACGCCCTACACCTTCGTCGATCTTCTCGACGAGATCGGCCACGCCCTCGGACGCGCGCGCGTGCTGAAGATCCACGTCCCGCTCGGCCCGGTCAAGGTGATGACGTACGCGCTCGACTGGCTGCCGTTCTATCCGGTCTCGTCGGACCAGCTCACCATGCTCGAGGAGGAGAGCGTCGGCGATCCCTCGCGCTTCTTCGCCGATCTCGGGGTCAAGCCGGAGCCGCTCCCCGCCGGGCTCCAGCGCATGCTCGTCCCGTCGTGAGCGAGTGGCCGCTGCGCGGGGCGTTCCCGCATCAGCACGGCGATGCGCGCGGGCTCATGGAGCGCATCGAGGCCCAGCTACGCGAGCGCATCGAGGAAGCCCTGGAGATGGCCGCGCTCAAGCTGATGGTCGACGCACGGGCGCAGGCCGGCCGGGCAGCGCCGGAGAGCACGAGCGTGGCGGATCGGTCGGAGTTCCAGACGATCACGCATGGGCTCCTGGCCCGGCTCCACGAGCAGTTCGTCGCCGACCTGCCCGACGACCTCCGGCCGCGTCTCGCGCAGGCCGGGGGCGAGGCGACGGATACCGCCGCGCGACTGGTCGCCCGCCAGGTCTTCCTCGCGCGCCAGCTGCCCGACTATTGGCAGCGCTTCGAGCGCTATCAGCGCGAGGACGCCGAGCGCTATCTGACCGAGGTGCGGCGACCCGGCTGGCTCAAGCGGCTCTTCGGCGCTCCGTAGCCTCGTCTGCGTCGTGACGAAGACCGGCGAGGGCCCAGAGATCCTCGCACTCCTCGAGCGCGCGAGCCCATTCGGCATACCCGTCGAGCAGCGCAGTCCGCAGCCCGCTCAGCCGGGCTTCCGATCGCTCGATTCGCCCTCTCAGGTCCGACGTGAGCCCCGCGGCGGTGTCGGCGCCGGCACGGGCTGCGATACGGTCCACGAGGCGATTCAGCTCATCCTGTAAGACCCTTTCTAGCACGTTCATCCCCGCACCTCCTGTGGGACCCACATACTATACACGTGAGGAGTATCCTTGTCAAGGGCGCCGGCCCCTTCGGAGCTTGACGGCGTGAAACAACTAGCCTACTCTAGAAACATATGTTGCATGGCTGGCTGATCTTGTTGCTGAGCCTACCGCCTCGCCCGTCGAGCCTGCGCGTGCGCGCGTGGCGCCGGCTCCGCGCGCTCGGGGCCGTTCCCCTGAAGAGCGGGGCCTATCTGCTTCCCGACACGGGCGACCGCTACGAGCAGTTCCAGTGGCTCGCCCAGGAAGTCCAGCGTGACGGCGGCGACGCGACCCTGCTCCGGGTCGACCGCGTCGAGAACATGCAGCAGCCGGAGCTCGTCCGCCTGTTCCAGGAGGTGCGCAACCATGAGTACACGGCCCTCGCCGAACGCTATCGCAAGCTGCTCAAGGGCCGGCGGGCGCGACCGGGCGCCGAGTTGGCGCGACTCGCGCGGGAGCTGGCCCGGATCTCGG
>DATJXX010000043.1:0-21001 GCA_035499875.1 Solirubrobacteraceae bacterium
GCGCGGCGAACGTGAGGTCGGCAGCCGAGAAACGCTCCCCGCACAGAAACGGACGTCCGTCGCGGAGCAGCTCGCCGGCGTGGTCGAACTCGCGCCACACGAGCTCCTCATCGCCCTGCTCGACCCCGGGGCGGATGTCGAGCAGGCGCCAGATGAACCTCTCGAACACGGGCAGTCCGACCCGCACCACGCGGTCCTCCCATGCGGGCACGCCCTGGTCGTTGAAGCGCAGCATCAGCTCGCGCGGGCCGCCGAACATGTGCACGTACACGAGGCGCCGTCCGGCGGGGCCGAGGTGCTCGTCGAAGCGGGTGCACAGCGCCCCGACCTCCCTGCGCACCTCGCGTGTGCCGCCGAACAGCCGCGCGGGCTCCTCCGTGCGCCGGTCCACCCACTCGAGGATCTGGGCGGACTCGCCGATCGACTCCTGCGGGGTGACCAGCACCGGGACGGTGCTCCCGCCGCCGGCCCGCCGGGCAGCCAGCTGATGGATCCCCTGTACGTGGCGCTCTTCGTGGTAGGGGATCGCCGCCCGGTCCAGCGCCCAGCGCGCCTTCTCGCAGTAATGGCTGATGGGGATCGTGACGAGGCGCAGCACGCTCAGGCGTGGCTCGCCAGCCGCCATGCCGGCGGGTAGGGCAGCGGCGTGAGCGTGTCCTGGAGCTGCTCGCGCAGCGGCTCGAACCTCGGCGGCAGCGACAGACGCTCGCCGAGGTGCGCTGCGTCCTCGTCGACGGCGAAGCCCGGGCCGAGGGTGGCGATCTCGAACAGCACCCCGCTGGGCTCGCGGAAGTAGATCGAGCGGAAGTAGAAGCGGTCGATCTCGGGCGTGGGGTGGGCGCCGCCCTCGATCGCCCGCTCGCGCCAGGCGTCGTGGTCGGCGATCTGCGAGGCGAAGGCGATGTGGTGCACGCTGCCGGCGCCCTGTCGGCCGGAACCGGGGGGAGGGGTGTCGTAGACCCAGGTGCCGCCGCGTTCGTCGCCGCGGACCTCCCAGCTGCCCTCGCCACGGCGGGCGAACCCGAGCGCCTGCCCCAGCAGCCCCTCGCTGCGGCCGGGGTCGGCGGCGTAGGCGCGCGCGCCCTCGAAGCCGAGCAGCGCGTGCTCCGGCGGGATCTCCGGCGAGGCCGCGGTCAGCAACGGGTCCGGTGCCGTACTCACGAGCAGCTCGTGGTCCATCCCCTCGGGGTCGGCGAAGATCAGCCCACCGTCGCTGCGCCTGCTGGCCACGTCGGCGTCGGCGAGGCGCTCCTCCCAGAAGTCGAGCGCCTCGGGGGAGCCCACCCGCCACAGGATCCGGTGCACCATCCCGGCACCGGGCCGTCCGGGCGCGGCCCCCGGATACTCGAAGAACGTCAGGTCCATCCCGGGCGAGCCGTCCTCGTCGCCGTAGAACAGGTGGTACACGGTCGGGTCGTCCTGGTTGACCGTGCACTTGACCATCCGCAGGCCGAGCAGGCCCGTGTAGAACTCGACGTTGCGGGGGGCGTCTGCGGTGATCGCGGTGATGTGATGGACACCCTCGAGCTTCATCGCGGCCAACTCTAGTACGCGTGCCCGGGCTGGAATGATCGGCACGTGAAGGACGGACCGCTCATCCCCCGCTTCGGACGCGCGCGGCGCGACCCGGCCCTCGCGGTGCTCGAAGGCTTCCATCCGGTCAAGCACGCGTTGCGGTTCGGCGCGCGCATCGAACTGCTCGTGACCGCCGACCCCGAGGAGCTGCAGAGGCTCGCCGGCGCGCTCGCGCCGGACCTCGGCCCGCGGCTCGCGGAGGCGCAGGTTGTCGACCGCGAGGTGTTCGACCAGCTCTCTCCACTGGCGCCGACCACCCCTGTGATGGCGATCGCCGAGCGCCCCCACGAGGAGCCGGCGGCGATGCTCGCGAGCACCCACCCGGCGCCGGTGATCCTGCTCGAGGATCCCCGCGACCTCGGCAACATGGGCGCGTGCGTGCGCGTGGCCGCCGCCGCCGACGCCGCGGGGGTGCTGACCACCGGCACCCACGACCCGTGGCACCCGGACGCGCTGAGGGGCGCCGCCGGCCTGCACTTCGCGCTGCCGGTGGCGCGGCTGGGGAACCTCGAGGAGCTCGCCGGGAGTGGCCGCCCGCTGCTTGGGCTCGACCCCGACGGCTCGCCGCTACACCCGGGACTCCTGCCGCCGCACTCGGTGCTCGCGTTCGGCACCGAGCGGCACGGCCTCAGCGACGAGCTGACGGGGCGGGCGCAGCACCTGATCAGGATCCCGATGCGAGAGGGCGTCTCCAGCCTCAACCTGGCGACCGCGGTCGCAGCCGTGCTGTTCGCGTGGCGGACGGCCACGGAAGCCGCGCGGGAAGCCTGAGCCGCGCGGGAAGCCTGAGTCCGGCTAGGGCTGGGGCTGGGAGACGGGGGCCGGGTTGGCGCGCGCCCAGTCGATTATCGCGCGCGAGTCGTCGATCACCGTGCCGTCGTCGAGCACGAGCGTCGGCACCCAGCGGTTGCCGGTCAGCTCCTGGACCTCCTTGCGGCCCCGTGTGTTGTTGAAGGCCGCGGGCAGCGGCGCGAGGCCGTAGGACTTCACGATCTCCGGCGTGTAGCCGGCGTCGCGCAGGGCGTGGTAGGCGTTCGCACAGGGATGCCCGCCGGGGCGGGGCGTGGGAAACGTCCCCCAGCACACGTACAGCTTCACTTGACCACCAGCGTGCCTTCCATCCCGGCCTGGCGGTGGCCCGGTACGGAGCAGTAGAAGACATATTTGCCGGGCTTGAGGTTGAGCGTGACGGACTTCACGCCGCCGGTGAAGGTGGGGGTCGCGCCCAGCACCTTCGACCCTTCGGCGATCGCGACGTTGTGTTCGAGCGGGCTCATGTTGGTCATCGAGATCGTCACGGCGCCCGCCTTCGCGGTCAGCAGCTTGGTGTTGTAGGCGAGCTGCGTCCCGGGCACGCTCAACGCGAGCTTGGTGGCGTTCGGGGTGGGCTCGTGCTTCGTGCGCGCGGCGGGGGCTTTCGCGGGGGTCCGGGACGGAGCCGTGGTCGCGGCAGGCGTCGTGACGGCGGGCGTGGTGGCAGCTGGCGTGGTGGCAGCCGGCGTGGTGGCGCCTGGTTCCGTCGCGGCGGAAGCGCCGTTCGCCGAGGACGGCTCGGGGACAGCGAGTTCTTTGGCGATCTTCGCCGCCGAGGCGACTTCCGCAGCCTTTGCCGCTTCGGTCTTCTCCGGGCTTCCGGAAGTCGCCACCGCGGCCCCCAACGTGCCCAGCACCAGCACGATGCTGATCGCGATCACGATCCGCTCGCCGCGCGAGTTCGTGGGGAATTCGGGGCGCAGCGTGCCGATCCCGAGCGCCAGCCCGAAAGCCCACACGACCAGCAGCCCGCCGACGATGTAGAAGACGGTTTTGCTCTTCTCGGCCGCCAGAACGGGGGCCAGCTGCAGGGCCAGCGCGTGCACGTCAGCGCGCGAGCCTAGCCGATGGACTAGCGGCTATGCTCCGCCGGCCGACGACGCGGGGGAGGAACAGCGTGAGCCAGGATGTTGTGCAGACCCAGGAGCAGGCGCTGGAGGGCCTCCCGGACTTTCCGTTCGAGTCGACCTACCGGCAGGTGGACGGGCTGCGGCTGGCCCACCTCGACGTCGGGGAGGGCGCGCCGGTGGTCTTCTTCCACGGCGAGCCGACCTGGTCGTTCCTGTGGCGCAAGGTGATCCCCCCGGTGCGGGATGCGGGCTATCGCTGCGTGGCGCCCGACCTCGCCGGCTTCGGGCGCTCGGACAAGCCGACCGACTTCGGCTTCTATTCGTACGACCGCCACACCGAGCTCGCCGCCACGCTGCTCGAGGACCTCGATCTGCGCGACGCGACCGCGGTGGTCCACGACTGGGGAGGTCCGATCGGCCTGCGCCTGGCGGTCGAGCACCCCGAGCGGATCTCGCGGCTGGTGATCCTCGACACCGGCCTCTTCACGGGCCACCAGAAGATGACCGACGCGTGGATCGCGTTTCGGGACTTCGTCGAGCGCACCGAGGACCTGCCGGTGGGAATGCTCGTGCGCGGCGCCTGCAAGACCGACCCCGGCGACGAGGTGATCGCGGCCTACGAAGCGCCCTACCCGAACGCCGCCTCCAAGGCGGGTGCGCGCGCCTTCCCGCTGATGCTCCCCACGGCTCCCGACGCCCCGGGCGCGGCGGCGGGTCAGCGGGTGCTCGAGGCCTTGCGCGAGGACCGCCGCCCGACGCTGATGCTGTGGGCCGACTCCGACCCGGTGATCCCCCTGAGCACCGGTGAGCGCTTCGCGGAGGCGATCGGTCGCGAGCGCCCGCGCACGATCGAGGACGCCAGCCACTTCCTCCAGGAGGACCAGGGGCCGCTGATCGGCGGCCTGATCGCCGAGTGGCTCACGAGCCGGTAGGGGCGGGGGGAGAGCCGCCCCTACGGGCTCAGCCGCCGCCGACCGGCGGCTGCTCCATCGACCCGTCCGGACCCAAGGGCCCGGGCTGCTCGGCCTCCGCCTCGACCTCGACGGCCGCCTCGTAGCGCCCCGTCACCGAAGCCACCGGGGCGGCAGCTGGGGCCGACGTGCCGACGGGCGCCCCGGCGATCTGGGGCTGGGGTGGCGGTCCCTCCAGGCCCGGCTCCGAGCGCGACGCCCGCAGCTCGTAGTTGCGACGGCTCTCGAAGTCGGCGCCGGCGAGCACGCGATCCGCCTTGATCGCACGTGCGAAGCCCTCCGACAGGGAGCGGGGAAGCACGGCGGCGAGCATCTGTGTGCGGCTCGCGGACTTCGGCACCCACACTTCCACGATCCGGTACTGGAGCGCTTCCACGATCCGCTCGGCCACTTCGCGGGGCTCGAGGTGGTGCATCCCGCGAGCATCCCCCAGCCCTGCCCCCAGTTCGGTTTTGACCGCGAAGGGCATCACGTAGCTGAGGTCGACGCTCGCCCCCATCAGTCGCAGCTCGCCCCGGATCGCCTCGGTGAGTCCGATGACGGCGTGCTTGGTGGCCGAGTAGGTGGCGCCACCGGGCGCTCCGTACTTGCCCGCCTGTGAGGAGATGTTGACGATGTGGCCCCGGTTGCGGGGGATCATCCGCTCGAGTGCGAGCTTCATCCCCAGGATCACGCCGTGGAGGTTGATGTCGATCATCCGCCTGGCGGTGAGGTCGTCCTCGTCGACGAAGCGGCCGATCTGCATGATGCCGGCGTTGTTGACGAGCACGTCGATCGGCCCGAGCTGCTGTTCGGCGCCGTCGAGGAACGCGGAGAAGGACGAGCGCTCGGTGACGTCGAGCGGCAGGGCGATCGTGCTCGCGCCCAGCTCCGAGGCGGTCTGCGCGGCCGCGTCGTAGTCCACGTCGCCTATCGCGACCTTCATGCCCTGGGCTAGGAGGGCTTCTGCGGTGGAGCGCCCGATCCCGCGGGCGCCACCGGTGATCGCGGCGGTCTCGCCGGCGAGGATGCGGGGCTCTTTGGCCATCTGCTTCTCCCTGGTTTGCGGCTGTCCGTGTGGGTCCGGCGAGCCGGGCCCGCCACACAGCAACCTAGCGCGCCGACGGCCCCGTTGCGCGCGGGGCAGCGCAGGTGCGATCAGGTTGGTGCTGGAGCGATCGGGGTCAAATACGGATTCCGGCGGTCGGCCCCGCGGCTGCGATGGGGGTCGCCGGTACCCTGTTGGAGCTGATGCCGTTCTTCAGGTACGAGGGCCAGCGGATCCACTACACGGAATTCGCGAGCGACGAGAAGCCGCCGGCCGCGGCGGCCACGAGCGGTGCGTCCCGGAGGGGTGCGGCCAGCAACGGCAGCCTGAAGGCCGCCAAGGGGCGCCCGCTGATCCTCCTCCACGGGCTGATGCTCAGCCAGGAAATGCACCGCCCGCTAGCGGAAGAGCTCGCCCGCCGAGGCAACCGCGTGATCACGATGGACCTGCTCGGACACGGCCGCTCGGACCGCCCGCGCGACATGTGGCGCTACTCGATGGCGATCTTCGGAGAGCAGATCGTCGGCTTGATGGACCACCTCGAACTCGAGCAGGCGGCCGTGATGGGAACCTCCCTGGGCGCCAACGCGGCGCTCGAGGTGGCCTCCGAACACCCCGAGCGCCTGCGGGGAATGGTGATCGAGATGCCCGTGCTCGACAACGGCCTGCTCGCCAGCGCGCTCGCCTTCACGCCGCTGCTGGTCGCACTCACGTTCGGGGAGCCGATCATGAAGCGGGTCGCGACCGCCGCCCGAGCCGTGCCGCGCGGACTGCTGCCGCACTGGGGCAATGTCATGCTCGACGTGTTCCGCCAGGAACCCGGGCCGGGGGGAGCGCTGCTGCAGGGGCTGTTCTTCGGGCGCACGGCGCCGCCGCGCAGCGAGCGGCGGACCTTCCAGGTGCCGACGCTGGTGCTGGGCCATCCGCGCGACCCCGTGCACCCCTTCTCCGACGCGGGGATGCTCGCCGGAGAGCTGCCGAACTCGCGACTGATCGAAGCCAACTCGCTGGTCGAGCTGCGCCTGCAGCCCGACCGGCTGACCGACGAGATCGCCGCTTTCCTCGAGGAACTGTGGGCTCCGCCCCGCGCCCGGCGGGCGACGGCCGGCTCGAAACGCGCCACCAGGAAGAAAACCAAGGGCGCGGCGCGCAAACCTGCGCGCACGAACAACCCCGGGGCAACCGGGAGCGCACGCGTCGCGCGTGCGAAACGGCCCCGCTCAGCCCGCCGCTAACCCGCCGGGAAGACTTCCACTTCGCCCACCTTGACGTGGCCGGGCGCGGTGGGGGTGCCGATCGCAGCGGCGGGAGCCTTGCTGATCCACACCACGAGCTGGCGGAAGCCCTGCTTCGGCTTGCGCAGTTTGAAGCGCGTCGTTGTCTTCTTGAGCGCGAGGGGCGAGGACAGCGCGACCCACGCCGGGTCGGTGATCGAGGCGGGCGGCTTGGTTTCGGTGGTGCCGTACACCTGCACGACCATGCCCTTGCTGGTGCTCACCAGCTCGAGCACCGACAGCTTCTTGAGGGACTTCAGGTTGATCGACACGCCCTCGGCCATGTTGGGGGCGGTCTCCGGGTTGAGCTGGGCGGTCCACGAGGTGGTGTGGTCGCCGTCGATCGTGAGGCTCGGGTCGCCGAAGAAGCTCGCCGGGAGGTTGTAGGGGTTGTAGGTGGAGGCGGCGTCGGTGTCGAGCAGCAGCGCCGACGGTTCCGAGCCGCCGGAGGCGCCTTCGCCCGAGCTGCCGCCTTCGGCGGAGGCCGGGTTCGAGCCCTGCGATTCCCCGTTGGCGCCCGTGCCGGCGGTCGACGTCCCGGTGGGTGCCGGCGGCGCCTGTGGCGTGGAGGTGGTGGTCGGGATCTTCGGCAGTTTCGCGGGAGCGCTCGGCAGCGGCGTCTTGGTCGCTCCCTGCGGCGTGGCCGGAACCGGCGTGGGGGTTGCGGCCGGCGGGGGTGTGGTCGGCTTGGCGGCGACGATGCTCGTGACCGTCGCGGGTGCGGGGCTGTGCTGGTTGAGGGCCGCCACGGCGGCGGCGGCGGCGCCCAGCGCGAGCGCGGCCAGGATCGCGACGATCAGGCCGGTCGAGCGCCACGGCGCCCGTTCGAGCGCCCCCGGAGCGGCTGCCCCGCATTGCAGGCACCATTCCTGCCCCGGCTCCATCGGCGCCCCGCAGTTCGCGCACGGATGCGTGGCGAGTGCGTCATCCGGGGCCGGACCCCCCGAGCCCGCCGGGCCGGCGTCCTGAGGCTCCTGATCCGCGCCGGGGTCGCGCTCGGGCGCTGTTGGCTGCTCGCCGACAACCGTGGACATTGCAGGGGGATTTTACCCGTGGGGCTGCCGCCTAAGCGGCACGCAGGGCGTGACCCCGCATCCTCCGGGCACCGCCGGACGGGCGCCGGGGCGGGTACACCGGCACGTTGCGGGCCGCTCGGCAGGGCGCCGGGGCCGCTCGGCGGGGCGCCGGGGCCGCTCGGCGGGGCACCCGGAGAACGCTCAGTGGAGCGCACGCGGACGCTCAGCGGGGCGGCGGCGGCCCTCCCGGCACGATGTCTCGGCCCGTCGGATGCATCTCCGAGTCGAGCTCGAGCTGCCAGTAGTAGCGCGTGAAGCTCATGCCCGCGTCGAACTCCCCCACGTGCGGCTCGGGCGCTTCGCCGGCGGCCATCCGCACGATCAGCTCGGGGTAGGTGCGGCCCGGCCGGGCCGCATACGCCGGCGCCGGGAAGGCCCCGCCGAAGCGGGTGTTGACGTCGGTGATGGCGAGGCCGATGTCGGGGTCGCGGAACACCTGGATCGTGGCCGGGCCACGCACCTGCAGTTGCTCCATCACCGAGCACCCGAGCTCGATCAACTCGGCGTCGTGGATCACCCGGCCCTTGATCGACTCCCCACCGCGGGACTCGAGCATCGTCCTTGGGATCGCGTTCAGGCAGCGGCCCTGCTGGTCGCCGAGGCAGTCGATCGACAGCTCCGGCCCGCCCATCGCGCGCTGCACCATCGTGGGCTCCTGGACGTAGTCGACGAAGAATCGCGCCTGCGCCGGGTCCCGCGCCAGGTGGATCGAGCGCGCGCCCGATCCCCGCCGGGGCTTGACCATGACCGGGTACTCGAGCACGTCGAGGTCCTCGACCGGCAGCACCGTGGGGGGCGAGGGCAGGGAGTAGCGCCGCAACAGCAGGTGTGCCTCGTACTTGTCGTAGGTGGCGCGCGCCACCTCCGAGGACGGGACCAGCGCGGGCAGCAGGCCCTGCTCGCGTGCCAGTGCGAGCACCTCGATGTCGAGGTCGGTCAGCGGCAGCACCACCCCCACCCCATGCTCCTCGCACAGCCGCGCGAGCGCCGGCACGTAGGCGTCCTCGTCGATCAGCGGTACGGACATACGCACCTGGGCCGCGTATTGGGCGGGCGCCAGCGGCGCCGGGTCGGCCACGATCGTGCGCGTCAGCCGGGCGAAGCAACTGACGATGTCGTAGCGCTTGCCGGCGCCGGTGAGCAGTACGGCAGGAGGGCTCACATCCGCCCCTCCCAGCCGCCGGTGTCGCCCTTGTAGACGCCCGACCCGCCGAGCACCAGGCCGACGCTGCGCCGCAGGATCTCCACGTCCAGCGGGAGCGAGCGGTGTTCGATGTAGTAGAGGTCGAGCTCGATGCGCTCGGGCCACGGCAGCGAGGCCCTGCCGTTGACCTGGGCCCAACCGGTGATCCCGGGCTTGATCGACAGCCGCCCGCGCTGGCGCTCGGTGTACTGCTCGACCTGGGCCGGCAGCGTTGGCCGCGGGCCGATCAGCGACATGTCCCCGCGCAGCACGTTGACGAGGTTCGGCAGCTCGTCCAGCGAGGTGCGGCGCAGCAGCGCCCCGACGCGCGTGATGCGGGGGTCGTCCTCGTTGATCGCCAGGCCCGCTCCGATGTGTTCGGCGCCGGTCACCATCGTGCGCAGTTTCAGCAGCTCGAACGGACGGCCGTGCAGGCCGGACCGGCGCTGGCGGTAGAGGACGGGCCCCGGGCTCTCGAGCCGGATCGCCACGGCGGCGGCCAGCAGCAGCGGTGAGGCGAGCAGCAACGCTCCCGCCGAGACGACGATGTCGATCATGCGCCGCAGCACCGGCGAACCCCTAGCGCGTCCCCTCGGCGGCCTCCCAGGAGGCGCTCGTGCCGTGGCGCAGCCAGTCCCACAACCCGGCGGCGCTGGAGGCGGTCGTCAGCACGTAGTAGCGGGCGATCAGCAGCACGCGGCCGGGCAGCAGCCCGCCGAGGGCGGCGGCCGCCAGCAGCCCGAGCTGCAGCACGAGGGCGACGGAGTACACGGTCCCGGCTCCCAGCGCCACCAGCGCCACGTTCGTGACCAGCGCGAGCAGGTGCAGGATCGGGCTGCCATAGCGCAGCAGCCGGTGGGAGATGATCATCAGCGCGTACCCGGGTGGATAGCCGCGCATCGAGAGCATCCCGCCCCGCAGCAGGATCGGCCAGGTGTGGCTCATCATGCGGCGCTTGCGTTCGAACTCCCCCTCCAGCGAGGGCACCATCTTCTCCCGCGCGCGGGCGGCAGGGACGTACACGGCCCGCAGTCCCTCCTTGACGATGTTGAACGGCAGCGACAGGTCGTGGCCCATGATCGGGTCCACCACGATGTAGGTGTCGCGCCGGGTCGCGTAGATCGCACCGTTGCCTGCCGTGATCGAGGACAGCCGCGACTCGAGTTCGCGCAGCGACAGCTCGTAGCGCCAGTACAGCCCCTCCTGGTTGGTGGCCCCCTCGGGCGCCGTGAAGCTGACCTGGCCGCACGCGTAGCCGACGTCGCGGTCCGCGAAGGCGCCCGCGAGCTCAGTGGCGGCGTCCGCGTCCCACAGGGAGTTCGCATCCGAGAAGGCGAGGACCTCGCCCCGCGCCTGCGCAACGGCAGCGTCCTGGGCGCGGATCTTGCCTCCCCGCGGCAGCTCGAGCACGAGGTCGGCTCCGGCCTGGCGGGCCCGCGCCGCCGTCTCGTCCTCGCACCCGTCACAAGCGACGATCACCTCGAGCCGCTCGCGGGGGTAGTCGAGCGCGAGCGCGTTGGCGACCTTGGCGGCGATCACCTCCTGCTCGTCGTGGGCGGCGACGATCAGCGACACCACGGGCGGCTCCCGCGACGGCGCCCGGAGCTCGCGCTCCGCGGCAGGGGGCTCGAGCTCGCGCGCCGGTCCCGCGGCGCGCAGGCGCGCGACCAGTCCGAGCGCCAGTCGGTAGCCGACCTGGGTCCACACGAGCAGCGCACACGACAGCCAGAAGACGAATGCCAGCAGGGTCATCGCAGCAGCGAGGAATACAGCTCGGTCGTCTGCCGGGCCACGGCCCGCCACGAATACGCTCCGCGCGCCGCGTCCAGGGCGCTGCGGCTCATCTGCCGGCGCTCATCGGCGTCGGCCAGCAGCTCCTGCAGCGCCCGACGCAGCGCCTCGGGGCTGCCCGCCGGGAACACGCGTGCGGCGCCGGTGGCCGCCAGCTCGGGGAACGCCCCCACGTCGCTGAGCACCATCGGCCTGCCGAACGCCAGGGCGGTGAACAGCACCCCCGAGGCCTCGGCCTCCCGGTAGGGGAGCACGACCAGCTGGGCGCGCGCGAACAAGGCGGGGAGCTCGGCGTCGGCCACGAAGCGCTCGTCGAAGCGCACGCTCGCCGGCGCGCGGGCCCGCAGGGCCGAGGTGTCCATGCGCGCCATCCCCACGATCCACAGCTCGGCGCCGTCGAGGCCCTCGCCCCAAGCGTCGAGCAGCACGTCGAGTCCCTTGTAGGGGCGCATCAGGCCGAAGCACAGCACGACCGGCGGGCACTCGCCGGCGCCGGGCGGGGGTCCGGTCGGGTCGTCCGCGGCCAGGTGCGCGAAGGCGCCGTGCGGGATCACGTGCACGCGCGCCGGGTCCACCCCGAGCTCGTCCTCCAGCCGCCGGGCACCATGGCGGGAATGGACGACCACGGCGTCGAAGCGCCGGTACAGGCGCCGCTGGGCCCGTCGCTGGCCCGGCCGGGGCTCGCGTGGGAGGATGTCGTGGGCGGTCAACACGAGCGGGCGCCCCCGCGGCAGCAACGCCCCGTCCAGCTGCTGCACCGCGAGCCACTGGAAGTGCACGATCTGAGCGGAGCGGGCCGTGCGGCGGTAGGCGAGCATGTCCGGTACGTGCTCGGCGAGCTTGAGCGCACGCCGCAGGCGGGGCGAGTGGGCGCGGGAGGCGATCCGGTAGAAGCTCTCGCGGCGCTCGTAGCCGTGCGCATCCGGCACCGCCCCATAGGCGAAGCGGCTGGTGTAGAGCGTCACATCGACGCCCTCCGCCGCCAGCGCCGAGCACAGCGCATGGTCGTAGGGAGGCGTGTAGGCGGAGGGGTCGACGACGTGGACGCGCATGTGGGATCGGGACAATATGGTCGATGTCCTCGCCCGAGCTGACCTTTTGCGTGGTGGCGACCGCCAAGCGGGAGCTGCTCTCCAGGTGCCTGGATGCGATCGCCCGCGAGCGGGCCACGCTCCCGTTCGCCACCGAGACGCTCGTTCTGGACAACTGCTCGCGCGACGGCTCCGCCGAGCTGGCACGCCTGCATCCGGCGGTGGACGAGACGATCGAGCTGGCGCTCCGCACCGGCAAGGGCGCCAACGACTCGCAGCTGCTGGCACGAGCCTGCGGCCGCTACGCGCTGCTGCTGAACGAGGACTCCGAGCTGTGCCGCGGGGCCACGATCGCCCTCTGGCAGGCACTCCGGGAGCGTCCCCGGGCCGGGCTCGCCGGCGCCCAGCTGCTGTCCCCGAACGGACGCCCGCAGCCGTGCGCGTGGAGGCTCCCCTCGCCGGCCACCGCGCTCGCGTTCGCCCTAGGGCTGCAGGGCAGGCTCGTCGTGGAGAGCCGTGGGGCGAGGACCCGTGAGGTCGGCTGGTGCCAGTCCTCCGCGCTGCTCGTGCGCCGCGAGGCGGCGGCCGCGGTGGGGTACCTCGACCCCGAGTTCTTCGTGTACTCCGACGAGGTTGACTTCGCCCGGCGGCTGCGCGACGCGGGCTGGGTGAGCGTGTACGTGCCCGAAGCCCGTGCGGTGCACCACGAGCAGCTCTCGACCGACCCCGTCGGCGGTCGCGCGCGGATCGTGGAACTGGCGCGCAACCGCGACCTGTACATGCGCAAGCACCACTCCTCCGGGGCGGCCCGCGCCGTGCGCTGGCTCACGGCCCTCGGCTACGGCGAGCGCGCCCTGGCGGCGCTCGTGCTGCCCGGCCACAGCGCCCGGCGCTACCTGGCGCACGTGCGCGCGACGCTGCATCCCGGTAGCGGCGAGGGCATCCGCGAGGCGGCCGAACGGCTGAACGCCTCGCTGCAGCACGACGCCGCGGCGGGCGCCGGGCGCTAGCGCGAGGCGCCTACTCGCGCAGGGGGTCTTCCGAGTACGCCTCGAGGTCGCCGTGGCCGGAACGGAAGTCGACCACGCGACGGCGCGCTTCCGCGAGCACCGCCCGCGCGCCCTCCAGCTCGCGTGGTTCGAAGAAGCGCGTCAGCAACAGCGCTGCCGGCACCAGCCCCAGCCACGCCAGCCGCAGCGCGAACCCGCCCAGGCCTGAGGTCGGCAGCAGCAGCTCGCCCGAGACCGCGATCGCCGCCAGCAGCCCCGTCAGCTGGCCGAGCCTGCGCCACTGGAACGACACGCTGAACAGGCTGCGGGTCAGCAGGTACATGACGAGCAGCATCGCGACGTAGGCGCCGCACAGCGCCACACCGGCACCCTCGCTGCCGAGGCCCGCCCCGCTCGCCGGGACCAGCACCAGAAGCAGCACGACGTTGACCGCCAGGCCGCATGCGGCGGCGGGGAAGTTGCGCGAGGTGACACGCGCGCGTGCGCTGATCGCCACGAACACGATGTACAGCCCGTACAGCGACCAGCCGAGCGCGAGCCAGGGCAGCGCCCGGTGGGCGCCGAAGAACTCGGGCGCCGCAAGCAGCCGCACCATCCAGCGTCCGAGCAGCGCGACAGCGCACACGACCACGCCTGTGGCCACGGCGTAGTAGGTCGTCACCAGCGAGTACAGGCCGGCCGCCTCCTCGTCGCTCTCGATCGAGTACGCCAGTGGCGGCCACGCGTACTGGAAGCCGCGCACGGCAACGAACACGACCGTGGCGAGCTTGATCGCCACCGCGTACAGCCCCGCCGAGCTGTGCGAGTAGTGGCGGAACAGGTAGAAGCGGTCCACCACCTGCAGCGCGTACACGCTCGCGTCGGCGGGCACCGTGGGCAGTCCGAAGTGGAGCATCGCCCGCAGATCCGACAGCCGGGCGCGCAGCGAGAACCGCCGCCGCAGCACCCACCACAAGGCCAGCACGATCACCGCCGAGGCGCCGAAGTTCCCGAGCAGCAGGCCGCGCGCGCCCTGGCCCGCGAACACCACGAGCGTGATCGTGAGGCTCACGCTCAACAGCACGTTCGCGGCCGATGCATACAGGTAGGTGCGCGCTCGTTCGTCCACGCGCAGCTGCGCGTAGGCCATTTCGAGGTTCGTGAAGGCCCACAGCCCGAGCACCGCGCAGTCGATCAGGAGCGGATCGTGGTAGCCGAGCAGCAACCTCGAGAGCCCGCCGGAGAAGGCGACCGCGACCAGCGAGGCGAGCGTCGTGGTCCACGCCACCGTGGCGGTGGCGGTGCGCGCGATCCGGGATCTCCGCTCCTCGTCGGTGTCGTCGAAGTAGAAGCGGATGAACGCCTCCCCCACGCCACCACGCAGCAGGATGCTCACCAGGATCACCGCCGTCAGCAGCGTTTCCGCGGCCCCATAGCCCTGCGGGCTGACGTGCCGCGTGTACAGCGGAAGCGTCAGCAGCGCCAGGGCCTTCGCGAGGATGTCCCCGAACTGATACGCCGCGCCCGTCACCACCAGGCGCTTGAGGTAGTCCAGCATCAGCCCCGCGGGCGGCCCCCCGGACCCGGGGTGGATCGCGGCGCCCTGGCTCGGGGCCTGCGCGCGAGCCTCACGGCCCCACCACCTGCGCCTCCAGCGGCTGCGCGGCCGCCGGCGCCGGTATGGGGTCGCCGGCGCGCGCAAGCGCCGCCCCGAGCGCCAGCAGGGTCCAGGTGAAGGGGTCCTCCAGGAAGTCCGCGTACGTCCACGTGTGCAGCACCAGGGCGGCGAAGCAGGCCGCGATCGCGATCCGCGGGGGTGAGCGGCCGGCGCCGGTGAACAGCACCGCGAAGGCGCTGACGAGGAGCGCCACGTACAGCGCCAGGCCAATCAGCCCCTGCTCGGCGGAGATCGTGACGGGAATCGTGTGCGATGCCGACACGGCATTCTGGTTGGTGGTGTCCGAGACCCGTCGGTACTCGGTTTCGAACGACCCCGACCCGTAGCCCTGCAGGGGCCGTTTGGCGAACAGTTTCAGGCCGCCTTCGATCAGCGTGGAGCGGCCGCTGGTGGCGTTGCTGGCGGAGCCGCTGGAGCCCTTCAGCCCGAAGTGCAGGTTCTTGGGCGCGGCCAGCAGCACGGCCAGGCCGAGCACCAGCACCCCGGCGGAGGTCAGCAGCGTCACGCGCACGCCGTACCGCCAGGCGCCGAGCACCGCCAGGCCGAGCAGCAGCGCGGCGATGCTCGACTGCGAGAAGCTCGTCACGAGCCCCGCCAGCAGCCACGCCAGCACACACGCGCCGGCCAGCACGATCCGCCGGTTCGCGGTCCACAGCACCACCGTGCACACGGCGATCATCACGAGCGCCAGGAAGCGCCCATAGATGCTCGGGTCGAAGAACACCGAGTTCACGCGGAAGTAGTTGTCGAACTCGTTGGCCGCGACCACCTTGGGGTTCAGGAACAGCGACTTGCGCGCGTACTCGATGAAGCCCACGCCGGCGAACAGCACCGCCTCGGCGACGACGATGGCGAGGCACCGCACCAGCAGCCCGCGGCTCCAACGGACCACCGACAGCAGGGCGAACAGGAGCCCGAAGGGGATGTAGAAGAACAGCAGGTTCTCCGCGCCCTTGGCGGCATCGCTGGAGTAGGCCGTCTGCAGCGCGTACAGCAGCACGCTCGCGCCGAGCAGCCACGTCATCCCGGCGGGCGTGCCCCAGAAGGCGAGTTCCCGGCGGGGCCGGGACAGTCCGAGGGCGCCCGTGCGGTACGCCGTCCGCAGTGCCGGGATCAGGTGGGCGAACACACCGGCGGCCACCACCAGGTA
Organism: Solirubrobacteraceae bacterium; assembly: GCA_035499875.1. GTDB lineage: Bacteria > Actinomycetota > Thermoleophilia > Solirubrobacterales > Solirubrobacteraceae > Palsa-744. Next base: position 15,629 of record DATJXX010000043.1, read on the forward strand.
CAGCGGCACCAGCAGGTTCACCGTTCGTCCCCCGGAGGAGATCGGGACCCGGAACGGCAGGGCGAGCACGGCGAGCATCGGCAGGGCGTCGCGGTGGCGGCGCATGAGCACCGTCAGGGCTCCGATCACGGCTGCCGCCACGACGGCGCCGAGCAGCAGCGCGCCCGTCGAGGGCAGCTTCGTGGCGAGGGTCGCCGCGAGCTGGCTCACGGCGCGACCAGGGCGAAGCTGCGAGCCGAGCGGATCGTGCGGTGCTGGTCGCGCAGGCGGATTTCGACCCTGTAGTCACCGGGCTTGGCGAAGGGGCCCGCCGGCAGCGCCACGAGCACCGGCCGGCCGTTGGGGGTGCGTGTGAGCTGGTAGCGACGCGCCACGCCCCGGCGTCCGTTCCACCGCAGGGAGAACTGTTTGTAGCGCGGAAGGGGCCGCTGCCGGACCAGCGTCGCCACGACGTCGCCTTCCGAGTCGATGATCGCGACCGTCGCCTCGTCGGCGCGTTTGAGCTTGAAGGAGATCGCCTCCTGTTTGACGTGCGAGCTCGGGTACGGGGAGAACACGGGCGTCAGCTCGAAGGCCTGTACGGCGGTCGGCGTGTGCTTCAGCCGCTGGGTCAGGAAGAACGCGCCCAGGGATCCGAGCACCAGGCACGCGAGCACCACGCTCGCCAGCGGGACCGGAGGCCCCCTACGGCCTGCCGCGGCGCCGTTTCCGGAGGCGAGACTGCCGGCGTCCGCGGCGCTGCTGCTCAATCCGAGCCGCCCAGCGCGAAGCGCTCGACGGTGTCGGAGCGCAGGCCCAGGCGCAGCGTCTCAAGCGAGAGCACATCGGCAGGCGCGATGTTGCCGAGGTTGCACTCGGTGCCGAAGTGGCGAAGCAGCCACACCTGCTGCTCCCGCCGCGGCGCCTCGAAGATGATCCGGTCCGGGTCGACGGCGTGAGCGATCTCCTCGATCAGGCCCGTCCTCGGCTCGCCGGTGGCCCTGTAGATGCCGGCCGTCCCCGACTCGCGGGCCTCCGCGATCACCTTCCAGGCCCCCGCCGCCAGGTCACGTTCGATCTGTTCGACCCATACATAGGGGGCCATGATGAACTCCGTGTCCTTGCTGCCGACCTCCGACAGGACGGTGAACCCGCCGGCGGCGAGTGTTCGGATCAGGTGCGACTTGACCTCGGGCTCGATCGCGATCGTCCCGTCGGAGACCTCCACGTGTCGCAGCCCGAGCTCCCGCAGCCAGGCGATCAGCCCCTCCACCTTCCCCTGACGGATCGCGATCTCGGTGAGCGTGCCGCCCAGCACGACGGGCACTCCGGCGGCCTCATAGCGCTCGAGCTTGGCCTTCAGGTTCGGGCTCACCACCGCCGTCCCCCACCCGAGCTTGGCGAGGTCAACGATCGCGGAGCACACCTCGAGCAGGCTGTCCACCTCGGCCACCGACATACCCCGGTCGATCACGTGGGTGATCCCGCGCTCGCGTGGCTTGACCGAGCGCTCGGGGATATCGAGGAAGCCGGCTATTGGCCCGTGGCGCCGGAGTCGGCGCCGATGATCACCACGACGTCGGCCGAGTCGGCGAGCGTGGAGACCGTTTCTTCGAGCGGCTCCACCGTGCCCACCGAGAGCGCCCGGGCCACTTCTTCGCCGTCGGCGCGCTGGCCGGGCGCGTACTGCACGACCGTGGACTGGTTGGTGGGCTTGCCGCCCAGCGCCTGCGCCTGGGAGTAGCCGTCGCGCTGCAGTTCGGCGGCCGTGTGGTGGGCCAGGCCTTCGGTTTCGGTGCCGTTGAGGACGGTGACGGTCATCGCCGCCTTCGCCGCCGCCGACAAGGAGGAGTGCCCGGCGCCGCGCTTCGAGTGCCCGGAGTTCTGCGAGCCCCCGAGGTTGGTGACGGTCGTCGTGGAGGAGGCGTTGTGGTGCTTGCTCGACCCGCCGCCGCCCGAGGTCACGATCACCGCGACGACGGCGATACCGGCGACCAGTGCAACGATCAGCACGGCGCGTTTGGTGACCGACGAGCGTCCCGAGCCACCGCGGCCGGCGCGGTGGCGGGTGATGGGCCCCTTCTCCCCGGTGGCGGCGACGGGTGGCTCCTGGCGGGCGCCCCCGCGGGCGCGGTCGGTGCCCCGCGGGGGCGGCGGCGGGAAGCGCTCGGCGCCGGGGGGCGGCGATCCGGCGGTGTGCGGGGCAGCCGCCGCGGCCCCTGGTGAAGCCGCCGCCGCGCCGGAGGAGGAGGTCGGAGGGCCGGGGGTGTTGACGGGGCGGAGCGGCGGCACGGGCGCGCGGGGCGGAGCGCCCGCTCCACCGGCCACGGCGGCCGCGGTGGCCGGCGCGGGCGAGCGGGCGGCGAGCGCTTCGGCGCGGATCTCGGCGGCGGCATCGGTGCTGGCCTGCGCCCCGGCCGCAGCCGGGGACTGGGCCTGCGCTGTGCCGGCCACCCTCGAGGCCTGCGCGATCCCCGCCGCCGAGGCCGGGGCGGCCACGGGCGCGCCCGCCCGCACGGGGGCAACGCCGGCGGCCGAGTGGACGGGCGCAGGCTGCATTCCGGGCGCACCCGGCTGGCCCGGCGGCATCTGGGTGCCCGGCGAAGCCTGCCTTCCCGGCGCACCCGTCTGGCCCGGCGCACCCGTCTGGCCCGGCGGCATCTGGGCGCCCTGCGATACCTGCGTTCCCGGCGCGCCCGGCTTGCCCGTGGTACCGGGGTGGGCCCCGGCCGGAGGCTGCCCGGGTGGGACGGGCGGGACGGGCGAGCGGCCGGCGAGCGGCCGTTGCCCCGGCGCCCCGCTGTCGGCTGCAGGGGCGGCGAGGGCGGTTGCGCCCGCCGCGGTGGCAGCCGCCGCCGTCGCTGCCGTGGCCGGGCGCGGGACACCCGTGGCGGGCGCGGGCGGGACGGCGGGACGGCCCTCCTGGCCCGTGGCCGGGGCACCCTGCGCAGAGGCCGCCACCAGCGGGCTTGCCGGTGGCGGAAGCGGGGGTGCGCCCGGTGCACCGGCGGTCGCCGGCACCGCCTGGCCGGGCGTCGCGCCCGCGCCGATGGGGCGCACGGACTGCACGCCGGTGACCTGTTGCTGCTGGACCCGCACCGCGGCAGCGGCCGCGACACGCTGCTCGTTCTCGGCAGCCCGCTCCGGTGCGCGGCCGGCCCACTCGCGCAGGCGCTTGATCTCGCGCGCCTGCGAGAAGACAAGCAGCGAGAGGACCGCGATGCCGGCGAACGCCACGAAGGCGGCGATCGCGCCGACCTGCGTGAACGTTTCCGACAGCCCCAACGAGAACGCGGTCGGCAGGAAGGTCATGCTTGCGGGGAGTTTATGAGCGGCACAGGCGCCGAAGTGCCGGTCGGGCTGAGGATCTCCTCATCCGAGAGCGACGGGGCCTGAACCTCGGGCGGATCCCGCCTCACGGCGGACAGCGCGGCGACCTTGGCCGCCAGCCCCGCTGCGTCCCCCTCGAGGACGAGCAGCCCGATCTCCGCGAACATCGCCTCCACCTGCTCGGCGGCGAGCGGCTCGCGCTCGGCCCGCAGGATCTTCTCGGCGGCCGTGGCCATCGGCCGCTCGTAGCTGTTGAAGAGCTCCTCGTGGAGCTTCTCCCCCGGACGCCGCCCGACGATCTCGATGTCGATGTCGCGCTCGGGGTCGAGCCCCGAGAGGTCGATCATCGCGCGGGCGAGGTCCACGATCCTGACGGGCTCGCCCATGTCGAGCACGAACACCTCTGCGCCGGGTCGGGCGGCGATCCGCCGCGGGCCGATGCGGCCGTTGGAGGGACCCACGACGGGCGCCGGGCGCGGCTCGCCGATCAGGGAGCCCGAGCGGATGATCAGCTGGACGGCCTCGGGGATCGTCATGAAGTAGCGGGTCATGCGCTCGTCGGTGACGGTGATCGGACCCCCGCGCTCGATCTGGCGGCGGAAGATCGGGACCACGCTCCCGGAGGAGCCGAGCACGTTGCCGAAGCGGACGGCCGCGTAGCGGGTCTCGGCAAAGCGCGCCGTGGCCGCCTCCAGGGCGAACTCGGCGAGCGCCTTCGAGGCGCCCATCACGGTCGCCGGGGTGACGGCCTTGTCGGTGGACACGAGCACGAAGCGGCGCACGCCGAGCTGGCCCGCGACGTGGGCGACCACGCGTGTGGCGATCGCGTTGTTGCGGACGGCCTCCACCGGGTTTTCCTCCATCAGGCCGACGTGCTTGTAGGCGGCAGCGTGGAACACGATCGAGGGGCGATGCTCGGTGAACACCTCCCGCATGCGCTCCTCCTCCTTGCAATCGGCCAGCACCGCCGCGAGCATCGAGGGGGGCACGTGGCGCTCGTCCTGGAGCTCGCGCTGGATGGTGAATAGGTTGTCCTCGGCGTGGTCCACGAGCACCACGCGGTGGGGCTCCACGCGGGCGATCTGGCGACACAGCTCGGCGCCGATCGAGCCGCCCGCGCCGGTGACCAGCACGACCTGGCCGCTGAGATAGGCGCCGACCCGCTCGAGCTCCATGTGCAACGGCTCGCGGCCCAGCACGTCCTCGACGCGAACCTCGCGCACCTGGCGGGCGAGCGCCCCGCGCGTCTGCAGCAGCTCGAACAGCGTGGGGAGGGTGCGCACGGGGATCCCCCGGGTGCGGCACTCGCGCACGATGCGGGCGCGGGTGGAGCCGGGGGCGGAGGGGATCGCGATGATCACTTCGCCGGGTTCGATTTCGTCGAGGACGCGAGGGAGGTCGGTCTCGGTGTCGCCGCGCACCGGCACCCCGTCGATCCGCAGCCCGCGCTTGCTGGGATCGTCGTCGAGGAACCCGACCGGCGAGAGGCCGAGCTCGCGGTTGCGGAGGATCTCGCGGACGACCATCCGCCCGCCCTCCCCGGCACCCGCGATCAGGACCGACCGCTGGCCCCGGCGCTCGCCGCGGAAGGCCGCCAGGGGCCGGCGCTCGTAGACGCTGCGCACGATCGCCCGCAGGCCGACCAGGAACACGACCGCGAGCAGTAAGAAGAGCACGATCACGCCGTTGGGAAGCACGACCGCCACGGTGCTGTGGTGCGGGTAGCGGTCCACCGGGCGCAGAACCTCGATCGCGACGGCGGTCAGCAGCACGATCACGATCACCGCCTTGACCAGCGTCTCGTAGTCGCGCTGCCCGGCGAAGCGGTAACGGCGCTGGTAGACGCGGAACAGCACCAGCACCACCACGCTGAACGCGATCACCCACCAGATCGTGTCTTCGCGCAGGTGCGCGTAGTAGCGCGGAGGGCCGCTGTTGAAGCGCAGCTGGAAGGCGAGGTAGTACGCGAGCCCGACGAGCACTCCATCGACAGCCAGCTGCGCGAGCATGTATCGGTGGAGCGGTGGGGCCGCCGAACGCATACGTCGGCGCATCGCAGGGGAT
>DATJXX010000044.1:0-23870 GCA_035499875.1 Solirubrobacteraceae bacterium
GGGGAAGAACCACCGAAACCTCCGCCGCCGCCCCCTCCGGCCAGGTGCACCCGTGTCGGGGGTGCGGGGACGATGAGCGTCTCGGTGCTCCGCGGGCGCCTCTCGAACCAGCTCTCGACCTCGCTCTCGAGCAGGCAGTCCCTGCAGACGACGATCACCTACCCGCCGGTGGGCGTGGTGCGGCTGAGCGCCCTGACCAGCGCGAGCTGCACGGTGACGGGCTCGGGGCGCGAATTCCACGGGGTCGGGAGCGCCAGGGTCAACGGGGCCGGCGGCTACACGGCCTCCTTCACGATCTTCGTGGGTCCGTCCAGGTCGACCTTCAGCCTGCAGGTGACGAAGGGCTCCACGCTGCGCCTGCGCATGACGGGGATCCCCCTGCGGGGGTCGAGCGAGGTCATCTCCTAGAGCCTCGTTTGCGGCTTGCTGGTGCCGCTTTTTGGGAGCGAATTCCGTCCGGGGAGGGCAGTACAGTGCGCGCTCCCAATCCGACCCGGAGGACTATCGCCATGCCCGTGACTGACCAGGAGAAGGCCGCCAAGGCGCGGGATGCCGCCCTCCAGGGCGCGCTCACACAGATCGAGCGCGAGTTCGGCAAGGGGACCGTCATGAGGATGGGCGACGAGGGCGCGCAGGTGCGCTGCGAAGCGATCCCCACCGGGGCGCTGTCGCTGGACCTCGCGCTCGGCATCGGCGGGGTCCCCCGCGGACGGATCGTCGAGCTGTACGGCCCGGAGTCCTCGGGTAAGACGACGCTGATCTACCACGTGCTGTCCGAGGCACAGAAGCTCGGAGGGGTGTGCGCGTTCATCGACGCAGAGCACGCGATGGACCCGCTGTACGCGAAGGAGATCGGTGTGGACATCGACGAGCTGCTCGTCTCCCAGCCGGACTACGGAGAGCAGGCGCTCGAGATCGCCGACATGCTCGTGCGCTCCGGGGCCGTGGACGTGGTGGCGATCGACTCGGTCGCGGCGCTCACCCCGAGAGTGGAGCTCGAGGGCCAGATGGGCGACCAGACGGTCGGCGCGCAGGCGCGCATGATGTCCCAGGCGATGCGCAAGCTGGCTGGGAACCTCAACCGCACCAACACGCTCTGCATCCTCACCAACCAGATCCGGGAAAAGGTGGGCGTCATGTTCGGCTCGCCCGAGACCCAGCCCGGCGGGCGGGCGCTGAAGTTCTACGCCTCCCAGCGCCTGGACATCCGCCGCATCGAGACACTCAAGGACGGCACCGAGGCGGTCGGCAACCGGGTGCGGGTGAAGGTCGTCAAGAACAAGCTCGCGGCGCCCTTCCGCCAGGCCGAGTTCGACATCGAGTTCGGCAAGGGCATCTCGACCTCGGGGTGCCTGATCGACCTCGGCCTCGAGCACAACATCGTGTCCAAGTCGGGGTCGTTCTTCTCCTACGGGAGCGACCGTCTCGGACAGGGCCGCGGCAACGCCAAGGCCCACCTCGACGAGAACCCCGAAGTGGCCGGGGAGATCGAGGACAAGATCTATGAGGCGCTGGGCATGAGCAGGACCACGGTGACCGCGATCGAGCGCAACAAGGACGAGGCGGAGCCTCCGATCGCCAGCGAACCGGCCGTCGCGGCGGCGTAGCCCCCAGGGACGTCCGGCCGTCGCGGCGGCGTAGCCCCTAGGACGTGCCTTGCGCGGCGGTCCCCGCTCGGGCCGCGCGCAGCATCACGTCGTAATGGGGTGCGAGCTTCACACCCAGGACCAGCGCGAGGATCGTGGTGGCGAGCCAGGGCCGCAGGTGGGGACGTATGCGAACGATGCTCCCGTCGGGCCCCAGCTCGAAGATCATCGCGTCGTCGAGCCGCAGGCCGGCGATGCGGGAGCTGCCGACGGCAACGACGGTCGAGCCGTTCGAGATGGGGGGACCCCAGTGCAGGCCCCTGAGGCTCGAGTAGATCGCGCCGAGCAGCACGCGCAGGTCGTCCTTGCCGCGGATGATCGCCGTGGCGGAGAGGGGAGAGATCAGCTCCACGTCGGGGGCGAGGGTCGCCAGCATCCCGTCGAGGTCGTTCGCGCTCGAGGCGGCGCAGTACCGCGCGACGGCGTCGGTTTGGGTGGGGGACTCGACCGTGCTCATCGGGGCGGTCTGGAAAACGAGGATACTCCGCCGGTGCTGAGGCGGCGGGGAACGCGACTGATGCTGCTCGCGGGCGCGGTGGCCCCGCTCGCGCTCGCCGGATGGCTGGCGTCGTCGCTGCCCTCGGCAGCCGCGAGGACCCACCCGCGCGATGCCCGCGCGACCTGGACCTACCTGCAGACCGAGGTGGCGCTCTTCGGCGCCCTGATCGCCAACTCGCATCGCGAGCAGCAGGCCGGTGAGGAACTCGTAGGACGCCTCGCCGCGGAATGCCCCGGGGTGGCCGGCAGCGCGGACTCCCGGGTGCTCGACGGCGGCACCGCCGTCGAGCGGCTGCGCGAAGAGACCTTCGACGCGGTCGTCGTGGCATACCTGAGCCCCGACCTGTCGTTGGCCCGGCTGGCCGCACGTGCGCTCTCGAGACTGAGCTGGCGCAGACACAGGCTTACCGTGCTCGTCCACCATCAGGCACGCGCCGAAGCCGCCACCGGAGCCCTTCGGCTCCCTGACCTGTGCGGCGACCTCGAGACCTGGGCCGCGGGCGGCTACAAGAGCGTCCCCGCGAGTACCACCCGCTTCCTGAAGCGGTACGAAGCGACCGAAGGCGGCCCCGGCCTGGAAAGGATCTGGCACATGCTCAGGCCGTACGAGGGGCCCCGGGCACGGGCGCTCCGGCGTCACGTGCAACGGCTTCGCGAACGGGCGGGTCGCGTGCTCGACGGCGCTCTGATCCCACTCGTTCGCACGGCCGCAACCGAGCTCGGACTTGTCGTGGCCGCGTCCGGCCCGCCCGCACTGCTCCTGCAGCCGCCTCCTTCGGTCGTGCAGTCAGGCGGCGAGCGGCTGGCGGAGTTCGAAGCCGGCAGTGCCGTGGCGACGAGCTCGGGGTGCCTCGCCTGCCACCGCATAGGCGAAGCCGGTAACCCGGGGCCGGGCCCCGACCTCACCCACATCGGCTCGAAGCTCACGGGCACGCAGATCGCTCGTGCGCTGATCGATGCGAAGGCGCCGATGCCGTCATTCCGCAACCTGCCGAGGAAGAGGTTCGAAGCCCTCGTGGAGTTCCTGTCGCTGCTGCAATGACGAGTCCGCGCAGCCGGTAGCGCCTGCCCCGGTCCGTCTCGGCCGACGCGGCCAACTCGCTCTACCCTGTCGCTGACATGGGGACGTTCCACCTCACCACGTTCGGCTGCCAGATGAACGAGCATGACTCCGAGCGGATGAAGGGGATGCTCGAGGCGCTCGGCTACCGCGAGACGCCCGAGCGCGGGGACGCGGACCTGATCCTGTTCAACACGTGCTCGATCAGGGAGTCGGCCGACAGCCGCTTCATCGCGCACCTGGGGGAGGCCCGTCGCCTGAAGCGGGAATCCCCGCGCAAGCTCGTGGGCGTCGGGGGCTGCTGGGCGCAGTCGGTCAAGGAGGAGGTGTTCGAGCGGTTCCCGTTCGTGGACGTGGCCTTCGGGCCGGGGCAGGTGCACGGGCTGGCCGAGTTCCTCACCAGCGACTCGCTGACGGCGCAGGGCTACTTCGAGTTCGAGGGCTTCACGGGCCACCTGCCCGCCAGACGGAAGCGTCCGTACCAGGGCTGGCTGCAGATCAGCGTGGGATGCAACTGCGTGTGCTCCTACTGCATCGTCCCCTCGACCCGCGGCCGCGAGGTAAGCCGCCCGCCGCAGGAGCTCGTCGACGAGGTCCGGGCGATGGCCGCCGAGGGTGTCCTCGAGGTGACGCTGCTCGGCCAGAACGTCAACTCCTACGGCCGTGACCTGCCGGCTCCGGGGCGGCCGGGCCCGGGCGCCGTGGCCGGTATGCCGCCGGGCAAGCCCAGCTTCGCCGGGCTGCTCGCGGCGATCGACGAGATCGAGGGGATCGAGCGCATCCGCTACACGAGCCCCCACCCGAAGGACATGCGCGAGGACGTGATCCGTGCCCACGCCGAACTCGACAGCGTGTGCGAGCACATCCACCTGCCGCTGCAGTCGGGCTCCAGCCGCGTGCTGAAGGCGATGCGCCGCACGTATGACCGGCAGCGCTACCTGGACCGCGTCGGGCTGATCCGCGAGCACGTCCCCGACGCGGCGCTCAGCACGGACATCATCGTGGGCTTCCCCGGAGAGACCGAGGACGACTTCGGCGAGACCCTTGAGGTCGTCGAGGAGGTGGGCTTCGACAGTGCCTTCACGTTCCTGTTCTCCGCCCGCCGCGGGACCGCCGCTGCCGACATCAGCGACGGGATCGTCCCGCATCCGGTCAAGGTCGAGCGCATGCAGCGCCTCGTGGAGATCGTGCAGCGCAGGGCGCACGAACGGGCGCAACGGTTCGTGGGAAGGACCGTGGAGGTGCTCGTGGAGGGCCCCTCGCGCACCGACCCGGAGAAGCTCCGCGGCCGCACCCGCCACAACAAGGTGGTCAACTTCAGCGGGCTCGCCGCCGCCGGGGAGCTGGCCGAGGTGGAGATCCACGCGGCCACGAGCCAGACGCTCGCGGGCGAGGAGTCGCTGGCGGCGCGCGCAGCCCGATGAAGATCCGGGCGGCGGTCCTCGAGGAGTTCGGGAGCCCGCTGGTCGTGGGTGACGTCGAGCTCGCCGACCCCGGCCCGCGGGAGGTGCTCGTGCGTCTCGTGGCGTGCGGGGTGTGCCACACCGACATGTACACGGCCTCCGGGACCGACCCCTCCGGCTACGCCCCGACGGTCCTCGGGCACGAGGGCGCCGGGGTGGTGGAGCGGTGCGGGCCGGACGTGACGCTCGTGTCGGAGGGCGATCACGTGGTGACGTTGTTCTCGCCGCAGTGCGGCGAGTGCGTGCACTGCCGCAGCCCCCTCACGAACCTGTGCCTGGCGATCCGCGAGCAGCAGAACCTCGGCTACCTGCCCGACGGCACCAGCAGGCTCTCGCGCGGCGGGGAGCCGCTGAGGCATTTCATGGGGACCTCCACGTTCGCCGAATACACCGTGATGCCGGAGATCGCGCTCGCGCGCATCGACCCCGAGGCGCCCCTGGACCGGGCGTGCCTGTTCGCGTGCGGCCTGTCCACCGGCCTCGGCGCGGCGATGAAGACGGCCGCCGTGCGCGCCGGCTCGACCTGCGCCGTGTTCGGCGCCGGGATGGTCGGCCTCGGCGCCGTCGCGGGAGCCAGGCTGCAGGGAGCCGAGCGGATCATCTGCGTGGACCTCGCCCCCGAGCGGCTCGAGCTCGCCCGCGGCCAGGGCGCCACCGACCTGCTGGCCGGGGGGGAGGACACCGTCGAGACGATCCTCGAGATGACCGGCGGCTTCGGCGCCGACTACACCTTCGAGGCGACAGGCAACGTGAACGTGATGCGCCAGGCGCTGGAGGCGGCGCGGATGGGGTGGGGGCTGTGCACTGTGTGCGGGGTCGCCGGGAAGGGAGAGACCCTCGACGTCGTGCCGCGGCTGCTGATCACCGGCAGGCGGGTGTGCGGGTCGTCCTTCGGCGGCCTCAAGGGCAGGGAAGACGTGCCGGCGCTGGTGAGCCGCTACCTCGCCGGCGACATCGACGTCGACCCCTTCATCTCCCACCGCATCACCCTCGACGACGTCAACCGGGGGTTCGAGCTGATGGAGGCCAAGGACGGCATCCGCAGCGTGATCGAGTTCTGACCGTCCGTCGCGGGCGGCGAGTCGCGTCGCTGCCGCGGGCACGCGTCCGGGTCCTATGCGAACATATGTTCGTGCGCTGGGACGGTCTGACTGACGAGGCTCGGGAGCAGAGGTCGCTGCCGGGATATCGCGATCCCGCCTCCGTCCGCAGATTCGACGCACCCGAGGCGCTCGACATGCGCTTCTACGAGGTGCACTCCAAATCGGTCCTCAACCGAGTGCCCGAGAAGTCCCGGATGCCGTTCCGGTGGTCGATCAACGTGTACCGGGGCTGTACGCACGCCTGCAGGTACTGCCTAGGGCCGGACACGGAGCTCCTGCTCGCAGACGGTTCGACCAAGCCGATCTCAGACGTCGACGTGGGCGAGGACATCTGTGGGACGGCCCGCCAGGGAAGGGGCAGACGACTCGTCGCGACGAGAGTGATGGCAAAGTGGTCGACGGTCAAGCCCGCATATCGCGTGCTTCTCGAGGACGGCACCGACCTCGTCGCAAGCGGCGACCATCGGTTCCTCACCCAGCGCGGATGGAGGTACGTGGCAGCTGCGGAGGATGGGCCGGAGCAAAGACCTCGTCTGACCGCCGTCGACGACCTCGTGGCTTCGGGGGGCCTCGCTGAACAGCCGGCGCAGACGGGCGGTTCGGCGACGAAGACCAGAACATCGCTCGGCGTCGTGTCGGTGGAGCCCTTGGGCGAGAGCGTCCCGCTGATCGACATAACGACCGGGACAGGCGACTTCATCGCGAACGGCGTGGTGAGCCACAACTGCTTTGCCCGCCCGACCCACACCTACCTGAACTTCAACGCCGGCCGCGACTTCGAGCGGGAGATCGTCGTCAAGGTCAACGCCCCCGAGGTGCTGCGCGCGGAGCTCGCTCGTCCGTCCTGGAAGCGGGAACACGTCGCGCTGGGGACGAACACCGACCCCTACCAGTGGGTCGAGAAGCGCTACCGCCTGATGGTCGGCATCTGGGAAGCGCTGCGCGACGCCGCCAACCCCTGCTCGGTGCTGACGAAGTCCCCGCTGCTGCTGCGCGACCTCGACCTGATGCTGGAAATCGCCGCGCGAGCAAGCTTCAGCGCGTGCCTGTCGATTCCCACACTGGACGAGAAGGCGTGGCGCGAAACAGAGCCGCACACCCCGCACCCGAAGGCGCGGCTGGAGGCCGTCGCGGAGCTCAACCGCGCCGGCATCCCCACCGGCGTGCTGGTCGCACCGCTGATGCCCGGCATCAACGACTCGCCGCGGCAGATCGAGCCGCTGCTGGAGAAGGCGCACGAAGCCGGCGCCACCAACATCAACGGCATCGCCCTGCACCTGCGCGGAGAGGTGCGCCAGGTGTTCATGGGATGGCTGAAGGAGGCCAGGCCCGAGCTGGTCGAGCGCTACCGCGACCTCTACAAGAGGAGCGCCTACGCCCCCCCGAAGGAGCGCGATCGGCTCGCCGAGCTGGTGCGCCGCAAGGGCAGGAGCAGCTCCTTCCGGCTGAGCGGCCACATCGCCGAGGATGAGCCCGCACAGGAGCCCGCGCTGGAGCTGCAGCCGACGCTGTTCTGAGCATTGATGCGGTGATGCGCTAGCATCAATCAGCTTTGCGCACGACGCTGAACATCGATGAGGACGTGGTCTTGGCTGCTCGCGAGCTGGCGGCCGGCGAGCACCGCTCGCTCGGCTCCGTGATCTCCGAGCTGGCCCGCAGAGGCCTGACGCCGGCGCGAGTGGACGCCGAGGATGCTCTGCCGGTCATCCGCGTACCAGCAGGTACGCCTCCGATCACGCCGGAGATGGTGCGACGAGCGCTCGACGAGGATTGAGCGACGCGTGGCGCTCCTCGACGTCAACGCACTCGTAGCGCTTGCTTGGGATTCACATGTGCATCACGCGCGGATGCGTGCCTGGTTCGCGGCGAACGGCCCGGCCGGATGGGCGACGTGCCCGCTCACGGAGAGCGGCTTCGTCAGAGTGTCGTCCAATCCCAAGGTCCTGCCGTCCGCGATCGGCGTCGCCGCGGCACGTGAAGTGCTCTCAGGGCTGCGCGCCGCTCCGGGCCATCGCTTTCTCGTCGATGACGTGTCCTTGAGCGACGACGACGTACCGGTCATCGCCGGTCACCGCCAGGTGACCGATGCGCATCTGCTGACGTTGGCCAGGCGACGCAACGTGCATCTCGTCACCTTCGACGCTGGCATCCTCGCGATCTGCGACGGTGACCACGTGGAGCTGTTGACCACGCTGTGAACCTCGAGCGTACGGCCGCGCTCAGCGTTTGTCGCGAAGCGCCGCGTCCATTTCGCGGGCGATCCGGGGCCCGCCGCTGCGACGCACCATCGCCGCCGAGAGGTCCGGAGCCAGACCGGCCACGCGGGCGCCCGCGCGCTGTGAGAATGTCGCCACCTCGATTTCGCCGCGATCCCGCTCGATCGCGCTTACGACGGCCCGGCCCACGTCCTCGGGGGTGCGCGTGCCGACGCCCGGCGGCAGCTTCACGCCCGAGTCGGCGAAGATCCCCGCGTCGCGGATGAAGCCGGGGAAGATGCACGAGCTGCTCACCCCCGTGCCGTGCAGGTCCATCCGCATCGCGGCCGAGAACCCGCGTAGGCCGTACTTGGTGGCGTGGTAGAGGGGGTCGCCCGGCACCGTGGTCTTGCCCGCGATCGAGGACATGAACACCAGGTGACCGCGGCGGCGTTCGAACATCCCCGGCAGCAGCGCGTGCGTGAGCACGATCGCCGAGCGCAGGTTGACGTCGATCACGCGGTCGACCTGCTCCACGGTGAAGGACTCGAGCCGGCCGGCCGCCGGGATGCCCGCGTTGGCCACGAGCACGTCGGTCCCGCTCGCCTCCGCCGCCAGGCGAACCACATCCTCGCTTGAAGAGAGATCCGCGACGATCACGGCGGCGCCCAGCTCGCCCGCGAGGTCCTCGAGCAGCTCGGCGCGTCGTGAGGTGAGCGTCAGCCGGGCACCCCGCGCCGCGAGCGCGTGGGCGACGGCCTGGCCCAGTCCTCCGCTGGCGCCTGTGATCAGCACGTGCGAGCCCTCGATCTGCACGACCTGTGAGCCTAGTGAGGTGCTCGTGATCGCGCTGTTCGGCCCGACGGGCGTCGGCAAGACCGCCGTGGCGGTTGCGCTCGCCCGTCTGCTGCGGGCCCGTGGCGAGGATCCCGTGGCGGTGTCGGCGGACGCGCTGCAGGTGTACGCGGGCCTGGAGACCCTCACCGGTGTCGCTTCGCCGGCCGAGCAGGCGCTGCTGGAGCACCGGCTCGTGTCGCTGGTGCCGCTCGACGCCAGCTTCAGCGCGGGCCAGTACGCACAGCTCGCCCACGCCGAGATCGACGACCTGCTCGCGGCCGGCCGCCGCCCGATCGTCGTGGGCGGCACCGGCCTGTATCTGCGTGCGGCGCTCGCCGAGCTGGACCTGCGTCCGCCCCCGCCGGAAGGCGTCCGCGAGCGCTGGCAGGCCGAGCTCGAGCGCCGTGGGCCCGGGCCCCTGCACGCGATGCTGACCGAACGCGCGCCGTGGGCGGCGGCCGAGATCGACCCCAACGACCGACAGCGGATCGTGAGGTCACTGGAGCTGTACGACCTCGGCGAGCTCGAGCCGCCGGACGGCCCCTCGCAGCTCTGGAGCCGGGATCTGCGCCATCCAACCCTGCTCGTGGGGTTGACGATGGAGCGCACCGAGCTCTACCGGGCGATCGACGAGCGCGTCGAGGAGATGCTCGCTCGGGGGGCGCGCGAGGAGGTGCTGCGGGCCAACTCGGCCGGAGCCTCGCAGACCGCGCGGCGAGCCCTCGGGTACCAGGAGCTGCTCGAAGGGGACGTCGAGCGCATGAAGCAGCGCACCCGCAACTACGCCAAGCGACAGCTCACGTGGATGCGCAAGCTGCCCGACCTGGAGCCGATCGACGTCGCCGGCCGCACCCCCGACAGCGTCGCCGGGGAGATCCTCGAGCGGGTCGGCCGCGAGCAAGCGCCCCGTACATAGACTCCTGCCGGCCATGCGATTCGAGAAGTGGCAGGCACTGGGCAACGACTATCTGATCGTCGAGCGCTCGGAGCTCCCGTTCGCGCTCAGCCCGGCGCGGGTGCGTCGCATCTGCGACCCGCATTTCGGTGTGGGGTCGGACGGGATCCTGCTGCTGTCCGAGCCGGCGGAGCCCCAGGACGTCGCCGACCTGCGGATCTTCAACCCCGACGGCTCGGAGGCCGAGCTGTCGGGCAACGGCGCACGCGAGGCGATCCTGTACCTGCGCCACCGCGGCTGGACCGACGCGGACACGTTCTCGATCGGCACCCCCGCGGGCAGGATCCGCCCGACGATCACCGGACCCGACACCTGCTCGGTCGACATGGGGGTCGCGAGCCTCGCATCCGAAGACTTCCCCGGCGGCCCTCCCGACGGACGCGGACAGGTCAGCGTCGACGGCCACCGGTGGGACTTCCGCCACGTCTCGATCGGCAACCCGCAGTGCTCGATCCGGATCGGCTCACCCGAGGAGCTCGAGCAGCTGCGACTGGGCGTAGTCGGCCCGCCAATCTGCGACGACCCGCGTTTCCCCAACCGCACCAACGTGTCGTGGTACACCGAGCTCGCGGGCACCGGCGACGACGGCCGGCCGGCGAGGATCCGTGCGCGCATCTTCGAGCGCGGCGTGGGAGAGACGTTGTCCTCGGGGACCGGCGCGAGCGGTGCCGCGATCGCATACGTCGAAGACGAGCCGCCGCGGCCGGGGGGCACGATCGTCGTCGTGTCGCTCGACGGGGGGGAGCTCGAGGTGGAGGTTGGGGAGGATCTGCAGGTGACGTTGACGGGCTGGGCCCGACCCGTGTTCGCGGGCGTGCTCAGCGAGGACCTGGTAAAGGAGCTGCATGAGACCGAGTAAGCGCCTGGAGCGCATCCCGCCGTACGCGTTCGCCCAGCTCGAGCGCAAGATCGCCGCCAAGCGCGAGGCGGGGGTGGACGTCATCAGCCTCGGCATCGGCGACCCGGACCGGCCCACACCACCGCTGATCGTGGAGGCGATGCAGGAGGCCGTCACCGAGCCCGAAACGCATCGCTACCCGAGCAACCGCGGGCGCGAGGACTTCAGGGAAGCGGTGCGCGACTTCTACGAGCGGCGCTTCGACGTGATCCTCGACCCCGACCGGGAGATCATCCCGGCGATCGGCGCCAAGGAGGCGATCTTCAACCTCAATCTCGCCTTCCTTGACCCCGGCGACTACGCGCTGGCAGCCGACCCCGGCTACCCGGTCTACACCGGTGGCCCATGGCTCGCCGGTGCGGAGCCGGTGCTGATGGCGCTCGAGCCCGAGCTCGGGTTCGTGCCCGACCTCGACGGCATCGACGCCGACGTCGCCAAGCGCGCGCAGCTGATGTACCTCAACTATCCGAACAACCCCACGGGTGCGATCGTGCCCGAGAACTTCTTCGACCGGGTCGTGGAGTTCGCGTGGGAGCACGACATCCTCGTGGTC
Source organism: Solirubrobacteraceae bacterium (assembly GCA_035499875.1). Classification (GTDB taxonomy): domain Bacteria; phylum Actinomycetota; class Thermoleophilia; order Solirubrobacterales; family Solirubrobacteraceae; genus Palsa-744. Next base: position 11,209 of record DATJXX010000044.1, read on the forward strand.
CACGACAGCGCGTACTCGGAGACCACCTTCGACGGCTACACCGCGCCCTCGTTCCTGGCGACGCAAGGGGCCAAGGACGTCGGGATCGAGGTGTTCTCGCTCTCCAAGGGCTACAACATGACCGGCTGGCGGTGTGCGGTGGCGGTCGGCAACGCGGAGGCGCTGGAGACGTACTGGCGCCTGAAGACGAACGTCGACTCCGGCCTGTTCGAGGCCGTTCAGCTCGCCGGGGTGGCCGCCCTGTCTCCGGAGGCCGACGAGGAGGTCGCGTCGATGAACACGATCTACAAGCGCCGCCGCGACCAGGTCTGCGACGCGCTGCGGGAGATCGGCGTGGAGGTGCAGCCGCCGCACGCGACGATCTACGTGTGGGCGCCGATCCCCGCCGGTTACCAGAGCTCGGCCGCCTACTGCGAGCACGTGCTCGAGGAGGCCGCCGTGGTGCTCTCGCCGGGGGCGATCTACGGGCCCGCTGGGGAGGGGTGGTTCCGCATCTCGCTGACCACCCCCGACGAGCGCCTGCTCGAGGCGATCCAGCGGCTGGGCGCGCTGCGGGCCTAGTCGCGGTTGGACACGCTGGGCGCAGTCGTGATGAGGTCCTAGACTTATACGTGGATGGATTCGAGTCACAACGGTCGCGGTGATGGGGACGCGACGCGTGTGCGGGGAGAGCGCAACGGGTCACAGCCCACTCAGCGCGCACGCCAGAGGGCCTTCTGCATCGCTGCGGCGCCGAGCGCCGACGAGGACCTGAGCGAGCTCGCCGAGCTGTTGCGGACGGCGGGCGTGGCCGTCGTCGGTGAGCTGATCCAGCGTCGCGAGCGGCCGCATCCCGACACCTATCTCGGCGGAGGCAAGCTCGCGGAGACGCGCGAGCTGGCGCGTGAGGCGGGCGCCAACCTGATCGCCTGCGACGACGAGCTGACCGCTCGCCAGGAGCGCAACCTCGAGCAGGCGCTGGGGCTGCCGGTGGTCGACCGCACGACGGTGATCCTCGACATCTTCGCCTCCCACGCCGGCACCGCCGAGGGCAAGCTCCAGGTCGAGCTGGCACAGCTCGAGTACAACCTCGCCCGCATGCGGGGCCTGTGGAGCCACCTCGAGCGCCTGGGCGGCGGGATCGGCACGAGGGGCCCCGGCGAGACCCAGATCGAGACCGACCGCCGTCTCGCCCGGGACCGGATCGCGGCCTTGCGCAGACGCCTGGAGCACGTCAAGGGGACACGCGCGGTGCAGCGAGCCGAGCGCGAGCGGGCGGCGCTGCCGACGGTGGCCCTGGTCGGCTACACGAACGCCGGCAAGTCGACGCTGCTCAACGCGCTCACGGGCGCCGAGGTGAGCGTGCGCGATCGCCTGTTCCACACGCTCGACCCGACGACCCGCACGCTGCGCCTGTCGGGTCGTCCGTACCTGCTCACAGACACCGTCGGCTTCATCAGCAAGCTTCCCCACCAGCTGGTCGACGCGTTCGCGGCGACGCTCGAGGAAACCCGGCGCGCGCAGCTGCTGCTGCACGTGATCGACGCGTCGGCGCCCCGCGAGCAGCTCGAGATGATGAAGCAGGCGGTCGAGACGACGCTCGAGGAGATCGGCGCCACCGACGGGCCGCGGCTGCTTGTTCTCAACAAGGCCGACCTGCTCGACGCCGAGTCCCGCGAGGACGTGCGCCTGCGCTATCCGAAGGCGGTGCTCGTCAGCGGCACGACCGGGGAGGGGCTGCAGGAGCTCGGCGAGCGCATCGAGAGTGAACTGGCCCACACGCTGCGCGCGGTGGAGCTGCTGGTCCCCTACACCGACGGCGCGTCGCTGGCGGAGCTGCACGAAGTCGCCGGGGAGCTCGCACGCGAGGACACCGCCGAGGGCGTGCGCGTGCGTGCGCTGGTGCCGGCCCACCTGGCCGACCGGCTGGCACGTTTCGCGATCGCCTAACGCTCGTCGCCGCTGCCCGACAGCACGCCGCGAAGCTGTCGCGAGCGCAGCTTCAGCAGGTTCGCCTCGGCCACCTCGTCGAGGTCGAGCTCGAGCTCGGTGGCGAGCTGGGCCAGGTACCACAGGACGTCACCCAGCTCCTTCGCCAGCTTGGCGCGGCGCTCGGGGGTGAGCTCCCCGCCGTCGTCGCGGATCGACTTCTTGATCTGCTCGGCCACCTCGCCGGCCTCCCCGGTGAGGCCGAGCGTCGGGTAGGAGAGCCCGGCCTCGCGCGGATACATGGCGGTGCGCCGGGAGCGCTGCTGGTACTCGGACAGCTCCAAGACGCCCGATCATAGGCCGAGCTCCGGCGCCCGCGGTGTGTCTCGTGCCTCCCGGGGACGCAGTTTGCGCGAGATGTGTCGCGCCGGCCCGCGAGCTCAGACCCCGGCCGCCCGGCGGGCGCTCAGGTGGGTGGCGTCCTCGAGGGCGTCATCGAGCGGGTCGAGCTCGTCCGGGTCGATGCAGAGCGCGCGCGCGATCAGCCAGTCCGCGAACCACGCGTTCTTCGGCAGCAGCGGGCCGTGCAGGTAGGTGCCGAGCGTGTTGCCGCTGATGGCACCCTCGAGGCCGGAGGAGCCGTCGTTGCCGTGACCACGCAGAACCCTTCCGAGGGGTTGCTGGCCGGAGCCGAGGCGAGTGTGCCCGGCATGGTTCTCGAACCCGGCGAGCACGCGTTCGCCGTCGCCGTCGGTCCCGACCTGCACGGCGGCGGTGATCGCCACGTTGCCGATCAGGCGCGGCTGATCGCTTCTGACCGTGCGGACATCGAGCAGGGAAACGCCGTCGATCTCCTCCGAGCCCAGCGTGTAGGAGTGGCCGAGCAGCTGGTAGCCGCCGCACACACCGAGGATCACCGCGCCGCGGCGAGCGGCGGCGTGGAGGCCCGCTCGCTTTCTGGCGATCAGGTCGGCGGCGCACAACTGCTGGTCGCGGTCCTGACCGCCGCCGATGTAGAAGAGGTCGTGCTGCTCTCCGTCGAGCTCCTCGCCGAGTCCGCTGGCCTGCAGCCGGAAGCCGATACCCCGCCAGCGACAGCGGCGCTCGAGCACGAGCAGGTTGCCGCGGTCGGCGTAGATGTTCATCAGGTCGGGATACAGCGCACACACGCGCAGCGTCGGGCGCCCGGCCTGCGGCGATGCGTCCATGACGAGGGACCCGTCAGACACCGAGGATCACCACCGCGCTGGCTGTGTGCAGCTCGGTGGGGGCGACGGCCCGTACCTCGAGCGCCCTTAGGCCGACCCGTGCAGCCTCCCGCTGAAGGCGCTCCGGGGTGAGCCGGTCGAGCTGGATCACCTCGCGCTCGGCCTCCTGATCGGCGCGCTCTCCGGCGCCCGCCTGCCGGTCGGCCGGCTCGACCCTGCGTTCGAGCTCGATCCGGATGCGCCGGCGGCCGACGCTCACGCGCGTGGGACGGCTGCTGTACACGAGGCCTTCGTGGCGGGCCAGCTCGGGCTCGAGGTCGAGCGCTTCGCGGTCGGCGTCGAATGGCTCGATCTCCTCCACGAGCGCCACCGCGAGCACGCCACCGTCGCGCATGTGGGCGCGTACGGCGCGTAGGAACGCGAGCCGCCCGGCGGGGCCGCCCATCAGCTGCACGGTCTGCATCGGCACGAGCGCGAGGGCGTAGTCGCTGCGAATCAGTTTGAAGGCGCGGGCGTCGCCCCCGACCGCCTCCACCTCGAGACCGGCGGCACGCTCGGCCAGGGCGTGGAGCAGGACCGGGTCGCGCTCCAGGGCGGTCACGGAATGACCGTGTCGGGCGAGGTCGAGGCTGACGCGGCCCGTCCCGGCGCCGACCTCGAGGATCGGCTTCTCGCCCGCGGCGTGCGCCTGCGCGAGCTCGCGCCACAGCTCGAGGTCGGCGTTGTACAGCCCGCACTCGAGGTCGTGCCACACCACGATCGGGCGGGTCCGGGTCGCTGTGCGCTGCAGGGAGGCCGTCCTCACCACGAGCTGCTCGCCTCTCCGCGCGCGACCAGCAGCTCCCGCAGGGACAACATCGCGGTGTAGGTCGGGAGCGCGTACAGGGGCGTGTCGGGATCGGGTCGGTCGGCCGCGGCACGGGCAAGCGCCGTGGAAAGGTCGGGCTCGACGTGGATGGCGCCGGGGTCCACGCCCGCGTACTTCATGCGCACGGCCAGGTCGGGCGCTCGGGTGCCGCTGCAGGTGACGGTGCGGATGCGCCCGGCGAGCAGCTCGAAGTCGGCATCCCAGATCCAGGACACGTCGCGGCCGTCGGCGATGTTGTCGTTGAGCACGCCCAGCAGGTCGTGGCGGCCAGACTCGAGCGTGAGCGTGCGCAGGACCTCGTTCGCGCCGGCGGGGTTCTTCACGAGCAGGATCCGCAGCTCGCGCGGACCGGGTGCAGCGGCGGAGCCGTTGCTGGGCGGGGTGGGGGAGAGGGTTACGCTCTCGGCACGACCGAATGCGGGGCGCACGTCGCCGAGCCCGTCCGCCACCGCCGCCAGCGGCACCTCGAGCGCGGTCGCCAGGGCGGTCGCAGCGAGCGCGTTGTAGACGTTGTAGAGGCCGGGGAGGTTGAGCCTCACGCGGACCTCGCCGTCGGGCGTGCCCAGCGTGAACTCCGAGGTGCGGACGCCGTGCAGGGTGACCTCGGTGGCGGTGAGCGCGGGCGTCGGGCGTCGCTGGCCGCAGCTGTCGCAGTGGTAGTGGCCGAGGTGCCCGAGGTAGACGGCGTCGAAGGCGTAGGGCGCTCCGCAGCGGCGGCAGTGCTTGGCGTCCGCCGCGTGGGACATCCCCGGCAGCGCCAGCGAGTCGTCCTCGACGCCGAAGTACAGGGTCTGGGGATGCTCGCGCCCGAGATCGGCGACGAGCGGGTCGTCGGCGTTCAGGACGGGGCACGTGGAGCACGCGCCGAGCACCTCCTCCCAGCTCTCGGCGATCCGCTCGAGCTCGCCGTAGCGGTCCAGCTGGTCACGGAACAGGTTGGACAGCACGATCGCGCGCGGTGAGAGCTCGTCGGCCACCGCAGCCAGCCACAGCTCGTCGACCTCGAACAGGCCGAGCTCGCCCTCAATCCCTCCGCGGGCACCGGCCGCGCCGAGCAGCGCCGTCGCGACCCCGCCCGCCATGTTGGCGCCCGCCTGGTTGTGGACGAGACCCACACCCGCCCGGCGCAGGATCGCCGCAGCCATCGCAGCCGTGGTCGTCTTGCCGTTCGTGGCCGAGATCAGGGCGCTGCCCCGGGCCAGGCGGCCCCCGAGGGTGCGGATGGCGTCGGGCTGCAGGCGCATCAGGACCCTCCCCGGAGCGCTCGTGGCGCCGCCGCCGCGCCAACGTGAGAGCGTCCCGACCGTGCGCGCGAGCGCCAGCTTGGCACCGAGGGCGGCTTCCATCAGCCGTTCTCCGGGGCGCCCTGCTCGGCGCCGACGTAGGTGGGCTGGGCGAACGCCGGGTACGGGCCGCCCGCTGCCGGAACGAGCATCTGCACGGGGCCCTCGAGGGCGCGTACCCGCAGCGGCAGTTTCCCGATCGGGTCCCCGTCGGCGTACATCTCGAACGGGCGCTCGCAGCTGATCGCGACCTCGCGGGCGCGGAAGGCGCTGACGCCGGGCTCGTTGACGTGCTCGCCCTTGAAGACCTTGGGGATGATGCGGGTGAGGAAGGCGAGCTTGCCGACGCTTTCGAGCACGACCACCTCGAGCATGCCGTCGTCGAGAAGAGCCTCGGGCGCGGCCCGCATGCCGCCGCCGTAGCACTGTGAGTTGGCGGCGCCGACGGTGTAGGCGGTGACGCTGACCTTGCGACCCGGCGGGTCCAGCTCGAGCTCGAAGCGGGCAGGCTTCCACGCGAGCAGGGCACGCAGCGCGCCGTACAGGTACACGGCACCTCCGAGCCACGAGGGGGCTTCGTTGGCCACGCGATTGGCTTCGCTGTCGAAGCCGACGGACGCGATCCCGACGAACGCCCTCGGGTCGCCGGAGCCGTCGTCCACCAGGCCGAGGTCGATCGGGCGGGCGTTCCCCGTTGCGATCACGGCGGCCGCCTCCTCCGGCTGGTCGGGGATCCCGAGGACCCGCGCGAGGTCGTTGCCGCGCCCGCCGGGGATCACGCCCATCACGGCCCCAGGGAAGTCTCTGAGCGAGTCCGCGATCGCACCGATCATGCCGTCGCCGCTCAGGGCCACGACCACCTCGCCGGCCCCGGCGCCGTCGCGGGCGAGCTCGCGAGCGTGGTCGAGATCGCGGGTGTCGAAGCGCTCGACCGCGACGCCGAGCCGGCGCAGAGCGCCTTCGGCGGCGGGGGCGACGCGGGCCGCCCTGCCACCCCCGGCGGATGGGTTGACGATCAGACGAACGGAAGCTGGCACGTGCTGCATGGAGCGTATTGCGGGTCTCGCCGCGGGGGACCGGGGCGGCGGCGGGACGGGACTCAGCCCGAGGCCGCTGCAGCCTTCGCCCGGGCGCGCCGCCGGCGTCCGACGGCCGCGACTATCGCGAGCGCCGCGATCACCACGAACAGCCCCAGGAGCACCCCGGGGGCGAGTCCGATGCCCCCGAAGGGCAGCGAGATCAGCTCCACGATCCCGAGACCGATGGCGAGCAGCACGATGATCAGCACGATGATCAGAAGGATCCCCCTGATGCGCGCGAGGATCCCCGCCGAGGAGGGCGGAACCAGCAGCCCCATGGCTCGCAGGGCGAAGAGCTGGCGGCGGCTCGGAGGCGCCTGGCCTAGGCGCTCGACCGCCGTCTTCAGGTCGCCGGCCCGGCGTTCGGCGAGTGCAAGCGATGCATCGGCCATGCGGCGGATCTGCATCCGCTCCTGGGGGCGGGCGGCTGCGATGGCGCGCTGGAAGTAGCTCCGCGCGGCGTCGGCGTCGAATCGCTCCGAGGCACGTGCGCCGAGGATCGCAAGAGCCGCGGCCTTGTATTTGGTCTCGGCCTCGAGCTCCTCGTCCGAGCGCTGCTCGAGCGCCTGGATGGCCTCGATGCCGCCCCTCTGTTCGACGCGAACCTGGCGTTGTTTGGGTGCCATGGAGCGTCATTCTATGGTGCCCGCCGGAGCCAGCGGGGCGCACCGGCGACGCGGGCTCCCGGTCGCGGGCGGGCCGTCATCCGGCGTGCAATCCGGGCACGTGTGAGGCGCTATCCTCGCCGGGTGGCGCGTGTGACGCCGATCGCGGTTAGGGGAAGGCTTCTCGCATGGGGAGCGGTGCTGGTGCTCGCCCTGGCGGCATCGGGGGCGACGTTCGCACCCGCTGCTGTGGCGGCGGGATCCGTCGGCGGGAGCTCCCTCCAGGAACTCGCCGAAACCGAAACGGGGGAAGAAGGCACCGCGGCGACGAGCACCACGAGCACGTCCAGCACCTCGGAAGGCAGCACCAGCAACAACCAGAAAACGATCCTGATCGCGATCGTCGTGGCCGTGATCCTGCTGAGCGGGATCGGCTACGTGATCGCACGGGACGCGCGCCGGGTGGCGCCTGCCACCGACGCGGATCTCGGGGAAGCGCGCGCCGGCGGCCGTGACCCGGCCGTGATGATGCGCAAGCGCCGCGCGAAAGCCAAGGCCGCGCGCCAGCAGCGCAAGCGAAACCGCTGAGGCCTCGGCAGACTGCTGAACGGCCTCAGCCGTGCGTGGGGGCGGTGCGCTTTGGCGTGAAGCTCCGCCGTACGCGGGGTGGCGAGGCGGGCGCCGGCGATCCATGGGGGCCGCGGCGCGGGAGGTGGGGGAGGGGACCACGTGGATGAGGGTCGAGTGGCCCCGCCGGGAGAGCCCTCGAGCCGCCGTCGTCTTCACCGGAGTCTGTGCCCTCGGGTGCCCGCATGGCGGCGTCGTCGCGGAACGGGATCCAGAGCATCAGTGCGGCGATCGGCAGTTTGATGATTGCCGCCAGGATTAGTATCCACAGCCACAGGGGCATCCCGATTGCGATGGTACTACCAGCCCGTGGCTACGCAAGGGCAACCGACGATCGACGTGCTCCAGGACCAGTTGGAGGGGTGCACGCGCTGCCCGCGGCTGGTCGCATGGCGCGAGCAGGTCGCCCGGGAACGGCGGGCTGCGTTCGCAGACCAGCAGTACTGGGGCAGGCCCGTTCCCGGTTTCGGAGACCCCACGGCCAGCATCCTCCTGTTCGGACTGGCGCCCGCCGCGCACGGTGCCAACAGGACAGGGAGGATGTTCACGGGCGACCGCTCGGGAGACTTCCTGTTCGCCTCCCTGTGGCGGTGCGGCTACGCGAACCAGCCGACCTCGAGCGACCGGCGTGACGGCCTGCGACTCGAGGGCGTGTGGATCACGGCGGCGGTCCGCTGTGCTCCGCCGGCGAACCGGCCGACGCCCGAGGAGCGGGATACGTGCCTGCCCTGGAGCGTCGCGGAACTGCGCTTTCTCAGGAACCTGCGAGTGGTGGTGTGCCTCGGCGCGTTCGCATGGGACGCCGCGCTGCGCCTGAATGCCGCGATCAGCGATCCGCCGGCGTCCGTGCCGCGACCAAAGCCGAAGTTCGGTCACGGCGCTGAGTACGAGGGCCGGCCGTTGACGCTGATCGGCAGCTTCCACCCGAGCCAGCAGAACACCTTCACGGGAAAGCTGACCCCCGAGATGCTCGACGACGTACTGAGGCGGGCGGGGGCGTTGGCGCTCTAGGGTTGAGGGCGTGCCTTACATCTCCGCTGACGCCCGACGGGAGCTGCTCCACGAGATCGCGCGAGCCGCCGATCACCTGTCGGTCGCCCTGTCGGATCTGAGCGAGGCATTCGAGCTGCTCGACGACGCCACAGCCGAACGGCTGGAAGACGAGCTGTTCTCGCCCGTCCAGACCGCCTACGGCCGGGTCCGCCGCACGCACGGCGAGTTCGCCAGGCGCTATGAGCTGCCCGAGGGCGACTTCGCGCCCGCGGTCCGGGGGGCTCCCGGTCGCGGGGTCAAAGCTTTCCTGGATGACGCTGCGAGAGAGGTGCAGGAGGCGGACACCGCGCTGGCCACCCTGCAGGACTCGATGTTGCCGGTCGAGGTCGGCGACCCCGAGCTCCGCGGCGGGCTGGCCCAGGTCCGCGAGATGATCGGCTCGTTCCAGGCGCGGGCGCGGGACTTCGGTCGCACCCTGGGCCGCTGACCGCGGGCCCGCGCCGCGAACCGGGCGGTCGGGGCTGGAGCTAGTCGACCGGCTGGCCGTTTGCCGTTAGCGCGACCTCGATGTTGCCGCGGGTGGCGTTCGAGTAGGGGCACACCTTGTGGGCGGCGCTGACGAGCTGCTTGGCGGTGTCTGCATCCTCCACCGACGGGAGGCTCACGTCGAGGCCGACTTCGAGCTTGAAGCCGCCCTGACCGTCGGGAAGCAGTGATACCGACGAGTCGATGCCGACATCGCCCACCTCCGCCTTCATGCGGCGCCCGACGACACTCAGCGCGCCCTCGAAGCACGCCGCGTACCCGACGGCGAACAGCTCCTCGGGGTTGGTCCCGCCACCCGGGCCACCCATCTCGGAGGGAATCCTCAGATCGACCTCCAGAACGCCGTCGCTGGTGCGGCCGTGACCCTCCACGCGGCCACCCGTGACGTGGGCCTTGGCCGTGTACAGCGTGTTTGCCATGTTTTCGGTCCTCCCGGGTCGGTCTGAGGGGGGGCAGATGCTATCCACGTTCACAACAGGAGCGCCGGGGCGCGCGCGACCCCGCCGGCGAGAGCGGGCACCCTAGCCTCTGACATACGATGGAAGCCCCTTGCCGGGTTGGCGGAGCTGTTCGATGACCGAATTCCACGCCGGAACACTCGGCGCCACCGAAACAAAACCGGAACAGGAACTCAAGTTCCTCGAATCGGTCCACGGCCCCAGGGCTCCATGCGTGATGACCGGCAGCCGCGCGCCGATCCGAGCGGCGCGTTCGTAGTGGGCCGAGCTCTCAAGCGCCTGAGCGGGTGGCTCGCACGGCTGTCGCCTCCGATGCGAGGTGCCGTCGTGGCTTGGAGCGTGTTCCTCTTCCTCGCCGTCGTGTTCGTGGTCACGGGCGAATCCGTCGGGTCGGCGGTGGCGCAGGCGGCGTTCTGGGCGATTCTGGCGATGCTGGCGGCGTTCGTCGGACGAGCGCTCGGGCGGCGACGAAGCGGCGGGGGCCCACGAGGCCCCGAGTAGTCGAGATCAGACGGGGGAGGCGGGCGTGACGCCGCCCGTGGGCCCCGTCCAGGCCCTCACGTTTCTAGTTGACATAACGTGCATTATCGAGCAGCGCAACGAGCGGTGTGGAGACCGTTCGCACGGTGGCCGTCGTGCAGTTACCGGCCGGCTCGCGCATTCCCGAGACCCCTCCACCGCTCGGGCATTATCGAGCCGGACGGAACCCGTGAGCCGACGCTGCGTGGCACTGGCCCATCATGAGGACGTGGCATACTGATGGCATGAGTCGCACACGCTTGAGCACGACCGTTGATGCTGGGCTCCTCGGCCAAGCGCGCCAGCTGCGTTCCGGGGCGACGGATGCGGCTCTCGTGGATGAGGCGCTCCACGCCCTTCTATCTCTGGAACGCGCCGCGGAGATAGACGCGAGCTACGCCGCATACGATCGCCAACCGCTCGACGAACCGGATGCCTGGGGCGACTTGGCGTCCTTCCGACGTGCCGCCGGTACGTCGTGAGCTCTGATCCCGGACGAGGCGAGATCTGGTGGTGCGAGCTGCCGGAGGTGGGCCGCCGCCCAGTCGTCGTGCTGTCACGTGACGCCGTGATTCCGCGCCTTCGCCGGGCGCTGGTCGCACCCTGCACGACCAACATTCGATCACTCCCGAGCGAGGTCGTTCTCGAGCCCGGCGATGACCCTGTTCCACAACGATCGGCGGTGAACCTTGATTCCGTGGAGAGCGTCTCGCTCGCGGTGCTCGTTGAGCGACTCGGACGAATCGCCGACGCTCGGATGCGCGAGATATGCGCCGCACTGGCCGTCGCTGTCGACTGCCAAGCGTGAAACTCCGCGCTTGACCGGTTGCGCGTTATCGAGCAGAGCGAGAGAGATCCGTGCCCGTGGGTACCTTCAACCGGGTGTCGAGCAAAACGCGAGCGAGGGTGCGCATCGCCCTCCGCGTGCCGGTGACGCTAGGCGTTAGGAGGTTCCCGCGAAACTCAGGCAACTCCGATCTGATGTCGAAATCTAGGATGTCATGCGGCCCTGGCCGTCCAGCATTCGCGCAAGCCTGTTCTTCCCGACGTGGATTCTCTGCAGTGCGATATTGGCCCTGATCCTCTCTGTGGCGGAACAGCCCAATCGAGGCTTCTACTCCCGACTTCAGGAACACGGGGTAGTCGTCAAGGGGACCGTCACGCGCACCGAACCGTCGAACCACGACATGGTGTTCTACTCGTACACCGCCGATGGCAAGCGCTTCGAATCGAGTTCAGCCGCGGGCCCACCCAACCCCAGCACGTTGAGGCCGGACGAGCGCATCCACGTCGTCTATGACGCGCGAGACCCAAGCGTCTCCTGTGCGTGCAGTCCCGTCGCCGAAGGCGCGTCCTACGCCTGGTGGCGTCTCGGGCTCATCGGTTTGTTTCTGGGATTGATCGTTTCAGTCGTGCTCACGGTGAATATTCAGCGACGACTCGACATGCGCGCGGATCGTGGCAACGGGCAAGTCGGACTGTCGTGAGTCATCGCCCCCAGGAGCTCCGCCGTGTGCCCTCGCCGTACCGCACCGCCCTTGGCCGTTCGGGCATTTACGGGCGGTAAGTGCGAGCGCCAGGCACACATGCGGTCCCGGTACCCCGGCGCGACGCAGAGCCGGACTCGGGCTAACCTGAGGGTGTCCGTGACGACACTCGACGACCGACCCCAGACCGCGCTGCTCGTGGTCGATGTCCAGAACGACGTCGTCGTAGAAGCGCACGAACGTGATGCCGTCGTCGCGAACATCGCGAGCCTCGTGGAGCGGTCTCGGCAGGAGCAGGTTCCCGTCGTATGGATCCAGCATCAGAGCGAGACGTTGAAGGTCGGGACCGACGGCTGGCGCATCGTTCCGGAGCTGGAGCGACACGACGATGAGCCGCTCGTCGAGAAGCGCTACGGCGACTCGTTCGAAGAGACAACCTTGGAGAGCGTTCTCGCGGACCTCCGAGCCGGGAGGCTCGTTGTCGCGGGTGCCCAGACGGACGCCTGCGTTCGTGCCACTCTCCACGGAGCCCTTATGCGGGGGTACGACACGCTGCTGGTAAGCGACGCCCACACCACCGAGGACTGCTCACGCTGGGGCGCACCGCCACCCGCCGACGTGATCGCACACACGAATTTCTACTGGAGCTGCGAGGAGGCGCCAGGACGCACGGCTGGCACCGCCACGACGGCGGACGTGCAGCTGCGGAGGCTCAGTCGCCTCTGATCTCGCGCACCACGGCTCTGCACGCCGACACGGGCTCGCCGTAGCGGTCTTCCCAGGCGCTCGCGGCGCTCCGGAGGGCGGCATCGCGGTCGGGGGCAAGGCCATGCCACTCGAGCACGCACGCCGGCGAGCCGTGTTCGGCCCCGGCGCCGACGTCGGTGGCCGCTCCGGCGCCGCGGTCCCGTCTTTCGAGCTCCACGGCGAACATCGGCTTCACGAGCAGCATCGTGTGATGGATCGTTACCCGTCGCCCGGACGGCTAACCGGGCCACCTCGCCCGCGGCTGCATTGCCACCTGCCCCCCATGGTCGTATAACTGTCACCGGAGGCCCGATGCAGGAGCGGATTCCGATCC
>DATJXX010000045.1:0-145796 GCA_035499875.1 Solirubrobacteraceae bacterium
GGCGTTGAAAGCTGGGGAATCTGAGACGTTCAGTTGTGAACACGTGTTGACGGGGGCGGATGAAAACCCGTATTTGGCCTCGGGGTCGATCGAAGCGAACAAAGAATCGAAAACGTCGAACACGGTCGAAGTTGAAATCAAAATGCCGAACTTTGAAGTCAAGCTGGAACAGCGGGTCGCGGGTGAAGCCTCATACGGCACATCAAAACTGTCCGTCGAAGCAGGGAAGAAACTGGAATACCTGATCACCGTCACCAACACGGGCAGCGTGGCGCTCAAACTCGCTGGCGTAAGCGACTCCAAGTGCGCGGGCATCCAGCCCGCGGGCGACCAGAGCCTCGCCGTGGGAGCGTCAACCGCTTACACCTGCACCCACCGGGCCCACCCCGGAGACGCGCCCAGCTACAGCAACGTCGCACACGTTTCGGCGGCCGGGAAAGAACTGGCCTCCAATGAACTCGGCGCCGAAGTGAAACCGTCGGCAAAACTCACCTCGCTGAAGGCGGCCCTCACGAAAGCCGAAGAAACAACCGCCGCCGCCAAGGCCGCGTTCAACACGGCCAAGGCCAAAGAAGAAGGGATCGGCAAAGCGGAAGAAGAACTTGCGAATGCGGAAAAAGCCGAACACGAAGCCGAAGCCGCGCTCGAAGCCGCGGAAGCAGCGTTGCCTCAGGCGGAAGCGGAAAACGCCGGGTTGCCGGTGAAAACGGGCGAAGCGCTGGCTGAATTCCAGGAAGCCATCGAAAGAGTCGAAATCGAAGAGTTCTTCGTCGAAATCGCGGAAGCCGAAGTGGTGGAAGCTGAAGAAGAACTCGCGATCGCCGAAGAAGAACTGAAAGAAGTCGAAGCGGCTCTGAAGAAAAAACCGCACAACCAAGAACTGAAAGAAGAACTCGAATTCGACGAAGAAGAAGTCCAGCTAGACAAGGAATACATCGTCGAATTGGAAGGCTACCTCGAAGAAGAACGCGCAGAATTGCAGGAAGCGGTCGAAGCTGAAAAGGAAGCGGAAAAAGCGTTCAACGAAGCCAAAGCCGCCGAAATCGCCGGCGCCGCGAAGGTGAAAGCCGACGAAGAAGCGATCACCAACGACCAGGCGGCGGAAGCTGCGGCGAAGACCCACACGGCAGCCGTCAAAAAAGCGCTCGAAACCGTGAAGGGCGAAGAAGCCCACCTGAAGAAAGCGGCCAAAGAAGCGAAAGAAGCCCTGGAAACGGCCGAAGCGGCTGAGGCGGGCGCGCTCAAAGCAGTGCAGGAAGAAGAAGCGGCGCTGAGCACCGAATAGCGCCGCTTGCCGATCGGGGGCCAGCCAGTTGGGCGCCGGCCCCCAATCGGCGTTTGAGCCTGCTGTCCAATTGCTCCGCCGGAATCTTGTGCCGGCGGCCCATGAGGGTTCCTTCGGGAGGTGCCAGCCTGTGTGTGCAAGCCGATGTGGCTTGCTCCCAGCGCCACCAGACCGGAAAGGACCAGTCATGCCACGGATCATCGTCACCGTGGACCCGCAGCGGTGTACCGGAGCTCAGCCGATCCTCCTCGACGAGGACGTCCGCTCTGTTCATCTGAGCAGCGATCACGCCGCTGCCCAGCTCGTGGAGCGGCTCACCTGGGCGATCCACGACGCCGAGAACACCGAAATGCAGATCGCCTGACGGCAGGGGGTGGGCAGGCCGCGGGGGGCCGGCTCGGCCTCGGCGAAGTGCCACCGTGGCCGGGTCGCCCGCCCCCTGCGTCGATCTGCGGCACGCCGGTGCTGACGCTCGCGAGGCTGCCCGTCCGTATGATCGGGCGACCGTGGCGAAGGCGTTCGGCAGAGACACGCTCCTCCGCGCCGCTCTGCTGATCGGCGTTCTGACCGGCGCGCTGTCGAGCTGGGGCGGATGCGCGTGGGCGACGCCGAAGGTCACGTTCAAAGCGCTCCCGGTTCCGATCCCCGGGTTTTCGCACACCGGGTACATCCTGGGCGCCGGTGCCGCCCTGGAAGCGACCTACAAGATCTCCGGGACCGAATACGGCGGCTTTCCCCCTCCGGTGATCGGCATCAACGTGTACTTCCCCAAGGGCACCACGCTCCACCCGCAGGGGTTTCCGACGTGTGCGCCGGCGCAACTGGAACTCGTAGGCCCGAAAGCCTGCCCGGTGGGCTCGGCAGCGGGTCCGGTCGGGCATGCGACGGGCGTGGTCGCCTTCGGCGGGACCCGCGTCGAAGAGAACACCACGATCGAATCGTTCTATGCCCCGGGTGGAGGGATCGAGTTCTTCACCGTCGGCCACTCACCCACGTCGCTGGAAATCCTCACCCAGGGGCACTACGTCTCCACGAACTCGGAAGGCTTCGGGCTCAAGCTGATGAGCGAAATCCCCCTCATCTCCACGGTGACCGGGGCGCCCTACGCCGTCGTCCAGTCGATCCAGGTCAAGGCCGGGTCGGCGCGGATGGTGGGTGGCAAGCCCGTCTACTACGGGACGATCCCCAAGCAGTGCCCCGCCAGCGGCTTCTTCTCGATCAAGACCGAAGTCATCTTCGACAAGGAAGGGGCCTACCCGACGGTGCCCGAACCGGTCACAGTCGGGTTCAAAGCGCCCTGTCCGCGCAAGTAGCGGCGGAGGAGCGCTGAGCGGGCTCCCGCCGCTGGCGCGCGGCAAGCTCGGCGCGGGACACAGAAGTGGACGCCGGCACTGTCCAGAACTGGATTGTCCGGGGTCACCCGTGCCGCGATAGTTGGGGCAACCGACCGGTTCCCCTCACTGGTTGGCACAGGCGGGGCGGACGCTAACGGGGGCAGCGTCCGCCCGCCTTCTGTGCTCGGACGGTCCCGATCGAGCCCTAGTCGCCGACCGCCTCGGCCGGTCTCGCGCGAATTCGCGTCAGTAGGTACGCGACGATCGCGATATTCACTATCAGGGCGCCCACCTTCAGCAGGGTGGTGCTTTTCGTGAGCTCCCACACCTCGGGTATCAGGAGCAGCGAGGTGGCGAGGACCGTGAGCCACTCGGCCCACAGGCGCCGATTCCAAAGGCCATAGGCCTCGGTGCCCTCGAGGGCGGCATATCCGAGCGCGATGAGCCCAAACAGGAGCGCTCTGCCGGCGTCGAGCTTGGCCGCGTCGTGGAGTATCCGTTGGACCCAGTTGGATTTCGGGTTGAGGCCCGCTTCCCGCGTGAGGTAGGTCACGTCGTGGGCCCAGTTCTCGTGCAGGTGGGTGAGCAGCACGATGCCCACGACCAGGAGCAGCAGAGCCCTGATCCCCCGCTCCGCCGCTATCCACGGAAGCAGGCGGTCACCTCGTGGTCGGGGCGGACGAGCGGGCACCTCGTGGGGGGCGCGGGCAGGCTCACGCTCAGACGCGGGCGGGGGGCTTGGCATCAGCCGGTGGCCAGCCTACAGCCCGTGTAGTCCCCCAGGACGACACGGAGTATCCCCTTTCGGGCATTCGTCTATTCGTTGGGCCGGAACCTCGCGCTTGAAGTCTCGGTCGTCGACGCGGAGCAGATGGATCACGACCTTCACCCTCCGGCGACGCTCCAGCGCCCGTCCGGGACCTGCGTAGTTCCCCCGGGTTCGCTTGCTCAACGGTCAAGAAAGCCCGTCGGAATGCCGATGCCCGATAAGAAAGTCAAGGGGGACACCGGTCGGCGGCGTGAGCCGCGTGGGGCTGTTTTGCCGGTCACGAAGTTCATGGTCAAATCCAAGGTCACAGACACCCTCACCCTCGCGTTGTCGATCTGCGCGGCGGTGCTCGCGGTGTTCATCTCCGTCGTCCCCCTGGCCCAGGCAGCGAGCCCCGTTTACGCCTGCACCAACACGAAGACCGGCTCCGTAAAGGCGGTCTCGAAGAGCGCAAAGTGCAAGAAGGGCGAAACCAAGGTCACCCTCAATGCGCCCGGCCCCACCGGCCCGAAGGGGGCAGCGGGCACCCAGGGAGCAGC
Source organism: Solirubrobacteraceae bacterium (assembly GCA_035499875.1). GTDB lineage: Bacteria > Actinomycetota > Thermoleophilia > Solirubrobacterales > Solirubrobacteraceae > Palsa-744. The sequence goes on from DATJXX010000045.1 coordinate 3,928, forward strand.
CGGGCCACAGGGTCCGGCGGGTCCTCAGGGTTCCGCTGGCTCACCTGGATCTCCGGGCTCTCCGGGCTCTCCGGGCTCGCAGGGACTACAGGGCGTAACGGGCGAAACCGGCCCTGCTGGAGCAGAAGGTAAAGCCGGCGCCGCGGGAGCCACCGGGTCCGAAGGCGCTGAAGGGAAACAGGGCGCCACCGGGGCCACGGGCACTACCGGAGCCGCCGGCGCCACGGGCGAACGAGGCGAACAAGGCCTGCAGGGAATCACAGGCGCCACGGGCCCCACTGGTGCGACCGGTCCCGCCGGCGCGACGGGCGAACGCGGTGAAGCCGGCGCGGCGGGCGGCACAGGAGCTTCAGGCGCGACTGGCGAAAAAGGCGAAACGGGTGTCGCCGGAGGCGCGGGCGCGACCGGCGAACGGGGCGAACAGGGCATTCAGGGTGTGACCGGCGCCACAGGGCCCACCGGTGCGACGGGCGCGACCGGGAAAACCGGCGAAAACGGCGAAAACGGCGAAAACGGGAAAAACGGGAAAAACGGAGCGAACGGTGAAAACGGTGCAACCGGAGCGACAGGCGCCACTGGCGAACGCGGCGAAGCCGGCGCGACGGGTGCCACCGGCGAACGCGGGGAAGCTGGCGCGACAGGTGCCACCGGCGAACGCGGCGAAGTTGGCGCCACCGGCGAACGCGGCGAAGTTGGCGCTTCTGGCGCGACGGGCGAAAGAGGCGAACAGGGCGAAGCCGGCGCTTCTGGTGCCACGGGCACCCAGGGCGAATCCGGTGCCACCGGAGCTACGGGCGAAAGAGGCGAAGCTGGCGCTACCGGCTCCGCGGGAGCGACCGGCGAACGGGGCGAACAGGGCATCCAGGGTGTGACAGGCGCCACCGGCCCCACGGGCGCGACGGGCGCGACCGGAGCCACTGGTCAAGGCGGCGAAGCGGGGTCGACGGGCGAAACGGGCGCCACCGGGGCGAAAGGCGAAACGGGCGAACGCGGGATTCAGGGCGTGACGGGTGCGACGGGCCCGGTGGGCGCAACCGGCCCCGAAGGCCCTGAAGGAGCGGCCGGAGTAGCGGGCGAAAACGGCGCAACTGGAGCCGACGGACTGGAAGGCGAACGTGGTGCGACTGGCCCGACGGGTGCCGCGGGCGAAAAAGGCGAACGGGGTGAAACGGGCGCCACGGGAGCAACCGGCGAAAAAGGCGCACAGGGCGCAACCGGCGCGACGGGCGAAACGGGCGCGACGGGCGCGACTGGTGCCGAAGGCGAAACCGGCGCGAAAGGCGAAACCGGGGCGACCGGCGCTGAAGGCAAAACTGGGGCAACGGGCGCAAAAGGCGAAACTGGTATACAGGGCGTCACAGGCGAAACGGGCGCCAAAGGCGAAACTGGGGCGACCGGCGCTGAAGGCAAAACTGGCGCGACTGGCGCGACAGGCGAAACGGGCGCGACGGGCGAAACGGGCGCGACGGGCGCTGAAGGCGCGACGGGCGCCAAAGGCGAAACTGGGGCGACCGGCGCTGAAGGCAAAACTGGCGCGACTGGCGCGACAGGCGAAACGGGGGCTACGGGCGCTGAAGGCAAAACCGGCGCGACTGGCGCGACAGGCGAAACTGGTACGCAGGGCGTCAAAGGCGAAACGGGCGCCAAAGGCGAAACCGGGGCGACCGGCGCCGAAGGCAAAACCGGCGCGACAGGCGCGACAGGCGAAACTGGGGCGACTGGTGCTGAAGGCAAAGCCGGCGCGACTGGCGCGAAAGGCGAAACCGGCGCGACCGGCGCTGAAGGCAAAACCGGCGCGACAGGCGCGAAAGGCGAAACTGGGGCGACTGGCGCTGAAGGCAAAACTGGGGCGACTGGCTCGAAAGGCGAAACGGGCGCGACGGGCGCTGAAGGCAAAACCGGCGCGACCGGCGAAAAAGGCGCAAATGGCGAAAAAGGTCTGACTGGGGCTACGGGCGCTACGGGCGAAAAAGGCGCGACAGGCGAAAAAGGCGCCACGGGCGAAAAAGGCGCGACAGGCGAAAAAGGCGAAAAAGGACTACAGGGCGTGACCGGGGAAACCGGCGCCAAAGGCGAAACCGGGGCGAAAGGCGAAACGGGCGCCAAAGGCGAAAAAGGCGAAACCGGAACCAAAGGCGAAACCGGCGCCAAAGGCGAAAAAGGCGAACTCACCTGGCGGGGCGAATGGGCCTCGGGGACCGAATACGCCAAAGGCGACGCCGTCCGGGAAAGCGGGACGAGCTACATCTCGATCAAAGCGGCCAACAAAGCCAACAAACCGTCGACGACCCCCACGTTCTGGGAAGTGCTGGCGGAAAACGGCGTCAAAGGCGAAACCGGAGCCACCGGTGCCACCGGGCCGGAAGGTAAAGAAGGCAAAGAAGGCAAAGAAGGCAAAGAAGGTAAAGAAGGTAAAGAAGGCACCACTGCCGCCGTCGTGACGTGGGGCACCAAGGGTGCCAAAATCGGGACCAAAAAAGAAGAATGCCTTGCTGTTTCGAACGTCGGCACGAAGGCCGCGTGCATCAGCAGCGGCTACATCACGAACACTTCCGGCATCGTGTTCGGGCCCGTGCCCGGGGGTGGCATGTCGATAAACCACCTTCGGGTGGAAGCCAGCGAATCGGTCGCCTTCACCGCCACGGTCCTCAAGAACGGCACCGCCACAGAACTGAAATGTGCGGTCACGGGAACGTCGTGCACCGACGAATCGCACACGGTGACGATCAACGCGGGCGAATACATCGAGGTGAAGGTCTTCAACGAAAGCAACGTCAAAGAAATCGCCTTCACCGCCGCGTTCAGGTACTGATCGCGCCCGGCCGACAGCCACGCCGGCGCGGCCGGCTCCGGCGACCGGCTCCGGCAAACCCGGTCGGAGCGGGCAAACTAGGGGGTCGTGGACGCACCCCAGTCTGAAGCAGCCGGGGCGGGCCCTGACCGGGCACGCCGTCGCCTGATCCTCGTCATCTGCTGCATGAGCCTCCTGATCGTGGGGCTCGACAACACGATCGTCAACGTGGCCCTGCCGTCGATCGGTCGGGAGCTCCACACGGGGATCGCGGGCCTTCAGTGGGTCGTCGACGCCTACACCCTGGTGCTGGCAAGCCTCTTGATCCTCGGCGGCTCGACCGGCGATCGACTCGGGCGCCGGCGGGTGTTCCAGGCCGGACTGGTCATCTTCACGGTCGCCTCCCTGCTGTGCAGTGTCGCCACCACGCTCGGCCTCCTGATCGCCTTCCGGATGCTCCAGGCCGTCGGGGGGTCGATGCTCAACCCGGTGGCGATGGGGATCATCCGCAACGTCTTCACCGACCCGCGCGAGCGGGCCCAGGCGCTCGGGGTGTGGGGAGCCACCGTCGGCATCAGCCTCGCCCTCGGACCCGTGCTCGGGGGGGTGCTGGTGGACGGCATCGGCTGGCGCTCGATCTTCTGGATCAACGTCCCCATCGGCATCCTCGCCGTGGTCCTCACGGCACGCTTCGTCCCAGAGTCGCGGGCGCCCAAACCGAGGCGGCTCGACCCCGTCGGGCAGCTGCTGGTGATCGTGATGCTCGCCTCCCTCACCTACGCGATCATCGCGGCCCCCAAAGCCGGCTGGACCTCCGGGCAGACGCTCGGCCTGTTCGCGCTCTCCGCCGCCTCGCTGGCCGCACTGATCCCCTATGAGCGCCACCGCACCGAGCCGCTGCTCGAACTGCGCTTCTTCCGCAGCGTCCCGTTCTCGAGCGCCAGCGCGATCGCCGTCCTCGCCTTCGCGGCACTCGGCGCCTTCCTGCTGCTGAACACGCTCTACCTGCAGGAGGTGAGGGGCTTCTCCGCGCTCCACGCGGGCCTTCTGACGCTCCCCATCGCCGCCTGCACGCTCGTGTTCGCCCCCATCTCGGGGCGCATCCTGGGGCGCCGCGGCCCCCGCCTGGGCCTGCTCCTGGGCGGCATCGGGATTGGCCTCGGCGGGGCCCTCATGAGCTCCATCATGCGCACCACCCCGCTGGACCACCTGCTCCCCGCCTACCTGTTGTTCGGAGCCGGCTTCGGCATGGTGAACCCGCCGATCACCAACACGGCCATCATCGGCATGCCACCGGCCCAGGCTGGGGTTGCGGCCGCCGTCGCCTCCACCTCCCGCCAGGTCGGCCAGACCCTAGGGGTCGCCGTCTCGGGCGCCATCGCCGCAGGCGCCACCGGCCTCATCGGCCCCAACTTCATCGCCGGGAGCGAGGCCGGCTGGTGGATCGTGGCCGGCTGCGGGGTGGCCGTGCTCGGGCTGGGTCTTGCCAGCACCACGCGCCGCGCCCAGGCCAGCGCCGAGCGCGTGTCGCAGGACCTCCGAGGGCCCGGCGCTCATCATCCGGAGGCCCAGCCGGCAGGGGCGTAGGGCGGCGGTCCGGACGCCGAGCTGCCCGCCTACGCCGTCTCGAATGCCCCTATGCGGGTCCCACGCATCCCCATCGGCGCCCTCGAATCCTCCCGTTCGCACCTTGAGGGTCCAAAGACCTGCTGGTAGCTTGGGTTTCATGTGGCGTCGGTTGCTCTGCTCGGGTGATGCCGGCGCGCGATCGCCGGCCGGCTCGACCCGCCCGAAGATGCTTCTGGCGGTGGTGATGGTGGTCATCCTGCTCGGGGCCACCGGCTGCGGTGCACACCTGAAGAACCACAACCGCCCGGCCACCACGTCCGCCGCCGAACGCGCCGAAGAAGCCGAACAGAAGCGCGCCGAAGACGCCGAAGCCAGCAAAGATCGCGAAGTGCTCACCGCCCTGGAAGCCAAGGAGCGCGAAGAAGCGGCCGAAGACAACGCCGCCAAGAAGGAAAAGGAAGCGGTCGCCAACGCCAAGAAACGGGAAGAATCCGCGGAGAAGAAGGCGAAGAAGAAGGAAAAGGAAGCCTCCGAAAAGGTCAAGAAGCTCGAAGCCGCCGCCAAGGCGAAGGCCGAAGCGGAAGCCAAGAAGAAGACGCAGAACGCGTCCAAGAAGACCGCCCAGACGAAGCAGAAGAGCACCACCAAGACGAAGACCACCAACACGCCGAAGGCGACCAAGAAAGCCCCCGTCGCCGCCACCCCGCCTTCACACCGCCAGACGAACTCCGGCTCCAACAACCGGCGCAAACACAGCAGCCCCACTGCGACGATCGAATGATGGCCCGCATATCCGCGAAGGGGCGCCTGCAGCGCGCCCGCTACCCCCTGCTGGCTCTCGCCGCCGCCCTGGCCCTGTCCGGCTGCGGCCTGACCGGCAGCAAAGGCGGGGGTGGCGGCGGTGGAGGAGGCGGGGGCGGCGAAACCTCCGCCGAAGCGGCCGAATCACAGCCCGCCACCCAGGTCTCCAACCCGCCGACGGCAAGCACCAGCGACGCGGCCTCCGAAGCCGCCGAAAAGGCCCGCCTGAAGAAACGACAGGAAGAAGCGGCGAAGGTCACCCGTGCTGCGGCGGCTGCTGAAGCTGCCAAGCGGTCGAGCAAGCAGAAGCGGAAAGCCAAACGCCAGTCCGGCACCGGCGGATCGACGAGGTCGGGCTCCAAGCGGACCCGCTCCGGGGCCCACCGCAAGCACCCGCGCAAGTCCAAGAGCGCCAACGAAGTGTCGGCGCGAAGGCAGCTGGAGGCCGAAGAAGCAGCCGAAGAACGCGCGTTCAAGAAAGAGGAACACGGGGGCTAGCTGCCAGCCCCGCCCGGGTCCCGAGGCTCGGGCTCCCTAGCTGCCCTCCTCCTCGTCGTCCTCGTCGTCGGCCGCGTACAGCGACTCGGCGGCCAGCTCACGTCCCTTCCCGTCGAACAGCTTCACCACCAGCAGGTCCCCGCGGTAGTCGTCGGGGGCGATCATCGTGAAGCGTTCCTCGACGAGCTCGCACTGGTCGACGGCGAGCCCCGCCAGCTCGGCGGTCACCACGGCCCCGGACGAGACGAGCGGGTGACCCCAGATCAGGGTCATCGCCGCCACAGCTCCCTGCTCACCCCGCCAGCGCCCGATCACCTCGTCGCAGAGGTCGAGCCGCCACTGGGGGTTCCGCTCCGCCGTCTGGTCGGTGAAGTCCACCCACGCGGAGAATTCGCGCGGCTCCCCGTCGTCGTCGGCCGGCAGGTAGCGCACGTAGCCGAACAGCTCGAATCCGCCCTCCGTACGGGCCGTGGCGGGCACGTACGTGCGCCCGTGCCACGTGCGGTCCGGGTACCACAGGATCTCCCCCGGCTGGCCGATGTCGGGCTGCTCCCCCTCGAGTGCCAGCGCGGCCGTCAGCAGCTCCCGCTCCAGGCGATCGTGCCAGCGCCCGCCGGGCAGCCCCTCCTGGGGGGGCTCTGCGGCGAAGCGGGGCACGAAGCGTTCCTCGGGCGCCATCGACGCGCGCCAGCGTAGCTGCCGGGCCCCTCAGCAGTCGCGCAGGGCGGCCGCGGCCTGCTCGGGCGAGACGATGTTCAGACTCAGCCCCGTGGACAGCTCGAGCCCCGCCAGATGGGTGAGCCTCGGCATCACGTCGATCCGCCAGCAGAAGTCCTCCGCTCCCTGCGGGGCGGTGCGCACCCACATGTTCAGCGGGGGGCTCGACCCCAGATGCCGGGCCAGCCTGCACAGGCCCTCGTGCAGGAGCGCCGCGCCCGAGGGCCCTCCGTCCTCGAAGCGCGGGCGGGGCCGGCGGGGGGCGAGCATCAGCTGGAAGGGCAGTCGCGAGGCCCACGGCGCCACCAGCACGGCCTCGTCGTCGATCGCCACCACCCGCTCGCCCCGTCTGACCTCCTCGGCGATCACGTCCCCGAGCAGGCTCCCTCCCATCGTGCGCGTGGTGTAGGCGCTCGCGCGCTCCCGCTCCCTCGCCACCTCACCGGGCACGAAGTCGAGTGCGTACAGCTGGGCGTGGGTGTGGGGCAGCGAGGCACCCGCCTCCACACGCTCGTTGACGATCAGCTGCACGTAGGCGCTGCCCTCGTGCGTGCGCATCCGCTCCTGCCACGTCGCCACAGCCTCGACCACCTGCTCCCGCGGCAGCTCCGCGAGCGAGGTCACGGACTCCGGGCCGTTGACGATCACCTCGTGCCCGCCCGTGGCCGGCAGCGAGATGAACAGCTCCTGGGGTGTTCCGCCCCGCCCTCCGGGCTGCTCCTCCACGGCCGCCGGGGGGTGCGGGTCGTCGGGGCCGGGCGGTGACAGCGCCGGGTACAGGTTCGGCACAACCCGCACCCGCCAGCCGGGGGAGTTGGGCGGCGACCCCTCGTCGCGCAGCGCATAAAGCTCCGGCGGGGTCCGGTCCTCGTGCCCCTCCGCGAAGGGATCGTTCTGCGGGTCGATCGGGTCGGCCGGTTTGGACCGGGGCTCACCCCCGGGCCGCCGCGACCGCTCTCCCGCCACGATCGTGCGGTGCCCGCTGAGGGGATCGATGCGCAGCTCCGGCACGCCGACCTCCCTCAGGCGTCCAGCCCGTATCGCACCACGTCCCGTTCCAGTTCCGCGTCGCTGCGGTAGGGGCCCTGGTGGATGAACAGTCCCCCGTGGGCCCCGTGGAACACGGTCACGGGGGTGAAGCTCGAGTCGCTGACGGCAAGGCCCATGGTCCCGCTGGGGTCGAAGTAGCTCGGATAGCTCACCGGCGAGGTCCTCAGGAAGCGGGCGGCGTCGTTGCGGCTGTCGCCGGAGTCGATCCCGACGAAGGCCACCTCGCGACCATCCTTCGCCGACACCCTCTGGAAGACCCCGAACTCACCCCGGCAGGGTCCGCACCAGGATGCCCACTTGTTGATCACCACCGCCCGCCCGTGGAGGGACGCCAGGCGCGCCTTCAAGGCCGGCATGCCCCCACCCAGCAGCTCGTCGGCCTGTGCGTGCAGTCCCGCCAGCGGTGGCGGTGATCCCGCCAACTCGGAGCGCATCTGCGCCGGGCTGAGCCGCGCCGCGGACGACGCGCCGGGCGAGCCGGCCAGCTGCACCAGCCCCACCACCACGAGCACCGCCACCCCCAGGCCAGCCGCCACGATCGCCACCCGCCGGACGCTCATCGGTCACAGCGTCGCAGATGCAGGGTGCCGGCCAGACCTCTTGGACGGCGCCTGCGGGTGTTATATCCTGGTGCTCATCACAGCCGGATGCTCCGTTAGCGTCCGGGAGGCGGTGCGAGGAGTGCACCGTCGCGCACTCAAGCCGCGCCGAAGAAGCACTTTCTGCGCGGCCCAGTCTCGAACTCACAGCCGCATGGCCGAGTCAGCCTCAGCGGCCCCACGGGCCGCGTCGATCCCAAGTTCTGCCGACATCGCGCGGGCGGAAAAGCTCGTCCGTGAGCGCTTCCTGCACGAGGGGGAGGACCCCTCCCAGGCGCTCGCCCCGGGGACCCCGCGGCGGGAGGCCCTCGACATGGCCCTGGGGGAGCTCGAGGAGGATCCGAAGCGCACCCGCCCCTCCACCGCCTGGAGGCGGGAGTTCTCGCTGCTGCTGGGGCTCGAACGGATCCTCTCCGAGGAGGAGCCCAAGCTCACCGACGGCACCATCCTCTCGGCCCACCAGGTGGATGCCCTGTCGGGCACTCTCACCGCGCTGCTCGCCGAGGAGCAGCGCAAGATCGCCGGCGGGAACGGACGCTCCAACGGCTCGGCCTCGCCCGACCTGCTCGCGTCGGCGGCGATCCTGGGCCTCGACGAGTCGGACACCCCCAACGGCGCCGAGGAGTCCCCGGCGGCGGCCGATGACGCCGAGGAGGACGAGGAGCTCGACGAGGACGACGAGGACGAGCTCGACGACGAGGACGACGAGGACGACGAGGACCTCGGGCCCGTCGCCCGGGCCGCCCCCGACGAGGAGGAAGAGGAAGAGGACGAGCTCGAGGAGGAGCTGTTGGGTGGCGCCGATCTCGATGGCGACGAGGACGCGGCCGAGGAGCCCGAGCTCCAAGACGGCGGCGAGGAGCCCCGCGACTGGGTCGAGGAGGGCGAGGAAGAGGAGTCGCTGGCCGACCAGCCCGAGGACCCCAACGCCGCCAAGCGCTTCTGGTTCGAGCACGCTACCGGCGCCGGCAAGACCGTGGCCGCGCTCGGCTTCGTGGAGGCCTCCCAGACGGGCGGCATCCTGATCCTCACACACCGGCGCAACCTCGTCGACCAGTTCCTCGGAGAGCTCCGCGACCGCGGCTACAAGAAGCGCATCAGCCGGCCCCTGCTGAAAGGCGAGGACTCGGCCAATGGTCCCGTCACGGTCGAGACCTACCAGTGGTTCGTGCGCAACGCGGGCGAGATCTCGAGCGCCTACACGATCGTCATCTGCGACGAGGCCCACACGGCGCTGGGCGAGAAGACGAGCGCGTCGATCCGCAACTGGACCGGCCCGATCTTCATCGGCATGACCGCCACGGGCGCCCTCATCGCCCGCCACGTCACCGACCTGTTCCCCACCCAGACCTCTCGCTTCGACCTCGCCTCCGCGGCCCGGCGTGGGGTGATCGCGCCGCTGCGGTGCGTGCGCATCTCCCCGGGGGTGGGTGTCAGGACGATCGCCAAGGTGCCTCTGCGCAGGGGCGAGGTGGACACCGAGTTCGACCAGGACGAGCTCGCCAAACTGCTCGACCAGCAGCCCTTCAACCTGGCTGTCGCCAATCTCTACAAGACGCGCTTCAACGGCGTCCCCGGGGTCGTGTACGCGGCCGGGGTGCGCCACGCCTACAACCTCGCCGAAGCCTTCCGCGCCGAGGGGATCAAGGCGCAGGCGGTGTCCGGCGAGACCCCCAAGCGCGAGCTCGTCGGGATCCTGGCGCGCTACGAGCGCGGCGAGATCGACGTGCTGATCAACGCCCAGCTGCTGGCCGAGGGCTGGAACAGCCCCCGCGCCACGGTCTGCGTGCACCTCGCTCCCACCGCCTCCAAGCGCATCTACCAGCAGCGCGTGGGGCGCGTCACCCGCCGCCACCCCGGCAAGGAGGCGGGGCTGGTCGTCGACTTCGTCCACCCCGCCACCAAGCACGACGACCCCGTCGTCACGCTGCACTCGCTGCTGGACCGCGACGTGTACCGCGGCGGGGCGATCGTGGTGGGACCGGTCCGCCGCGGCCGTGGCCGGCGCGTGCGCGTCGAGCGCCGCGTGCTGCCCGTGTGCGCGGAGGAGGAGCGGCGGTTCGCGGTCTTCGAGCGGGAGCTGTGGCGGATCGCGGTGGAGTACCTCGACTACGGCGAGCAGCACCTGTGGGCCGCCCTGGCGGGTGCCCGGGTGGCGCCGAGCGGCTGGCGCCGGGCTCGCGCGATGCTCCACTTCGACCGCAGCGGAGAGCTCAAGAACCGCTTCCTGATCACCGCGGTGAAGCGCAACAAGAACCCGCAGCTGCGCCTGCGCGCGCTGGCCGACATCGCCGCCCTGCGCGATCCCGACTCCTTCGACGAGGCGATCGACATCATCGGCGGGTGGCCCCGGGAGGAGCGCAAGGAGGCGTCCAAGATCATGCTGCGCGCCCTCGTGGAGCGCCGCATCGGCCGCCGTGATCAGGCCAACGCGTGGATCTGGCGGCTGGCCGAGTACACCCGCGATGTGCACGAGGAGTACGCCGTGCAGCGCTGGCCCGAGACCAAGCGGCTGCTGGGCCTGCTCGTCAACTCCGCCGGAGGGGCCCATGCCCGCAACGCCCGCCGGCTGATCCACGCAGCCCGCAAGCAGGATCGCCGCCTCGCTGCGGCTCTGCTGGCGGCTGCCCTGGCCCACACGCCCGAGGCCGAGGAGGCGCTGCGCGGGGCCCGCACGCGGATGGCCCGCAAGCCCCCTGCGCTCGCCCGGGAGCTGCTGCGAAACTTCCCCAAGCGCCGCGCACGCAACGGACGCCGCCGGCGCAAGGGCGCGAAGGGCGCCGACCCAGACGCGACCGCCAACGAGGCGACCGGAAACGAGGTCACCGTCAACAAGGCGACGGGAAACGAGGTCAACGCCAACGAGGCAGTGTCGGCGGACGGGGGACCGGAGGCGCGCGCCGACGAGGCTCCGAGCGCCCCGGCCTCACCCAACGGCATTCGGGCCAAACGCGGCAAGCGGGCTCGCGCGGCCGACGCCCCGGCGGGCGACGACGACGCCGTCAGCGCGGCGCAGGCGGACGCCCGCAACGGCTTCCACGCCGACGGAGCCGCGTTCGCTCCGCTCGACGGCGAGCTCTAGCCGGGGAGGCTATTTTTCGGGCGGCGCGGTCTCGCGCTCGACTTTCCAGGCGCCGGTCGTGGTCGGCGACAGGAAGCTCGGCGGCTGGTTGGTCGCCAGACGTTCGTCGTAGTTGTAGTTCTTGGTCGTGAAGCCGTGCGTGGCGCCCGAGCCCACGGGTCCTCGCCAGAACTGCGCGATCGAGCCCCACACCGTCAGCGTGCCGAGGCTGGAGCCGCACAGGTAGTTGTCCACGATCCAGGAGTGTTTGGTGCTCAGGATCGCCGCGTCGACGACCAGGTCTTCGGTCACGGCGCCGAACATTTCTTTCGAGAACGCTTCGGCTTCCGCTTTGGTCATGTTTGTCTCATTGCACGACGAAGAGGTGTTTTTGCAGGTTTCTTTTCCGCAGGAGGTTTCTTTCACGGGGTGGTAGACCCGCACGAAGTTGGTCGCGATCAGGCCGAGGGTGGCGGTGCCGGTGGGTTCGCTGCCGCCACTCCCGCCGGTGGTCGTCGTGTTGCCGATCACGATCAGGTCGTTGGCCGCGCCGATCGTCAGCGATTCGCTGTAGCTGCCCTTGATGTATGCGTTGCCGCATTCCGCGTCGCCGGTGTATTTCGAGCCGAAGGGGGTGTATTTCACCGAGCATCCACCGGATCCGTCTTCCACGAACACCACGCCGTTGGCCGGGAAGGATTTGGTTTCGGATTCCGCCACGCCGGCTTTCCATTTCGTGACTTTCATTTTGTTGGGGCTGCCTTCTTCGAGCTGGATCTCCGTTCGGCCTTTGAGCTTGTAGCCGGATTCGGCTGATTCGAGCAGTTCGGAGTCCGTTTCCGGAGGCAGCAGCGTGCCCGCGGATTCGGTGTAGCCGCTACCGTTGATTTTCGGCGTGCTGTTGTGATGCCCCTGGTTCATCTCGATGGCGTCGTTGTGGCCTTCGCGTCCGAACTGGGCGTTTTTTTCCGTGTCGGCGGAGTCGTTCGTGTGGAACGGGCCGTTGATTTTGTCGACGGTTCGCCAAATGATTTCAGTGCAGTCTTTGACTTTTTTTTCTTGCCGTTCGTTGTAGTAGTTTTCGCAGTCGCTCGGTTCGGGCGAGAGCGCGACGGGATCGAGAAGTTCGTAGTTGCTCACGAACACGTAGTTGATGAAGCCCGGGTGCGTGAAGGTGGCTACGACCGAGCGGACGCAGTACTTGTTTTTCGCGTTTTCGGCGAACCCTTTTTCAGTCAGGGCTTTTTCACCGCAGTTGCCCGGCACCCGCCCCGTCGCTTCCACCCGGAAGGTGCCGTTCGCGGATCCCGACGTCTCGATCATCGCGGCCTGTTTTTTTTCTTCGCATTCTTTCTGGGTGTGTTTTTCGGAGTGCAGGAAGCGGTACGTGTATGCCTCGTCCGTCGTCCCGGGCACCGTGGTGGCGGCGGAAGTTTTCGGGCACGTCGCCCAGTAGTTGTTGTTGGCACCCAGTTCGTATTTGAACTCCTCGATCCCCGCGAGGGCCGCCGCGTAGGCCTTCTGCGCGACGATGTAGGTGCGAGTGTTTTTCGAGTCTTCCTTCACGGCGGAGAAGGCGGCTGCCGCCAGCAGCATCGCGATCACGAGGATCACCAGCGCGATGATCATCGCGAAGCCGCCCTCGGCGCTGCCGGCCCGGTGCAGGGACACACGAGCGCGCGAGACGGAGAGAATCGGGAATCTCACGTGCATGGTTCGTTGGTCGCTTCTTCGCCCGCTTCGGACGCGTTCAGCCGCAGGACCACGGAGTCGCTGAACGGCGCCATCCCGTAGCCTTTGTACGTGTTCCCGGATTCAGACGTGGCCGTGAAGTTGATGCTGACCTTGGCGATTTCGTTTTTGGTGGCGGCTGTCGGGATTTTTTCGGTGATCTGAATGAGTTCGCCGCTGGTCGCGCTCGTGAACTTGTAGTACTGGAAGATCGTCGAGGTTCCCGACAGCGTCAGCGGGATCACGTTGGTGGCGAGCACGTGGGCTTTGGCGTTTTTGGTTTCGAGCGCGGGGAATTCCCACTTGCCGGATTTGCTCGCGGGCCCGCTGCCTTTGACGCTTTCGAAGCGGTAGTCGGTGAGCGTGCCCACGGTTTCGCCGGTATTGCTTTTCCCGGTGGAGGTCCAGTGGACATCGTGCTCGTAGACCTTTTCGAGCACGGCACTGGAGCTGGAGGAGCTCCCGTAGGCGCTGATGAACCACAGGTCGGTGGGCCCGAGTTCGGCCAGCGGGCTGGTCGGTTTCGAGCTCGGGCCCTGGATCGCGTAGGTTCCGAAGCCCACGCAGCTGGAGTGCAGCCCGTCGACGATGTTCGTCATCGCGGTCCGCCCCCCGCGGCTGGCCTGCACCCGTTCGGTGATCCGCGCCTCCTGCTTGACCGAGAACTCGAGCGTGGCGAACAGGGCGAGGATCACGACGATTCCGGCCACTGTGGCGATCAGCACCTCGATCAGGGTCATGCCGTCCTCGGCGGCGAGGACAGCCGGCAGCGATGTCTGGGAGGTCACGGACATTCGAGTTTGGAGGCGCTTTCTTCCTTGCCGGTGTCTTCAGAGCTGGCGACTTCCTTCACATAGAATTTGTAGGCAGTCGTGCCGGCTTTTTTCTGGTTGGCGATTTTGAAGTAGTTGCGGTAGTATTTCCCGCCTTTTGGGCCCTCCGCGGCGCACAGGCGGAGTTCTTTCGCGAACGGCTGGTACTTGTACTTGTTTTCGAGGTGCCCTTCGCTGTTCAGGGCCACTTTGTGCTTGTAGGTGACGGTGCCGACCACGTTCTGCGCCGTCCCTTTTTCGCATTCTTTGTTGATGATGTAGGCGTTTTCCGTTTTCAACAGTGATTCCGGCGTGGCTTTGGTGCCTTCGCTGACCGTCACGTTGACGGCGGGAGCTTCGATTTTCACGCTCGAGCTGCCGCCGGGCGTCACCGCCACCGGTTTGGGTTTGAGTTTTTCGGCGGCTTCGGCTGCGGTTTCGGGGTTGTTCGCCGTGCACTCGCCGGCATACGCCTGGTAGTTTTCGTATTCAAGTGGCGATACTTTTTGGACGAACGGGAACGCTTTGCTCAGCGTGATTTTCGCTTCGGGCGCGCCCGACGACGCGACGTAGTCGTTGGGGGACGACATGTTGTTCTCGAACACGAACCACGAGGGGGCTTCGATACCGGTGGCCACGCCGTTGCTTTCGAATTCGCCCACGATCGAGCCCGGTTCGGCGAGGTGAAGTGTTTCTTCGACGACCGAGCTGGTCGAGAGTTTGAGGCCGCTTTTTGTCGTAGGCGACTTGCCGTTGTAGTCAACCCAGCTGCCCTTGGTCGCGGTGACTTCGACGGTTTCGCTGGCGAGGCCGCCGAAGGTCACGCACCCGGATGCGGGTGTGATCGTGCTCGGGGCGCCCGTGACGGTGACGGTGGCGCCTTCGACCGGTTCTTTGAGCTGGTTGATGACCTTGACCTCGAGCACGTAGCTGGACGGGACGTTCAGCACGCTGGTCTGGCTGATGGCGGTGCGTTTCTTAAGCAGGGGCCACGTAACCGACGACTTCGTCTGCAGGTAGTTGGCCGTGCCGCCGGATTTTTCGCAGGTCAGGGCTGCTTTTTCGCCGCCTTTTTCGGCGGAAACGTAGGCCGCCGAGGAGCTCACCGTGAAGGGTGTGCCTTTGTAGGTGGTGCCGGCGAAGCCCGTGACCTTTTCGCAGTAGAGGGTGTTTTTGGCGCCGTTGAAGTAGGTGTAGGTGCTGCCCGACTTTTCGAGGCACAGACCGTTTTCGGCGCGGTAGGTTTCCACGGTCCCCATCTGCTCGAGGGTCGTGGTCGTGAAGCTGCGCAACCGTTCCTGGTCCTGCTGGGCGAGCAGCGTGCCCTGGGCGTGTGCGCGGTCGTCGGCGCTGCTCTTGCCGGCGGCGTCGAAGGCGGTGAACGTGCCGATCGCGATGAAGGCCGTGATCACCGACGCGATCAGCACCTCGATCAGCGTCATCCCCGACTGCGATCCCAGCGGCGGGCGGCCGACACCCCCGCGGGAGACCCACGCACGAAGCGTCGGAGACGGCCACGATGATCCGTCTGATGGTGCCGTGGGAAGGGAGGTCCGCATCCTTGCCTTGTGGTCGCTGTAGATCGTGTCGGCACGTCACGACCTGAGCTTTAGCCCTTTGTCGTCCTATTGGTGCACGGACGGGCCCTCACCCGAGCCCGGACGGGCGCCTCAGCCGCGCCGCGACCAACCTCTCAGCCGCGCCGCGACCAACCTCTCACCCGAGCCGCTCCAGGTGCACCTCCCCGGCCGCCAGCGTGGTGCGTCGGCCCGCGGACTCCTCCACGATCAGGCGTCCCTCGCCGTCGAGGCCGCGCGCGACGCCGCTGCCACCGGACCATCCGACCTCCCGGCCCAGCAGCGCATCGCGTCCGCGCCAGTGCTCGAGCGTTGCCTCCGAGGGCTCGGCCAGCCGCCGTTCGAGCGCGTCGAGCAGCTCGGCAAGCGTGGTCTCGAGCTCCTGCGGCGAGCGTCCCATCGTGGCAGCCGGGCGGCTTCCCCCCTGACGAAGTTCCTCGGGCAGATCCTCGAGCCGCACGGCCACGTTGAGGCCGATCCCGAGTATCGCCCAGCGCTCCTGCAGGCGCCCCTCCACGAGTATCCCCGCGACCTTCGCAAGCGCCGGTGGGGCCGGCGGCGGCTGCTCGGCGCCCGGCGCCGGCTGTGCCACCACGACGTCGTTGGGCCACTTGATCAGGGCCGCCTCGCCCACGACGTCTGCGACCGCCACGGCAGCGGCCAGAGGGAGCATCTGCGGCGGGTCGCGCAGCAGCACCGACAGCAGCAACGAGCTTCCCGCGGGCGCCGACCAGGTGCGCCCCTGGCGTCCCCGCCCGGCACTCTGCTCGGCGGCCGTCACGATCGTCCCGTGGGGGGCTCCCGCCACCGCGAGCTCCCGCGCCCGCGAGTTGGTGGAGTCGGTCAGCCGCAGGTGCAGCCGCGGTGTTCCGAGCGCGCGCGTGCCCCGCGGTCTCCCCCGCGCCGATCCGGCGGTCGGGCTCATCGCGCGTGCACCAGCAGCTCCGTCCCGGGGCCGGCTTGCAGCAGCTCGGCGGCCGAGCCGCGGTTGACCGCCAGCGCGAGCATTCCCCAGGAATCCTCGTACAGCAGCAGCGCTCCCTCCTGGGCCCCGCCGAACGCGTCCGTCAGCACGGCCTCATGGCGCCCGGAGGCGCACACCACGGCGACCGAGGCTCCCCGGCGGCCGCCGATCTGTGAGAGCTGCCCGGGTGTCGCGTCGAGGGCGAGGTTGCCGTACGTGTCGCCGTGAACTACGTGCACGATCAGCCCCTCGGGGACCGCCCGCGCCGATGGGAGGTCCAGGCGAAGGAGCGGTCGGGTGGCCAGCTGCTCGGGCCCGAGCGGCTTCCCGAGGCGCCACAGCGGCTCCCCCGCGGCGAGCGCGGCGGCGACCGGCGCGAACACGTCGCGACCGTGGAACGTGCCCGAGGTGGGCCGCAGCCGCTCCGGCGACTCGCCGATGTCCACGGCCTCGGCGACGCCCCCCAGCCGCTCGACGGCCGCCATCAGCAGGCCGTTGTCGGGGCCCACGAACAGGCGGTCCTCCCGTTTGCTGCGCAGCGCCAGCGCTCGGCGCTCGCCGCCCACTCCGGGGTCGACGATTGCGAGCACCACCCCCTCCGGCAGGAAGCCCACCGCGTTCGCCAGCGTGAGCGCGCCGGCGAGCACGTCCTGGCGCGGTATCGAGTGACTCACGTCGATCACACGCGCGTCCGGGCAGCGGCGGGCGATCACGCCATGGCACACGCCCACGAACTCGTCCTCGAGCCCGTAGTCGGAGAGGAAGCTGATGAACACGGCGCCGCCTCAGGCGGACGATCCGCGGTGGGCCAGGATCGCGTCGATCACCCCGTCGATGTCGTGGCTCTCGGCCTCCACGTCAGGGGTCAAGCCGGCCTCCCGCAGGGAGGCGCTCGTGACGGGGCCGATCGAGACCACGCGCGTGGAGGGCGCGAACCCCGCTTCGCCTCCGGCGGCCTGCATGAAGAAGCTCACGGTCGAGGAGGAGGTGAAGGTGATGTAGTCGGCGGCGCGGGCCGCGGCCAGCGCCTGCGCGGACAGCGGCTCGGCCACGGTCTCGTAGAGGGCAAGCACGTCGACCTCGGCCCCGCGCGCCCGCAGCGCCTCGGGCAGCACCTCCCGCGCCCGGGCGGCGCGCACGATCAACGCCCGGCGCACCTGCACCTGCTCGAGCGCCTCCACCAGCGACTCGGCCACGAAGCGCTCGGGGACGACGTCGGCGCGGATGCCGTGATCGGCCAGCGCCGCCGCGGTCCCGGGGCCGATCGCCGCCACTCTCGCGCCGGCCAGCGCGCGCGCGTCCATCCCCGCCGTGACGAGCCGCTCGAACAGCAGGTGCACGCCGTTCGGGCTGGTGAGGCACACCAGGTCATAACCGGACAGCTCCAACTCCTCGGGGTCCGGGGCGAGGGGGCGGATACGGATCACCGGAGCCTCGATCACGCGTGCGCCCAGGGCCCTCAGGCGGCGCGCCATCGCGCTCGCCTGGGCCCGCGCGCGCGTGACCGCCACCGTGCACCCCGCCAGTGGCCCGGCGGCGTGCCAGGCGAGCTCGCCCGCGAGCTCGCTGACCGGTCCGACCACCGTGACCGCGGGTGCCCGCACGCCCCCCGCGGCGACCGCCCGTGCCAACTCGCCGAGCGGCGCCCGCACGGTGCGCTGGCCCGGGAGGGTGCCTTCCTGCACGACCGCCGACGGTTCGCTCGCCGGGCGTCCGGCGCCGATCAGGGCGGCGGCGATCTGCTCGATACGGGCGACCCCCATGTACAGCACCAGCGTCCCCGGGAAGGCCGCCAGCGCCCCCCAGTCGAGGTCGCTCTCGGACTTCGCGGGGTCCTCGTGGCCGGTCACGAGCGCCACTGCGCTGGCGATGCCACGCTGCGTGACGGGAATGCCCGCGTAGGCGGGGGCCGCGATCCCGGCCGTCACGGCGGGCACCACCTCGAAGGGGACGCCGGCGTCGTGTAGCGCCAGCGCCTCCTCTCCCCCACGGCCGAACACGAACGGGTCGCCGCCCTTCAGGCGCACCACTGTCCGCCCGGCGCGGGCGTGCTCGAGCATCAGCCGCTCGATCTGCGGCTGGTCGGCCGAGCTGCCCCCTCCCTCCTTGCCGACGTAGACGAGCT
The DNA here is from genome assembly GCA_035499875.1 of Solirubrobacteraceae bacterium. Lineage (GTDB taxonomy): Bacteria > Actinomycetota > Thermoleophilia > Solirubrobacterales > Solirubrobacteraceae > Palsa-744. The sequence continues at coordinate 22,223 of DATJXX010000045.1, forward strand.
CGGCGCCGGCGACGGCACCGTCGAGGGCTCCGTCGGGGATCAGGCGGTCGTACAGGATCACGTCGGCCAGCGAGATCAGCTCCAGCGCGCGGGCGCTCATCAGGCCGGGGTCACCGGGCCCCGCGCCGACGAGGTACACCCGCCCGCCGGACGTGTCAGGCCCGCCGGACGTGCTTTCCCCTCCGGGCGTGTCAGGCCCGCCGCCGTGCACCGGCTCGCTGCTCACGCGCCCGCCATCTGGCCGGCACGCTCCAGCAGCGACTCCGCCCCGGCCGCGCGCAACCGCGCGGCGAGGGCCTGCGCGAGCGCCTCGGGATCCGCGAGCGGCCCGTACAGCTCGTCGGTCAGCCAGGCCGAGCCGTCCGGCAGCCCGATCCACGCGCGCATGTGCAGCTCGCCGTCATCCACAGGCAACGCGCAGGCGCCGAGCGGCGTGTGGCAGTCGGCCTCCAGCTCCCGCGCCAGGCCCCGCTCGGCGAGCAGGCTTGCGAACGTCGCCTCGTCGGTGATCGCACGGGCGGCGCCGGCCGCGCGCTCGTCCCCGGCGCGCGTCTGCAGCGCGAGCGTCCCCTGTCCGGGGGCCGGAACGAAGCGTCCGGGGTCCAGCGATCCGCCGGCGCTGTGCCCGCGCCCGAGACGCTCCAGGCCGGCCCGTGCCAGCACGATCGCGTCGAGCTCGAAGGCGGGATCGGCCAGGCGCGCCAGGCGCGTGTCGACGTTCCCGTGCAGCTCGGCCACCTCGAGGTCCTCGCGGGCGGCGCGCAGCTGGGCCACCCGTCGCAGGCTGCTCGTCCCGACCCGCGCACCGGGCGTCAGCTGCTCGACGCCCTCGGAACCGCACAGCACGTCCTCGGGGGCCGCCCGCCGCGGAGCGCCTGCGATCTCGAGACCGTCCGCGAGCTCGCCCGGCAGGTCCTTGGCGGAGTGCACGGCGAGGTCGGCGCGGTCCTCCAGCAGTGCCCGCTCGAGCTCGTCGACCCAGCGGGACTTGTCCTGCGCCGGGGCGCCGCGGTCGCCGGCGGTGCTCACCGGCACCAGCTCACATCCTCCGAGTTCCCGTGAGACCAGCTCGGCCTGCGCAAGCGCCAGGGCGCTGCGCCGGGTAGCGAGGCGCATCAGCGCTCGCGGCGCTTGCGGAGGTCGTGCACCTGGGCGAGGCTGCTGTCCTGCTTCGGCGGGGCCTGCGCGTCGGGGCCGTCGGACAGGGCGAACAGCTCGCGCAGCACCTCCAGGCTCGCGTGGCTGCTCTCTCCGCCGAGGCTGCGCAGGCGGATCGTCGGCTCGTGCAGCAGGCGCGCCGCCACGGCCCTCGCCATCGCTTCCACCCGTGCGATGTCACGCGGGGAGGCGGCCTCCCAGCGGCCGGTATTCTCGGCCAGTATCTGATCGACGATGTCTTCGGCGCGCTCGTGGAGAGCTGCCACAGTCGGGAGCGCGTCGAGCTGGCCCATCCAGCGGGCGAAGCGACGGATCTCCTCCTCGACGATCTCGAGCGCCCGCGGGGTCTCCTCGGCGCGGGAGCTGAGGTTGAGGTCCGCGACCGCCTGCAGGTCGTCGATGTCGTACAGGCTCACGCCCTCGAGGTCGCGGCAGCCGGGGTCGATGTCGCGCGGGACCGCGATGTCGATCAGCAGCAGCCGCCGGCCGCGACGCTGGCCCATCACCAGCTCGAGCTCCTCGCGGCCCACGATCGGGTGTGGCGAGGCGGTCGACGCGACCACGATGTCGGCCTCCAAGAGCTGCTCCGGGAGCTGCTCGAGCCCGACCACCGATCCGCCGAAGCGCTGGGCCAGGCTGAGCGCCCGGTCGGCGTGGCGGTTGGCGACGAAGATCGTGCCGGCGCCCTGGTCGGACAGCGCCCGGGCGGTGAGCTCGCTGGTGTCCCCAGCCCCGATGATCACGACGTGGCGCTCGGCCAGGTCGCCGAGCACGCTCTGCGCGAGCTCGACCGCGACCGAGGGCACGCTCACGCGACTCGCCCCGATCGCCGTCTCGGTGCGCACGCGCTTGCCGGTGGTGAGCGCGGCCGCGAACAGCCGGTTGCTGAGCGGGCCGGTGGCTCCGGCACGCATCGCCACCTCGTGGGCGCGGCGCACCTGGCCCTGGACCTCGGCCTCGCCCACGATCATCGACTCCAGACCGCACGTCACGCGGAACAGCTGGCGGGCGGCGTCGCAGTTTCGCGGCGAGTAGATCGCCCCGGCCAGCTCGGTGGGGCGGATGCCGGCGCGGCGCGCGAGCGCGCCCAGCATCTCCGACTCCGCCTGCACGGGGTCGCTCACCACGAGATACACCTCGGTGCGGTTGCAGGTCGAGATCACGACCCCCTCGCGAACGTGCTCCGTGGCGGTCATCGCCTTCAGGAACTCGGCCGCCTCTTGTTCGCCGAACGCGACCCGCTCGCGCAGCGCCACAGGGGCGGTCTTGTGCGAGACCCCCAGCGTCAGCAGCTCGCTCATGCCGGCAGCTCGCTCATGCCGGTGCCGACTCCCTTGGCGTGTTCGAGACGTCCTGCGACCCGTCGGCACGCTCCTTGCCGTCCCCTGCGCCGCGTCCGGAGAGCCGGTCGTCTTCGGTCAGCGCCAGCAGCTCGCCGAGCTCCCTCTCGATGCGCCCGAGGCGGATCGCCATGATCGCCACGTAGATCAGCACGATCGCGAACGCGACGATGTAGGCGCCGGCCACGTACTTGCCGGCCGTGTGCAGCGGCAGCGCCGGGAGCTCCGCCACGAGCGCGATCACGTCGAGGCTCCCCCGTCGGCCACGCGTGCGCCCAGCTTCGCCGTGCCGGCCGGGTGCTGCGGCGCGGCGCTGCGGCGCGGCGGCGTGTCCCTGGCCTGTTCACCGCTCAGGCGACGGCGCAGCGCGCGGAGTTGAAAGCGGGTGTGCTTGGCGGTCAGCTCGTACTTGCAGAGGGTCACGAACAGCAGCGCCCACGCCACCAGCGAGACGAGGAAGGTGAGCGCCATCGAACCGGGCAGGTTGGAGGTGCTGCCCAGCACGCGCGGGTGCAGGAATTCGGTTGCCAGGCGCACGGCGATGAAGTTCGCGGGCACGAACGCCCCGGCGGTGACCGCGAACACCGACGCGTAGCGCGCCTGGCGCTCGGGGTCCTCGATCGAGAAGCGCAGCGGCTGGTAGGTGGCGTACAGCAGGAACACGATCAGGAACGACACCAGCGTCGGCTCGCTCCACACCCACCAGTGTCCCCACGATCCCTTCGCCCAGATCGAGCCGGTGATCAGCGTCGCCAGGGCGAAGATCAGGCTCATGTGGATCACCACGTAGGAGCGGAAGTCCCAGCGCTGGTCGCGCGTGCGCAGGTAGCCGATGGCGAACAGGCCGCCGACGACGAACCCGCACAGGGCGATGATCGCCAGCGGCACGTGCAGGTAGAAGATCTTCTGCAGGAACCCCTGTTCGGCTTCCAGGGGGGCGTAGAAGAAGACCAGCGTCAGCGCCGCCACGACGGCGACGACGGTGGAGATGCTGAGGGCCCGCAGGCCCCTGCCATACATGTCTGAGGCTAGTCCTCCAGCAGGAAATCGAACACGGCGTAGGCGATCAGCCCGAAGATCAGATCATAGAGCGCGAGCATCGCCAGCCAACGCGCTGCGGGGGTGCCCGCGTGCCCGGCGACCAGCAGCGGCGAGGTCGCGCGGGCGGCCCCTATCACGATCGGAACCAGCAGCGGCAGGCCCAGCAGAGGGCCGAGCAGGTCCCGCGCCCGCGTCTGCACCGCCAGGGCCGCCACCAGCGTGCCCACTACCGCCACGCCGACGTCCGCCAGCGCGAGCACGAGCAGCAGGTCGGGCAGGGCGTGGGCCATCGGCACCGACAGCAGCAGCGCGAACGCCGGCACCGCCACCAGCTCCAGCACGACCAGGTAGCAGAGCAGGGTCAGCTCCTTGGCGATCAGCATCGCGCTGCGGTCCACCGGGGCGAGCAGGAAGCCATCCACCCCCCCTTCCTCGGCGTCCGCCACGAACAGGCGGTTGACCCCCAGCAGCGAGGCGAACAGCAGCGTCACCCACAGGACACCGGTGGCGAGGTCGCCTTCCACGCTGTTGCGGTTGAGGGCGAAGTGGAACACCACGAACGTCGACAGCGCGAACAGCGACATCCCCGGCACCGACTCGAGCGTGCGCAGCTCGACCAGCAGCTCCTTGCGCAGCAGCGCCCCCACCGCGCGCCGCAGCGGCACCGTGGGCGCGGGCGTTCCCTCCCCAGCGCGTAGCGCACCCGCCGGCGCGCCGGCGCCGAGCGACAGCTCACCCTCGCGCGACGCGCCGGCGACCTGGCTCTCGCGCTGGGCGGCGGCCACCTGGCTCTCGCGCTGGGCGGCGGCGACCTGGCTCTCGCGCTGGGCGCTCACCGGTACAGGTCCTCCAGCTCCTCGGCCGAGACCTCGGCGGGGGTTCCCTGCACGGCCACCCGGCCCTCGCGCAGCCCCAGCACCACGTCGGCCTCGCGCAGCGCGCCGGCCGGGTCATGGCTGCACATCACCCGCGTGCGGCCGCTGCCCGGGCCGATCAGCGGGTCGACGAGGTCGAGCGCGCCGGGGTCGAGGTTGGCGTAGGGCTCGTCGAGCAGCAGCAGCTCGGGTTCGTGCAGCACCGTCCGCGCGATCGCGACGCGCTGGACCATCCCCCGCGAGAGCGTGCGCAGCGGCTCGTGGGCGCGCTCGGACAGTGACAGCTCGGCCAGCAGCTCGGCCACCCGCTGCTCCTGGACGCCGTGCAGCCGGGCGTGGAAGCGCAGGTTCTCCTCCGCCGTGAGGGAGCGGTACAGCATCGGCTCGTGGGCGAGCAGGCCCACCTCGCCGCGCACCTGCCACGACTCCTCGGGCAGGCGCCGGTCGAGCACCCGCACCTCGCCCGCGTGGGGGCGCAGCAGTGCCGCCAGGATTCTCAGGAGGGTCGTCTTGCCGGCGCCGTTGGGGCCGAGCACGACGAGCGTCTGTCCTCGCTGCAACGACAGCGAGACGCCCCACAGCGCCTCCCGCTCGCCGTAGTGTCGAGCGAGCCCCTCGAGCTCGACCGCCGCCACGCGCCCTAGGCGCCGGCGAGCTCCGGCGCGCGTTCCCGCTGGGCCCGGGCGATCAGCTCGCGCACCGCCTGCTCGCCGTCGTCCCCGCCGAGCAGCTCGATCGGGTCGGGGTCGCCGTTGACGATTGCCTCGAAGAACTCCTTGCGGTGCTGGTAGGTGGGAAGGCTCGACTTGGCCCACCCCCGGGCCTCGCTCAGCAGCACCGCCAGGCGGGCATACGGCTCGCCGAAGTGGTCTTCGACTTCCCTCTTCATGCGCTTGGCCAGCGCTGGGGAGGCCCCCGCCGTGGAGATCGCGATCGCGAGCGGGTTGATGCGCACGATCGCCGGCAGGATGAAGTTGCACAGCGGCGGGACGTCGACCACGTTGACGAGCATCGCCCGCGCCTCGGCATCGTCGAACACGGCGATGTTGACGTCGGTGTCGTCGGTCGCCGCGATCGCCATGAAGGCGCGCTCGAGGTCCGCGGCGCCGGCGTAGTCGCGCTGCTCCCAGCCGATCGAGCCCTCGCGCGCGTACTCCTGCAGCTCGGGCAGCGCCTGCGGCGCGATCACCGTCACCTCGCCGTCGCAGGCGAGCAGGCCCTCGACCTTCTCGAGCGCCACCTCGCCGCCACCGACGACCACGCAGCGGCGGCCGCTCAGCTTCAGGCAGGCGATGTAGAAGGGGACGTCCAGCATCCCCTGTACGCAGCTCTGGTCGCAGATGCCCCTGCGCAGCTGGCAGACGCACTGCTTCCCTGCATAAGCCTGTGCGGGCATCTCCCGAGAAGGGTAGCTGTCGCCGCCGCCCCGGCGGGCCCGGCGGCGCGCGTGCCGTGGCTCAGACGGGCGTGCGGGGGCGCGCCCAGCGCGGCAGGCCGCGGCCGAGGGCGCGCTGACGAGCGCTCTCAGCGCGGCAGGCCTCGCCCCAGCGCGCGGGCGCTGACCCGCACGAGGGCCAGACCGCCTTCGCCGAGCGCGCGGCGACGCTCGCCCTCGCGCCGGGAGTGGACCCTGGCCAGCGCCCTCGCCGCCGACGTGGCGGAGTTGTCGTAGGGGCCCCACCACACGCTGCGCAGGCGCGGGGGGTCCCACGTGATCAGCTTCTCCTGGGCGCACGCCCGCAGGCCGGCCCGTCCGAGCGTACGGCCCAGTCCCCCGCCCGCAGCTGCGCCCCACGGCCCGCGCGCGACCATTGGCCCCGGGAGGTGGTCGTTGAGCCACACCATCCCCGCATGCAGCTCGCGCGCGATGCGGGCCGCCATGTAGCGGTCGGAGGTCCAGATCGAGGCGCCGAGGCCGAACACGCTGTCGTTGGCCATCGCGATCGCCTGGTCGATGCTCTCGACCGGCATCACGGGCAGCACGGGGCCGTCGAGGGGCTCGCGCATGATGCGCATGTCCGAGCGCACTCCGCTGATCACGGCCGGTGCGTAGAAGGCGCCCGCGTCGCACCCGGGTGGGCTCACCGGGCCGCCGCAGTGGCGGCGGGCGCCCTGGGCGATCGCCTCCTGGACGAGCTCCTCCAGGCGCTCGGCTCGCCGCGCCGAGGCCAGCGGGCCGAGCTGCACGAGTGGATCGGCGGGGTCGCCGACCTTGATCGCCTCGGCGGCCCGCACGAGGCCTGAGAGGAAGCGGTCGTACACCTCGCGGGCCACGTACACGCGCTCGATCGACCCGCGCGCGGCGCCGGCGCCGGCGCACCCCGCCCACAGCGCCCCCGCGATCGCCCGCGGCAGGTGGGCGTCGGCGAGCACCAGCATCGCGTCCTTGCCACCGAGCTCGAGCGCGACCTCCTTCTCGCGCGACACGCACGCCCTCGCCACCACCCTCCCGACCGGGGGGGAGCCGGTGAACAGGATCTTCTCGACGGGCGACTGGGCGAGGGCCACGCCGGCATCGGCGCCGCCGTGGAGGATCCGCACGATCCCCTCCGGGAGCCCGGCGCGTGCCACCAGGCGGGCGATCCGCTCGCCGGCCAGACTGGCGCGGGCGGCCGGCTTGAAGGCCACGCCGTTGCCCGCCATCAGCGCCCCCGCGATCTGCCCGAGCGGCTGTGCGAAGGGGGCGCTGCCGGCGCCGATCACACCGATCACGCCGTAGGGCTCGTACGCGATGCGGGCCCGCTTGAGCGGGAACACGAGGCGGCTGACGCCGATCCGTCCGCCGCCCAGCAGACGGGCTCCTTCGTCGGCCATCCATGTGAGCGCGTCGACCGCGGCCAGCAGCTCGAGCGAGGCGATCTCGGCGCGGGGGCGGCCCTGCTCGCGTGCGATCACCTCGAGCAGCTCGTCGAAGTCGTCGATCACCGCCTGGGCCATACGGCGCATGTAGCGGCCGCGGTCGCGCACGCGCAGCAGCGCCCACAGCGGCACTACCTTCGCGACCTCGCCCACGACGGCGTCGACCTCCTCGGGGGTGACGCGCTCGACGCTCCCCAGCAGCGCCCCTGTGGCGGGGTCGCTCACGAACAGCTCGGAGCGCTCGTTCTCGCGGTCCGCGGCCTGGCTCTCGGAGACGCCCATGCGAGCGCGATTATCGCTGTTGCGGGCCCTGGTCCCCCGGCTCGCGCCCGCGCGCCCGTTCGATCTCGCGCAGGCGCTCGGCGAGCGCGGCCTCCGCCTCGTCGGGGTCGTAGAAGCGCTCGCCCTTGACCGCCTCGGGGAGCAGCTCCTGTCCGCCGAGGTGGCCCGGCTCGCGGTGGGGGTTCTCGTAGCCGCCGCGCTCCTGCCCCGGCCGGGGGCCGCTGCGCAGCCACCCGGGCACCGGCGCCGCGCCGTGGTCACGCACGTGTGCGGCGGCGGCACCCAGGGCGCGGCCGGCGGCGTCGGACTTGGGCGCCAGCGACAGGTAGATGGCCGCCTGCGCGAGCGCGAATTTGGCCTCGGGCAGCCCTACGTGCTCGACCGCGGCGGCCGCCGCGGTGGCGACCGACAACGCCTGGGGGTCGGCGTTGCCGATGTCCTCGGAGGCCAGGATCACCATCCGCCGCACGATGAAGCGCGGGTCCTCGCCGCCCTCGAGCATCACGGCCAGGTAGTAGAGCGACGCGTCCGGGTCCGAGCCGCGGGTGGCCTTGATCCATGCGGAGATGTAGTCGTAGTGGCGGTCGCCGCCCTTGTCATACAGGATCGCCCGCCGCTGCAGCGCATCCTGGGCACGCTGCAGCCCGACCCGCTCCTCGCCCAGCTCGGAGGCCGTCTGCACCGCCAGCTCGAGCGCGTTCAGCGCGGTGCGGGCGTCGCCTTCGCTGCGGGCCGCCAGGAAGGCGAGCGCCTCCGGCTCAACCTGTGCGGCGTCGCCGAGCGCCCGTGACAGCACGAGCTCGATCTCCTCTGGAGCCAGCGCCTGCAGGGCGTACACGTGCACGCGCGAAAGCAGGGCGCCGTTGACCTCGAACGCGGGGTTCTCGGTGGTGGCGCCGATCAGCGTGATCAGCCCTTCCTCGACGGCGGGCAGCAGGGCGTCCTGCTGGGCCTTGTTGAAGCGGTGGATCTCGTCGAGGAACAGGATCGTCTCGGTGCCGCTCGCCTGCAGCCTGTGCGCGGCCCGCTCGATCACCCCCCGCACCTCGGCGCGGCCGGCCTGCACCGCGGAGAGCTCCTCGAAGGTCGCCGGGGAGACCTCGGCGAGGATCCGGGCGAGCGTCGTCTTGCCCGACCCGGGGGGTCCGTAGAGGATCATCGAGTGGGCCCGCCCGGTTTCGATCGCAGTGCGCAGGGCGGAGCTCTCGGCGAGCAGCTGCGACTGCCCCACGAAACCGTCGAGCGTGGTGGGACGCACGCGCGTGGCCAGCGGAGCCGACGGGTCGGTCGGTGCTGCCGGAGAGCTCTTCCCTACCTGCTCTCCGCGGGTTTCGGGGCCGAAGAGGGTATCCATGCAACTGTGATTGTCGCGGCAAGTAAAAGTGCGCCCAACGAGCGTCGGGAGGTAGCCCCCACGGCCCGTCGAAAGAGTACATTCGGAGTGCTTGAGACAGATGTCATTAGCTTTTCTCAGCCTGCCATGCTCGCCGTCGGTTCCCAGGCCAGGCCGAGGTGACGGTAAGCGGCATTGAGCCGGTCCCGGCAGGGCTCGACGCCGGGATAGAGCCCCTCGAGGTCGAGGGAGAGGTCGCGGCGCGTTCGCCGCGGCAGCTGTTCTGGCGGCGCTTTCGCCGCGACAAAGTGGCCGTCGTGTCGGGGATCATCATCCTCGTCGAGATCGCGATCGCCTTCCTTGCGCCCGTGATCGTGAAAATCCTCGGGCTCCCGGGGCCGCTGGTCCAGAACCCCAACCTCACCGACTCCTTCGGCTCCCCGCTCGGCCCCAGCTGGTCGCACCCGTTCGGTGTCGACACGCTCGGCCACGACCTGCTGGCGCGGGTGATCTACGGGACGCGGGTATCGCTCACGGTGGGGATCGTCGGCACCGCCATCGCGACGCTGATCGGCGTGACCGTGGGGATGCTCGCCGGCTACTACAAGGGCTCCGTGGACACGGTCCTCTCGCGACTGCTCGACGTGGTGCTGTCGATCCCGCCGCTGCTGCTGGGTCTCGGGATCGCGGCGGCGTGCTCGGTGCGCGCGTGCGTGCAGGGCGTCGTGCAGCCGGGGGTGGGGACCGTGATCTTCCTGATCTCGCTGGTCACCTGGCCCTACATGGCGAGGATCGTGCGCGGCCTGGTGCTGTCCCTACGCGAGCGCGAGTTCGTCGAGGCCTCCCACGCATTCGGCGCATCAAACGCGCGCATCATGTTCCGCGAGATCCTCCCCAACCTGGCCGCCCCGATCATCGTGTACGCGACCCTGCAGGTGCCGCTCAACATCCTCTTCGAGGCGGCGCTCTCGTTCCTGGGGATCGGCATCCGCCCACCCTCGGTGAGCTGGGGCCAGATGATCTCCGAAGCCACTCCGATCTTCAACACCGCCTGGTGGTTCATGGTCTTTCCCGGCGCCGCGCTGCTCATCACAGTGTTGGCGTTCAACCTGCTCGGCGACGGGCTCAGAGACGCCCTCAACCCGAGGTATGCGCGATGAGCGCGTTCATTCCCAACACAGGAGGCACCCCAGATGTTGTCCATTAAGACATTCACGGCGCTGCTCGGCACCGTGGTGGTCGCAGTCGTCCTCGCCGCGTGCGGTTCGTCGAGCTCGTCGAGCTCGAACACGACCGAACAGGGCCTCTCGACCGGCGCCTACAAAAGCCCGGTCACCGAGTCCTTGACCGGTGGCAAACGTGGGGGCACGCTGGTGGTGCTTCAGGAAACCGAATTCGAACACCTGGATCCCGGGATCTCGTATTACAACCTCGACTACCCGGTGGTGTTCGCGATGCAACGGCCGTTGTACTCGTATCAGCCCAACCAGGAGGCCGAATCGACTCCGGACCTCGCCTCGGGGCCGCCGGAAATCGCATCCGACGGCAAGACGGTCACGGTCCATCTGAAGCACGGGGTGCGCTTCAGTCCGCCGGTGAGCCGTGAAGTGAACTCCGAAGACGTCGCCTACGGGATCGAGCGTGGGGCGAACCCGAACGTCGCGAACCCCTACATCCAGGCCTACTTCGCCGCCGTCGAGGGCATACCGAAGGCCACCGGAGGACCTGTGAAGGGAATCGAAACACCGAACAAGGAAACGATCGTCTTCCACCTGACCGAACCGAAGGCCCAGATCGTGGCCGACGCGCTCGTGCTGCCGCTGTCGGCGCCCGTCCCGAGGGAATACGCGGAAAAGTACGACAAGAACAAACCGTCCAACTACGCCTCCTACATGGTCGCGACGGGTCCGTACATGATCAAGAACAACAGCGAAGGCAAGGTGCTCGGCGTCGGGTACTTCCCGGGCAAGTCGCTGACGCTCGTGCACAACCCCAACTGGAGCGCCAGCACCGACTACCGCCCGGCCTACCTCAACGAAATCCAGTACAAGATCGGCGGCAACATCACGGTCATCGGCCACCAGACGCTGCAGGGCACCAACATCATCGCCCAGGAACGCCCCTCTCAGCCGATCGTCAAGGAAGCTGCCGAAAACTACAAAGAACAGCTTCAGATATCGCCCAGCGCCGGTACCCACTACATCTCTGTCAACAACAAGGTCGGTCCGTTCAAGAACGCCAACCTGCGTAGGGCGCTGTGGGCCGCGCTCGACCGTGAAGAGATGCTGAAGGTGCGCGGCGGCTCGCTCGTCACCACCCTCCAGACTCACTTCCTGTATCCGGGGATCCCGGGGTTCGAACAGTCCGGTGGCCTGAAGGGCCCCGCCGGGGTGCCGTACAACGAACACCCGCAGGGTGACATGGCACTGGCCGAAAAATACATCAAGGAAGCCGGCTTCCCGAGCGGCAAGTACTCAGGCGAATCGATCACGGTGGTCGGCGCCAGGGGCGCACCCGCCGAACAGGACGCCGAAATCGTCAACCAGACCCTCAACAACCTCGGGTTCAAAACGAAACTGTCGTTGCCGGAAAGCTCGATCGCCTACGCGAAGTACTGCAACGTGCCCAAGGAAGAGATCACGGTGTGTCCGAGCGTCGGCTGGATCGCCGACTTCGGTGACCCCCAGACGGTGTTGAACATCACGTTCAACGGCAAGTTCATCCCGCCGGTCGGCAACGTCAACTGGAGCCAGGCCGACAACCCGCAGATCAACGAAATGATGGACAAGGCCGAAAACGTCGTAGGCAACGGCGCCCGCGCCAGTGCATGGGCGAAGGTGGACGAAGAAATCGTCAAAGAAGCGCTCGCGATCCCGTTCGACTACGACAAGCAGGCCAACGTCGAGGGTAAAAGCGTAGCCGGCGTCGGCCAGCTGTGGAACAGCGGCGAGTGGGACCTCGACTTCACCTCGCTGAAGTAGGCCAAGGGGGACCGGAAGACACGATCGCACCCGGAAGATGACCCGTTACGTGATCCGCAGGCTCCTGTGGGGAGCCCTGATGCTCCTCGTGGTGTGTCTGGTCACGTTCATCATCTTCCGGGTCCTCCCCCCGGGGAACCCGGCGTTGATGCGCGCCGGGCGCAATCCCACGCCGAACTCGATCAAGAGCATCGAACACGTGCTCGGCCTCGACAAGTCGCTGCCGACGCAGTTCTGGGATTACCTGAAGAACATCCTGCTGCACTTCAACTTCGGCTACAGCTACGGCAGCCAGGAGTCGGTGCTGCAGCTGATCAAGGAACGCCTCCCCGCCACGATCTCGCTGACGGTCGGGGCGGCGGTCCTGTGGATCGTGTTCGGGGTGGGGATCGGCATCCTCTCCGCCCTGCGCCGCCACTCGGTCACCGACCGCACGTCGATGGGGGGAGCGCTGCTGCTCGTGTCGGCTCCCGAATTCTGGCTCGGGCTCGTGCTGCTGTACCTGTTCTCCTCCGACATCGGGAAAATCAAGATCCTCCCGGGGGCGGGGAGCTATACCGCACTCACCTCGGATCCGTGGAAATGGTTCACCTCGCTGCTGATGCCGTGGTTCGTGCTGGCGGCGGGCAGCGCAGCCGTGTTCGCCCGCCTGATCAGGGGGAACCTGCTCGAGGTGATGGACGAGGACTACATCCGCACCGCACGCGCGAAGGGGTTACCCGAGAAACGCGTCGTTCGTCAGGGCGTGCGCGCGTCGATCAACCCCGTCGTCACCCTGATGGGGCTCGAATTCGGGATCCTGCTGGGCGGCGCGGTGCTGGTCGAGACGGTGTTCAACATCCCCGGCGTGGGGCGGCTCGCCTACCAGTCGATCGTCAACGCCGACTTCGAAGTGATCGAGGGCACGGTCCTGCTGGCGTCGATGTTCATCATCGCGGCCAACATCGCGGTGGACATCCTGTACGCGTATCTCGACCCCCGGGTCCGGTACGCGTGAGCTCGGCCGAGCCGCTGCTGCGGGTGGACGACCTGCGGGTCGAGTTCCACACCGAAGACGGGGTCGTTCACGCCGTCGACGGGATCACCTACCAGGTGATGCCCGGCAAGACGCTTGGGATCGTGGGGGAGTCGGGGTCGGGCAAGACGGTGGCGTCGATGACGGTGCTCGGCCTCACCCGCTACCAGGGAGCGCAGGTGAGCGGGCGGATCCTGTTCGAAGGGCGCGACCTGGTGACGCTCGACGACGAGCAGCTGCGCAGGATCCGGGGCAACGAGATCGCGATGATCTTCCAGGACCCACTGTCCTCGCTGCACCCGCTGTACAAGGTGGGAAAGCAGCTCACCGAGGCGATCCTCACCCATCGCGACGTCTCCAAGAAGGCAGCGCGGGGTCGGGCCATCGAACTGCTGGGGCTCGTCAACATTCCCGACCCGGCCAACCGCTTCGACCAGTATCCGCACGAGTTCTCCGGCGGCATGCGCCAGCGCGTGATGATCGCGATGGCGCTCGCCAACGAGCCCAAGCTGCTGATCGCCGACGAGCCCACGACCGCCTTGGACGTGACCGTGCAGGCACAGATCCTGGCGCTGATGGAACGTCTGCAGCGCGAAATGGGGATGGCGATCGTGATCATCACCCACGACCTCGGCGTGGTTGCCGAGATGGCCGACGACATCGCCGTCATGTACGCCGGGCGGATCGTCGAGACCGCCCCCGCGAGCGAGGTGTTCGACTCCCCCGAGCACCCCTACACGTGGGGACTGCTGCGCTCGATCCCGCGCCTGGAGCGCGACCGGGAAGAGGCGCTTGTGCCCATCCCGGGGACGCCACCGAGCCTGCTGCGACCACCCTCGGGGTGCCGCTTCCACCCCCGCTGCGTATATGCGCAGCCGTCGCACTCGCGCATCGACCCCGCGCTGGAGCCGCTTCCTGGCGCTCCAGACCACTATGCCGCGTGCCTGCTCGAGCCGCAGCTGCGCCGAGGGCTGTGGAGCGCCCTCAGCGCCGGCGCCACCCCTGACGAGGCCAAGCAGAGTGCCGGCTACGTCGAGGAGTCGCCCGAGGGCTCCCCCGTCGCATGAGCACCTCGCCCTCCCAGCCCGCGCCCGAGCCCGGACCCTCCACCCTGCCGGCCCGCGACACGCTCCTGCGCGCGGAGGCGCTCGTGAAGCACTTCCCGATCACGCAGGGGATCCTGGTCCAGCGCAAGGTCGGCGCCGTTCAGGCGGTGGACGGCGTGGACCTCGCGGTCTGCCGCGGCGAGACGCTCGGGCTGGTCGGCGAGACCGGGTGCGGCAAGAGCACCACCGCGCGGCTGATCATGCGGCTGCTCGACGCAACGTCGGGTCGCCTGGTGTTCGACGGAGAGGACATCACGAACATCCAGGGCCGGCGCCTGAAGGCCCTCAGGCGGGAGATCGGGATGATCTTCCAGGACCCCTATTCGTCGCTGAACCCACGCAAGACGGTGGGCTCGATCATCGGCGAGCCGTTCGCGATCCACGGCCTGCTGAAGGGCGACGGGGAGCGCAAACGGGCCGTCCAGGAGCTGCTCGAGACGGTCGGGCTGAACCCCGAGCACTACAACCGCTACCCCCACGAGTTCTCCGGCGGCCAGCGCCAGCGCATCGGCGTGGCGCGGGCACTCGCCCTGAAACCGCGCCTCCTGATCGCCGACGAGCCCGTGTCGGCGCTCGACGTCTCGATCCAGGCACAGGTGCTCAACCTGCTGCGCGAACTGCAGCGCGAGTTCGGGCTCACGCTGATCTTCATCGCCCACGACCTGTCGGTGGTGAGGCACATGTGCGACCGCGTGGCCGTGATGTATCTCGGCAGGATCGTCGAGACCGGGCCCAGCGACGCGCTCTACGCCTTGCCCCGCCATCCGTACACGGGCGCCCTGCTGTCGGCCGTGCCGATCGCCGATCCCTCGCGCCACGGCGAGCAGCGGCGGCTGCTGAGCGGTGACGTGCCGAGCCCGGCCAACCCGCCGAAAGCGTGCCGCTTCCACACCCGCTGCCCGAAGGCCCAGGCGCTGTGCGCCGAAGAGGATCCGCCGATCGAGGACAAGGGAACGGGCACCTCGGCGGCCTGTCACTTCCCCCTGGAGCCGGGTGACCTGGTCGAGCTCGGTATTGGCGACGCCGCATGAGCGGGCGCGGGCGGCATACGATCGCCACCTCATGAGCACCACCGTCGCACCCGCCACGCCTGCCCAGGGGCTGCTGCAGGAGCTGATCCGCTTCAACACGGTCAACCCGCCCGGCAACGAGCTCCCCGCCCAGGAGTTCCTCGCGGGGTACCTCGAGTCGGCGGGGTTCGAGTGCGAGCTGCTCGGTTCCACCCCCGAGCGCCCGAACCTGGTGGCGAGGCTCGCGGCTGACGGCCCCGCCCGCCACGACGGCCCGACCCTCTGCTACCTCGGCCACGTCGACACGGTGCTGGCCAACCCGGCGGAGTGGACCCACGACCCGTGGTCGGGGGACATCGCCGACGGCTTCCTGTGGGGGCGGGGGGCGCTCGACATGAAGGACCAGGTGGCCGCCGAGATCGCCGCCGCCGGCGCGCTGGCGCGGTCGGGGTGGCGCCCGACACGCGGCGAACTGCTGATCGTGACGGTCGTCGACGAGGAGACCGGAGGCTCGCTCGGAGCCCAGTGGATCACCGAAAACCACCCCGACAAGGTTCGCTGCGACCTGCTCGTCAACGAGGGCGGGGGGGCCGTGTTCGAGGTTGCCGGCAAGCGCTGCTACGGCGTCTGCTGCGCCGAGAAGGGCGTGTTCCGCTTCACCGTCAGCACGTCCGGCATCGCCGGTCACGCCTCGATGCCCGGCATGGGCATCAACGCGCTGCTGAAGATGGGCCCGCTGCTCGAGCGCTTCGGCGCCCGACAGCCCTCCTACACGGCCACCGCCGAGCCGGCCGCCTTCCTAAGCGCGATCGGCGAGGACCCGGAGGACCCGCGGGGCGCCCTGGAACGGCTGCGCGGGGAGAACCCGCTGTTGGCCATCTTCTTCGAGCCGATGATGGGGGTGACGTTCACACCCACGCGCATCACCGCCTCCGAGAAGGTCAACGTGATCCCCAGCCGGGCGGAGCTGAAGGTCGACTGCCGCGTCCCGCCGGGCCTCGGCGAAGGGGAGGTGCTCGCGGGCATCGAGGAGGTCCTCGGCCCCGCCGACGGCGCCTTCGAGATCGAGTTCACCGAGAAGGTCGTGGGCAACCGCTCGGCGGTCGACTCGCCGCTCATGGACGCGCTCTCGCAGTGGGTCGCCGAGAACGACCCGGGCGCGATGGTCGTGCCCGTCGTGCTCCCCGGCTTCACCGACTCACGCCACTTCCGCGTGGCCTTCCCGGAGTGTGTGGCCTACGGCTTCATGCCCCAGCGCCACCAGTCGCTGCTCGACTCGGCCCCCCTCATCCACGGGGCGGACGAGCGCATCGACGTGCGCGACCTCGACCTGGCCGCGAGCCTGTTCGAGGATCTGGCACGCCGTCTGCTCGGCTGAGCCGGCGCCCGCTTACCGACAGCTTCCGCTCCGATGGCATGAGCCACGCGGCGCCCGCCCGGCGGCACACGCCGCCGCCCGCCCGGCTGATCGTTTCGTTGCTTGGCTTGTAATAACGCTCAGGCGGGGCCAAGATTTTCCCGATGCCAAGGATGGTGCCGATCTCACGGAGGACCCAATGAGCGCTCACGTCGGCGCCGAAGCGCTCTCCACGAAGGCGGCGGAACAGCAGGTCGTCACCCACGCCGCCGCCGTCAAGGGGGCCGCCGTGAAGGGGGCCGCCGTCAAGGGGGCGGCAATCGCGCCCGGCGTCCACGCCGCCGCCACCCACCCCGGCGTTACCTCGGCGGCGACCGCAGCCGCCACC
The DNA here is from genome assembly GCA_035499875.1 of Solirubrobacteraceae bacterium. Classification (GTDB taxonomy): domain Bacteria; phylum Actinomycetota; class Thermoleophilia; order Solirubrobacterales; family Solirubrobacteraceae; genus Palsa-744. The sequence goes on from DATJXX010000045.1 coordinate 38,968, forward strand.
CACTCCCTCGTCGCGCCGGCCGCCGCCCACCCCTCGCTGGGCCAGCAGATCCAGAACTTCGCCTACAACTGGGAGCCGGTCCTGCTGATCGTGTTCTTCACGGTGATCATCATCGTGATGCTGCGGACGCTGAAGGTGATGCCGCGTGTCAAGCCCCAGCAGATCAAGCCCTCCTCCAGCGGGGCAGTCACGTTCAACGACGTCGCGGGCGTGGACGACGCCCGTGGGGAGCTGCAGGAGATCGTCGAGTTCCTGCGTGAACCGAAGTCCTTCCAGGCACTCGGTGCCCAGGTGCCGAAGGGGATCCTCCTGCACGGTCCTCCCGGCACCGGCAAGACGCTGCTGGCGAAGGCCGTCGCCCACGAGTCCAACGCGCAGTTCTTCGCCCAGTCGGCGGCCTCGTTCGTGGAGATGTTCGCGGGCCTCGGGGCGGCGCGCATCAGGCGGCTGTTCGCGGTTGCCCGTAAGCACGAACCGGCGATCATCTTCATCGACGAGCTCGACGCCGTCGGCGGGCGCCGGGGATCGGACATCTCCGGCGAGAAGGACCAGACGCTCAACCAGCTGCTGGTGGAGATGGACGGCTTCTCCTCAAACGGGCGCCTGGTGGTGATCGCAGCCTCGAACCTGCTCGAGAAGCTCGACCCGGCGCTGCTGCGCCCGGGCCGCTTCGACCGGCAGGTGTTCGTCACGCCGCCGGACGTCAAAGGTCGCCTCGGGGTGCTCCAGGTCCATACCCGCAACAAGCCGCTCGGTGATGTCGACCTCGGGCTGGTGGCCCAGCAGACGAGCGGCCTCGCGGGAGCCGACCTGGCGAACATCTGCAACGAGGCGGCCATCTTCGCGGCGCGTCGCGCGGCCACCAAGATCGACGCCTGCGACTTCGACTCTGCGATCGAGCGGGTGATCGCCGGCGTGCAGTCCAAGCGCGTGCTCAACTCACACGAGAAGCGGGTGGTGGCCTTCCACGAGGCCGGTCACGCGCTGTGCGGCGAGCTGCTGCCGTCGGTGGATCGCGTCCACCGCATCTCGATCGTGCCACGCGGGAGGGCCCTCGGGTACACCCTGAACCTGCCCGCCGAGGACCGCTACCTGAAGACCCGCGAGGAGCTGATCGACTACATGACGGTGCTGCTCGGCGGTCGTGTGGCCGAGCAGGTCGTGTTCGGCGCGATCACCACCGGGGCCTCCGACGACCTCGCCCGCGTGGCCGAGATCTCGCAGGCGATGGTGCACGACTACGCGATGGGTACCGCCGGACCCGGCCGCTCTCCCGAAGGAGACGTGCGGCTGTCCGAGACGACGCTGCGGATCCGCGACGAGGAGCGCCACGACTTCGTCGAAGAGGCCCGCCGGGCGGCCCAGAAGCTGATCGTGAGCCACCGCGCCCAGCTCGATTCGCTGGCGCAGGAGCTGCTGGAGAACGAGGTGCTCGAGCGCGCCTCGATCGAACGCATCATGGCGGGCGTGCCCCGCATGGAGCGCGCCCCGGGGGTCGGCCTGCGGGTCGTCGCCGCGAGCTCGTCCGTGTCGGTGACCCGGCCGCGGTCACTCGGCTCGCCGAGCGAAGCCTGAGGGCCTCCCGGGCGGGAACTCCCGGAAGGCTCTCTGCGGGCCGGCGCGGGGAGCGCCGAGCCGCTCCCCTACCCATTGCTTTCGACTGCGCGTCTCAGCCAGCTGTTTGGACGGCGGCTCTCAGCCGCTTCCGGTCGTTCCCGACGGGCCGGTCGTTCCCGACGGGCCCGTTGCTCCGGGTGCTCCGCCCGCGCCCGGGGGCGCGGTGGCTCCCGGCCGGGGGGCGAACAGGTGGAGTTTGCTCCGACACGCTTCCTCGGCCTTGCGGAAGGCTTCGCTCTGGGTGTTGATGCCGGAGGTGTCGAACACGGGGCCCCTGCCGCTCGTGTTCGGGGTCGGGAGCTTGACGCCGTGTTCGCGCATGCACGCCGCGAAGCTCGCCAGCGATTTGCGGAAGGCGGGGTCTTTGAGGGGCGCCCGCGTGCCGTCCAGGCGTCCGCCGGGGCGGAATTTGCCGCCGCCGCACCTTTTCAGTGCTTTCTGGAGCTTTTCGGGGCTGACCCCGTTCGGCAGTTTGCGCTGGCCGCCGCTGCCGCCGAAGAAGCCCCCTGCGCCGGGCGGCCCGCCCGCGCCGGGTGCGCCGGTGCCTGGACGGTTGGGAAGCGTGATGCCGTTCTTCTGCAGGCATTCGCGCAGCGTCTTGGAGCGCGCCGAGCCCTGCGAGCCGGTGCTGCCCGTGCCGCCTGTGCTGCCCGCGCCGCCGCCGTCCGGCGCGGTGGCCGAGGCGGAGGTCGTGGCGGTGTTCGACGAGGACGACTTCCCGCAGCCCGCGAGCAGCAGGCCGGCGAGGGCCAGGGCGAGCAGCAGCAGCGCCGATGCCCGTCTGGTGGTGATTCCGCGTGGCATTGATCTCCTTTCAGAAACGAAGAGTTCGTGGGTCAGCCGTTGCCGAACAGCGACGGTCCCGAGCCGTCGGGGGACGACGATTCGCCCGATCCGCCTGCACCGGCGCCGCCGCTCGAGGCGCCGCGGCCCAACAGCGCGCCGAGGCCGCCGCCGAGGCCGGTGCCGACCCGGATGCTTTCAGCGCTGACGGTGCCGTCCTTGGCGGTGGGCCCGGTGATCAGCACCGTTTCGCCGGGGTGGATGCCCTTGACGTCGGACTTGACGGTCTTGGTGACCTGGGAGGCCTTCGAGGTGTGGACCTTCACGGTGTTGCCTTCCGCGTCGGTCACGTACAGCGTGTCCCCTTCCACGAAGGCCACCTGGCCGGCGGTCGCGCCGGCAGTCGCGCCGGCGCCCGGGATGCCACGGGCGGCGCCCGCTTCGCCTCCGGATCCGGCTGAAGGCGCGCCGCCCGTCGCGGCCGCGCCAGCGTTGCCCGTGCCCTTTCCCCCTGCTTCTCCCGTGCCGGCGCGCAGCGCGCGGAAGCGGGCTGCGAGGCCCGCCGCCGAGCTCCCGGCGGCCGGGGAGGCGGACGACGTCTGACCCTTCTCGACGAGCACGCCGGCAAGGAAGCCGCCGGCGAGCAGCAGGATTGCGAGCAGCGTGGCGGGGACCGGGCCGAGCAGCCGGCGGCGGGGCCGGCGGGGGAGCTCGTCCTCCTCCGCGAACCAGTCCTCGTCGGCCGCGGCGTCGTAGTCGAGCGCGGCGGCGTCGTAGTCGAGCGCGGCGGTGTCGTCGACTGAGGTGTCCGGTGTCGTCATCTGGTGCTCCTGGTCTCGGGAAGGCTGGTCACTCAAAGCGCAGTGCCTCGATCGGTCTCAGTGCGGCCGCACGGGCCGCGGGGTAGGTGCCGAAGAACAGTCCCGAGGCCACCGCCGCGCCGAAGGCGAGGAAGAGCGAGTAGGTGGCGATCTCGGGGTGTACCCCGGCGATTTCGAACTGGCTGCCGATCACCCCCACGGCGACACCCGCGAGGCCGCCGATCAGGGAGACGAGCACGGCCTCGGTCAGGAACTGGGTGAGGATGTCGCTGCGACGGGCGCCGATCGCCTTGCGGATCCCGATCTCGCGGGTCCGCTCGGTGACCGACACGAGCATGATGTTCATCACGCCGATCCCTCCGACGAGCAGGGAGATCGCGGCGACCTCCCCGAGCAGCGTGGTGAATACGCTGCTGGTTTCACTGGAGGTTTCGAGCAGGGATCCCTGGTTGAGGATGCCGAAGCCGGGTTCGCTTGTGTCGGTGATCTTGTGGCGTTCCTCGATGATCTGGGTGACCTCTGATTCGGCCGCGTTGAGGTCCGATTCGGACTTCGCCTGCACGGTGATCGAGTCGATCGGCCCGACGCCGGTGAGCGAGTCCTGCACGGTCGAGATGGGCGCCATCACGACGCTGTCCTCGTTGGTGGTGCCGTTGGTGCCCTTCCTGGCGAGCACGCCGACGACTTCGTAGTTGCTGCCGTTGACCTTCATCGTCTGGCCGACGGCGCTCGTGCCCCCGAACAGTTCCTGCACCACTTCCTGGCCGATCACGGCCACGCGCCGGCTCTGGGCGACGTCTTCGGCCGTGAACGAGCGGCCTTCGGCGAGCTTGTAGCTGTGGGCCGGCAGATAGGAGGGGGTGGTGCCGACGAACGAGGACGGTTCGAAGCTGGTGGCGCCGTCGACGAGGGTGACGCCGGTGGCATTGACCACCGGGGAGGCGGTCTTGACGTCGGGTGCGAGGCTCGGGTCCTGAAGCGCCTGTGCGTCGGCCTTCGTCAACGACACGCTGTTGGCGGTGCTCGCACCGGCAAAGCGGCGGAGGCCGCCGCTGCCCTGCACGAGCAGGACATTCGTGCCGAGGCTCTGGATGCGCGACTGCACGGCCTTGGAGGAGCCGTTGCCGACCGCGATCAGGACGATCACGGAGGCGACCCCGATCGTCATGCCGAGAATCGTCAGCCCGGAGCGCAGCTTGTTGGCGGTGATGCCGCCCCACGCGATGCGCAGGGTCTCTCGCCCGATCATCGGTGGGCCTCGCCGAGGGCGCCGTGGGCGGACTTCTGGCTGCGCGGCGCGGGCGGCCGGTCGTGCACGGCCGCGGTGCGGCGGTCGTCGAGCACGCGGCCGTCGCCGAGCGTGATCACGCGCTTGGCCTGGGCGGCGACGTCGGGCTCGTGGGTGATCAGCACGACGGTGCGGCCTTCCCGGTTGAGGCCCGCGAAGATCCGCAGCACCTCCTCGGTCGAGCGCGAGTCGAGGTTGCCCGTCGGCTCGTCGGCGAGGATCATCGTCGGGTTGGTGACAACCGCACGCGCGACGGCCACGCGCTGCTGCTGGCCGCCCGAGAGCTCGGAGGGCTGGTGGTGCCAGCGCTTGGCCATCCCGACGGCGGCGAGCGCCCGCTGGGCGCGGGCGCGGCGGGTGTGACGGCTCAGGCCGGCGTAGGCGAGCGGCAGTTCGACGTTGGCGAGCGCGCTCGTGCGCGCCACCAGGTTGAAGCTCTGGAAGACGAACCCGATCTTGCGGTTGCGCAGGTCGGCGAGGTCGTCTTCGTCCATGTCGCGGATGTCGATCCCGTCGACCAGGTAGCGGCCGCTGGTGGGCAGGTCAAGGCAGCCGAGGATGTTCATCAGCGTCGTCTTGCCGCTGCCGGAGCTGCCCATGATCGCCACGAAGTCACCGCTGGCGATCCGCAGCGTCACGTCGCGCAGCGCCCGCACCTCGATCTCTCCAAGCCCGTAGGTCTTCGAGACGTCGCGAAGCACGATCGCGGGTGGCCGGCGCCCGCCCCCTCCGCGGGGTGCGACGACGCGTTCCACGAGCGGGTGCTCGCGCGCCGGGCGCGGCCGGGGGGGACGATGGGGGGTGGAGGGGCTCATCAGCCGCCGGGCGGTCCCCCCGCCGCGCCGCCGACGAAGCCGGCACCGCCGGCGAGCCCACCACCCCCGAGGGCGCCGCTGCGCGAGCCGAGCCGCGAGCCGAGGCGGGAGGTCAGCGAGGCCGCTCCCGACGTGGAGAGGGTCGGCAGCACGACCACTTCGCCGGCGTTCAGGCCGCTGAGCACGATCGTCGAGCTGTCGCCGGCCAGGCCGGTGGTGACCCGCTGGGTGACGTGCCTGCCGCCCCGCTCGACTGTGACCGAGCCGGCTTTGATTGCGCTCGACGGGACGTTGATGCCCTCTTCCTGTTCGACGACCACTTCGGCGGTCGCGCTCATCCCCACTTTGAGGCCTTCAGCGCCCTGGTCGAGCTGGAAGGTGACGTCGTAGCTGACGGCTCCGCTGGTGCTCGTCGGCACCTGGCTGACGCTCGCTACGTGTGCCGCGACCTTGCGCCCTTTCAGCGCTTCGATCGTCACGGTTGCGGTCTGGCCGGCGTGCACGTTGCCGATTTCAGACTCGCTGAGGGGGACGACCAGCTGCAGCGATTCGAGGTTCGAGAGGACGGCGAACGACGACGATCCCGTGCTGCCCTCGCCCGAGTTCGAGGAGCCGGCCCCGGAGGACCCGCTGCTCGACCCGTTGCCGCCGCTGGAGGCTCCGGTGCCGGAGCTCGCGTCCGACGAGCCGCTCGAGCTCGATGCCGACCGCGTCGTGCCCGTGCCGGACACGGTTTCTCCGACTTCGCCGGAGAGCGTGACGATGGTCCCACTCTCGGGGGCGTACAGCTTCGTGTTGCTCACCGCCTGTTCGGCGCTCTGCACCGACAGCTTGGCGCTCTTGACCTGTGCCCTAGCCGAGGCGAGGTTGGCTTCGCGGGTGGCGGTGCTCTGTTTGGTGCTCGACGAGCCGTCGCCGGAGGCGGTCGAGCTGGAGCGGGTGTCGGTGTTGCCCCCGGTCGACCCCTGTGTAGAGCCGGCGGACTGCGAGCCGCCGTTGTGGCCGGACGAGTGGTTCATGGTTTTCGTCGCGGGCTTGGACGGCGCCGTGGCGGCGGGCGTCGTCGCAGCCGGCGTGGTGGTGGCCGCGGGCGGCGTCGCGGTCGTGTAGGCGATCGTGCTCGTGGAGGCCGCCCCGGCGGTGGCGGAGGAGCCCTGTCCGGAGGAGGTTTCCCCTTCGTCTTCTTCGAGCTTCACGAGGCTCGCTTCGGCCGACTGCAGCGACGCCTTGGCCTGTTCGAGGGTGACTTCGGCGCTCTGCGGGTCGATTGCCGCAAGCAGCTGCCCCTGCGCGACGTGCTGGCCCTGTTTCACGTAGATGTGCGTGACGGTGCCGCTCGTCTTGAAGCCAAGGTTGAGCTGGTCGGCGGACTGGATGGTCCCGCTCCCCGAGACCGTCGACTGCACGACGCCGTAGCGCGCGGTGGCGGTGCGGGTGGCCTGCCCACTCGAGCTCGATGCCGGCCCGAGGGCGGTCAGCGCGACCACGATCAGCGCGATGCAGGCGAGCACGAGCAGGCCGTTTAGCACCGGTTGCTCGGAGAACCTGCCGGCCAGCGTCCGCCGGCCCTCGGGGCCACGTTCGCGGCGCGGCACTCCACGACGGGGAACCCGGCCGTCGGCCTGGACGTCCAGGGTGTCGGGCTCAGGCCTTTCCTGGCCCAGCTTCATGTTCGAGACTCGTCAGGACCCATGCCACCAACGGCATCATGTGGCGGCCCTCTAACCGGAACGTAAGCGTTTCCTCATAGAACGCTTGGAGATTTCGGGGCCGCCGGGGGCGCCCCGACGGGACGCGGCGAGGGCGTCTATAGACTGCGGCCCGTGTTCGACCGCATAGACCACATCGGCGTGGCGGTGCACGAGATCGAGCCGGCGCTGGAGCTCTACCGCGACCGCCTCGTGCTCGACGTGGCCCACCGCGAGGTGGTGCAGGAGCAGGGCGTGGAGGCGGTGCTGCTGGACGTGGGCGAGAACCACGTCGAGCTGCTGGCGCCGCTCGCCGAGGACACCCCCGTGGGACGCTTCCTCGCCAAGCAGGGGCCGGGCATGCACCACGTCGCCTACCAGGTGAGCGACATCGACTCGGTGCTGTCGAGCCTGAAGGATTCCGGCATGGAGCTGATCGACCAGCAGCCCCGGGTCGGGATCCGCGGCTCGCGGGTCGCCTTCCTGCACCCCCGGGCCACTGGAGGGGTGCTCACCGAGATCGTCGAGCCCGCGGAAGGAGTCCACTGATGGCCCTCGATCTGCGCCGTGTGAGCATCGGCTTCCAGGGCGGGCAGGTGCTCGCGCTGCGCCTCCCCGACGAGGAACTGAAAGCGCTCGAACGGGCCCTCGAGGGTGGTGGCTGGGTCGAGGTGAAGGGGGAGGACGGGCCCGTGCGCCTGTACCTCGGTCAGGTCGTCTACATCAGCGCCGAGAGCGCAGAGCCGCACGTCGGCTTCGGCTAGGTGGCGGCCGGCGCGGCCCGCCCGGAGCAAGCCCGCTCGTGAGTACCCGCATCGGAATCGTCGGCATGCCCAACGCCGGCAAGTCCTCGCTCTTCAACGCGCTCACCAAAGCCGGGGCGGAGTCGGCCAACTACCCGTTCACGACGATCGAGCCGAACGTGGCGGTGGTGCCGGTGCACGACGAGCGCCTGGAGGCGGTGGCGGAGACGGTGGGGGCCTCGGAGATCGTGTGGGACACGATCTCCTTCCACGACATCGCGGGCCTCGTCGCCGGTGCCCACCAGGGTGAGGGGCTCGGCAACCGCTTCCTGGCCAACATCCGCGAGACAGACGCGATCGTCCACGTGGTGAGGGCCCACAGCGACGACAACGTCGTGCACCCCGAGGGCCGGGTGGATCCGTCCGCCGACATCGGCACGATCGAGACCGAGCTCATGATGGCCGACCTCGAGCAGGCCGAACGCCGCCTCGAGCGCGTCGCCCGCCAGGCGCGGGGGGGCGACCGCACGGCCAAGGCGGAGGAGGCGTGGCTGGCGGCAGTGATCGCGGCGCTGCAGGAGGGGAGGCCGGTGCGCTCGGTGGAGCTGCCGGAGGACGCGCCCAACGCGGCACGCGACCTGGGCTCGCTGACGAGCAAGCCGGTGCTGTTCGTGGCGAACGTGGACGAGGGCAGCGACGAGCTGCCGCAGGCGGTGCTGGACCATGCGACCGCCGAGGGGGCGCGGGCGGTGGCGGTGTCCTCGAGGATCGAGTCCGAGCTGGCCGAGCTCGAGGACGAGGAAGCGGTCGCGATGCGGGAGGAGCTGGGGGTGAGCGAGTCGGGGCTCGAGCGGGTCGTGCGGGAGGCGTTCGCGCTGCTCGACCTGATCGCGTTCTTCACCGCCGGGGAGGCGAAGCCGGCCCAGTCGTGGCACCTGCGCAAAGGTCTCAGCGCCTGGCACGCCGCCGGGGAGATCCACAGCGACATCCAGCAGGGGTTCGTGCGCGCGGAAGTGATCTCCTGGAGCGAGCTGGTGGACGCGGGGGGCTACGGGGGTGCCCGCGACCGGGGGACGCTGCGGCTGGAGGGCCGCGACTACGTGATGAACGACGGCGACGTGATCACCGTCAAGTTCACTCCTTAGGCGCTGTCCCGGCGCCCGCGAGCTCGCCCAGCCGCTCGGCCAGGCGGCGCATGCCGAGGGCGTCGGCGGCCTCGGCGCCGGCAGCGTGGTCGGTGGCGGCGTCGGCGGGACGCTGCACGTCGATGTCCTGCAGCGTGGCGATCTCCTTGAACGCGAGCAGTAGCGGTTCGTTGTCGAGCAGGGCGCCGCGGGTGCGGGGGCGCAGGTCCTGCCCGGCTCGGCCGGGGGAGCGGGCGTCTGCGAGCAGCTGCTCGAGGGTGTCGTGGGCGCGCAGAAGCTCGCCCGCGGTCTTGGCGCCGATCCCGGGCGCGCCCGGGAGCCCGTCGGAGGGGTCGCCCCGCAGAGCGATGAAGTCGGGGACCTGGCGGGGCTCGACGCCGTAGCGTTCGCGCACGTCCTTGGGGCCGACGCGGTTGACGCCGGCGCCGCCGCGCAGCAGCTCGAGCACCGAGGCCCCCTCCGTGACGGCGCCGTACACGTCGCGGTCGGCGGTCAACATCAGCGCCGTGCCGCCGTGCCGTACCTCGAGGGCGGAGTAGGAATGCAGCAGGTCGTCGGCCTCGAGCTCGTCCGTGTTCGCGTACACGAAGCCGAGGCTCTGGAGCAGGGCGGGGGCCTTCTCCCATTGGGCGGCGAGCTCCGCCGGCATCGGGTCGCGGTGGGCGTGGTAGGGCGGGTACAGGGCCACGCGATAGGCGGCCTGCTCGGCGCCCATGCAGGCAACGACCGCCCGCACCCCGCCCGTGGGGGCGAGCAGCTCCTCGCAGGCGAGCAGCGTGTTGACGATGCCGAGCAGCGCGTTCACGGGCGCGCCGTCGGAGTCGGTGATGCTTTTCGGGAGGGCGAAGAACGAGCGGTACAGCAGCCAGGGGACGTCGGCGATCAGCAGGGGGGCGGACATCGCGAGGTGTACAACTACCTCACGGCCGGGCGAGGCGGCCGGACCCCGGTCGCTGGGCCGCCGCTACAGGCGAGGGGCGGCGCCACCTGGGCGCTCGTCTCTACCCCGGGCGTCCGGCGGTTCTAGCCGGCGCTGGCCCCGCCGGTACCCGACGGGGGCGATGCAGGGGCGCTCGAGCCGCCCTGGTGGGCGACCGTGGTGCTCGCGGGCGCGGGCGCCGATTCGGCGGGCGGGGGCAGGGTGCCCGAGCTTCCGGCCCCGCTTTCGGTGTGGCCGCTGAGGTCCGGCTCGGGGACGACCGAGGTACCTCTGCGCAAGAAGAAGGAGGCCCACGTGCTGGGGAGGCCGAGGCGGGAGGCGAGGGTGGCGCCGCTGAGGCGGGTGCCGCCGCGCGAGCCCAGCACCTCGGCGAGCACGATCCGGGGCGAGACGCCACGGCGCAGGACCTCGACGCCGCGAAGGCTGCCCTTGAACAGGCCCGACAGGCGGGACGCGGCGGTGGTGCTCGAGAGCGTGTACCTCCAGTGCGCGGCGGACGTTTCGTAGGGGTCGGCGACGCCCTGCAGCCACGGCTCGGGTTCGGAGCCTTCGAAGGCGTTCTGAACGTCCTCGGTGTGTCCCCCGGAGGAGGCGAAGAAGTAGGTCACGACGGGCTTGCCCGCGTAGGTGACGATCTGCCCGGCGGTGGCCGCGATGGCGGCGTTCGTCTGGGAGGTTTCGGCCGAGGCGCCCCTGTAGACCTGGGAGCGGGTGTCTGCGTAGACGTCGAAGCGGGGGCCGCCGGCGTGGGCGGTGAGGGCGTAGGTGCGGCTGGCGATCGCCTGGGCCTCGAGGGCGGCCAGTGGCCAGCTGGAGGGCATCTCGGCCGACAGAACCCCGCGGACGTAGCGTTCGAGGGGCACCCGCTGGACCTTCGAGCCGACCAGCACGCGTATGACCGTGTTCGCGGGTGCGGACGCGAGCGTGCTGCCCGGGTAGTAGTGGGAGAGGATCTGGGTGTCGCTGTAGCCGTGCTTGGCGAGACCGAACGCGCCGTCCTGGCTCATGCCCACGCCGTGTCCTTCGCCGGCCCCTTCGATCACGAGCTGCCACGCGCCGGCGGCGGGCGCACCGATCGCCAGCGCGGCGAGGGCGACGATCAGCGCCAGCGGTCCGCGCGCCAGCGGCCCGCGCGCCCGGGGCTGGCCCGAGACGCGGTGATACGTTGGGCGCGTGGGCGCCCTCAGCCTCGAGCCCGGTCCGCGCATCCGTTCGCGGTGCCTTCCCGACGTCCTTGTGAGATGCGCGCAGGGGCGCTCCGGCGTGTTGCCACGATGAGCGTTCTCGACCGGGAGCGCACCATCCTTGAGCAGGTCCCCACAGACCTGTACATACGTGGAGAGTGGAGGCCGGCGAGCGGCCCAGGACGGCTGCCGGTGGAGGATCCCTCGACGGGGGAGACGCTCGTGGAGGTGGCCGACGGGCAGCCCGAGGATGCGCTGGCGGCGCTCGCCTCCGCCGCCGACAAGCAGGCCGAATGGGCGGCGCACGCGCCGAGGGAGCGGGGCGAGATCCTGCGGCGGGCCTACGAGCTGATGACCGAGCGGGCAGACGACCTGGCCCTGATCATGACCCTGGAGATGGGCAAGGCCCTGGCCGAGTCGAAGGCCGAGATCCTCTACGCGGCGGAGTTCCTGAGGTGGTTCTCGGAGGAGGCCGTGCGCATCCACGGTCGATACATGACCAACACCACCGGCAAGGGGCGGATCCTCACCCTGCGCCAGCCGGTGGGGCCGTGCGTGTTCGTGACGCCCTGGAACTTCCCCACGGCGATGGGCACCCGCAAGATCGCCCCCGCCGTTGCGGCGGGGTGCACGATGGTGGTCAAGCCGGCCCAGCAGACGCCGCTGTCGATGTTCGCGCTGGCGAAGATCCTCGAGGAGTCGGGCCTTCCCGGGGGTGTGCTGAACGTGATCACCTCCCGTCACTCCGGCGCGGTGATCGAGCCGCTGCTGAAGGACCCTCGGACCCGCAAGCTGTCCTTCACCGGCTCGACCGAGGTGGGACGGACGCTGATCGAACAGTCCGCGGAGCAGATCCTGAGGGTCTCGATGGAGCTGGGGGGCAACGCCCCCTTCCTCGTGTTCGAGGACGCCGACCTCGACGCGGCGATCGACGGGGCGGTGCTGGCGAAGATGAGGAACGTAGGGGAGGCGTGCACCGCTGCCAACCGCTTCCACGTGCACGAGTCGGTCGCCGAGCGGTTCGCCGACGGGCTGGCCGAACGGCTGGGGGAGATGAAGGTGGGACGGGGCACCGACCCCGGCGTCGACGTGGGCCCCCTGATCGACGAGAAGCAGCGGGAGAAGGTGAGTGAACTCGTGGACGACGCCCGCGAGCGAGGGTCACGGACGCTGCTGGGCGGGGCGGCGATGGACGGGCCCGGGTACTTCTACGAGCCCACGGTGCTGGCCGATGTGCCCGCGGACGCACGGCTGCTGAGCGAGGAGATCTTCGGGCCGGTGGCCCCGGTGGCCACCTTCACCACCGACGAGGAAGCGCTCGCGGCTGCCAACCGAACCGAGTACGGGCTCGTCGCCTACGTGTACACACGGGACCTCAACCGAGCGTTACGCGTCTCGGAGGGGCTGGAATCGGGGATGGTGGGTCTCAACCAGGGAGTGGTCTCCAACCCCGCCGCGCCCTTCGGCGGCGTCAAGCAGTCCGGCTTCGGCCGCGAGGGCGGCTTCGAGGGCATCGGGGAGTACCTCGAGACGAAGTACGTGGCGATTGCTGGCGATTGGGGAGTAAGGGAGCGCCTTGAACCCGGACGGTAGTTGTTCGTGCATCGGTCGTCCGCCTTTGTCTCGAGGGAGCGCCTTTAACCCGAACACAAGTGCGCCTCGGCACAAGTGTTCCACGCGCTAAACGACCGCCGCGCGATGACTGCATACGACGCGTCAGCGTCTTCGGTAAACCGGCGGCTGAAACGCAGCCTCACCGATCGGACCAATCGGGGGACGCAATCCGTCGTCCTCCTCCTCCTCCTCTCTCCAAGCGGCCAAAAAGTCGGCCAGCTTCTCGCACTCAAAACCCCGTATCGCGCATGGTGTCTCGAGCAGATTCCCGAGCGTATCGAGCTGGGCGCTTCCTAACTCTGCGCCGGCGCGAGCCGCTTCAGTCATTCTGATGACCCATTGAATCAGCGGAGAACGTCTATTCAACACAGGTGCTCCCCACATCGTGTGGAGTGCTGGGTGCGCCACAAAGCCAATGGTGGACTCGTCTCCGGCGTCGACTATGAGAAAGTCTTCCGACCCAATGTGCACTTCCGATGCCACTGAACTCTGGCCTAGATCCCTCAAGGTCCAGTCGTATGCCACCCAGCCAGCCTTCGCAGCCTGGAAGCTCGAAACTCGCCGTTCCTGAAAGACGCCGTCCAGCACATAGTCAGTGAACTCATTGATCTCCCAATCAACCAACACCGGGCGCTCATCCGGCATCTCAAGCTCGTCCCAGCGAATCGGTTGCGGACTAAGGTTCTGTGGCTCCTCGCGGTTCAAATAGTCGGCAACATATTGAAGAGAGCTAATGACCGGCATGCTCGACAGTTGTGCAAGTGACAGGCGCACCTCGGCGCGGTCGACAAAGGCCGGCACCATGTCCGGGACCTCCCGCCAATAATCGAGTTGCTGATATTCCTCTGCGAGTTGTCCGAGGTAGCGCCAAGCGTTGTGGCCTTTTGCCAGCGAGCTGCTGCCGACGTGACTCGCGAGGATCTGTGAAAGTGACGCGCGGAGCACGGGATCGGCGAAAGCCTTTTCGTCCAGCGGAGCGGTCGTGGCGCGCGCTAGTCCGAGGTTTGGAGTTTGCCCGCGGTAGTCCAGACGCATCAAGGGGCCCCAACGCAGCAAAGCTCGTATTCGCAGGCCATTCACACACACGACGGAAGCGGGGAGCGGTGGCAATGGCGATCCTGGATGTTCTCGCAGGTATCCGCTTTCTATCCACTGGCGATCAGCCCATGACTCCGATCCGTCTCCTAGGCGGTGTGAAACCACAAAAAGGTCACCGTCAACGCCGTCGCCCGTGATCGGGTAGTTCTTGACGGCTACTACCTCGCCGGGACGCTTTGGTATCGGCCGCTCCCACAGGAGCGTCTCCGCCTGGACAGCATCGATCTGCGTGGTCTCCGCCAGCTCGTCAACGATGATCGGCACCTCGACGCTCACGCACAGTCTTTCAAGTAGTCGCGTAACAGCGCCCGGTTTTGGCCTTGTTCTCAATACGACCCGAATCGTAGTGCCTGTCCGCGAGCGCGTTCCAGTCTCAGTGAGAATGTAGTTTCGGGGACCGACCAAGGTCAGTCTGGAGACCCCCCGTAGAGCCCGAAATATCCTCGCCTGTCGCTGTCTCTACGACTACATGGTCGCTATCACGAAAAACCGACAAAAACCCGACCCCGAACCGGCTCGTGGGTGGAAATCTATAGCTCTCACGGAACGCAGGTGTCGTGTAATACGATCGCCCAATTTGCAAGAAGTACCGCTGTATCGTTGACTGCGACATCCCGACTCCGAGGTCCTCAACGCTCAGCTCGCACACCTCCTCCTCTTCATCGGCGTCGCGGCGATGCCGAGTTCGATCGGCGAGAACTACCCTGACCGGGTATTGCGCCCGCAGCTCGGATGAGACGTCTCGGATGTCGGTTGGACGAGTCCCGTGTCGCTCGTAATGCAGATCTGACAAGCAGCAGCGCGTCGCGTCAAGTGCGTTTTGTAGGAGCTCCCGGAGAAACGTCAGCGCTCCGGTATCGACGTCACTCACGAACCGCTCGAGTACCGCGCTGGTGTCGACCTCGAAGGTCCAATCCGCCGGTATATATGTAGCGCCCGGCGCAGGGCGAACAAACATCGTAGCGTCTGGTCCTCCCATTCTCGCGACAGGTGCGGTCCAGCCCGAGTGACGCTTCGAACCAGCTAACAGGGCGCGCGAGCCGTTCACCTCATCAACAATCCACTGACACCAGTCCTGCAGGAGACGATGCTCGTCGGCCGTCACGCACTCGGCGTCTAGCTCAATCATCTCTGGACTGGTCACACGGTGGCGGATACGCGAGTACTGATTCCAGTGCGCTACGCTGGCTTTGGGTAGCGGCGCCGCGGCACTCTGGAGAAGGGGGCATGCTCGATCGTGGGACATGTCGAGGAGATCTCCGAGGCGAAGAAGAATTGCCATGAGGCGCACGTTGACTTCTGCCCCGTAGACTTCTCTCCGGTCGGGATAGTGATAACGGTCATCGAGATCACTGCGGGCGACACCGTGGCCCTCACAGACGGCACCAATCGTCTGGAGCAACATCGGGTCGCCAAAGGCAAAGCGCCCGAGATCCGTTTCACGATCCACGAGCAGGGGGATGACCCGCTCGTGATGCGTGCGACGAATAAACTCAGATAGCAGCTGTCGAAGGCGGACGTCGGCAAGGAACGCTCGAAGCGTCGGATCGCTCGGCGTGTCGCCGGCGCGAAATGCCTCAAGCGCGGACACCTGCCTCTGACGTGTCCGTGAGGCTGCAATCCACTCCGACCACGATGGGCTGGCGAGGACCGCGGCCTTCGCTGTATCTGGCACGACCATGCCCGCATCGTGAAGCAGAGCACCGGTGATCAGGATGTATGCCTCACTTGATGACAGCTCTAGTGTCGCCTGTTCCGGGTCTTCGTCGTTGAAAATCAGGCGTGAGAGCTGACGTACGATCTCGTCGGAATGCGCAATAGTGTGTCTTGTGTATTGGGGAAACGAAGCCGGGACGTACTCGAGCCAGGCAGAGACCGTACCTCGTACCTCCTCGACCTTGCCTGCAAGGACGGGCTCGCGACTTTTTAGATACTGGAATAAGGGGGACGAGCGTAAATCCGACATTGTCCTGTAGACGCGAGGCTATCGGTTTCGACCTGATGTCGCGTCGCCCACCGAGCGCGGCGACCGTTAGCTCTTTGCGGGTGGTGGCTTTGTACGATCCACGATCGCCTCCCATGCCACCGCATAGCTTGCGTCGCTTACTTCAACATACGACTTCTGGCTAATCGTCGCGTCGGAGAGGCGTAGGACGTCCCAGCTGGGGGCCATTTTGAGACGTGGAATTGCTAGAAGGACCTGCACGGGAATCAGATACGGCCACTGATCCTCGCCTGGACCGTGGGCCATCGTTACATTATCGCCGTCCTGGGATGCGCACGCAATCACAAAGAGCTTTTGGTCACCGCCGAGTAATAAACCATGCGGTCACCGCTCCGGATGCCGCTCGGCCGCTGGGGTGTCCGGACTCCGGTGAGCAGCTCGGGGCGACTCACAATCTAGTCATGCTCTAACGGCCACGTCGAGGAGCCGATGGTCTTCAGCCAGTACGTGGTCTGCTTCATAATGATCGGCCATAGTGGGCGGGACGAGTGCACCATGAGCGCTCGAGGGCGGTCCGCGGTCGCTTGCGCGCTGCCGTCCTGGTCGCGGGTCGCCGCGAACCTATCGGCGGAGCAATTTCATTTGCTCTGCCCAATGCTCGACACCCCCGTATCGGGTTACCGCTAGGTAGAGATCGGTTCGCCCTGCTGCCTTGAACGCGGCCACCGATGGCCATTCGTCGCGACCAATGCAGAAGGCTTCTAGCTCCGTTTGAATCCGGTCAGGGCTCCAGCGGCGTGGCCGCCCCCGACGCTCATCGCTGGCGCGGACCAGCGCATATCTGGTTTGTGGGCCGCGGCCCTTGCGGCGTACGATCCGCTTGGAAACGAGATCGTCGAGATCATGTCCTGCTGCTGCCCGTCGCACATTGGCTACGGTCTGATAATCGCGACGACTGAACTCCCTGACCCCCTGGACCGCGAGTGCACTCAGGCCGCGTTGCTGGCTTGCCTTGAGCTGAGTGGGATCCGCTCCGCTCAGACCTAGCCGGCTTAGTTCGTCCACCTCGGCCTGAACTCGTTCGTACTCCTGGGCGAGGCCCTCGAGGTAGTACTCCAGCCACCATCCCATGTTGAGAGTGCGCTCTTGTACCGACCGAAGCGCTCCGATGTAGGCAGTCTTGTCACGTGCGTAGTAGCCGTCGAAGCAAAAGAGCTGACCCGGCGAGTACCCGTGGCGTAGAAGAACAGCAGAAGAAAGCAGGCGCGCCATGCGACCATTCCCGTTCGCAAAGGGATGGATGTCTGTGATTGCGTAGTGTGCGACACCTGCGAGCACGGTAGGAGGAAACTCATCGAGGCGCTCCTCGTGACTAGCAATCCACTCGCAGAAGCCTGCCATCCGTGCCGGTACCTCCGTTGGGGGCGCGCCCTCGTGGGCGATGCCTCCGACGCCGTCGGGAATTACGGCGCGGCCATCCCTCCACGCGCCCTCGTGCCGCGGCTTGAAGTCCGAGTCCTCGCGGCCGAGGCCGCGCATCAGGATTCCGTGTAGCTCCAGCAGCATCTCAGGTGTGATTGAGAGGTCCCCCTGCTCGTGCTGTTGGTCTAGCCACCTCAACGCCTCGACGTAGTTGACGAGCTCGATCTTTGCGGCGCTCGTCGGGTCCAGGTCTCCCGCCGCGGCGCGCTTGGCTTCGATGAGGGGCAGCTCGTTGCCCTCGATAAGAGTCGAGAAGTGGACGGTGCCCGCGAGTGCTGAGGCGCGCATCTGATCGGCGGCTGCAGGGAGGATCGCGGCTCCACGGATCGCCCCTAGGGCCCGCTCAATCCGGCCCAGTCTGGCTACGACCTGGTGCTCGTAGCGTTGGAAGTTCGCCGAGAAGTCGATCGGGTTATCAGAAGTAGCTGCCATAATTTATCAGAAAGACAGGGTAGCATACGCCCGGTCTTTTATCAGAAGTAGTGGGCGGACTAGAAATGATGGTTTTGCAGGACAATACGCGCCGTTGATCAGAAGTATGCCTCCGGAAACGCAATTCTTGGCGCGAGGGAAACGCCTGCTCTTTATCGTCTACGCGGGATCGCGGTTGGCCCGAGCTCGGGCGGCGCGCTTCCGGCACGCTTCCGTGCACCATTGACGTCGGCCGGTGACGGTCTTCCTGCAGCCCCAGAGCCGAATACGAGCTGGACGATAGGACGTACGGAGATCGGGGTCGGCGCCGGAGGTTACGGACGGGCAACGCCCGACGCTGGATCAAGCGCGCGAAGGTTCTCGTCGGCGCGCTGGCGGGACTATTGCCGCCGGCCGAGGCTTTCTCCGAGCTCCTAGACCTACTCGACGCTGCGCTTAATCGGCCGGTCCGAGCCTAGCCAGGTGAGAAAGCGGTCGAGGGGGAGGGTCCGCTAGGGTGGGGCCGCACTCAAACGGGGGACGGAGGTTCACGGTGGGAGGACGTCTCGCAAAGCCCTTGGCGCCGGCAATCTTGACGATGGTGCTCGCTGCCGTCGCCACGTCAAGTTTCGGGGCGGTCAAGTTCACAGGCGGTACGGGCGTCGTCCGTGCGGGATCTACTGGAACGATCATTCTTCATGTTGGTGCGCGTGCGAAGAAATGTGAGCTCTGGGCTACCGCACGGCACGGCCGATTGAGGCCACGTACTTACGGCGTCGACGACGAAACCGTGGTAATCACTGGAAAAGTACCTCGTGCTGCTCGGTCGATGACGTGGTTCCTCTATGTCCGGTGCGCGGCCGATCGTGCGCTTCTGCATAGGCAGCACGCCGAGGTCATCCGAATTAGGATCGAGGGTAAGAAGCGGGGCGCTGGGCTGTTATTCGACCGGGCGACTATTCGCGTGCGCTCCCTCCCAGCGAGTGCGACCCTAGCACCTGAACCTGTTCGAGCCGGGGGCGGGAAGGGCGGCTACGTGTGTGCCAGCGCCTGGGATGGCTATCACAGCGTGCTCGACGGCAGCAGTTACTGCACTGGTTACTGCACATGGTTCGTCTGGCAGCGCCGTCCCGAAGCGCAGCTTCGAAACCTGGGCAACGCGGACGAATGGTATGAAAGGGCGCGGGCGAGAGGAATCCCGGTCGGCAGGTTACCAGTGAAGGGGGCTATCGCGTGGTGGAACTCGTCGCCTCATGCACCGGAAGGTCACGTGGCCTACGTCGCCGGCGTCAGTGGTGGCTCGGTCACGATCGAAGAGATGAACCGGGTCGCCTGGAATGTCACGGATACCAGAGCCATCCCGGCGAGCGAACCAAACGGCTACATCTATGGCGGACCGGCAGGAAACGGGCCGATCCCCCCCGCCGGTCCCTCCGGTACCCCGCCGCTTACGGGCACCGAAGTCGCTCCTGAGCTTGGGTATGTTTCGCAGTACAGCACGGGCTCGGGCAAAGTCGAGGTGCATTGGGACACGCTTCAGGCTGGCGGCACCTATAAGCGTGTTGGCGACTTCGTTAGCGACTTCGAACCAAGCGAACACCCGAACGGTTTCTTCCAGCTGTTTGGGTCTGTCAACGGCGCTCCTGAGCTTGGGTATGTTTCGCAGTACAGCACGGGCTCGGGCAAAGTCGAGGTGCATTGGGACACGCTTCAGGCTGGCGGCACCTATAAGCGTGTTGGCGACTTCGTTAGCGACTTCGAACCGAGCGAACACCCAAACGGTTTCTTCGAAGTCGGAGAACTCTGACGCCGCCCGCGGGGAGATGTTCGGTTCTCCGGGCATTTACCGCCTATTCCATTGCTGGTAATTTGATCGCATCGCGGAGCGCGCGACCCGGACCTGCTGATTGCCCGCCCCCCGCCCGCAACCTACGGCGCCAGGCGGAACGGCGGGTAGCGATCGGTCACCAGCACGTGGGCGTAGGCGATCACGCGGTTGCTCCAGCGCCCGACGCCGACGAGGAAGTCGAACATCCCGCGTGGGTAGCGACCGGTGAACAGGATCACGAACCAGGCGGCGATGACGACGAAGAACGCGGCGATGTAGAGGAAGAACAGCACGATGTAGTGCGGGATCGCCAGCAGCCACTTGACCAGCGGCAGCCAGCGGTTGAGGTCGTTGCGGGCGTCGGGATACTCGAACTCGAGGTGCACCGCCTGGTGGTCATCGGTGGAGGGATAGCGGTCCTCCATCAGCGCTATGTAGACGCCGATGCGCGCGGAGAAGCGCATCAGCTCGCGGTTCCACTCGAACCACCAGCGCGGGTACTTCTGCCGGAACAGGATCAACAACAGCGTGGGCAGCACGACCAGGCCGGCGGCGCTGACCGCGCCAGCCGTCCTGCCGCCGCCGTAGGCGTAACCCCCGCCGTCGATGAGGCCGATCACGATCGCGATCGGATCACCATGAACAGGCGAAAGAAGCTGGTCAGGCGGTTGAGTGGTCGGTGTAGTCGACCGTGTACTGGACGGGATACGGGGCGTCGGCGTTCATGTATAGGTGTACGCTGTACACTTGTCAAGGCAGATGGCAACGCAGAACTTGTCAAGGCAGATGGCAACCCAGAAGGTCGCTACCCGCGAACCGCTCAGCACCGCGCGCATCCTGCAGGCCGCCGTCGCCCTCGCCGACGAGGCAGGGCTCGGAGCCTTCAGCATGCGTGGGCTGGCACAGGAGCTCGGCGTCGTGCCGATGGCGCTCTACAAGCACGTGGCCAACAAGGAAGAGCTGCTCGACGGGATGGTCGACATCGTCTTCGGCGAGATCGAGCTCCCCTCGGGCGAGCTCGACTGGAAGTCAGCCATGAGGCGCCGGGCGACCTCCACGCGCGAGGCACTCAAACGCCACAGCTGGGCGATCGGGATGATGGAGTCGCGCCGGCCGGGGCCGGCGAACCTGCGAAACCACGACGCCATGATCGGCTGCCTGCGCGGGGCGGGCTTCCCATTCGAGATGGCGATACACGCGTACTCCGTCCAGGACGCCTACATCTACGGGTTCGCCCTGCAGGAAAGGGATCTGGCGTTCGAGACCTCCGACAGCGCGGGCCAAGCCGCGCGGCGTAGGTCGGAGTCGATCGGCGGGCTCGAGGACTATCCCCACCTGGCCGAGGTCGCCTCGAAGCTCCCCGAGTCCGGGTACGACAACGCCGTCGAGTTCGCGTGGGGGCTAGATCTGATCCTCGGCGGCCTCGACCGCCTTCGCCACGCCGGAGTCGCGCCGGCCAGCAGCTAGCCGCCGTGCGACGCCCGCGGCGCCAGCCTGAATTCGGCGAAGCCTTCGTGCATCCCCCTGCCGGCGCTACTCGAACCCGTACAGCTCGCGGAAGTCGGTGAGGACTCTCTGGAGCGGGAGGTCGGTGTAGATGCCGCGCTCTCGCACGTATTCCATGTAGCGCGAGCCGTCCCCCGTGAACGGGTGCAGCAGCGCGTCCTCGGTGCCGTCGTACTCCAGCGGCTCCACCCCGAACCGTTCGCACAGCTCGGCGTTGAAGGCACAACTCGCCTTCGTCCAGCGGCCGTCGACGAAGAGGGTGCTGTAGCCGTGCCAGATGAACAGGTCGGTACCCATCTTCTCGCGCAGCCGCTCGGACTGCAGATGGTTCTTGACGTCGGCGAAGCCGAGTCGCGAGGGAATCCCCGCCGCCCGCGCTGAGGCCGTCAGCACGATCGACTTCTGGATGCAGTAGCCGCTTCCCGCCTCGAGCACCGAGCTCGCCCGGTAGGCGGCCGGGTCGGTCGGTGTGTCGAAGGGGTCGTAACGGATGCGGTCACGGACCGCCCTGAACAACCGGGCGGCCACCTGCCTGTCGCCGGCCTCGCCGGACTTCGCCTCCTCGACGAGCTCCTGGACGCGGTCACTGCCCGTGTCGATGATGGCCGTCGGCTTCAGATCCTCCCGGGTGGGAGCACCCGGATTCGGCAACGGTCGGGGCTCGACGACGGACATGGGAGCTGAGGATAAGCGGCCGGCTCAGCCGGTGACGATCACGACCACGAGCAGCAGGATGCCGAACACGGCACCCAGGAACGTGATCGCAAGCACCAGTCCGTGGCCAGGCGGGGCGAACTCGCCACGCGCGAGAGCGTGTTCTACGTCGCGCTGGCGCACGAGACCGAAGATGATGAACGCCACCCCGAGTGCCGTGAAGCCGGCGCCGGCCAGGGTGAAGGGCCACTTCACTTCGTCGTGTCCGAGCAGGGGGACCACCTTCCCGGCGCCCACCCCCACGGCGAGCGACGCCAGGCCGGTCCGCCACCAGGCGAGGAAGGTCCGCTCGTTGGCCAGGCGTGTACGGCGCGTGGCGTCGGTGCCTTCGACTTCCACCACCAGCTCCTCACGATCCGGCTCGGGCGCCTGGGAGCTCACGAGGGGGAGGCTAGCTGGCCCACGGCTGTCGGTCATCCCCGGACGCGTTCACGCGGCTCGGCTCGCATCGCATGCGGCGCGATCCTCGCGGTGGCGCTCGTCCTCTTGGTGCTGCCGTCCCGCGCCGCGGCGCTCACCGAAACCTTCTCCTCCACGGACAAAGAGCAGACCTTCACCGTGCCCGCGGGCGTGTTCCGCCTGGACGTGTCGGCGATCGGCGGCAGCGGCGCGGCAGGCGGAGGCCTCGGCGGCAGCGGCGCTCAGGTCGCCGGTGAACTGGAAGTCAGCCCGGGTGAGACCCTCTATCTGGAGGTCGCTGGCAACGGCTCGGCGGGTGTCGGTGGCTTCAACGGCGGCGCCCCGAGCGGGGGTCCCGGCGCGGGTGGTGGCGGAGGGGCCTCGGATGTTCGCACCTCTCCCCGGGTCGCCGGGCTGTCTCCGGACCATCGCCTGCTGGTGGCCGCGGGCGGCGGCGGGGGCGGCAGCACGAGCGAAACCGTCGGGACCCATGGTGGAGCGGCCGAAGAAGCGGGAGCGGAATCGGAAGGCCTCTGCTTCGGCGGTGGCGCGGGCACCGGCACAACAGGGGGAGCCGGAGGGTCAGGCAGCGCCGCCACGGGCTCTGAAGGCGCACTTGGAGCCGGCGGTGAAGGGGGCAAAGGCGAAACCCACGGCGGCGGTGGTGGCGGCGGCGTCTACGGCGGCGGCGGCGGCGGCGGTTGCCTGACCATCGGCGGCGCCGGCGGTGGCGGTGGCTCGTCGTTGGCGCCGTCGGGCGGGAGCGTGAAACTCGCCGCCCCGGGCAGCCAGCCTCAGATCCAGATCAGCTACACCCCGCCGGAAGGCTTCCTCTTCACAGGAGGCGAGCAGACCTTCACCGTGCCGGCCGGAGTCACCAGCGTCCACGTCGATGCCGTCGGTGGACACGGGGGCGACGCCGGTGGCATAGGCGGAGCCGCCGCGGAGGTGACCGGCGATCTGCCGGTGACGCCGGGCGAGGTCCTCGAGGTCGAGGTCGGTGGCGACGGCAACAACGCGAGCATCGGGGGCTTCAACGGCGGCGGGGGCGGCGCCGGCGGCGGGGGCGGCGCCTCTGACGTGCGCACCGCTCCGCGCTCGGGTGGCTCTTCCCTGGAAACGCGCCTGCTCGTCGCGGGCGGTGGCGGTGGCGGCGGCGGGGGCTTCGAAGGTAACCCGGGCGCCGCGGGTGGCGCCGGCGGACAGGCCGGTGAAACGTCGACCGGCGCCAACGAAGGGGGCGGCCCCGGAACATCGAGTGCCGGCGGAGGCGGCGGTTTCGGCGCCGGCGGGTTCGGGTCGATCGGCGAACTCGGCTTGGGAGGGTCGGGCGGAAGCGGCGGGGGGTCGATCGGTGGTGGCGGCGGTGGCGGTCTGTACGGCGGAGGTGGTGGCGGCGGTGGCCTCTCGTTCGGGGCGGGCGGTGGCGGCGGCGGCTCCTCGCTCGTGCCCGCGGGCGGGACGGCGAAAACGGCTGCTGCCGGCTCCCAGCCGCACGTGCTCATCACCTACACACCCTCCGAATCCAAAGGCGAAAGCCACGAAATCCACAAATCGCCACCCTTGGGTGCGGGGCCGCCACCCACCCCGAAGATCACCTCCGCGAGCCAGACCGCGAGCCGCTGGCGCGAGGGGTCTGCGCTGGCTCAGATCACCCGCAAGCGGCCACCCATCGGGACGACCTTCTCGTTCACACTCAACGAAGCTGCCACCGTGACCCTCAACTTCGTGAAGGTGCTGCCGGGAAGAAAGGTGCGCGGCCGCTGCGTGGCCCAGACCGCCAAGAACAGGCGCAAGCCATCGTGCAAGCGGATGCTGGTCTCGGGCACGCTCACGTTCGCCGCGCACGCGGGGGTCAACAAGGTCCGCTTCGCCGGTCGCATCTCCCGCAGCAAGAAGCTCGCACCTGGCTCCTACACCGTCCAGATCTTCGCCCGCAACGCGCAGGGGGTCCGCTCGAGCCAGCGGTCCCTCAACTTCACGATCGTCAAGTAGCGACGTCCCGTTCACGCCTTGTCCGGGCGGCGGTGCCCGTGCTAGCTTCTGAGGACTGATGGGGGCGCCAGCGGAGGGCTGTCGCCGGGTGGAGTGCGGGGGCGGTCCCCCGAACGGACAAGGAAGGACACGTCAGGCGATGTGGCACCTCAGAGCGCCGGTTGCGCTCCTTGCGGCGGGGCTCGTGTGCATGGCGATGGCGGCCACGGCGTCCGCCCGCGAAGGCGGCACCCACCAGTTCGTCGGCAACGCGACTTCCGAAGTCACGCTGTTCACGGGAGAACAGGAACTCGATTTCGATCCGCTCGTGATCCACTGCAACGGCGTGAAGCCGGTGAGGACCCACACCAAGACGGTCTTCCCCACGCTCAAGATCCGGGTGGACGCCAAGCTGATCAAGTGCAAGTCGGTCACGGTCAAGGCGGACGGCGAGGTGTTTCCCGCGTCGAAGGTCTCGCTCAGCGCCCCCTTCGAACTCGAATATCAGGCCGGCGGGGAACCGGACGCCACGATCGCCAACACCGCCCCCGTGCAGATCACCTTCGCGGGGCTGATGGCGGGTTGCACGATCTCGGTGTCTCCCAACCGGCCCACCGACGAAGTCACCTACACCGACGAAGAAATCAAAGCCAAGAACACGAAAAGCTTCCCCACCGGGGTCCAGGACGTGATCGCGATCGACAACAGCTTCCAGAGGCTGACCTACACCGTCGGCGGCGGGCTCTGCGAAGCGATCCACCGCACCTCGGGCAACGGGGGCGAATGGTTCGGCAGTCTCGTCACCGGCCTGAAGACCGGCGACCTGTCCTGGGAATAGTCCCCGCCGCGCGGCCCGCGCCGCAGCGGGAGCACCTCACAACTTGACGATCACCTTGCCGACGTTGCCGCCGGTGAACAGCAGGTTGAGTGCCTCCGGTGCCCGGTCCAGGCCCTCCACGATGTGCTCGGCCGACTTGAGCTTGCCTTCGGAGAGCCATCCCGCCATCTCGGCCTGGGCCGCCGGCAGCCGGTCGAAGTAGTCGAGGATCAGAAAGCCCTCCATCCGGCCCCGCACACGGATCAGGTTCACGTAGTTGGCCGGCCCCTTGAATCCGCCCCGGTCGTTGTAGCCGGAGATCGCCCCGCAGACGACGACCCGTCCCTTCATCGCGAGCTGGGCCAGGCAGATGTTGAGGATGTCGCCGCCGACGTTGTCGAAGTAGACGTCGATCCCCTCGGGGGCCTCCTCGTGCAGGCGGGCGGCGACGTTGTCGGACTTGTAGTCGACAGCCGCGTCGAACCCGAGCTCGTCGACGATCCATGAGCACTTCTCGCTGCCGCCGGCAATCCCGATCACCTTGCCGGCGCCCTTGATCCTGGCGATCTGTCCCACGGTCGAGCCCGTCGCCCCGGCCGCTCCGGAGACGACCACCACGTCGCCTTCCTTCATCTTGCCCACGTCGAGCAGTCCGAAGTAGGCCGTCATCCCGGTGATCCCCAGGAGTCCGAGAGCCGTGGTCGGGGGGACGCCGGGGGGCAGGGCCTGCATCGCGCGGGCGCCGTCGTCGGCGACCACGTAGTCCTGCCAGCCGGTCATGCCGAACAGGAGCTGCCCCGGCTGGTAGGTGTCGGAGTTGCTCTCGAGCACCTCGGCGATCCCGCCGGACCGGATCACTTCGCCGATCCCGATTGGGGGGAGGTAGCCGGGGGCATCGTCCATCCAGGTTCGGATCGTGGGGTCGATCGAGAGGTAGCGGACCTTGGCGAGCGCCTCGCCGCCGCCCACGGTGGGGACGTCCTCGGGGTCCATCCGCACGGTTGCGTCATCGACCATCCCGCTGGGGCGCTCCGCCAGTACCAGGCGGCGGTTCTGCTCGGTCATCGGCCACTCCTTCCTCTCTGCCAGGTCAGGGAGCGCTCCGGGGGCCCCGCGCCGCTCCGCGGTGGCGATCATATTCCCGCACCCCTGGCGGGGCAGGCTCGTGCTTGCGGCCGGACCCCCACGTCACCGGCCGTAGCGGCGAATCAGACGGGTGGAGCGCGGACGTATGGTGGGCATGGTTTGAGCACCCGCTCCGATCGGCAACGGACCCTCGCCGTGCGCATGTGCGTCCTTGCCGCCTGCCTCGCGGCGCTGGGCGGATGCGGCAGTCACAGCGGCGGCAACGGCATCGCCTCCCAAGGTCCGGCCCGGGCCCTGGCCCGCATCGAAGCGGCGGCAAGGGACGCGGCGACCGTGCACGTGACGGGCTCGCTCGCCGGCCCGGCGCGGCCGCTGGCCGTCGACATGGAGCTCGTCAGGGAACAGGGGGGCAAGGGCACGATCGGCGTGGGCGACCTGGGCGGGGACCTGGTGCAGGACGCCGGTTGGCTGTACGTCAAACCCAACCCCGCCCTGTTGCGGCGGATGGTGGGCGCGGAGGCCGCCGCAAAGCTGACGGGGCGCTGGCTGAAGGGGCCCGCGGATCACGGGCCGTTCGCTCCGCTGGCCTCGCTGACCGATCTGCGAACGGTGCTCCACGAGACGCTGTTGGGACCAAGGGGGCAGTCCTCGACGCAGGCACCGAGGCAACGCGGGCGCCCGGGGATCACCATCACGCTGTCCGCCCATCCGGCGCTGAGGATCAAGGGCGTGCAGAACGTCGCCGGACGCTCTGCGGTGGCGCTCGAGGACACCTCCACCGGAGCCACCCTGTACGCGTCCGCGACCGGAAGCCCGTACCCGCTGGAGCTGCACAAGCCGGGGCGCGACGGGGGCACGCTCACGTTCGACCGCTGGAACCAGGCGGTGACCCTCGAAGCGCCGCCGAACCCGCTCAACATCAAGTCGGTGTTCGCGCTCAAGGGGCTATAGCGCCGGGGCCCGGCGAGGGTCGCGGGTTAGCAAGGCAACCTCAGCGACTAGAACAAACGTCCACCCGCCCGATCGGCCGTCAAGACTGGTCCCCGAAGGGACGAGGGGACGGTGAGCGGCGAAGGATCCTTCGCCCGAAAACCCCGCCGTCAAACCAACCGTCCGAGTTGAGTCGCCTCCAGGAAGTCAGCCACCGAGCGCCGGTCCAGGCGCCAGCTCCGACCCCGCCGGAGGTCCCTGCGAGGCGTGACCGGACACGCGCGGTCGTGGTGCTGTGCGTGTGGTGCGCCGTCGGCCTGGCAACCGCCATCACGGTCTACGCGACCGACGCCTCGGCCACGGTCAGCGCGCTGCTGGTGGGCCTGGCGGTCGTGACCGGCGCGCTCGGCTGGTATGCGGCCGAGACCGCCCGGGTGGCCCTGGAAAAGGCCAACGAACGCCGCACCCTGGAGCTCAAGAAGACGCTCGCCGAGCTCGAGGTGGCCCAGACCGAGACCGTCAGGCGGCTGTCGATGGCGGTCGAGTTCCGCGACGAGGACACCGGCAAGCACGTCGAGCGGATCGG
This sequence comes from Solirubrobacteraceae bacterium, assembly GCA_035499875.1. Taxonomy (GTDB): domain Bacteria; phylum Actinomycetota; class Thermoleophilia; order Solirubrobacterales; family Solirubrobacteraceae; genus Palsa-744. Next base: position 66,382 of record DATJXX010000045.1, read on the forward strand.
ACGCTTCTCGGTCCTGCTGGCGGAACAGATCGGCATGGACTCGGAGTTCTGCAAGCGCATCCGCCACGCCGCCCCGCTGCACGACGTCGGCAAGGTGGCGATCCCCGACCACATCCTCTTGAAGCCCGGCCCCCTCACCCCCGAGGAGCGGGCGATCGTCGAGACCCACACCGAGGAGGGCTACCGGCTCGTGCGGGGCTCCTCCTCGGCGATCCTCGACATGGCCGCCACTATCGCCCTCAGCCATCAGGAGAAGTGGGACGGCAGCGGCTACCCACGCGGCCTGAAGGGCGAGGCGATCCCGATCGAGGGGCGCATCGTGGCGGTGGCGGACGTGTTCGACGCGCTCACCAGCGACCGTGTGTACCGCCCTGCCTTCCCACTCCACGAGGCGATCCGGATGATGCGCGAGGAGCGCGGCACCCACTTCGACCCGGTACTCCTGGACGCGTTCATGGAAGTGCTCGAGGAGCACGGCACGGACGGCGTCGGAGGAGGTCCCCCGGACCCCGAGGCGATCGTCGAGGAGACACTCGAGACGTTCGTGTCAGCGCTCGGACGGGGCGAAGCCGAGGGCGCCGAGGAAGCGATCGTGGCCGCCATCGACGCCGGGGTCACCCCGACGATGCTGCATGCCGAGGTCATCAGCCCGTCGCTGCGACGGGTGAGCGTGCTGAGAGCCTCCGGTGAGATCGACGAAGACCGCGAGCGGCGTGCCCTCTCGATCATCAAGCGGGTCCTCGCCACGCTCAGCCGCTACATGACTGCCGACGCCCGCCCCACCCGCCAGCGGGTGCTGGTCGCGGGGGTCGAAGGCGACTCCCACACGCTCGGGCTGCAGATGGTTCACGACCAGCTCGCAGCCGCCGGCTTCCGCACGATGCTCGACACCGACCTCGCTCCGGAGGACCTGATGGAGACCGTGACCCTGCGTCACCCCGACGTGGTGGTCGTGGGGGACCCGGTGCACGAGATCGAGGACTCCGTTGAGATCGCGATCCGCGACCTGCGCTCCCAGCACCCCGAGATCCCGATCGTGCTCGGTGGCCCCGCCGTCGGAGGCAGCATCCCCGCCGACGAGCTCGCTGGCGTGAGTGTGCTCGAGCGGATCGACGAGTCGGTCCCCGTGGTGGAACACCTGCTCGCTGCGCCTCCCGCGCCCGCCACGCCCGTGTCGCACGCCTAGGGCCCGCCGCGCCCGTCTCGCACGCCTAGGGCCAAACCCTTCCGGCCCGGGGTGGCCCGCCCCACGACCCCGGGCGGCGGCGCTCGCGCATCGCGCGCGCCGGTAGATTCCCGCCCCGAATGGAGGAACGGGCGATCGTCACCGGTGGCGCCGGCTTCATCGGCTCCCACGTGGTCGACGCGCTGCTCGCGCAGGGGGACACGGTCACGGTCGTGGACGATCTCTCTGCGGGGGACCGGTCGCGCGTAGCCGCGGGGGCCGAGCTGGAGGTGCTCGACATCGTGGACCTCGACGGGCTGCGTGCTCTGGCCGGGGAGGTGCGCCCCCAGGCGATCTACCACCTGGCGGCCCAGGCGAGCGTGGTGGCGTCGGTGGAGGACCCCCTGAGGGACTGCGACGTGAACGTGAAGGGGACGCTCAACGTGCTAGAGGTCGCCCGCGAACACGGGGCGCCTGTGGCATTCACCTCCACCGGGGGAGCCCTCTACGGAGACGCCGCTCCTCGGCCGACGGCCGAGGACTGGATCCCCGCTCCGTTGTCGCCGTACGGATCCTCGAAGTGGGCGGCGGAGGCGTACGTGAAGACGTGGTCGCTGTCGCACGGCATCCCCAACGCCACGATGAGGCTGGGGAACGTGTACGGGCCGCGCCAGAGCCCCCACGGAGAGGCCGGTGTGGTGGCGATCTTCACCCACCACCTCTACACCGACCAGGCCCCCAAGCTGTACGGGCACGGGAAGCCCACGCGCGACTACGTGTACGTGACGGACGTGGTCGACGCGCTGCTGCTCGCCCGTGGGCGAGCGGGAACCTTCAACGTCGCCACCGGAACCGAAACCGACGTGGCGACGATCTGGAGGGAGCTATCGGCGGCAGCGGGAAAGTCGATCGAACCGCAGCTCGAGGACTTGAGGCCGGGTGAGCTCCAGCACAGCTGCCTGGACGCCGGCCTGGCCGAGAGGGAGCTCGGCTGGCGCGCCAAGACCTCGATGGCCGAGGGTCTGCGGCTGACCTATGCGGCGCTGATCGAGGAATTCGAGTCCCAGGGAGGGCCAGACTAGCGTTGCAATAGGTCTCCCGGGGGCTTGTTGGCATCGGCTTCGGTGCCGATGGGGGCCCTGTGGGAGCCGCCCGAATCCTGAAGTCGGCCGCTGCGCTGGCCGCGGTCATGCTGCCATGGGCCGCCGCCGCGCCCGCCGAGGCGATCGCCGGAGCGCCGGGAGGAGCGGCCGCACCCACGGAATCCGAGGCCGCCGCCACCGTCAAGACCGGGGCGGCGCTGGTCCCGTACCGTCCGGCGGGGTCCCACCCCGTGCTGACCGCCTTGTCCGTCCCCGCGACGGCGACACCGGGGAAGCTCCCCAAGGTCACCCTACGGGTCAGCGAGCAGGGTGTGAGGACCGTGTACCTGAAGGTCAAAGTGACGCCCCTGGCGGGCACCGCCGGGTCCGCGCTGCTCGTCCGCATGGGGTGGATGCACACGGAACGCACGCTGACGGTGGGCTGGCCCGCCGGAGCCAAGCTGGCCGCCGGCAGCTACCACGTGCTCGTGACCGGCCAGGACCACAACCGGGCCGCGCTCGTGGAACTGGCCCACATCTCGAGGGTCGTGAAGCTGGAAGTCAAGGCCCCGGCGCCGGCCACCCCGCCCCCCTCGACCGTGGCGCCCGCCGTGGGCGTGCCGAGCCCGGCCCAGTCGGCGGCCGAAGGAGCCGTGTTCCCGGTGCAGGGGACGTTCAGCTTCGGCGGCCCGGAAAACCGCTTCGGGGCCCCCAGGAACGGCTACTACCACCAAGGCCAGGACGTGCTCACGCCCGAAGGGACGCCGGTGGTGGCGCCCTATGCCGGGACCATCACGTACGCGACCTACCAGGCCGGTGGTGGCGGCTACTACCTGGTCGAGCACACCCACGTGGGCTTCGACTTCATGTACGCCCACTGCATGGCGAACTCCTTCGCCGTGAAGGCCGAACAGGAAGTGTCGGCCGGTCAGCAGCTCTGCAAGGCCGGCCAGACCGGCGACGCGACCGCCCCCCATCTCCACTTCGAGATGTGGCCCGGGGGCTGGCACGCGGCGGGGATCAAGCCGATCGATCCGTTGCCGTACCTGGAAGCCTGGGCGGCGGAGAAGCGGTGACGCGGGCAGCTCCGGGCCGGTAAGGGCGACCGTCGGCCCGCGGCTCACCGGGGCTACGCGCGGGTCCGCAAGCTCGGTCGCGATGGTCGCCCGGGGGATCGCGAGGCGCTAGCATCGGCCGTCGCGGCGAGATAGCTCAGTTGGTAGAGCACACGACTGAAAATCGTGGTGTCCCCAGTTCGAATCTGGGTCTCGCCATCTCACGTTTAGCCTGCTCAGGGCGATTTCTTGGTGTCACAGGTCGTGCCCTTTTGGGGTCTCGGAGGGGACGTTCTGGGGGCCGGTGACGATTCGGTGACAGTTCCGGCTCGTCCGACGCCGCCGCAGTCTCCGCAGCGACGTCGCGTGCGTCGCGCAGCAGCCTGTCGAAGCTCGTTCCGTGCTCCCGCTTGACTCGCTGCTCAAGCTGCGCGTAGACATCCATCGTCATCTTCGAGTTGGCGTGGCCGACCTGGCTCATCACCCACTTGACGTCGAAGTTGTTTGCGAGCAGCGCGATCGAGATGTAGGTGCGCCGCAGGCTGTGCGGCGTGACTCGCGGGAGCGGCGGACGGTTCCCGGCGAGCATTCGCTCAGTCGCACCCTCCGCCGCTTCGGCGACGATCTGCCCGACTCGCTGCCGTGAGATGCGCCCGCCCCTCACGTTCTGGATCAGGTAGTCATCTGGCCCGGTGGCGGCGTCGACCCGCCGGAGTCGCTCGAGATGGTCCTTCACCGCGCGGACCAGGTCGGGCGACATCTGTACCTCGCGGATACCCGTTTCGGTCTTCGCATCCGGCACGCGGAATCGTGATCCGTCGGCGTCGTGGATGCGCAAGTGGCCGATGCGCATGTCGCAGAGCTCGCTGACGCGGATCCCCGAACGGGCGAGGACCTCCACCACGGCGCGACGGCCAATGTAGCCGCGTCCAGCGTTCGCGTTCAGTCGCGCGATGTGGTGACTGACGGTGGACTTCGCGAGCTGAAGGCGGACTGCGATCTGCGCCGGCCGGTAGCCCTTCGCCAAGAGATCCGCGACGAGCGAGGTCGTGAAGCCGAGCTCGTGGGCCGGTTTGGAGTCCCGCAGAGGCTCGTCCTGTGATGCTGCAACATCCAGCAGACAGGCGAGCTCGTCCATCTCCAAGAAGCTCCGCTCGGGCTTGGGGACACGGATCCGCATGCGCCTGCCGCGTGCCGGATTGTGGTCGATGAGCTCGTCCTCGACCGCGTCATCCAGCACCGATCCGAGCGTGTCGATCAATTTCCGGATCGACGCTGGCGAAAGTGGCACCCGCCGGCGCCCGCGCTGATCACGGATCACGGCGCCCCCGGCGATTGCGTCTCGCAGCTGTTGCGCCTCACGCAGCTTCTCGGCCTTGAACCGCAGACACGTTGCCCTGTCGATGCGCGCCAGCGGGTAACGCCCGAAGTAGGGCAGCAGGTGGCAGCTCAATCGCCAGCGGTAGTCGGAGTAGGAACTCGCGTCAATCGGCTTCTCGCCGAGCACTCCGTCGGACTTCGCCTGCAGCCAATGTGAGGCGTACTCGCGAAACGTCACTTCCTCGCCCCTCCGCTTCGGTGGGGCCGGCTGGCGGCGGGGCTGCCAGACACCGGCCCGCACCCGCGCGAGCTCGTTACCGAGCTCGTTGCGCGCTGCCGGCTCGCTCCATCCTCCTCCGCATCCGCACGCGCAGGCGGTGCGCTCGTGAAGAGTCACGAGCTCTCGGCGGCCGTGCACCATGAAGCGCAACCGAAATGCCCTGGTGCCGTCGGCAAGCGTCCGGATCTCGACCATCCCGTCCGCTCCCCTCGCCATCGGCTCAGCGACCCCCTGTTCGCCGCCGACGCCGTACGCGCGCGGCCAGGCCGCGCACCCTTCGAGGTGTGACGGGCAGTAACGGGGCCGGGTTGGGCGCAAAGCTGCTCGGCGACCGACTCTCGTGCCGTGGGACCCGCGTACCACGGTCGAGAGCTTCCCTCGCGCCCTCAACGTCGAAGCGCAGCCGAGCACGCGGGCCGGAACCAATCCGCACGGCACCCAACTCCTGCGCATGCTGGTAGACCCAGGCCCTCGTGACACCGAGCAGACGGGCCAACTCGCCGGCGTCGACCAGCCCTTCGATGGGTGCATGCTGCGGCTCGCGCTCCTCGAGAAGTCGTGCGACGCGCAGGGCGATCTGCTCGATCGTCTCCGCGCTGAGCTCGACTACGGCCCTGCGCGCGCGTTGCCACCGGCTCGGAGGCGGGAGGTGCGGAGGCCCTCCGTTGCGGGAGACAAAGACGGTCATCGGGTCGGGCTGTGGCAGTTTCATGATGATCTTTGGCTGGTTCGCGGCAGGGCTTGCCCTGCCGTCGTGAGTGATCTTCCAGTGGAGGTGTCGGGTTCTGTCAATGGCGGTCCGTCAGGACCCGCCGGAGGCGGCCCCGCAGGGGCGCCGTTGACGGGTTCCGGCGCCTCCGCTACCGCGGCGCCGGTCATGGCCGGTACGGCTCGTAGGTGGTCGACGCGTAGCTCGGTTGGTGGGTGGGTGTGTTCTGTGAGCCAGATGAGGGGGACGGGCTGGTCGTGCATGAGGGCGTGGGTCTCGAGGAAGTCGGCGAGGTCCTCTGCTTGTCCGAGGTCGGCGGCGAAGTGGTCGGCGAGGTACTCGCGCTCGCGCCAGTAGGAGCCCCAGAATGGGCCGAGCAGCCGCAGCCCGAACCCGCCGCAGGCGAAGCTCAGGATCTTGCGGCCGGTCCAGAGGATGATCCCGACGAGCGTGATCGTGAGCAGGAGCCTGTTGTCGGCCAGGACGAGGGTCTGGCGTTCGCGTCGTTCCCTTTCGCGCATCGAGATGGGGTTGATGAGGAGGCGGTTCAGGGCGGCGGTGAGTCTGCCGTCGCTAGTGTTGAGGTGTCCGAGCTCGTGGGCGAGGACCGCGGTGAGGTACGGGGTCTCGAGGAGGCCCCGGGAGAGCGCGAGGGCGTTGCCGCAGACGCTGGCGTCGGGGTGCGGGGTGTCGAGCACGAACCAGCTGGCGGGCTCGCGGAAGCCTCTGGGGGCTTGGGCGCGGAGTTCGTCCAGCGCTGTTTTGTAGGCCTCTTGCTCGCGTGTGGAGGGTTCACGTCCGCCGAGGGTGGTGCGCCACCACCATCCGCCGCCTAGGGGCGTGATGAGCGCGAGGATCGCCCAGCCGGTGGGGATCAGCGCGAGTTCGGTGTAGCCCCAGGCGTCGTTGGGTGAGCCGCCTCTGACCACGATGAGGATCGTGGTGGGGATGAGGATGATGATCATGCGGGTGAAGATCACGGGGACTTCGCTGACGACGGTCGCGAGATAGAGCGCGAGGGCGGGGATCGACGGGAAGTAGTGGTACAGGCGCGCGCGCACGGGTGGGCTCCTTTCAGAAGGGCAGTTGTTTCTTCTCCGACACCCGTATGTCGCTCGTGACCGTCTGCTCACCCCCCTCCAATTCGACCGGCGAGGGTAGAGAGCTGATGAGCCGGGGCGCTCGGTGGATCGCGACGCGCATCGCCCTCCCACGGCTGATGAGGTAGGCGGTGCCGGGTGGGAGGGCCCGGACCTTGTCGGGGTCGATCTTGTACTGATGCTGGATTCGCGCGGAGCCCTCGCGGGTAACACCTTCCTCGGCGTAGTGGGATGAGTACTCCATCGCCTTGCGGGTTCCGGCGAGGCTGACGATCTGCTCGGGCGTGTTGACGCGATGACAGATCACGGTCTCGACGCTGCCGAGGATCCGCTCGGCCTGCTCGGGCTCCCCCATCCCCGCCACCACCTGCGGGGCGAGCACGAGCCCGGTGTTGAATCCGCGTGCCTGCTCGATCCTTGCCGCCATCCCCGAGCCGGCCGCGAGACCGGAGAACTCATCGACGATCAGCAGCGCGTACTGGTCGCGAGGCTTGCGACTCTTGAAGTAGTGCGCGAAGTCCTCGAACAGGAAGCGGGCCAGGCCGGCCGCCTCCTCCCGCAGGGTGAGGCTGTCGAGGAGCGCGTAGCCGGCCTGAGTGTCCTCCCAGCACCAGTCCCCGTCGAGCCCACCGCGGGTCTGGCCGAAGAACGCCTCGTAGCGCAACCGCACCTGCGCGACCTGCTGGCCCGTCAGCGCGGTCAGCGCGCTCGAGCCAGCGTACGCCTCCTTCAGTGCGTGCAGGTCCATGCGGGCGAGCACGTCGATGCTGCATCGTGGTGGCCCGTCGGGGTGCTCGCACACCAGACGCAGCACGTTCTTGGCGACGTCCCGGTAGAACGCCGCGGGCCCGTCGGCGGCGTAGTCGATGACCTCCATCAGCCGCCCGTGGATCTCGTGCGGTGCTCCCCGCCAGCCGCAGAACGGCTCGTTCGGGAACACACGTGTATCGCGGCCCGCGCCGGCCATCAGAGCCAGGAACCGTTGGGCGTTGGTCTCATCGCCCTTGCCGTCGATATAGAAGACGGGGATCTCGCTGCACTTCGCGACCGTGTAGGCGAGCCGCAGCAGGGTCTCGGTCTTGCCGCTCCCGGTCGCCCCGCAGACCAGCAGGTGACTACAAAGACGCTGCGGGGAGAGCAGCACGAGCCCGCCGTCGCTGGGGAGCGCGCGTTCGCCACCGACCTGGCGTCCCAGCACGAAACCCTGCTCGCCATCGGCCGCGCCAAGCAGCCGCCCATCGCTAGTGACGCGTTGTGGGGCGCGGCGCCGGCCGAACGCCCGCCGCGGGGCGCCCACCGTCATGGTCGTGGCGCGAATGGTGCGGGGAGCGGGCGCACGCTCAACCGTGGCCAACGACCGGACGCCTCGAGCACGCTCAGCAGACGATGCGGGCCGGGAGCGCAGAAGTAAACGACAGCGTCGAACCTGGCCGCGAGCTCATCGAGGATCGCCTCGGTCCGCCGGCGGCTCTTGACCGTCAGCTCGACCTCGATCGCGATCCGCTGAGCGTCGGCGATAGCCAGCCCGTCCGGTAGGTGCTCGCCGCCCGTCCGCTCCCCGAGGAGCAGGCGCTCAGAAACCCATTCCGTATCCGGGGACGCGCTCTGGATGTGAAGACGCACCTCGTTCACGGCCGCCACATGCGCGAGCAACCCAACCCTCGGGCGCCATCCTGGAAACCCGTAGCCCGCCGCGCGGACGCCGGCGGTGGTCGGGATCACCCACGCGCCTTCACCGACCAGGATCCTCACGACCTGTACAAGCCCGGCGCCACGCAGGCGCGCGACGGTGCGCTGGACGGTCCGCTCCCCGCGGTCCAAGAGCGGCTCCAGTTGCGTCGCGGGCGCCCCGTACTGCTCGGCGAGCCATCCCAGCAGCAGGACGTCGCTCGCGCGCAGACGCTCATGGCCGCCGCGCTGGGCCCGACGCGTGCCGAGACGGCCCCGTGAGACGCGACGATCGAGGGTGATCATCGCCTCTCCCCGCTGGCCGGCTCGCGCACATACCAGCCGCCTTGACGGCTGACGAAACGGTCGCGCTTGCCTCTGAATAGGTGCGCAGACACCCGTCCGGAGGACACGCCGAGTCCCTCGGCGATCTCCCCGGCCCGTGCCCCCGGATGCTCCACCAGGAACGCTGTCACGTCCTCTACCGAGATCTGCTTCACCGCAGGTTCGCCCGTCATCGCAGCCCTAGCTCGGATCAGCCGTTCGCGCTCTGCCAGCAGCTCCGTGTGGCCCTCTAGCTCGCGCTCTACCTGAGCCAGCCTGCTGTCGATCTCGCCGAGAACGCCACGCGACCCACCGGAAGACTGCTTAGCCATCAACTCCTCCAAGGCTCAAGGACACCACATGGAAGCTACATGACGTAAGCCTTACTGTCAAATTACATAATTTCCACGGCCTTGGGACCCGGGCTCAGCCAACCCTCATATTTCTTCCCCCGTTGGTAGCCCGGGGGGTTTTCCTCATGCCAACCCCCATCCCCTAGTCAGCTCACTAGCCGCTCCGCCTGCCCCTGCCCACCCCTAGAAGGAGGTCACTGACCACCCGACTCGAAAGCGAAGCTGAGAGGGGGGTGGTCAGTGACCGACCGCGCGTGCCCCGGGCAAACCAGGGGCAGTCGGAGCGGCCTCCTGGAGCCCAGAAGCTGTGTTCAGTGGTGCTGTGGTCGAGTCGCCGAACTGGTCGTGGGCGACGACAGCATCCGCGACACAACCCTGATCCAGCGACATCGGGCTCGCGCCTGCGCGTGCTCTGGGTGCGCAACTGGCGGCGGCGGCGGAATCCGTACAGGCGGCGGGCTGAGCCAAGTCCCGGCCGTCAGGCCCGCGGCAGCCCCGCCGAGGCAATCAGGTCAACAGGGATACTTCTGCCGACCAGCGGCCGACTGGCGACGATCCGAACCGCCCTGGCGAGCCCGCGTGGGCGTCGTGCTCGACCCCCGTAACTGGTGTCCGCCTTACCCGGCTTGAGGTTGGTTCGCGGTGCTCTCGGGGGCGTGATCGAGGCACACCGGCGGAACGCCTCGCTCTCCCGTATTTTTCCTTTGGTGCTCGGGTCTGCCTATGGCGAGAACGGCGGCGCTTCTCGGTGCGAGGAGCCCCGCTGCGTTACCCCAACACCGGCGCCAGAGAGGGGTCAACTCGGCATCCTTGCCGGCACAGGGATTGCACCCGGTGGGAGGCGGGTTAGCCCGACCCTCGGCAGGCCGCAGCTGCGATGAGCACGTCGACGGTCCAGGGCCGGAGCACGTCTCGCCCGGCCTTCGGCGCTCGCTACCGCCGGTTCCGTCCGCGGCTGGTTCTGGGCTACCAGCAGGATCTCAACTCGCTCATCGGGGAACTAACGGCCATGCGGGCGCCCGAGGCCGGAGCGGCCCTCGATTCGGCGATTGCGACGCTTGACGAACGACAAAGCGCGCTGCGCTCTTTCGGGCTCACCGGGATGGATGTGGTGCCAACGGTGCGCTACGGCGCGACCCTACGCGTACTCCGCGACCTGATCAGCCAGGGCTGGACGATACGCGAGGACGACGAAGGCATCATTCTCGACGCCCCCGGTCGAACTGCTGTTCGGCTCGACGACCCCGAAGCGGCCAAGGAATCGATCCGCCGCTCGTTCGCATTTGCGCGCGATGCGCAACTCCGCGAGCCGTCCACCTTGGAGTTCATCGCCACGATGGAGCGACGCGGCATTGAGCGGCTGTTCACTAGCGGAGCGGAGTTGGCGAGCCGGCTGACGACCCAGGGGACGACGGGGGTCCGGCCGGAATTGCAGGTGATCGAGCCGGGCGGGCGCGACGAGACAACGGGGGTGCGCCTCCAGGACGTCTGGCGCTATGCCCGGCACTTCTGGTCGATCCCGTACCAGAGCACGCCGGGGCGCAACCTCTTTTACCTGGTTCGCGACGGGACGTTGCCGGAGCGACCGCTCATCGGAATCGCTGCGCTCGGCAACCCGGTGCTCGGCCTTGCCAAGCGAGACGACCACTTTGGTTGGTCGGCGAACGGACTGGAACGGCGCCTCGCGGATATGACCGCGCGCAAGCGGCGTTCCTTGGCCGGCCATCTGGTTCAGGTGCTCGCAGACGGGGTTAAGACGACGTACAGCGACGACCTTAGGATTCCGGCTGACCCCTTGCGGTCGGCACCCGCCACAGTCGCGGCGCTAGAGGAGATCGAGCGGCGCAGCGCGGCCGACCGACTCGCCAAACTCGACGCGGCGGGTGAGGCTCGCGACGCCGACTACCTGTTGATCCGCGCGGCGCACAACGTAGTTGACCACGGTGAGGTCGACTCGGTCGATTGGGAGCGGGTGGCGCGGACCGCGCTATATCGGCGCAAGCGTGCGGGAGCGCTGGCCGACTTGTATCGGGCGCTGGCAACCTTGACCGACCTCGGCTTCACCGAGCGGGGTGGCGATCTCCAGAGCGCACTCGCTGAGCCGGAGGGCCGGCGGGCGATCGAAACCGCGCTGCGCCGGATCAAGCAGGACGCGCTCGCCTCCAACGTGATGGAGTTGATCACCTGCGGGGCGGTGCCGCCGTATCGCGGCATCCTTGGCGGCAAGCTGGTGGCACTGCTGATGCTGAGCCGCCAGGTGGCCGCCGACGTGGAGGACCGCTACGGCGACCGGGTGAGCATCATCGCCTCAGCGATCGCCGGCAGGCCAGTCCGGCGGCCGGCCAAGCTGGCGCTGGTGACCACCTCCAGCCTGTACGAGGCGTATGGGTCGAGTCAGTACAACCGGCTGAAGGTCGAGACCGACAGAGGCGCCCTTGCGTACCGCAAGATCGCTCGCACCGAAAGCTTCGGTACCGTCCAGTTTGCACCGGATACGGTCCAGGCGCTCAACGATGTCGCCCGCCACTCGGAGTCCTACCGTCGAGAGGTCAATAACCTCTTTGGCGAGGGCACAAGCCCGAAGCTGCGGCAGATCCGGACAGGACTGGAGGCGCTCGGGCTCGATGCGGACAGCTTCCTGCGCCACAACTCGCGCCGGATCATTTTCGGCGTCCCCCTGTGCACGAATATCGATGACGTCGTGCTGCGGATGAGCACGCGGCCTAGGTATCTGCTGTCACCCGGTGACGAGGGCACGGCCGTGCTCATCGGCTACTGGCGTGATCGCTGGCTGGCCGGTCGGATCACTCGGCCTGACGTCCTCGAGGCGCTCCGCGGCGAGGAGTTTGAGGGCTTCAGGCTCAGCCGCGAGAGTGAGCGACTGGCGTCCGGTTCCAGTGGTGGAGGTCGGAGTGGCCGGCGTACCGCTGGCGTCAGCACGGGAGTCGAGTTCGTCCCGATCGCCGCGTCCGAGGTGGCGGGCGACCAGACCTTTATCGAGCGCCTTTACCGCAGTTCCAATAGCTATGCCGACCGGCTGACCGCCGAGGAGTTGGACTCAATTCACGTCGACCTCGGCGTCGATGACTACGTCGTGGCTGAGGCCGAGGCAGGCCGACAGATCATCGTTACCGGCAACCCCGGCGACGGCAAGACCCACCTCATCGAGCGACTCCGGCCAAAGCTGACGGCCCTCGGTGCTCGCGTGATCACCGACGCCAATGCCTTCAGCGATGGGGAGATTCTGGACCAGTGGGCTGCGAGCCGGGGTGACGGCAAGCCGTTCGTACTCGCGATCAATGAGTGGCCGCTCTATGTGCTCCAACGACATGCCAGCATCACCGGCTTCACGCCGGTTGCCGAGGCGCTGCGGCAGGTGACCTCGGCGCGGTTCTTCGTCGAGAAGGACCGGCCCGACGACGCCAAGGACAACGTCATGGTCGTTGATCTGAGCCTGCGCAACCTCCTGTCCGCAGACGTGGTCGGGAGGGTTATCGACCGGCTCACGCAGGACCGGTTCTTTGCCGGGCTCAACGAGGCTGATCCGGCAATTGCCAACCGCGATGCACTACGAGAGACCCAGGTGCGTGAGCGGCTGCTAGCGCTGCTCGAGTTGGTCGCCACGCGCACCGGACATATCACGATGCGACAGCTCGTTGGCTTCGTCGCCTTCCTGATTACCGGCGGACAGTCGGCGACCGACCGGGTTCGCGCTGGACAGGACGCGCTGGCGTCCGCGTACTTCAACCTCGCGTTCGAGGGCGGGGTCGGGGCGTTGTTCGACGCGGTTCGCAACGTCTTCGACCCTGCGGAGGTGACCCACCCGGACTGGGATGAACGGCTGTGGCTCGGTGACACGGACGCTCGCGATTGGTTGGGCAGGCCCCCTCCGGGGCCGATGACCCTGAACGAGTCGGAGCGCGACGGCGCATATCGCGCCATCAAGCGGCGCTTCTTCTTCGAGCACAAGAGCGGAATGGAGTTGGTCGGCCTAGTCCCCACAGATGAGCAGGAGTTCCAGGAGACGCTGCGATCGGGCGAGGGCGCTACGGCAACCGTCGTCCGCGACTTGGTGCTCGCGCTCAATCGCTTCTTTGAGCCGGACTGTCCAGATTCGGACAAGGACCACATTCAGTTGTGGCAGAGCCATCGCTACGACGTTCGGGCCCCGTCGACCTTCGTTTCGTTCCAGGCCCTCTCGTACCAGAACCTGCGCATTGAGGCGCTCAAGATCGCCCCGTGGGTGGAGGTGTGGCTCCCTGCCGAGCAACTCGACCGGCGAAGCTTCGCCTTGGTCGCGACGTGGGAGGGCAAGGACATAGCGGTGATTGAGATCGACCGCGATCTGTTCCTCACGCTCATCGAGGCCGAGCGCGGGCTCGGGAGGTCGAGTTGGTCGCGCACTGCCACGCGGCGGATCACGCGCTTCATCGATCGCGTGCATGGCGCGATTGAGCGGGAGTCCCCGATCGAGGACATCCGCATCCGAAACGTCGAGAGTGATCTCGACGAGCGGTTCGCGATCCAGCGCGAGCCGGCCGGGTACCAGCTGTGACCGGGGTGGACACCAAGGAGTTCCTGGAGTCCGTCTTCGATGAGGAGTTCGGGTTCAGGCTCACCAACTTCTCGATCAAGCCCGTGCACGTCGCCAACGGGCTCGCACGGTCGCTCACGAGGCGAACGTACGACACAACCGCAGTGACGCGGCTAGTGCGCCGGTATGTCCGCAACCAGAGGCTCGGCATCGACGAGGAGCGCTATCCCAACGCCGAAGTGATCGCTGACTACTCCAAGGCGTTCCCGACATCAGGGGGTCATGAGCCAGACGCGCTGAAGGTCACCAGGCTTCGCTCACTTGCGTTCGACGTGCTAGCTGCGGACGGCGCCGTGTTCCCAACGCAGCAGTCGTTCACTCTGTCCAATGAGCGCTTCATCACGGGCGATCTATCGGATGTCCGCATGGGCGTCTTCCTCTCTCGGCTGCTGACGGCCGAGCCGACCGGCCGCACGGACGCCGCAACGTATATACGGGAGCTGCTCCAGTCGGAGAGCGACCCGTGGACGACGCTCGCTCTGCCAGTCTTGGAGTTTGGCGACGCACGCGAGGAGGTGCCGAACGACGAGGTTGCCGAACGAATCGCTAAGAGCGATCACCTCTTCGAGGCGTCGAGCGGCCAACTCGCGTCGCCGACGCTGCGCAACCTCCGTGACGCCTACGATCGGCTGGCGCGGTTCGAGCGCAAGTCCGGATCAAAGCTCAACTCGCTGCGCCGGCTGATGCTCTTCGGCTGCTTTGTGCTCTATGTCCATGCAGTGTCGCGCTGGGCAGAGCGCGAGGATCATGCGCCGCGGCCGCCGATTCTGCTCGACCTGTTCGATGGGACGCTGATCTCGGTGGCGGACGCGAGCCGTGCCACGTTGCGATCTGCCGGCGATGCGATCGAGGGCGTGATTCGCTCGCGGTTCCACGAACACGTCGTCGCTGAGTACGGCACCACGGGCAAGCAAATCGATGCAGCGCTGTCGGAATCTGGTCTGGGTGACCGCGTCGAGGCCCTCTGCCACACGTACCGCGAGGGCGGCACGGGGGCACCGGACGCTCTCGCACGCGCGATGGCCGAGGATGCGATCGATCGAGAGCGGGAGGCCCCGATCGGGTCGCTGATCGAGTTGGGGCGCCGCGCCGGCTTTCTGGCCCCGTGGTCGAACCAGGGGCGAGGCGGCAAGCTGCGGAAGCGCTACACCGCCACTGCCGAGTTTCTGGAGACGCTCGTGGCAGCGACCGTCGAGCCCGACGACCCAGCGGAGTTCCCTGAGTTCCTGGAAAGGCTGCGCGATTACTTCGGTGTCGTGCTCGGCCGACCGGAGGATGACCGCGTGATCCGCCACACCAATCTTCGCGACGAGGAGTTTTGGCCAGCGCTCGTCTCGATCAACGAGGCGGACCTGCGCCGCAACGTTGAGGAGTTCCGGGAACGGCTCGTCGAGTCCGGATACGCCAAGGCGTACGCCGACGGTCGCACGATGGTGACCACGCGGCCAGAAGGCAGTGTTTGAGTGAGAACCGCATTGACACCGGCCGAGGTTCTCGCCGACCTCATCGCCGAGGGGGTGCGTTCCCGGAAGGGTGCCGTTGGGGTGCTAGTCCGCGACGTGCCGGCGCCCGACCCCAACCGGTTGCTTCAGGCGCTCGCCGCGCTCCGCGACGAAGGCATCGAGTTGCGGATCGCCTATCTGCGCGATGGCGGCAAGGCGGCGGCGAAGCAGGCCAAGCTGGACGGCGGTGTTTTCTCGACCGAGGTCGAGCAGGCGGAGCGCTGGCGGAACGACCGCGACCTGAAGGCGCTGATCGTCGTGATCGCCCATGGAGACGAGGCCAAGCTGTCATCGCTGGAGGACTTCAGCGCAATCAACTCGCGAGAGCTGAAGGAGATTCTGGTGCGGCGCGCGCTCGGTGCGGAGGCCGGCCAGAACGCGGTCCAGTCCCGTTGGTGGCGACAGCTCGCCGACGATGACTCGGTCGGACTGGCGCCACTGATCGACTACTACACCGCGCTCGACGGGAAGACGGGCGATGACTTCCTCGATGCCAGCAGCCGTGAGATCGATCACCTCGGTCTGCTGCCGGACGCAGGATTCTTCAACGACCCGCACGAAGCCGCCATACGGCGCCGGCTGGAACGCAACCGCGAGCTGTCTACTCGCCTGCAGATGCTCAACGCCCAGGACCGGCGTCGAATCACTGAGGTGCTGCTGAACGAGACCGACGCCGACGCGCGCAAAGCGCTCCAGGAGGCGCTGAGTCAACTCGACCGGACTCACGTCGAGGGCCGAGGCGGCACGGCGATCTCTTTTGAGGCGGCCGACCGGTTGGTGCGCGCGCGGGTCAAGAAGCCGAAACCGAATGGATCCAAGCGCCCGCCGACCGAAAAGGTGACCAAAGTCGCCGCTGAGGCGCTGGTCGACGACGATCGGACGGAGGACATCACGGCGATCGTCGACAACCTGAAGACCCAGCTCAACGAGCTCGACGAGGGCAAGCTGGCGCCGCAGACGATCCGAACCAGGCTGCCCGACGGCACGACCGAGGCGGTCACGACGGCGCGGCTGGATGTGCTTAACCTCCTCGGCAAGGTCCTGGGCGAGGACACGTACGGTGGCCTGATCCAGGTGGAGGCGCCCGACCTCGAGAGTGCGCTGCGTCGCTTCGACGTCGAGCAGCATCTCGTCGCCCGTTGGGAGGGCGATCGCATCGGGGAGTTCCTCGCGCACCTCGCCGATCACGATGCGGGCGCCGCGCTCGGGCAATGCTTCGCCGCGTACATCGAGGCGCGCAAGGACGTGCTGCCATGGCTTCGGACGCTGGCCGTCGAGCCGCTTGCCGCCGCCGCGGATCCGCTGACCCGCACGGTGCTGCTCAAGTTCATCGCCGCGTACGAGACGCTCAATCGTACGCTGCGTGACAAGTACGAGGAGCTATACCAGCGCTTCGGTCAGGACGCGAAGGAGATCGTCGGCCACCTCCTGCTGTTGGAGACCGTTGTGCTACGGACGGACCATCGGATCTATGCAATTGCTGCGCCGACCCATCCCCTCTTCCTCTGGCACTACGCTCGCTACGCAGAGATTGTCGACGGTCAGCGGGATCGTCTTGATGAGCGTGACCGCGCGCTCGTGTCCGAGGCCGCAGAACGACTGCCCTTCTTCCTGACGTCGATTCTCATTCCAGCAACCGCATTCAGCGCCGAGACGACGCTCATGTACCTGAGTCGGCTTGGTCCGCTCCCTTATTTTGGTCATGAGACTGAGGGGGGTGCGTCAGACGACGGGCTGGCCAGCGTGCGCGCGCTTGTCGAGGCGCAACTCGCACTGGAGGCCCACGCGCAGCGCGGCTATCGCCTCGGTCTGATCGACCCGCCCGACGCAGGCGCGTACCTCAGCACGCTGGCGGACCTTGCCGACGAGAAGAAGCTCAGTGGCGCACACCTCACGATCTACCGCCATCCGGGGCGCAAGATAGGGATCGAGCTGAGGTTGGACGAGGCGGAGGAGGACCGGATCGCTCGCGTGTTTCGTGCCATCACGCCGCACCGCCTATTCACCTTCGAGATCCGCGACCTGCCGCGCCAGGAACTCGGCCCACCGGACGAGGACCTGCATCACCTGGTCGTCGTGTTTGACCAGAGCGAGGGGCAGATGAATCCGGCTCGCGCGGCCCTGCATCCAATTCAGCCATTGGCCGTCCCGCGCAGGATCGCCTATCGCGAGATGCACAAGACGGTCGAGTTGGAGCCAGCATCAGGCGGTCCGTTCGAGGACTACGACAATCTGGTTCGCCGGCTCGCGCCCGTCGGCAGCTCATACCTCGCCGTCCACCAGCAGAAGAAGCTGCGCGAGGCGCTCCACGCGATTGCAAGCCGCGTGCCTTGGACGGCGGTTGCGGACCGACAGGTGGACCGCGACCTGAGCGTCGGCGAGGTAAGGATCATGACCACGCGCGACGGGGAGCGTGATGTCGCCGGATTCGCGCGCTCCACGGTCCCATTTCGGAGACCACTGCGCGATGTCGTGCGCGAGTACAACGCCTACATCAGCAATGAGGATCTCGACGATCTGCTCGAGCAACTGAGCGATCTGCTCGACGCCGGCATCCTCAACCTGCGTCCCGACGCCTCGGGCAAGACCAACTTCAACCGAATCAAGGGCCTCCTCGGGACCCTGATCGCGGCGCGGTGGTTCCGCAAGAGCGGCGATGAGTCGACCCGACTCCTTGTTAGCCTCGACGGCGCCGAGGCTCGACGGTGGCTGCACCTCAGCGACGAGCCGCTGCGCGCTGACCTGGTTGGCTTCACTTGGACCAACGATCACTGCATGGTGAGCGTGATCGAGGTCAAGGCGGTACAGGCCAAAGGCCTCGAGTATGCGGTCGAAGGTGGGATCGTGAGCGGCGCGGCAATCGACCAGATGCTGTCGACGCGCCGGCTGCTCGAGTTGATCTTCTCCGCCGACCGCAGCGATGAGCTGATCACCACTCCGGCACGACGCGAGATCGTTCGCGAGCATCTGTACCGCGAGTTGACCAAGGGGACGTACACGGCCGAGGAGCGCAAGCTCTGGGCCGATCGGCTTCAGCGCCTGCTCGACGGAGGCGTAACCACGGATCTGCGTTGCCACCTGATCGACGTCCAACTCGGCGTCGACTCGGCCTCGCTGAAGGACATGAACGTGGTGGCGCATCAGGGCGAGGAAGCGGTGCCGGTCGAGATTACAGAGCTCAACGAGCGGCAGATCGAGGTGCTGATCCCGACGGAGCCGCCCGAGCCGGAGCCCGAGGGGGATGACGGTGGTGAGCCCGAGCCGCCGAGTGGCGAGGGGCCTCCAGATGGTGAGAAGCCGCCGAGTGCTGAGCCCGAGCAGGCGCCGACGGCGCAACCGGAGGCGCCCGCGGAGGGACCCGAGCGGGACGCTGGAGAAGGTGGTGCGCCACCTCCCGAGGGTAAGACCGAGCCGGTCGTCGCCCCGGTGGATCGCCCACGGGCCCTGCTCGGCACGGCGCCTGGCGAGTACGGCAAGTCGCGCGAGATCTGGTTCGATCCGGCCGCACCCGAGGATCGCCTGCCCAACCCTCACCTCATGATCACTGGCGAGACGGGCAGCGGCAAGACACAAGCGACCAAGTCGCTACTCGCTGACCTCAGGCCATTTGAGGTGCCTGCATTAATCCTTGACTTCAAGGATGACTATTCAGATCCAGTCTATGCCGAGACCGAGGGTCTCAACGTCTATGACCCTGACGATCAGACCCTGCCGTTCAACCCGCTGGCGCCCGCGGTTGATCCGCGGAGTGGTCGGGCCAATCCGACACACCATCTGCACCAACTGACCGACATCATCAAGCGCATCTACCGCCTCGGGGATCAACAGGCATACCGGCTGCGCGAGGCAATGAAGTCGGTATACGAAGCAGCTGGGGTGCCGATCCGTGCCTTCGAGCCCGGGACGGATCAGATGTACCCGGCATTCGAGGCGGTCCAGGAGGAGTTGCGCCAAGACAAGGAGAACCAGGCCCTTCTCGGACGGATGTCGCCGATCTTCGACCTGGAGCTGTTTAGTTCCGGCGCGCAGGTGACGGACTTCGCGAGTGTCGCGGAGCAGAGCACGGTTATCCGGCTCGCGCAACTGCCCGGGGATGAGGTCAAGAACTCGGTCGCCGAGTTCTTCCTGATGGCGCTCTACAACTATCTGATCCGGCAGCCCCAGTCCCATCGGCTTGGCCGGCTCGCGGTCCTCGACGAGGCTTGGCGGCTGGTGGAGTCACCGTTCCTAGAGCCGTTGATGCGCGAGGGCAGGGCGTTTGGTCTGGGTGTGGTGATCGCGTCACAGTTCCCGACCGATCTGCCGACACCGGTCGCCGGCTCAACCGCGACCAAGCTGTACTTCTCGCAGAGCAACGTCGAGCAGATACGCGACATCCAGCGCACCATCCTTGGCAAAACGTCCGGTGCGGACGCGGACCATCTCGCCAGCATCATGCGCGGACTCCCTCCGCTCACATGTGTGCTGTACAGCAAGCAGTTTCCACGATTCGTCCGGGTAACGATCGACCCATACTTCGCTCGCCATGCGTAGCGGATAAGTTCGCACCGACGTGGTAGCCGCCGATCGCGCGCGGGGCACCCCGAACTTGATGGCTCCCTTCGGTGCCATTGCCGATGAGCGAACGCTCGAGCGGCTTGTGGCTCGCCGAGTCGATCCCGACGGCGGACCACGACCTAGCGTTGCTCGAGAAGTCGATCGCCGTGCCGTAGGCGTATTCGCCTAGGCATCTAGCGACGCTGCACGAGTTCCAGCCTCGTTAGTCGTGCCACGGTGCATCTGTGTTGTCGATCAGTCCGCTAAATGGACGCAGTAAGCCTCGACCGGCCGTGACGCGGGCATCGAGCCTGGCCCGGCAATCTGATCCTTACGATGCTCGACACTATTTTCCGTCCGGGAACGCGGGAATATCCGGGACAGAAAGTCCGAAAACCTGCATCCATGCAACGGTGATGGCTCCGATGAAAACCAGGCCGATGCTGAGCGGCTGTGAAATGTTCAACACGGCTTGAACCCCAATCAGTGCGAGTGCGAGCGTCGTAACGGTCGCCTTCCCAATCGATCTCTTGATTGGTGGCCGTATGCGAACCGGAAGTTCGAGTCGTGGCCCCTGTCCCGGTGACTCCGGCTCAACGATGATCGCCGACTCGCGTACCTCGGGTTGATCTGGCGCTACAGCGACGAACTGGATCCTCACTTGATCGTAGGATGATGCGATATCAAACCCCGACGCACCAATGATCTGGACCATGGTGGAATCAACCGCGACCGAGTAACGGTGTACGTCGCCAACGTGAGAAGGCTGACTCTGGACGAGTTTAAGATCGTAGGCTTTTCCAGCGTTTAGTTCGAACGCAGGTTGTTCCCCGCCGATGGAAATTGCGGTCTCCGTGCCGCGGGCGACGATGCTCTCACAACGCAGAAACGTGGCGTCTTGGAACGACTCGGTGCGCGCCAAGTAGCGCGCCGAGCGCTCAAAGAGCAGTGCGCCGCTACTCGCGAGGTCTATCACGCCCGAGGTCTCGGAGCAACTCACAACGGGCTTTCCGAGAGTGGCGGAAGAATCGTACGGAACCGGCCCTCGCGTCGGGAGAAAATCGCGAAAGGCGCGCACGTGCTCTCGGTACGCATCGTCACTGTGCGCTTCGGGGAGGGCGGCGTAGTTATCAACTATAAACGTGACGAAGTACTGCGATCCGATGATCTCAGATCGTGCTGCTCTGCCAAGACGCACAGGTAGAAAGCATGCGTCCTGAAATTGGGCTTGCTGCTGCAGTGAAAAGCAAACAAGGACGCGAACCCCTCCGTGGTCTGAGAGCGATAACCATTCCTCTTGAGCACGCTCGTGCACCCATCGCTCTCCATAACGAAACGTGTACTCTTGCCCTGGAGCCAACGCCAGCACGTTTAGAACGTCTTGTGCGTATTGCGGGCTTGCGTTAGAGGAGAACAGATAGAGCCACTCAGATTTAGGCATGGCCAGTGGCATCCTGCGGCGGCGGATCAGTTGCTAGACGAGATGAGCGCGGGCGCGAAGGCGCTCGTACCGTCGACGGGTATCCTCGTAAGAGAGCACGTAATCCCTGTCGACGGCGGAGGCGTTCGTGACCTTAACTGGCTCAGAGAATTGTTCGCGTGTGAGATCGAGATGCTCCCCCGATGGGAGAAGATTCCAGTAATGCGATTCCCCCTCGACGTGGGCTCGCATCAGGCTTCCTCCGAGTTGGTCCTGGACAATCAGCGCGGTGACTGCACACTGCCCGCGGGCGGGATTGCGCCTGGACCAGCGCTCGGGATCAGACGCTGTGTCCGGTGCCCACGCGTGCCGCAGGATCGTGGCGAGCCGGATCGCGCGACTGTCCGGGTGGCTGGCTGTGGCGGGCACGCCCAAATGATAGTTGCGTTTGCAGACGTCTCGCACCGCAGGGGCGATCCGTCGCGCGTGACGACACGATGCTCGATTGAGTGGCGCCGAGCAGCAACGCGACACGGCCGGTCAGGGCGCGGTTCAACGGGCCGTTGCGCCATGTTGTAGGCGCTTCGCTCGCGGTAAGATCTCGCGGTAGCGCCCCGGCCTGCCCGACCCGTCGACCCCTTCGGGGTAGCGGCTTCCGCCGCTTGACTGGCTGCGCCATAGGGCAGTCAGGTCGGCTGGCGCCGACCTCCTCGCGAGACTGGTTGGTGCAAGGCGAGTGGCGACGCGGCGCTCGAATACTGGGCATCCCGGCACGGAGCCAGCCCCAACTCCTGCGAGTGGCTCTCCGCAAGGCCAGATAGACCAGTCAGGCTCACTGTGGGCCGACGCCTCGGAAACCGACCGAACCAAAGCTCTGAAAGCATCGAAGACTTCTTGCCCGGTCCCGGGCGAAACCTACGTACAAGACCAGCCCGCTCAACCCGAAACCCGCACCGCTCGACTACCTCGCTATCGGCCGACCGCCTGGTGCTCGGGCGTTTGCAAGCGCGGGCCTAGCCGACCGGTGCTCCGTTGCCATACGCTCGCCACCGGATTACGCTACGGTCCCTGCGGGGGACTGCGCTTGACTGTGGACCAGACTGCCTCGCTGACCGCATGGGAGTGGCGGGGCCTACATCAACGATTCAACCTCGCTGACGGGCATGCACATCAGAGCTTGTCGCGCAGCCAGTGCACGGTCGTGGATGATCTTCCACGCTTATTCTACGATGCCGAAGTCGAACCGCAGGCGGATCTCGAGGGTCGCTTCACAAGGAGGTTCTTTGAGCTTGCCGGTCAGACCGCGGCGCTCACCACAGGAACGCCAATTTTGCACTACTCGGCGTCCGTCGCGACCGACGTCGTCGCGAAAGCACTCACGACGTTGGGTCTCGGACCCGTGGGCGTGATCGCGCCCACGTTCGACAATATTCCGCAACTCCTCCGGCGCAACAACGTCGAGATCAAGCCTCTTACGGAGAAGTTCTTCGCCGGGCCGCTGCCGGTCGAGGCGTTTACAGGTCTCGCCGCGGTATTCCTCGTCCTTCCAAACAACCCGACAGGTATGGAACTTTCCCGCGATGGCTTCGCGAAGCTCGCGCGCGCGGCGGCGGCCGCGAACGTTGTCCTGATCTGCGACTGCAGCTTTAGGTTCTTCAGCGACTTGCATACCTGGGATCAGTACGAGGTCCTCTCGACCACTGCCGACCTCGACTACATCATGATCGAGGACACCGGCAAGACTTGGCCAACGCGAGACGTCAAGATTGGGATGCTTTGCTCCTCGTCTCAGTTGCGCAGGGTAATCGCGGACATCAGCAATGAGGTCTTGCTAAACGTGTCGCCTGTAACCGTCATGCTGCTTGAGCGTTTCCTTGCGGCCGAGGAAGTTCGCAGCGACGCGGCTCCGTTCCTATGCGCGGACGTTGCCAACGTGAACCGCGAGTGCTTGCGACAAGCGCTCAGCGTGACTGCTGTCGCTCCTGCGATACCCACCTCGAAAATTAGCGTCGAGTGGATGTACACTCCCGGAGACTGGCACGCACCAGATCTAGCCGCGTGGCTGTCGGAGCGGGGAATTGGGATTCTGCCCGGTGGACCATTCCACTGGGATGCGCCCGAGCAAGGCGATCACTCGATCAGGATCGCCCTGATGAGAGACGTCGAATACTTCGCCGAAGCCGTTGGCGCGCTGGCTCGTCACCTGAGCCAGTACCGTCCGTGAATCAATGCGTTTCGAGCTCGGTCTTGGCCGCGTCTAGCCTACGCCCTCCCTGGAAAAAGGTGCCGACCGTAACAAGGACGAAAGTGGCGGCAAGCACGACAGTCGGGATTACTGAGTAACGGTGCGGGATTCCGTGGATTTCCCCGGCAGCGTCGAGAGCTAGCCACGACAGTATGCCTATCGCGACGCCAAGTACGAGGATTTGGAGCCATGGAAACCGGCGTTTGTGTTCATTGCAGACAGTGACATGCTCGGTCCGCGAGAGATCCCCAGACGCCGTTACGAGCCGCATCCCACGCGCCTCTCGCTCGAGTTCATCAGCTCTGTTGAGCCACCATTGCAACGACGAAAGATGGTAAATGATGATGATGCTCGCGACGGTGTAGTACACGCCGAGCACAGTGAAGTCGACTGTTGGAGCGCTGGCTATCATCGCTCCGCTAGATGGCGCGCACACGTAGCCGCGCAATCCGTCGTGACCGTAACCTCCCAACCGGCCCCAGCGCGTACGTAGTTCGGGCGCGTCACCAACTCGCCTCGCCGTTCGAGCTCGTCCGCGAGCTCGGCGAACCGTTCCTTTGCTCCATCGGTTAGCCGGAACACGCGATCGCCTCGAGGCCCGCGCCGCGCATCGCCGAGGGCCTGAAGAATCTCACGCTCGCGCGGTTGACCGCCGCTCTCAAGGACGCGGAGCGCTGAGGCCACGGATTCCAGGACAATCGGATACTCGTTTGGATTGGACAGCATGTCTTGCAGCTTGGGGACGGCCGATTCGGCCCTTAGTCTTGCTGTCGCCTCAGCGGCCTTCATCCTCACGACTGGATCGGGCGAGTCAAGAAGTCCCGTTGCCAGCTCGCCCGCCGCCGCACCACCTAGCAGGCCGGCAGCGTTAACTCCGTCCTCGATGACGTACGGCTCGTGCGACGCGTCGATGATGGCAACGACGCGATCGACGAACTCGGTGGCGCCGAGTACACCGAGTGAGTACAGCATGTTTCCCTTCGCGTAGCGCCCCTCGCGATCGGACGTCTCGGCCTCTAGCGCCTCGATGTACGCCTGCTTGATTCGCTCGAAGAGGGTCCCGTCTTGCTCTTTGGCCCGCCGGGCGAGTGCCTGGAGCGACCAAGACGCCGAGTCTCTGTACGGGTTCGCGTGGCTCCTCATGTAGTCAATCACGGCGTCCGCGTGTTCCAACGCTCCCAAGCTGCCGAGTCCATTGAGCGCGTAGGCCCTCGCGCGCGGTCGCTCGGCGGGATCCTCAATGATCCGGAGAAAGGTGGGCGCAGCGGCCGGCACGCCGAGTTCCTTCAGCGCCGCAACGAGTTGCTCATGGCGCAGCCCGGTCGTCGCGTCCACTGCTTGAATTAGCAGATCGCCGACGTGTGCTCGCTCGGCCGTGTTTGAGTCCGTCTTGCTCCCGAGCGTGTAAGCGGCGTCGATTGCGAGATCTTCATCGGGGTCGGAGATTAGTCTCTCAAGCTCGGCCGTGCTGAGACCTGGCAGATCCCGTGGGACAACGACTGCGTACTTCTCAACGAACCATTCGATATCTTCTTCCAGGCGCCGCGGAAACGCTGGGCCCGTCATGTGTAACGTTCCCTTTACCGCGCGCATCAAGTCATAATCAAAGGGCGTTTCCCAGTACTTGAAGGCGTCCAAGATCCGCAAACGAACGTCATCGGCCTCGCGAAGCGGTAAGGCCCAACAGTCGCGCACGCAGTTCGCGGCGAGTCGCAGCAGCTCCTGACGGCGCTCTACGTTTGCCACGCGGATTATGGCTCGCGTGACAGCCTCGGGTTCAGTAGCGAGCCCACACAGATCAGTCACGATCTCCCAGTTACTCTTGGACAAAGGAGCAACGAGCGCCTCTGTGGCGCCTGCCACATCAGTCGCGGTCTGTACGGCGTATTTCGCCGCGAAGAGGTCGCCAAACGTGGGATGTAGGAAGCCGTGCCGCGGCGACTCGTCCTCGCGCTGCACAACACCCTTGATCGGGGGACGACTGACGAGCGCAGCAAAAATGCCACCCGCTGACGGGCGGTCGGGAGTGGTCCACCAGGGATCCCAAAGATGTGCCGCGAGCCCGTCCGCGATCCACTGTTCTAACGCAGCCGCTGTTACGTACACTTCTCCAGATAGATGCATGCGATGGCCAACGTATGACAGGACCTCCTGCCGTGCGCCTGCCGTGAGGACTCGCCGTTCGTGGGCGAGGCGGCGCTTGGCTTCCTCGCGGAAGTCGACTCGGTCCAAGAACGACTGATAGAGCCGCGCCCGTGAGGTGACGTCATTTAGGCTGGTAGGCCCGCCTTCTTCATAGAGGTTGAGCGTCATGGCGAGCAGGAGCGGATTGTGGCAGAGCTCCTTGAGGCGCGCGTGGAGATCGGAGTACGGGTCGTGGTCGACGGTCGTTTGCGCGGCGACACGCTGCAGCTGTCGCTTGATCTCGGTGTCTGACACGGGAAGAACCTTGGCCTGCTTGAGTGCGACCGAGGCCCATGGAGGCAAAAGCGCCGTGCGACAACTCAGCACGTACTGATTCCCCGGGTAGCGCTCGATGAACTGAATCAGCTCTTCGAGGGCCGCTTCGGCCTGGTGTTGCAGTGCCTCGTCGATGGCGTCGAGGATCACAAGACGACCTCCCGCGCGCAGCGCCTCCCGCACCGCGTCTGCGCCCAGGATGCCCATGCCTATTAGCGACTCGAGAGAGGTGCCATCCTCCCACAGGCCGAGCGGCTGTAACGAAAACAGTCGGCCCTCCTCACGCTCGGCGTAATCTGCGAGCGCCGTTAGCAAGGTTGTCTTGCCTGATCCCGGCTCGCCCGTGACGACGAGCGGCTCGCGATGCGCATTGGCGAGGTCGATGATGGTTGGGTACGTCGCATCTTGACCGTCAGCGCTTCCAGTCGACAGTCCGTAACGGACGTCCGCCAAGCCGATATCGAATAGCGCGTTTGTTCGGAGCGCCTGAATGCGGCGACCCACCGCACCGCGATATCGCACTAGATCAGGGTCAGCCGCCAGACTCATCTTCCACTGGGAATCCGCGGCCGCTGAGGGCCGACAGCGCCGCGTCGCGGTCGGTGACCCTTATGAATATGTAGTCGTATGAAAAGGTTGAGATCACGAAGGCGTTTAGACCTGAATCGGCCAGGGCTCCGGTAGCCGCTGCGATGAAGCCAGGCGCCCCAAAGGGCGTGGCAATCTCGAGGCGAATGGCGAGAAAGGGTCCTTCGCGATCAGCTCCGCTCATGTTTGCGTCCTGGCGCTGCGAAACGATAAGGGTAACCTCGTGGCCGTCGGCGACGACCGCGAAGCAACCCACCTCGTGCTGACCACGGTCCGTCCTAAGAACGAAGAACGTGTCATCGAGGAGCCGCGCCGGGCTCGCTGCAATCACCTCCTCGAGTGTCGCCATGAGCGTCCTAGTTTGTTTTATTCGTCGAGGCGAGCACCGCGTCAGCTGATTTGCTCATCTGTTCGAGCCCGCGCAAGGCTCCGTCGTCGATGGAGACTCGCCCCTCTGCAACGTTTCGACGGCGGGTGTCTCGCGCTTTGTCGCCGGGAATTAGGACGGAGCTAAGGCCTGGCTGCGGTGGCAACTCCCGAATCTCGTGCGCCAGGCCGGAAGCGAGAGCCGACGCGTCCGTCGAGCCAGTAATAAGCTCAGGTGCGGCCGCGAGAAAGACAGCCCCAAGGTCGTACTCGTCGTGAACGCTCCCTCCCACCGCAGTTGCGGTCAAGGTTCCAGCAAGGAGCTCGAGCGAGAGACATAGGGCATAACCCTTGTGGCCACCGAAGGGGAGAACTCCCTCGGCGCGCTCTGGATCGGTTGTCGGCTTTCCGTCGGCATCGAAGAAGGCGCCCGCCGGGAGCGGCCGATGCTCAAGCATCGCCTGGCGGATCTCCCCCCAGACTCGCTCGGCAGAGCTGAAGTCGATCACGAGTCCTTCGTCACCGTCCGGGAACGCGAAGCAAACTGGATTGGTGCCGAGGAGAGCTTGCTTTGCTCCCGTGGGCACGACGGCGGGCGGACCAGCGTCGTTGAGGACGATTCCGACGCAACTGGCTGTGGTGATGAGCCTGCCGTAGGGCTCCAGCCGCCCGAACCTGGAAAAGTTCCTCAGCGTCACGAGTCCGACTCCGTGCTGGCGTGCGAGCGTGATTGCTAGCTCAGTCGCGTCACGTGCTGCAAGTTGGCCAAGCTGGCGGTGAGCGTCAACGAGAGCGGTGGCGCCGTGTTGGCGCACCGTCTCGGGGGCCCCGAGGCGCGCCTTCAGCGCTTGATCGATGAGGAGGAACTTTCCGATGCCATGAGTTGGCTTGCCCTCGAGTTGCGCATCCAGGAAGTCTTGAGCGACGAAGGCTGCATCGGCGCCGGTGACCCCGCGAAGGCGCAACGCCGAGATCATGAGGTCACGAAGCGTGTCGATTGAGACGTCCATTCTGTCCCCCTTTCAGAGTGAGCCTGCCAGGACGAGCTCTCGCCTAGTCGGTAGGGTTCGCTAGAGAAAGCATCCTACAGCCGAGGCGACGCCGTCGCTAGCCTCGCGAGGGATTCTCCGTCAGGGCACGCGCGCACCACGAATGCTCACGTCTGAGGTGGCGCGACGTTCGCTGCCAACCGGCCGACGCAGCGCTGCCGCGGCGGCGAGACAGCACAGCCACTCCGGTCGCGATTGTTGGGATCGCGCAGTGGATCGATGGCCGCCCCGGGGCTGGAGAATCATTAGCGGACGCGCGTGGCCGCCGCACACTTGTCACTGTTAGCCGCGCCGCGGGGCGCGGTCGGGTCGTCAGCAAGACGCCGAAACGGTGCACGGCTTCCAGGACCGTGCCAGTGTCAAGTACGCGCGGCTCGCGGAAAGCCCCAAGCTGGCGGCAGGCGCGAGCGCGTCGCACCGTCACGAATCGTGCACTCGTGGCGATGAGTGGAGCGCCCCGGTACGTCGGCGCAGACCTGGAGCGCGGCTCGTGGGAGTCCTCGACGGCGTTTGCTGAGTACAAGCGAAGGGCGAGGAGCGGCCCGAGGCTTCAGTCGCGGCGCTCTGAGTAGATCTCCTCCGTGCCCCCGCGGCGCTCCCAGCCCTCGAGGTCCTCGAGACGGAAGCGGTAGTAGCGGCCGATTGAGACCGTCGGGACCTTGCCGGCGCGCACGAGCGCATACACCTGGGACGCTGCCACCTGCCAGCGCTCGGCCACCTCTTCAACCGTCAGCAGTCGTGCAGGTCGCTCACAGGGATTCGCTTCCGTCATTGAGGAGCCTCGATTGCTGCATTCGACGTCACGGGTGGGCCGCTCCTCAAAGCGACCCGCCAGGTGCCGCCAGTCGTCATGCTGTCTTCGGATGTTAGGGCGTTGTCGACGACGTCAATACAGCTCTGCGATCCGCATTCGGGTCATAGGGAGTAGCGCCGCGCTCACCAGCGCTGGAACGGTGAAGCCACACGTCCCGAGCTAACGAAAGGCGCCAACCACAGCCGCCAAGGCTCCGAACAGGATCATCAGCACGCAGATCATAAGCGAAGGCGGAAATAGGAGCATAAGCCGCAGTTCTAGCTTTCGCAGTCCTGTTGCTGAGGACTTGAGCTGGCGCTCGCGGAGACGATCGCTGAACTGGGCATCGTGAAGGAGTCGCAGCGGACTGTCTCGGGGGAGCATCTGGCTCTCGAAGTCATCGAGCGTCTGGCGGTCCCACCGAGCGGTCAGCTCGATTCGACGCATCACGATCCAGCCGACGAGCCCGACCACAAATGCAGTTGCACCTAGGACCGCGGCGATCGCGTGATGTGACACAACGATCCCGGCTACGAGACCTACCTGCGTGGGGATAACGTACAGCGGGATCTGCCATTGGAGCGTCGTGTTGCTCGCATACCGCAGATTCGCCGCTTGGTATACAGCAAGCATGTTCTCCTGGTTTAGGCTCGTGTCGCCAGCGGTTGGTTGCCCGGAGCTCATGTGCGAATGGTCAGGGTACAGGCGTATCAGGGTGCTGCTTGGCTCGGCAGGGCGCAGATAGAGAAGGCCCCCCGAAGGCGGACGTTCGCATGGCCTGGCTCACTTTGCGGGGTGACGAAGACCTCGCACGTCGGTGCGAACCGCGTGCCTGATATGGGTTCCGTGTGAACATCGGCTCCGCGACACAGGTCGCCAAGAGCGCGCTAGGGGGCGCCGCAGATGAGGCTGGAGGGGCCTTCCGAGCCGGTTTGGCCGCGTATGTCGCTGTTCATGTGCTTCGCGGGCAGTCATTCGCAGATCTCGACTTGCTTCCGGAGCAGGCGGTACCGGTCGCAATGAAGCTCGAGGGCGACACGGCCGTCGACGACCTGCAGGTCTTTCTGACCGGCGGGAGCGGATTCATCCAGGCCAAGCGGAAGCTCCACCTCGGTCGTTCGGGCCCGAGCTCGATAGGCGCGGTCGTCGAGCAATGGATTGCCCTCGGACAAGAGCGGCCGATCGACCCTCAACGAGATCGACTTGTGGCTGCGGCGGCGGAAGGCTCGGCAAGTGTAAAGGCCCTCGATTCAGTACTCAGGCGCCGGCGGCGGCGCCTTGCAGGCGTGCCTACGAGGGCTGAAGTCGATGCACTCAAAGTCCTTGAGTCGCTGCTGGAGGGCGCCGCTCAACGCGAGCAGATGCTCGACGCTGCCGTCGTCTGGATCGTCGACCTCGAGGAGAGTGAGGGCATTGCTGCCCGATTGGCCCAGGCTTTACTCGAGCCGGGTGTGGTTCCGCCCGGCCGCGGGAAGCAGGCATGGGACGTGCTCCGGCTCGAGGCCCGCGAGCTCGCGCGGAAGCGTTATGGAGCAACCCTCGAAGACCTACTTGCGTTGCTCCGGGCCGTCCCGCTCCCGCTGACAGCGGAAGCGACTGGGTACGAGTCCGCACGCGTGGAGGAGCGCCGCGAAAGACTCGCCGCGTACCGGGCGCGGGTACAGGCTCGTGGCGCAGCGATCGATTTGCGCGGTCTCGGTGCCTCATTGCCGGCAATGCAACTGAGGGACGCGGACGCAAGGATCGAGGTCGTGCCCTCCTCGGGGCCCGGCGATGTGACGGGCGCCGCCCCGGAACGGCGAACCGGCATGCTGGCATGGGCGGTGCGACGGCGCGGGCGCAGTCTGCTCCTAGGGCTACCAGGTTCAGGCAAGAGCGTGGCATTGCGTGCGGCCGCAGCGCATTACGCCGCTCGTGACAGTTGGCCGCTACCGATCGTGGTGCGACTCGACCGCGTTGCGCGGCTACTTCCGGCCCTTGGCTTCGGAGAGGCGTTGCTCCAGGTCGCCTTCCAACAGGAGCCAGTCGAGGAGCAAGCTGCTCTCCGCGACGCCGCCATCCAGGCACTGCGCAATGGGGAGGCCGCGGTGTTTCTCGACGCCCTTGACGAGACACGGGAGTTGCGCGCGCAGGTCGTCGCGGGCATCGAGTCAGAGCTCGCCCAGTTCGATCCGGCAGTCGAGCTGCTGCTCACTACACGAGACGTGGCATACGCAGACGCACACACTCTCGGGCTTGCCGAGCTCAGGTTGATTCCCCCAAATGAACCCAGGGAGACGACCGAAGCGATCCTTCGCCTGACCGCCGAGCAGCGGCACATGCCGGCTCAAGAAGCAAAGCACTGGGTGCACGAGCGCGCCGAGTGGATCGACCAGCGCCTCAGAACTGACCGCGCGCTCGGCGAAACGCCGCTGATAGTCGTCCTTCTCGCGCTGCTTGCGTGCGACCGGTCAACCAGCGACCTTCCGAGCAGCCGGGGCACCGTACTCTCGCTCGTCATCGACGACATCGTCACTCGCTGGGAGACAGGTCTACGACTGCAGGAAAACCAGGTGTCGCTCGGGAGCCTCGAGGGCCAAGACGCCGTCCAAGCGGCGCAGCTCGCCTTCCGCGTCATCGGCGATGTGGTCTTCGGGGAGATCGATCCGACCCAGACGGAAGTCCTCGACGCTCTTACTGATGCCTTCCGGCCGGCCTTTGGCATTCCGATTGCGCGGGCCCGCAGCGTAGCGGTGGAGGCGGTTGCACTTTGGGACGAGGCGGGTGTGTTTGTGACCGCTGGCGGCACGATGAGAGTACAAGGCCGCATCCGTTTGTTTGCGGAGTTGGCTGCGGCGCTCTCGGCCTGTGCACAATCCGAGTCTGGACAGCGGCGGTGGCTTGCGGGGGCGCTTCGCATACCCGAGCAGCGCGAGTCGATACTGCTCGCCGCTGGCCTCAGCGCGACGATCATCGACGGCCTTCTCGACATGGCGTCGGAGGACCCGTCGTCGGCATCGCTCCTCGATCTCATCATCGAGGCTCTCCAACAGGGCGCGATGCCGAGCGCGCCCTCGGTCGAGCTTCTTCTCGGGCAGCTCACCTCGACAGACAGCGCTGACGCCGAGGATCAGAAACGGCGAGCGGCGGTCGTCACAGCGGTGCCCGTTTCCGTCTCGATGCAGACACGAATGCTGGAGTTCCTTTCCACGCTGCCGGAACCTCTGCGGCTTACGTCCCGCGCCATCGCCACGGAGATCTGGCCGCGTGACGACGAGAAGGTTGAAGAGGACCTTCTCGCGTTATTGAGATACGAAACGCCGCGAGACACAAAGCCCAAGCGAGATGCCGAGCACGTCCTCGTCCTGAAGACGCCCGACGCGGACTACCAGCGGGCGGTCGAAGTTGCCACCCAACGCTTGCTCGAGCCTGGCCGAGCCGACGTCGCCGATCTCGTGGGCTCGCGGCTGCGCCGAGGAGTCTCGTTTGCGGCGGCGGGCCGGCTGCGCCGTGCCCTCCTCGATGCGGGCTTCAGTGCGATTGTTGAGCGCGAGGAGCGCGAGGTCATCCGCAGATGGAAAGAACTTCCCTGGCCCGTCGTTGACGGAGATGAGGACATTGAGGTTCGACTTGTTGAGCTTGTTCGCGACATCGCGTCGGCGCCAAGTTCCCTTGATCAGATCCGGCGGCGACGACTCGACGGGCTCGCCTCACTCATCTCGTGGACCCAGTTCATGGAAGCTCCCGCATTTGAAGCGACCAAGAGCGTCCTTAAGGAAGGCCCGCGGCTCGGAATGCTGCTCCGGACCGGGGCGCTGCTTGGCGGCCTCAACCTATCCGACCTCGCAGCTGAAGCAGATGAGCTTCTGGCAGTCTTTGCCGAGGAGACTGAGGACCCATTCGCGCCACTGTTCATGCTCGCCGATGAGCCGCGCGATCTTAGTAGTTACCGCTGGGAGCGGATTCCCGATCCGGCTGACACGGCCAGAGCCGTCGCCGAAGCGGTTGGATCCCCGTACGTCTGGCTCGGTCAGCTTGCGGTCAATTGTCTCGCTGGGATCCCTCGGCCGGCGGCCGAGACTGCGCTGGAGGTCTTGCGTGGACAGCTTCCCGACGCGACCTTACGGATCCAGTTTCTACTTGCGCTCGCGATCCTTGTGCTCGATGACACGGAGCTTGCGCGGTTCAGCGTCGACGTGAGACCGGCGGTCAGGCGCGCGGCTGCCTACCGTTGGCGAAGGATCGATAACGCGAGCCTGGAGCTGCTCGCAGCCCTTGTCGATGACGCGGATGCCGGCGTAAGTGCCGAGGCGGTGAGGTCCGTGCGTGTGGCGGGCCTCGTAACACGGCTTCGCTCGCAGCTCGAGCGAGCGTCGAGCAACGCGCGGGGATGGGAATGCCAGTCATGCGGAAAGCAGAACACGGCTGAACATCTGAGCTGCGAGACGTGCAAAGCAGGCCGCCCGGACCTCGAGCGAGAGATCAAGGCGGCGCTCGAGGACGATAGCCAGACTCCACCTGGCGGGCAAGACGCCTACTAACAAGCATCGTGGCGCCACCTCTTGAGACGACGTCGTGCCTTCGATACGGACGGCGCAAGTGCTTCGACCCCCGCGCCGGTTCGGTGGACTCAACGTCGGGTCATCAAGTCTTAGCTGCACCCACGGCGAACAATGTGATCGATGCTCAGACCCCGAGGAAGGTCCCAGCCCATCGAGGGCGACCAGAGATGTGACGCTGAGCGATAGCGCAGCGTGATCCCCTTGCCGCGTCCAGAATTGGACTGTCGTATGGAGCCTCCGGTGGTAGCTTTGCTGCCACCGCACTTCGGGCCCAGCTCGTGGCGACCAGATAGCTCGTGAACGACACCCACATCGAACGGCCGCTTCATGGCACGCTGCTGAGTGATCGGGCCGTGCCAGGCTACGCCGATCGCATCCTGGCGCTGGAGGCGGAGTCGCCCGAGGCTGTTGCCGACGTGCTCTCGCGTCAGATTCAGGGCATCGGCGGCGTCCCCGAGCGAGCTGGGGCCCCGGATGAGATCACTGCCTCCTTTGGTCCGCTTCCCGCGGGGCGTGGTAGCAAGGATGCGCTCCAACGGCTCGTTGAACGGCTTCGTGGCCGGCGCCAGCTTGAGGATCTCGGAGAGCATACGGCCGAAATTCCCTGGCTCAGCATGCATGTACCTCCGGGTGGGTCGGCATCCGTTGTTCTGCGGCATCGTCAGCAACAACAGGGGCGTCTCGAACTTAGCTTGTTCGGCTCTGGTGGAGGCCGCGGGCGAATCCTCTCATTCAGCGTAGAGGA
Organism: Solirubrobacteraceae bacterium; assembly: GCA_035499875.1. GTDB lineage: Bacteria > Actinomycetota > Thermoleophilia > Solirubrobacterales > Solirubrobacteraceae > Palsa-744. The sequence continues at coordinate 100,277 of DATJXX010000045.1, forward strand.
CGACTTCCGAGAACGCGACCAGTGTTTGCGACTAATTCAACGCGTCGACGTTCACGTGCGCACCTTCGCGAATGGCACCGAGGGCCACGGGGCCATCACTGAAGTTGCTGCGGACGTGGTTCGCGTGAGAGACAAGGTCGTGGCTGTGTGGGCGCCATGCCCGCTCTGCGGGATGGAAGCCGCCAAGGCGAACCCAGGCCTGTACCAGATCGACGGGGAAGGTGTCGACCTCTCGGACGACGACGTAGGGCTGGACCGGCTAGTCGCGTATGAGCGGAGCGTCCAAGACCAGCTGAACGTGAGCGTTCCCATTGCGCTCCCCGGCGGTTCCGCGATACGGGCAGGGGTCAACGTGAAGCGGGCCGTGACGCTGACCTGCGAAGCCAACTACCACTTCCCGGGCCGCAGCTACTTGACGCCGTTGCGCAACGTCGACGACGGCGTCGACATGCCCTTCTGGGCGGTAGGTCCGTGGACCTCATTGGGTCGCTGATCGAGCGCTGCTGGCGTTCGTCCGGTGCTTCAGCCGACTTCACCGCTGTGGACGCATGGCGCGAGCCGCTCGATGGCAAGCGGTGGCGCTGCTGGGCCTACTTTGAAGGTGCCCGGCAGGAGGGCAAGCGCGAGTCATGGTTCCAATGGCTCGCCGCAGTACCCGACCACCCTGACGACGGGGAGCCCTTCTCGACCAAGTTCGAAGCGCTCTTGTGGTATGCCGAGTATGCACCTGCCTTCGGCCGCTACTTCTTGACGCAGGGCGACGCGCAGCAGGCTACTTACCTGCTCAGCGTCGGCTTCAACGCCTGGCTCGAGCTCTGGGAAGCAACGACGACCTTCGCCCCAGACGAGCTCGACGAGCTCGTGAGGGCTGTCGATCGAATGATGAGCGTCTTGTTCGATATCGCAGGCCTGGGTCACGACGGTCGACCCGACGCTGTGCCGACGTGGGCGAACAGCCGTATGCGGGTGCAGCTATTCGAGGTGGGCGTTGACCTTCTGCGAGCCTCGGCCGACGCCGAGGACGAGGACGGCCTACACAGCGCCGCCGGACAGCTGCTCGGCGTCCTACCCGCGCTTGCCACCGAGCACGAAGAGCTCTTAGCGAAAGGTGCGGCTGTCCATCTCGAGCTCGGCAGCGCGGCCGAGAACGACAGCGAAGCGATTGCGATACTCGATCAGGGCATCGAGCTTGTGCGCTCGGGCGATAGTACTGGTCGGACCCTCATCGAATTGGACGCGAGGCTGGTGGTGGCGCGCGCTGCGCGAGTTGCCCGTACCGGACGTCTCGAGCAAGCGCTCAACGAGGCCCGCCACGCAGTCGACACGCTGCATGCGATAGCCGCTGGCGGCGACGCTGAGCTGTCCGCGAGATGCACCCTACTCGACCTCGAATCGCAACTCGAACCAGACGATCTCCTGCCGCGCCTGCGGGACCTCGTGACGGCCCTCGAAGAGCGCGCCCGCGACATGACCACGATCGACACGCTCATGCCGGTGAAGCGAGATCTCGACTCAGCCTACCGGCTGCTGTTGGCCGCGATCGCAAAGCTCGTCCCGCCGAGCAGCGAGCAGATCGATGAGCTCTTCTGGATCATTAGATCGCTCCGCTCAGAGCTGGTGCCACGAGACGGCGCAGAGGGCGACCTGCTCGATACGAAGGCGTGGTCCTTCAGGCTGCTCGATCGCAGGCTGTCAAGGCTGCCCTCGACGGCGCTGTTCATACTGGAGCCCGTCGCAGGAGGGGTGCTCCTCGTCGTGTTGGAGAGTGGTTCTGGGACGCCCGAGGAAAGATGTACGGTCGCCCTCGGCGGCGCTGAGCTAGAACGCGCATCAGGAGAGTTGATCGGGGCGAGCCGCGGCGCGTCAGACGCGTTGATCTCGCGCCTTGCGGCGCCCGAGGACCTCGATTCGGAGCCCTTCGAGCAGGCGGCCGCGGACTTCAGTGATGCTCTGCCTGTCGACGTCCGCGCCCGCCTTGAAGTCGCGCACACCGTACTCTTCGCGGCCACCGCGTTTCGCGGCAGCGACGAGATCCCGATCGAGGCAATCCCGCTGGAAGACGGTCGCCTGGGGCTCACACGCGTCGTAGCGCGTGTTGCGACGCTCGATCTGCTGCGCAACGCCCTCGCGCCGAACCAGTTCAACGTGGAGCCCACGGACGAGATGTTCGTCCTCCGAGCAGAGGACCCACCGGACATGGACGCATTGCTCTCGGCGGGCGCCGAGATGAAGGGCGTACTGCGTGTTGCGCAAATCCTCGAACTCGCTCCCCGTCTGCTCGAGGCACCGCATAGCATGGAGGTGAAACGGGCCCTTGAGTCGGGTGCGCGGGTCCTCCACTACATCGGCCACGGCGTGGCAGGGCGTGCAGATGAGCAGCTGTTTCTTCGTGTCGATGAGACATTACGGGCATCCGACTTGGAACGCATGCAGGGCGGGCGGCCGCCGTTCACGTTTCTAAGCACGTGTCTCGTCGGGAGAAGCCGCCACGCCCCTGGGGGCTTGCATCGTGGCTTTGGCATCGCACTTCTTCAAGCTGGTGCTTGCGGGCTGATCGCTGCCACCTACTCGGTCCCAGACGACGTGTGCGCGCGGGTCGCATTGGCCTTCTACGGGCTAGCGCGTTCCTCACCGGTCGGCGAGGCGCTGATGTGCGCCAAGCGGGAGCTTGCATCGCACAATATGCACCCGGCGAGTTGGAACGCGTTCGCGTTGTGGGGAGACCCGTGGGCGACTATCACCCCCCAACAGCCGGTAGACGGCTTCGCATCGTTCACCCGGGACTGGCCAGCGTATCTTAGTCGATGGGTAGCCACCCAACGAGAAAGCGACCGCGACTCCTGTTTCGGTGAGCTTGCGAAGCTTCAGTCCGCTTGCCCCGGGACGGCTGTCGCTGTCGAACGGCTGCTGTCTGCAATCTTCACCGGCACTAACGACGAAGAGGCCGTGGCGAGTCTGATCTCGGACCTTGCTGAGTTCGACATGGAAGGTGCGATGGCTGTGCGCCTCGCTCTCGCAGAGTCGCGGGTGAGGCGCCTCGCCACGGAAGATGCGAGTTCAAAACGTCAGGACGCCCTCGGGGAGGAGCTCGGCTACGCCCTCGATCTCGCTTCCGACCTCGATGACTCCTATGCCTATGTGCGGTTCACGCGGCATGCCGCTGAGCATCTGGCGGACGGGACGCCGAAGGTCAGAGTCGCCTTGAATGTGGCGACACGGATGCTGCCGTGGCTCGCCGCCGACGCGGCAGGCGTGGCGGACTCGGCCGAGTACGTGCGAGCGCGGGAGCAGCAGTGGAATGAGGCGTACGTGATCGACTTGTCTGCCCTACTCGGGATCAGCGAGGAGACCCAATACGACGCCTATTTTGGCGACGATCGCGCTTTGCGAGAGGTCGCCATGGTGCTGCTCCCGCGGGAAACCCGTCCGGTTGTCCGAATCATGCAGGTGAGCTGGAGGCACTGGTGGCTGCGATATCTCGCCACCGGCACCTGGAGCGCGCTCGCCGACGCGGTCGGCGCGCTCACCGACAGGAACGAGGCGACGCTCAGCCGAGAGATTTCTACTGCGCTCCTCCAGGTCCTGGAGGATTCAGCCGTCGGAGCTGTGACCGACGTGCAGACGTGGGAGGGGCTCCTCGCAGGAGCACAGACGCTACCCCATGGTGACCGCTTGGCGATCGTCGCCTTCAGGGTCTTCGGCCGCCACGCGAACTCGATTCCGGTGATCGCTCCAGACCAAGCTGAGGACGCGCTATCGATCATCCGAGACCTAGACGACCCCGGGCTTCACGCGTATTTGCTGATGCTGGTGGCTACGGCGTCTTCGGCCGAGGCAACAGCTCGGTACAACCTTCAAGCGCTGCGCCTGCTTGGAATGCTCGCGACAGATGACGCCGAGTACCGACCCCTCATCGACACCGTCGCAGCGAACCTGCGAGCGTGTGCCGTCACGCTTGCGGACGATGCTCTACAAGCCTGGATCGACACCTCCTTGGGTGATCTCGGCACGCCGTCAGGCACGCAGCAGCGGACGAACCCCGGCGTCGGTCCCTCTACCGTGGTCGCGCAGCTAGAGGCAGAGGTCGAACGAGTCATGCGCAACGCCGTCGCGCTCGCCCTTCCAGATCTTGCCGGAGGGACGCCCGCCGAAATAAGCGGAGACGAGGATCCGTCGCGCGCCGAAGTGGCACCGACCCAAAGTGTTCCGCCTACGCAACCCTACGGAGACGGCGTGACAGAGGCGACGGGACCGGGTCCTTCCGGCCCACGCGATGACGCCGCTGCTGCGGTCGACCTCGGCACGCGACTCGAGGGTGAGCGCCGGTATGACGCAGCAGAAGCGGCGTATCGTCGAGCCGACGAACGCGGTAGCGCTGTAGGGGCGCTCAAACTAGGCCTCCTCCTCGAGAAGGCAGGGTTTCTGGACGACGCCGACCGCGCGTTCTTTCGGGCCAAGGAGAGGGCCGGCGCCAATGGCACGAAGGATTGGGAGGTCATGATCGACGCCCGACGTGCATTGCGTCGGATCAACGGCTCAAACACCGAGGGACATGACTGAGATGCTCTGCCTGTCACCGGTCGCTCCGCCGGTGACGGAATCCGCAGAAAACGCCTGCAAACTCCGTGCATCGCCGGGGCTGCTACTACCAGAAGAACTCCTGCAGATCGGAGCGTTCCCAGGGGTTCTCACGAGCAACTGAAAATCGTGGTGTCCCCAGTTCGAACCTGGGCCTCGCCATTCGCTCCTTCCCCGCCCAGGACGATCTCCAGCCGCCACCGGTCGCGCTTTCTTGAGCCCCGAGAGGACCGATTTGGCGAGGCCTTCGACCCAGGCCGTGGCGGGCGGCACGGAACAGGGCCAGGCGAGCGAATCTCGTTCGACGCGTCGACCCGGCGGGTCGTCAGTGCCGAGGCCTCGAAGTTCGCGAGCTCCGGCCTTCACGGCGGAGGCTCGGCCTAGTCCGATCGTGGATTCGAGTTCGTCCAATCTGCTCCGTGACCCTGTTGGGCAACTAGGCGCCAATCAAGATCTGATGGAGGCGCAAGGGCCCGCAACGAAGGGGGATATCAACATGCGGCGTCTAACAGCTGTAAACGACGGCCCCGAGAGTGGACAACCAGCTAGCGCCGCACGGGTGATTTCTGTATCGCGTGAGATCGGATCCGAACGCCGGTGGTTCCTAAGAAGCCGCGCGCGTGCTGTGGCTCTCGCCGTCATCACCACCGCGGTCCTCACCCCGCTGACGGGCATGGCGTCTGCGCAGGCCTATGAGGTCGATGCTCCAGCCGTCATCAGTCACGCTCTCGCTGCCACCGAGCACGAGGATGGTTTTCTAGCGAAATCGCTCCCGACGAGCACGCGCGAGGACTTCGCGCCGCTCGGCGCTCCCCGGCTGAGTCACACCCTTGACTCGACGAGCGCGGAGTTGGAGGGCGCGGCTGCCGCGACGACGAGCGCAACGATTACGGATTTCTCCGATCGTCTGTCGCCGTTTGAGAATGTCCAAGCTGTAATCCGGGACTGCACGAAGAAGGCGCTGAACAAGACCGCTTGGGACATCTGGTGGAGCTGGGCCCATAACTACTCGAGCTTCGAGCCCGAAGATGAGCTCAACGATGCGCTGTCGTCCTGTCTGGAAGAATATGTGGCCGCTACACCCACGAGGACGCTGGAGGGGGTCGTCAAAGTCCTCATCGGCTATGTTGCGGAAGGCGCTGGCGTAGCCGGCCAGCAGCAGAACGGGAGCTCGAACTATGAGGACTGGCTCCAGGTTCTCAGCAGCGAAATCCCAGCCTGAAATCACTGGAATAGGAAGCGCCTAGCGGGTCCTCGCGGGATCGGGGCCTGTGTCATCGCGGGCACAGCGCCAGCGGTGTCGTGCACCGGCACACCACGCCATCCACCCGGACGGACTAGGCGGCGCTTCGGCAACCCCGGCCGCTCGGGCACGGCGTAGACTCGCCCCGATGCGGGCGAGGAAGGGGGTGTGGATGCTCATCGGCGCGTCGATCGGCTCGATCGCCGTGCTCGGCGCCGGCGGCGCCCTCGTGTCGAGCGGTTCAGCGGCGCCGCGCGCGGGCGTCGCAAATGTTCCCGATCTAACCGGGTCGTGGACGAACAAGGATGGCTCACCCGGCCCCGCGTGGCAGTTCACGGCGGGCAACGAACTGCACACGCTGGACGCCACCTGGAGCGGGGGGCCCGGACACTCCCAACTCCGCGGTGAATTCCACGGGGACAGGTTCGGCGGGACCGAATACAAGGGCCCGTTTCACATCACGGAGGAAAAAGTCAAAGTGGACGGGACGATGCGCATCGTTGTCCGGTCGTCCGCCGAAGTGGAAATCTATCTGACCCCCGAAAGCGAAGGATCGCCATCCGGGACACCCTCCTCGTACATCTTCGAACGCGTTGGCGCTCCTCCGACGCCGTCATCGCCGACCCAACTCATCGCCGCCCCCTCGGCATTCGGTCAGACGGTCGAAACCGCGGCACCGCCGCCGGGCGGGGCCGCGGTGCAGACGTCCCCGGAAATCGGAAACGCGAGCGCGGTCGAAGCAAAGGTCGAAGGCCTCTCGACGGAAGACGCGGTCCTCGCGGTGGCCGCGCGCAGGGCGGTCAAACAGGTGATCGAACAGCACTGCTTCTACGTAGCCACCAGGAACGTGATCACCCGCATCAAGCTGAGCAAACATGCCACTCACAAGTTCACGCCCGAAAGCGAACTCGACACGGTGGCCCAGGGCCTGAGGACGGTGCTCGTCAGGGAAGCAGCAGCTTGTATCGTCAGCCTGGAGAGCGATCTCGGGTTGTCCGGCAGCAGCGCGGCTCGGTCCGACGACTCCGCCGCGACGCCCTGCGCCTCGGTGCCGCTCACGTTCGTGTCGCGCCACAAGCACGGCAAGTCACGATTGGTGGGCATCCACGTGGGCGGCGCGGGTGGGGTGACCGTCAAGTGCCAGTTCACCGACGGCACGATGAAACTCAGAGTCGCCTCGAAGTCCCACAAGCCGTTGCGGAGATCGATCGGCTCGAGGCTGGTGCTGGCGGTGGGCCGCGGCGGCCGCGACGCCGCCGGTGGCACGCTCCGTCTCAGTTATCGGAAGGGCTGAGGCGCGGCATCAGCCAGGGCGGAGCGGACGGGAGCGGGGTCTGCGCGGGCGAAAGCGCCGCCCGGAGCTCGCGCCGCGTTTCTGCTTGACGCGCCGCTTGACCTCAGGCGGCGTGAAGACCTCGCGCTTGGGCGCGCACCGGAACGGGTATTTGCCTCGGAGGGTCGTTTCGAGTGTCGCGTTCACTGTCGCCAGGGTCCCTGCCGGTTCTTCGCCCGTCAACAGGAGCGCGCCGCGTGCGGTCGGGGCGGATGGCGTCGCGTGTCGGCCGATAGGCGGCCTGTGATTCACATCCGGTTCGACCAGCACGACCCCGAGGCCGCGGCAGATGCACTCGTTGAGGTGCTACGTGCCGCAGTCCTCCTGACTAACGTGAGCGTCGTTCGCGACGCGCATGCTGGACGGTTTGTCGTCACGAGCCTGACGCGAAGCGGGCGCGTTCGGACACACGAGATCGGCTACGACGGCAGTGTCGAGGTGCGTTACTCCGGCCTCGCCGGAGACGAAGACCTCGTGCGGCGCTAGCCAGCTTCTCGACGCCGATAACAACGTGCTCAGGCTTTACACCCGCCGCTGCGACGCCTAACGGCGCAGCAGCTCGGAAACCCGCGGTTGGGGGACCGTTGGCGGCCCGTCAGGCGATCGTCGGCCTCCCTCTCCGTCACGCGTATTGCACGCGCCCTACGGAGATGCCGCGGGCATCGGGCGTGGTGTCCGCCCGATCTCAGTTGCGTCGCTGTGGATGGGGCGTGTCGCCACGAGCGAGCATCGCGACGAAGTGCTCGATCCGTCGTGCACGCGTGTCGGCTCGCTTGGCGGTCTGCACACGGTAGAGCACCGCATAGCGGTTCTGGCCGCTGAGGTGCTCGAACATGGCCTGTGCCCGAGGCTCCGCGGCCAGCGCGGCGTCGAGGTCCGGGGGCACCGTGCTGGTGGCGGGGCTCGTGTATGCCACCTCCCAGCGGCCGTCGGCGCGGGCGGCCTGCACGGCAGCGAGGCCCGCCGGGTGCATTTGCCCGCTGGCGATCAGGCGCTCGGCGAGCATGGTGTTGCGCTGCGACCACGCGCTGCGGGCTCGCCGCGGCGTGAAGCGCTGGCGATAGCTCTCGGTGTCGCGACGGCGAACCTGGCCGTCGATCCAGCCGTAGCAGAGTGCGTGCTCGAGTGCCTCGTCGTAGTGCAGCGTCGTCGGCGCCGTCGATCGCTTCTTGGCCAGCATCAACCACACCCCGGGGCTGTCGTCGTGGTGTTCGTCAAGCCAGGTCTGCCAGGCTGCGGCGTCGGCCACGATCAGCTCGGCCAGTTCGTCGGGCATTGTCGCCCAGGCTATCGCCGGTGCTGCGCGGCGTGCCCGGGCTGTCTACATCGACATGCACTGTGGTGTCCCGGTTCGAATCCGGGGTCTCGCCGGTGCGGAGGCCCACGGCTAGCTGGCGGGGATTTGCACCGTGACGCGCAACCCGCCGCTGGCGCGGAGGATGAGGACGAGGGTGCCGTCGTGCGCTTCGGTGATGCGCTTCACACGTGCGGCGTTGGCTCAGAGTGTCAACGCAATTGCACGACGAGCGTCTGGAAGGCCCTCCCCACCGGTCCCGTTTCGTCATGCAGAACGCTCTCGGCGAGCGCCGGGCCGCCGACGGACATGAGGGTGCGGGCGTCGATCCCGACCCAGTCGCCCTCGGGCGCTCGCTGCAGGTGGAGCGTCAGATCGGCGTTGATGAACAGGAAGCCATCGAACGGGAGCTCTGCGCCGACGCCGTTGCCGAAGTCGGCGGCCGCGGCGACGCGCGCGAGTGGCGACATGGGCTCCCCTGGAAGCAGGTCCATCCTCGGTCTCATCCACACCCGCGCCCGGCCCGGCGACCAGGGACGATCGAGCCACTTCATCTCCATGCCCGTGGCGCCGAAACCCGCGCTCCCGGCCACGAGGCCGCCGGCAGGTCCTACCTCCTCCACGGCCTCGTGGGAGGCCTCCCGCGCGCCCTCCCTGGGCGCCATCCGCGGAAGGTCGTGGCTCGTCACCGGGATGCCGTCGCCCACGGGCTGCACGAGGAGCGCGTCGGCGCGCCCGATCTGCTCGCCCTCGCTTGCGAGCGACGCGTGCAGCTCGCGGACACGCCGGCCCGATCGTACGAGCGTGATTCCGACCTCGAGAGGCGCCATCGGGATCGGGCGTAGAAACTCAAACCCGAGGCGTCCGAACGTGAGGCCGGCGGCCTCCATGTGCTTCTCGAAGCACGACGTCAGCAGCGCGGCGGGCGCGCCCCCGTGCAGCGCACGTGGGTCCCACGGTCCGCGCGTGTGCTCGGTCGGGAGGTAGAGATTCCCTTCGATGTTGAAGAGGGAGCTATCGGCTACACCGCTCGGCATCGGTCTCGATCCTTTCCCTGGACCCCTCGGGCATCGCCGAGCGGCACTCGAGGCGTCCCCGGTTCGAACCCGAGACCCGTCAGCCGCGTATTCTGCCTCGGCCGCGCGATCCCGGTCCCCGAGCCTGGTTGGCCCGCGCACCGGGCTCGAGCAGCCCGTTGATGAGGTTCCCGAGCACCTCCCGGACCTCCGCCTTCTCCCGCTCCGGATCCTCCGCGTTGGCGATGCTCATGGCTGCCTCGTCGAGCGCCCCGATCATGACTGTGGCGAGCGGGCGTACGGGCTGCGGCGCGAGCTCCCCCGCATCGATCGCGGCGCTCAGCAGCTGTTCGGTCATCCCCAGCCCGTAGCGGAGCGAGATCTCGCGGAAGCCGGCCCAGCCGAGCACGCTCGGAGCATCGAGCAGCACCAGCTGCCGGACCTCGGGCTCGCTCGCGACGTCCAGCCAGGAGTCGGAGGCGACCCGTAGGGCGCCCGCGGGGGTCTTCGGTTCCGCCGCTGCCACGGACGCGCCCAGTCGTTCGATGACATCCGTCTCGACGGTCTCGAGCACGGCCACGAACAGCTCCGCCTTGTCGGCGTACTGGTGATACATGGCGCCGCGGGTCACCCCGGCGGCCTTGGCGATCTCCGGGGTCGACACGGCGGCATAGCCACGTTGGCCCCATAGGCGGCGGGCCGCGGCGACCAGCGCCTCCTGGGTGGCGGCTGATCGTTCAGCTTGGGTACGCGACATTACGTGCAGTCTGTTGGTATCTTACATGCAGGCTGCATGTAAACGACTTACGGAGGTGCCCCATGCCCGTCGTCAACCTCGACTCAGGACCAATCCATTATGAGGAGGCCGGACCAGCGAACGGTCGCTCGGTCGTGTTCGTCCACGGCTACACCATGGGCTCGTCTCTCTGGCGGGCGCTGACGGAGCGGCTCGCCGGCCAGGGTCTCCGCTGCATCGCGCCGACCTGGCCATTGGGTGCCCAGCGCGAGCCGATGCATGAGCACGCGGACCTGACGATGGAGGGCATCGCCGCCATGGTCGGGGAGCTGCTCGCCACGCTCGATCTGGAGGACGTCGTCCTCGTAGGCAACGACACGGGCGGCGCCGTCGCCCAGATCGTGGCCACGAGCACGCCGGACCGGCTCGGAGCGCTGGTCCTGACGAGCTGTGACGCCTTCGAGCACTTCCCTCCGCCCATCCTGAAGCCGTTCATCGCAGCTGCGAAGCTCGGGCCGGCCTTCGACGCCGCGGCTCAACCACTCCGCACGAAGCTGGGTCGCAAGCGCGCGTTCGGGGCCCTCGCATGGGCCGACATCGACCAGCTCGTGGTGGAATGGCTGTTCCCCGCGCTAAACGATCGCCGCGTCAGAAACGACCTGCGTCGCTTCACCGCCTCGCTGGCCCAGCAGTCCACCCTCAGGGCCGCGGGACGCTTGCCCGGCTTCGACAAGCCGGCGCTCATCGCCTGGTCGGCCGATGACGCATTCTTCCCACTCGAGGACGGCCAGCGTCTCGCCGACGTGCTGCCCGACGCCCGCTTCGAGGTCATCGATGGCGCCAGGACGTTCTCGATGATCGATCAGCCCGACGCACTCGCCGCGCTGATCGGTGGCTTTGCCGGTGCGAGAGGGCGGTCCGGTCATGCGAGCACCCGGGCGAGCGTTCTCAACACCTGATCGGGGCCGTCCTCGCCGGCGGTGCTGGGCACGAGTGCGACGTGGTCGGCGCCTGCGCGGTGGTACTCGGCGATCCTTTTCTCGACCGCTTCCGGGCTGCCGATGGCGCCGATCTGTGCCACGAGCTCACGCGGAACCTCCTCCGCGAGAGCGCTGCGGCGCTCGCCGCCACGCGCACGCTCGACCAGTGACGTGAAACCGAGCTTCGCGAAAAGCTCCCCATACCCGGGGGCGCCGAGGTAGACGGCCAGCTGCTGTGAAAGCTGCGCCAGCGCCTCCGGGCCGGGATCGAGCGCCGTCGGTACCCACACGGCGAGCCGAGGTGGCTCGCGGCCGGCCGCGGTGGACTCCTCGGCGAGCGTCGCGCGGACCGCCGCGACGTGCTCCACATCGACCAGGTTCAGGACCACCTCGTCCGCGAACCGGGCCGCCACCCGGGTCATCGACGGGCCGAATGCCGCGATCGTCAGCGTCGCCTGCGGTTGCGGGCGGCGCAGCCTGAAGCCGTGCGCGTGGACGTGCTCTCCGTCGAAGTCGGCTCGTTCCCCGTCCAGAAGTGCGCGCAGCACCACCGCGCTCTCCCACATGCGCCCGGCGGCGCTGTTCCACGGCCGATCGTGCCACCCGCTCACGATCACCGGGCTCGAGGCACCGAGGGCCACGTCCGTGCGGCGCCCGGTCAATGTCGCCACCGAAGCGACACCGAGCGCGATCGACACCGGTCCGCGGACGGAGATCGGCAGCGGGCCGACCTTCAGCGGGATGCGGTCCGTCTGCAGGCCTATCGCCGTTGCCAGGGCGAACGCGTCGAAGCTGTGCATCTCGCCCACCCACACCGTGTCCAGGCCCGCCCGGTCTGCGGCGATCGCGATCTCCACCGCCTCCTCGTCGGGCCGGTCCAGCCAGAACGGGATTGCTACGCCGACGCCGGAGCCCATGGGTGCCCAATTAGTACCGTGTTCCATCGCCTCGACGACGAGCCCAGATCGATGGGCCCAACCGACCCGGCACCCGAGGAGGTGTGAAGTGGCGGACCCGATCGCACCCGCGCAGAACCTCGTCCTCGCGCACTTCATCGTGTCCGACGATGTGGAGCGCTCGCGCGCTTTCTACACCGACGTGCTCGGAGGCGAAACGATCAAGGCCGGCCCCCCGGCGTATGTCGCCCTCGCCAATGGCTGGATCATCATCAACGACGGCGGCGGGCCGACGGAGGACAAGCCCGAAGTGATCCTCGAGACACCGCAGGATCCGACCCGGGTCACGAGCTTCCTCAACATCCGGGTCGCCGACATCCAGGCCGTATACGAGGAGTGGAGCAAACGCGGCGCAGAATTCATCACGCCGCCGATCCAGCGCTCCACCGAGATCCGCTGCTACCTGCACGATCCCGACGGCCATCTGATCGAGGTCGGCCAGACGGTCCTCGACAGCGGCTGGCGCCCGATGTCGGGCCAGCTGGCGGAGTCGGCCCGCGCGGCAGCGGGTAGCTGAAACCACGTTGAGCTCCTCCCGACCAGATCCCGGCGGGACCTTCGTGATCGTGGGCGGCGGGCTCGCCGGCGGGAACGCCGCCGTCGCGATGCGCGAGGAAGGGTTCGAGGGCCCGGTCGTGCTCGCCGGCCTCGAGCCGGGCGTCCCGTTCGGGCGCCCTCCGCTGTCGAAGACCTACATGCGCTCCGAGGAGGACCTCGACGGCTGGTACGTCAAGCCATCCGCGTGGTATGAGGAGCACCAGGTCGACCATCGCCGCGAGACCGCCGTCACCTCGATCGATGCGACGGCCAGAACGGTCACCTTCGACTCGGGCGAGGAGCTCGCCTACGAGCGGCTGCTGATCGCCACCGGCGGGCGCAACCGCCACTTCGGGATCCCGGGTGCGGACCTCGATGCTGTCCACCAACTGCGCACCGTCGCCGAGTGCGACGCGATCAAGCAGGAGGTCGGTCCTGGCCGCCACGCGGTCGTGGTGGGGATGAGCTTCATCGGCTGCGAGGTCGCCGCTTCGCTCACGCAGCTCGGCGTTCGCGTCACCGCGGTGCTGGGTCAGAAGGTGCCCCTCGAACGCGTGCTCGGCGAGCAGGTCGGCGCCGCGTTCGCCTCGATCCACGAGCAGCACGGCGTCGAGCTCGTCACCGGCGAGAGCGTCGCCTCGCTCCAGGGAGACGGGCGCGTGCAGGCCGCCGTCACGGCGAGCGGCCAGCGGATCGCCTGCGACTTCGTGGTCGCCGGCATCGGCATCGAACCGAACGTGCCGGAGTTCGCCGGTGCCGGCGTGGAGGAGTCCAACGGCGTCCTCGTCGACGAGTGCCTGCGCACGAGCCTCCCCGGCATGTTCGCCGCCGGCGACGTGGCCAACCACCTCCACCCGGTGTTCGGGCGGGTGCGGGTCGAGCACTACAACAACGCCGAGAAGCAGGGCCGGGCAGCCGGCCGCGCGATGCTCGGCTCCGACACGCCATACGACTACATCCACAGCTTCTGGTCCGACCAGTACGAGCACGACCTCGAGTACGTCGGCCACGCAACCCGCTGGGACGACTTCCTGATGCGCGGGTCCGTCGAGGAACGCCGCCTGATCGGCTTCTACCTGCTCGACGGGCAGATGCTCGCGGCCGTGGGACTCAACCGCGGTGGCGATCCGGAGCTCGACGCCGACTGCGAAATGGCCGCCTGCGCGCGCCTGGTCGGACAGCGGGCGCGCCCGTCCCGCGACAGTCTCGCCGACGACAACGTCGACATCTGGTCGCTCGTCGGTTAGGCGTTCGAGAACAGCGGGATGTTGGCGCCGCTGGTGGCCTCGAGCGGTCCTTCGAGCAGCGACACGATCAGCTCGGCAACCGCGTCCGGGGTGAGGCCCGGACGCAGCTCGGGGTTTGCCCGCGCGAGCATCTCGGTGTCCACGGCTCCGGGGCTCAGGCACACCGCGCCGACGCCGAGCTCCCTGCCCTCCACCGCGATCGCCTCGGTCAGTCCCACGACGCCGTACTTGGACACGTTGTAGGCGGCGAGCCCGGGGAACTTCTCTGTTCCGTACACGCCCGAGAGCGAGGCGATGTTGACGATCCGTCCCCCGCCGGCGGCCCTCATCGCACCGAACGCGGCCCGACAGCAGAGGAACGTCCCGGTCAGGTTGACGGCGAGCGTCTGCTCCCACAGCTCCGTGTTCGTGTCAGGGAACGACGCGGGCTCCAGCATGCCGGCCGCGCACACGAGGGCCGCGAGCGGGCCGTGTCGGGCGACGGTCTCGAACAGGCGCTCGACGTCCTGCTCACTCGAGACGTCGGTGGGCACGGCGGTGGCGTCGCCGCCCGCCTCGCGGATTCCCTCGGCTTCCCGCTCGAGTGCCTCCCCGCTACGGGCCGCGAGCACGACATGTGCGCCGGCGGCAGCGATCGCGCGTGCGGACGCGGCTCCTATGCCGCGGCTGGCTCCGGTCACGACCGCGAGCCGGTCGGCGAGCCAGCGGGTGCCCTCAGCCACGGACGGGCAACCTCTCGGCCGCGGTGGCGATGCGCTCGTACAGGCGCTCGTGGGCATCCAGGGTCAGCTCGAGATCCAGCTCGCGCTCGGCGTGATGGCGGCAGGCCTCCCGCGACAGGGAGCCCGACGAACGCACGGCCTCGGCTGCCCCCTCGATGTCGCCGGGCTCGACGAGCACACCCGTGACGCCGTCGCGGACCACCTCCCCGAGCGCGCCCCGCGCGAATGCCACCACCGGCGTCCCACAGGCCTGCGCCTCGGCGGCAACCATGCCGAATGGCTCCTCCCAGTCCACCGGGCACAGCACCACGCTCGCGCTCCCCATCGCCTTCCACAGCTCCTCCCTGGCGACGGCGCCGTGGATCCTCACGCCCGGAGGCTTGCGACGCGGCTCGATCTGCCGGCGCGCGTAGACGGTGTCGTAGGCGTCGCCGAGCACGTCGATCGGCAGCCCTGCAAGGCGGGCGATGTCGATCGCCTCCGCGGCTCCCTTCTCCGGGCTGAGCCTGCCCGCGAACACGGCGCGCGGCGCACCGGTCTCAGCGAAGGGGATCAGCCGCGTGGGGACGTACGGCGGGAGCAGTCCATCGACCGCGACATGAGCGCGCCACAACTGCGCCTGAGATGCGGACACGCACGCGATCGCCGGGGGCGCAGGCTCCTGTCGTGCACCGGCCACCGCCGCGGCCACAGCCGGCGCAGGCGGCAGGTGCAGGGTGTGGAGAACCGGGGCGCCGCGCCCGCCCGCGAGCGCGATCGCCGGAGCGTCGAAGGCGTGGTTGTGGATCAGGTCGTAATCGCCGTCCGCGATCGTGTCGTAGACGGCGGCAAAGGCCGCGTGCGCCGCCCCGGAGACGGAGCCTTCGGACGCGTCGGCCCGGTACAGCGTCGCCTGCAGGGCGCGGTGGTCCACGCCGGCGTCGATCACCTCCACGCCCTCGACGTGGGAACCCGCGGGCGCAAACAGGTGCACCTCGTGACCACGGGGGGTGAGTCCCCGTGCGAGGTCCGCCACAAAGGCCTGCGCGCCCCCGCAGTGGGGCTCGCGGATCGGCGAAACCAGGGGAGCGACGATCGCGACCTTCACGCCGGCATCACCCTGAAGGCCACGTCGCGCGGTGGGTTGATCCCCACGGTCTCGTAGGTGACCCGTGCCAGTCCTTCGTCGCGCACCCGCGCGGCCGCCTGTGGATGAAAGACCTCGACCAGCTCGACGGCCTCCTCGGGGCTCGCGAACTCGAGCCACATCGCACCCGGGAAGCTGAGGTGGCGATAGCCGCGTGCCGCCAGCCAGTCGAGGTTGTTCGGCCACACGATCGCCACCGTGCCGCCCGGCCGGCAGACGCGCTCCATCTCGGCGAGCCCGCGATCGCCCCCGTGGGCGGGGTCGGGTGTGAAGGCCGAGCACGCCACCACGAGCTCGGCGGACCCGTCCGCCACGGGCAGCGAGTCGAAGAAGCCGTCGATGACCCGCACGCGATCCCCGAGCGGGGTGCGCGCCAGCTCCTCGCTCAGCAACTCTCGCAGGGGAGCGGCCGGCTCGATCGCGTAGACGGACCGGCCACGCGCCGCGAGCTGCACGGTCAGCCGCCCGCTGCCGGCCCCCACCTCGACGATCCGCTCGAGCTCTTCGGGGAGCCACGCCACCAGGTCGGGGTGCAGACGCTCGGCGCCGACAAGCCGGGCATAAATCCGCGGCTCGAGCCGGTACAGGAGCTCCCACGCGAGCTCGATGTCCGCGGTCGGGTCATGGCCGCCACGCAGGAACCTGCGTCGCTCCTCCTCGGTGAACACCCCCAGGTCCGCGGGCGCGTAGCGGCTCGACAGTTCCCGGGTGCCGCGCCGCAGCGGCCCGGCCGTCTCAGCCGTCCCCACCGACCTGGGCCCAGTTCTTGTCCGTCTCCCACACCCGTACGTACCGCAGTGATCCCTCCGGCAGCTCGGTGCGAATCCGCTCCCAGCACGCGAGCGCGAGATTCTCGGCGGTGGGGATGCGGCCCTTGAGCCAGGGGACGTCGGTGTTGAGGTTGGCGTGGTCGACGTCGCCGATGATGCGCCGCTCGATGATGTCGGCCAGCAGCTTGAGGTCGAGGACGTAGCCGGTCGCCGGGTCGACCCCGCCGCCGACGACGACCTCGAGCACGTAGTTGTGACCGTGCAGACGGGCGCACTTGCCGAAGATCCGTTGGTTCTCCGCGTCCGACAGCCGCTCGTCGTGGAGCTGGTGTGCGGCGTTGAAGGACGCGCGGCGGCTGACCAGCACCGTCGTCGCGGGTCCGCCGCTTCCGTTGGCGGCGATGCCGGTCTGCTGGCTGAGCTCGCTGTGCGCCATCTCCCGTCCCCGGTCGGTGCGGCCGTCGAGGACCTCCGACGATAACGCCGCCGTTGGAGATCCGCCAGCGCCCGCCCGTGCGGGGCGTCACTCGCACGAAGACGAACGGGCGTCCAGGTGAAGGCTGGCGCGCCGGCCGACGGGTAATCGCGCCTCGTGGGAACCACCCGCGATCGACTCGCGCAGGGCGACCCGTTGCAGGTGCACCCGTGACGGCCGACGGCCTGCCCGACGTCAAATGGATCAGTCCGGATGGTCCGAGCTACGTCCTGCCTCCGATGCCCGACCCGCAGGACGAGCTGCGACAGAAACGGGCCAACACGTTCGTCGTGACCGCGCTGAGTCTCGCCTGCACGGCGTTTGGGGTGTTCGACCTGATTTTGTTCGCGGCGAAGGCGTGACCCTGCATGTCGATCCGGGGACACGGCCGGTCCGGCCGGACCCCGCCGCTCAATCGAGATAGGTCACGAACTTCCCCGGCTCGTCGCGCTCCGGCGTGACGCTCTCCTGACGCAGCGGGCCGAGGTGCAGGAGTCCCAGCACCTGCTCACCGGAGGCCACCTCGACGGCGGCCCGGCCCTCCTCGGTGCGCAGCACCTCGGGCGTGCGCCAGTAGCCGGCGAAGCCGCGGGCGTGGGCAACGAGCAGCACGATGTAGGCGGCGATCGCGGTGGCGTGCAGGTCCTCCTCGTCCTGCAGCGGGTCGCCTCCGAGCGCGGCGCTGACAACCACCAGCGTCGGAGCTCGATCGAGCTTGCCCGCCTGCTCGGGGCCGGCGGCCAGCTTCAGGCGTTCGCGCGCCTGCGCTCCCAGGACCCGGAACCGCCACGGGTTCGTCGCGTGGTGGTTCGGCGCCCACCGCGCGAGCTCGAACAGTTCGTCGAGCACGTCACGGTCCAGCGGCTCCTGGCCGAATGCCTTGTGCGTGCGGCGGGTACGTATCGCCCGTTCGATGTCCGGCGCGCTTCGGGGGATGCTCCCGCAGGCTAGCGCGCAGTAGGCTTCCAAACGCGCGACGCGATCTGGGAGGAGCGCAAGCGAGCAGCGATGAGGCAGGTCTCACCACTAGACGCCGTTTGGCTCGAGCTCGAGTCCCGGGACACGCCCATGCACGTCGGCGGGCTGCTCGAATTCACGCTGCCGAAGGACGCCCCGCCGGACTACCTGAAACAGGTCTTCGAGCAGATGCGCTCGGTGCGCACGATCCCGCCGCCCTGGAACCTGCAGCTGATCGAGGCGCCCGTGATCGGCCCCCGGCTGCCGCTGATGCGCGAGATCCACGACGTCGACCTCGACTACCACGTGCGCCACTCGGCCCTGCCCCACCCGGGCAGCCAGCGCGAGCTGGGAATCCTCGTATCGCGCCTGCACAGCAACCAGCTCGACATGCACCGGCCGCTGTGGGAGGCGCACCTGATCGAGGGCCTCGAGGGCAACCGCTTCGCGATGTACACGAAGACCCACCACTCGCTGATCGACGGCGTCAGCAGCATGCGCCTGGTCATGCGGGCCCTGTCGAGCGACCCCGATCGGCGCGACGTGGCTCCCTTCTGGGGCGTGGGGGAAGGCTCGCGTCGGGCCAAGCCCGCGCAGGAGAACGGCTCCTCGGGTGTGATCGGCGGCTCGCTCGGCGTGCTGCGCGAGAGCGCCGCCTCCGTCGGCGGCCTGTCGCGCGCGGCGTTCGACCTCGCACGGGCGGCGGTCGACACCAGTCCCCTGCAGGCGCCCTACCGCGCTCCCCAGTCTGCCCTCAACGGCCCCATCGAGGGCCAGCGCCGCTTCGCCACCCAGCAGTACGACCTCGCGCGCCTGCGCGCCATGGCCCGCAAGGCCGACTGCACGCTAAACGAGATCGTCCTGTACCTGTGCGGGAGCGCCCTGCGCAGCTACCTGGCCGAGCACGCCCGCGTGCCTCCCCGCTCACTGACCGCGGGCATCCCGGTCAACCTACGTGAGGCCGAGGACCAGTCGATGGGGACCGTGGTGGGGATGATCGTGGCCGAGCTGGGGACGAACATCGCCGACCCGCTCGAGCGCCTGCAGGCGATCAAGCGCTCCAGCACCGAAGCCAAGCGCCACCTGCGCAGCCTCCCGGCCGCGGCCCGGACCTCCTACACGCTGCTGATCAACGGCCCCTACATCGCGGGGTTGATCTTCGGCCTCGGCTCGCACGCGCCGATCCCCTTCAACCTCGGCATCTCCAACGTACCCGGGCCATCCGAGCCGCTGTACTTCAACGGCTCACGCATGGAGTCGCTGTTCCCGCTGTCGCTGCTGCTGCAGGGGAACGCGCTCAACATCACCTGCATCAGCTACGCCGGCACCCTCAACTTCGGCTTCACCGGCGCGCGCGACACGCTCCCCCACCTCCAGCACCTTGCGGTCTTCATGGGCGAAGCCTTCGATCAGCTCGACAAGCTGCTGCTCGGGGGGCGCAAGGCGAAAGCCAAACCCCGGCGCCGCGCGGGCGCGCCGGCCGCGAGCTGAGCGGCGCCCAGGTCCAGCGGCCGCGGGGTATGCCGCCGCCACACCGGCGGTCGGGCTCCCGTCAGGCGGGCGAGCCGAGCCACCCGTGCAGGTGCCCGTAAACCTCGGGATGGTTCAGCAGAGCGAGGTGATGGGTGGGCGCGACGTGCCGTCCGTAGCGGGCGTCGAAGGGGATCCGTCGGGTCCGCCCTCGTCCTGTGGCGCTGGGGACGAGCACGAGGGTGTCGCCGAGCAGGCGCCCGACGGGGTGGTCGGGGTCGCTGGTGACGCTTGCCGAGACGAAGCAATGGGTGGCGCCGTCCAGCAGTGGCACCTCCTTGTGGGCGGCGGCCCGCAGCGCGTCCGGATCGTGTCCCCGCCAGTCCTCGTCCACCAGCGAGCCGTGTCGCAGGTCGCGGATCCCGGCGGAGCGCCGTCGTAGCAGTCCCGCCAGCATCCGCGTCTCGGGCAGGCTGTCGAGCGCCGCCGCCGCACGGTGGGCGCCCTGCTCGAGCGGCGCTCCGAGGTGGGGGGTCCCGAGCGTGATCACGTGTCCCACGCGACCGGTCCACTCGCGTTCCTGCGCGGCAGCCCGCTCCTGAGCAGCTGCGCGACCAGCTACGCGGGCCGCGTGTTCGTCGCGCACTCCTCGAGTGTCGGCGGGGAAAGCGGGGGCGAAGGACCGCTGTACGAGGTCATCGCCGCCCAGTTCGGAGCCGGCGGGCACGGCAACCCGCTCAGGTTCCCGACGGTCGGGCGCTTCAGGATCTCGGTGCCCTGAGCCGCCCGGCGGCCTGCCCGCAGGTAGCGCAAGCTGCCCGCACGGCTGCGGCTTTCTGCCGAGACGGCCGGCATCACCCCGCGCCCGTCGGCCTCCGCCACACGCTGAGCACGAGCGCTCCCTCGCTCACACGTCCTCCCGCAGGTACGCGAGCACCGCCAACACGCGCCGGTGGTCGCTGGCCGCGGGAGGAAGCTCCAGCTTGGACATGATGCTCTGGACGTGCTTCTCGACGGCTCCGACCGTCAGCACGAGCGTCTCCGCTATGCCCGCGTTGGAGCGACCCTCGGCCATCAGCCCGAGCACCTCGCGCTCACGGGGGGTTAGCCTCGCCAGGGGGGCGTCTTCGCGGCGCGCCCGGAACAGCTGCGCGACGACCTCGGGGTCCAGTGCCGTGCCGCCGTCCGCCACGCGACGCACCGCCTCGAGGAAGTCGGCCACGTGCATGATGCGGTCCTTGAGCAGGTAGCCGACACCTTCCGCGCCGTCCGCGAGCAGCTCGGCGGCGTAGGTCTCCTCGACGTACTGCGAGACGACGAGGATCGCGGTCCCGGGCACGCGCCGGCGCAGCTCGAGCGCGGCTCTCAGCCCCTCGTCGCGGAATTCCGGGGGCAGGCGGATGTCGACGACCGCCAGGTCGGGCTCGTTGGCGACGACCTCGCGAATCAGCGCGTCGCCGTCGCGGACGGCCGCAATCACGTCGATCCCGTTGTCCCTGAGCAGGCGGGTGAGGCCGTCGCGCAGCAGCGCGAGGTCCTCGGCGATCACGACCCGCACGGCAGCTCCGCGCGGATCGTGGTGGGGCCGCCCGGAGGACTGGTTACGGCCAGGTGCCCGTCGAGTGCCTCCACCCGGCGCCGCAGTCCTCGCAGGCCACTCCCCTGCGGGTTGGCACCACCGCGGCCGTCGTCTGTCACCTCGAGCTCGAGCTCCCCGCCGACCTGGCGCACGTCGATCGTCACGCGCCGCGGGTCGGCGTGCTTGCCCGCGTTCGCGAGCGCCTCGGAGACGACGAAGTAGGCGGTGCTCTCGACCACCGGGGGCAGTCTTCCGTCCACGGACACGGACACCGTCACCGGTAATGGGGTGGAGCTCACGAGCGCCGCGATCGCCGCCTCCAGGCCGCGGTCGGAGAGCACCGGGGGATGGATCCCGCGGGCCAGGTCACGAAGCTCCCGAAGCGCCTGCTCGGCACCCACGCGAGCCTCGGCCAGCAGCTCACCGGCGCGCTCGGGGTCCTCCGCGAGCGTGTGCTCGGCCATGCCGAGGCTCATCCCCAGCGCCACCAGCCTGGCCTGGGCGCCGTCGTGGAGGTCGCGCTCGATCCGCCGCAGCTCGGTCTCCTGCTCGTCGACGGCTCCGGCGCGGGTGGTCTCGAGCGTGTCGATCCGTTCGGTGAGCTCGTCGTGGCGCGGCGAGGACAGCCACGTGGCTGCCACCCACACGGCGCCGGTCGCGCCCATCACCAACAGCGGCCAAACCGGCCAGAAGTAACCCCCGCCCGCGGCCGCCCACACACCGATCAGATACAGCTCCACCGCCGTGCACACGCCTGCGAAGCCGGCGATGGCACGGCTCCTGAAGATGTCGTTGACCCACTCCGGGTGTTCCCCGAGCAGCACGAACCACCCGTGGATCGCAAGCGCGAGTGCCAGCGGTAGCAGCACCCATATGGGCCAGAAGTAGCCGCGTGAGGTGATTGCCCACACGGCGATCAGCAACGCCAGCACGAGCGAGTCGGCGGCCGCGTGCGCCCGCAGCCCTGTCCGGCGCCGGCGCCTCTGTTCGGGACTACCCATCACCCCTCCGGCTGGAGGTCCTCCGACCCGGCCGGCCGGAGGACCGCCGGCGCCGTCCGGGGACACGGCGCTCGGGGATTCGGCCGCCAGCAGCGAACGGGCCAGCGGCTGGAACGGCCTCGCCACCAGCGCGCCCAGGAGGATGCTCGCGGGCAGCAGCACCAGGCCGACGGGCACGAACACGAGCGCCTGGGCGACCGTGTGCACATGCCATCCACCGACGTGCGCCCCGTCGCCGGTGAGGACCCACACCGGCGCGAAGATCAGCCCGACGGACGCCGCCAGCAGCGCGATCAGCACGGTGGCGAGCGGCACCCCGAGCAGCCAGCGAACCAGCAGGTAGGCCTGGGCACGCCAGAAGGGACCGGAGAGCATCGCCCCCATCCAGCGCCAGAAGCCGGCGGCGCGATGGGGAAATCCGGGGCCCGGCGCGTCCACGTCGAGCAGGCTCCTCGCCACACCCGCCTCGAGCTGGGCGCAGCCACGCGATGCCGCGGCGAGTCCCAGCAGGGCGGGGATCACGAGCGGCGTGATCAGCACGGAGGCACACAGGCTCCACCCGATGACAAGTACCAGGAACCACACGTGTCCGAGCACGAAGGCCGACAGCAGAAAGCCGAGGCGCCGGTAGGTGTTCGGGGCCGAGAGCCGGTGGGCGAGGCCGCTCACCTTCACGTCACCTCTGCCAGCGGCCGCCGCGCGCTCGCCGGCTCGGCGGCAGCGGGCCGCCGGCCATTCGCGTCGAGGCTCACGCGAGGAAGCCACCCGAGCCACCGCGGCAGGTACCAGTTCCACTCGCCCAGCATCTTCATGGTCGCCGGCAGCAGCACGCCGCGGATCACGGTCGCGTCGAGCAGCACGGCGATCGACAGCCCCACGCCGAGCTCCTTGATGTCGAGCGTCGGCAGCGAGGCGAAGATCGCGAACACGGCGACCATCACCGCGGCTGCGGCGGTGACGGTGCCGGCCGTACTCCTGATGCCGCGCGAGACCGCATCGGCCGTCGCGTGACCATCGTCGCGAAGCTCCCTGATGCGGCTGACGATGAATACGTGGTAGTCCATCGAGAGCCCGAACAGGACCGCGAACAGAAACAGCGGCAGCCACGTCACGACCGCCCCGTTTGAGTGGAAGCCGAGCAGCCCCTGCAGATGGCCGTCCTGGAAGATCCACACCAGCACGCCGTAGGCCGCACCCACCGACAGCAGGTTCAGCGCGATCGAGGTGAGGGGGATCACCACCGAGCGGAACGCGATCAGCAGCAGCAGGAACGCGAGCCCGAGCACGAACGCGAACACCAGCGGGAACGTGTGCTTGATGCGGTCGTTGAAGTCCCGCGTCCCCGCCGTTTCACCCGTCACCGCCCAGCTCGCTCCCGGCACGGTGCCGAGGCTCGCCGGCAGGACCGTCGAGCGGAGGCTGTGGAGGGCGTCCATCGAGGCCTGATTCTCGCCGCTGCCGACGAGCGGAACTTCGACGCTCGCGACCGTGCGGTGCGCGTTCCAGGTGACCGCGATCGGTTCGTGGGCCCCGCCGCTCGCCAACGCCAGGCGCCGGAGCTTCGCGATCGCCGCGCGCGCCGCGGGGGAGTCGCCTCCGGGGCTGTGGAACGCGACGACCGCAGGGGTCTCCGCGCCGGGGAAGGCCTTCTGCACCTTCTCGTAGGTGGACACGATCGGGATGCTCCTCGGCAGGTCGCCCACGCCGAGCAGCGTCGTGTGCAGTTTCAGCGCCGGCATCGCCAAAGCGACGAGTGCCAACGCGGAGATCAGCGCCGCGCTCCTCGGGTGGCGCAGCACCGGGCGCAGCACCGCATCCCACACGCGCGAGGTGGACCGGGCGGTGCGCAGTTTTCCCTTCTCGACGCGGTCGCCGAGGCGCCCGAGCAGGGCGGGTAGGACGGTCAAGGAGCCGACCATGGCGGTGAACACCACGAGGATCGCGCCGATCCCGATCGAGTCGAACACCTTCGTGCCCGAGAGCAGCATCCCCGCCATCGCGATCAGCACCGTGATCCCCGACGCCAGCACGGCGCGTCCGGAGGTGGCGGCGGCACGCCCGAGCGCATCGGGGTGTCCCGCGCGGCGCTCCTCCCGCTCACGCTTGAGGTAGAAGAGCGAGTAGTCGACACCGACCGCCATGCCCATCAGCAGCATCACCGAGCTGGTGGCCTGCGAAGCGTGCACGACGTGACTGGCGAGCGCGGCCAACCCGCCGGCCCCGAGGACCGCCGAGAAGGCGAGCAGCACCGGCAGGCCTGCTGCCACGAACGCCCCGAACGCGAGCAGCAGGACCGCGAAGGTGATCGGCAGCGACAGCTTCTCCGCGCGGGACAGCCCGGCGTTGACGCTCTTCGTGACTTCTCGTTCGCCGCTGGCCTCGCCGACCTCCCTGACGGTGAAGGCGGGGGCAGAGCGCTGCAGCGAGGAAACCGCGGCCAGCACCGGCGGTACGCGTTCGGCGGCGCCTTCGGCAGGGCCCTTCATTTCGAACTCGACGAGTGCCGCGCGGCCGTCCTTGGAGAGCTGGCCGTGGTGGCCCGGGGCGAGCGGCGAGCGCAGGCCCTTGACCTGGGGGAGGGTTCTCAGCTGCGCCACCACCGCGCCGACCTCACGCACGAAAGCCGGGTCGGAGGTGCGCAGCGAGTTGCTCTGCACGAGCACCGTCTCGCTCGCGTGTTCGTGGAATCCGGCCCGTTCGAGCATCGCCTGGGCGCGCCCGGCCTGCCCCGTCGACTGTTCCCGGTTGGCGAGCTTGACGGTCCCGGCGGCGTTGCCCACGGCGACCGCCACCACGACCAGGGCCAGCCACCCGAAGGTGGCGGTCTTCCAGTGGGCTGCACTCCAACGTCCTGCGCGGGCGGCGATGTTCATGTCGGCTCCGTTTCGGTTGCCTGCGATCTGTCGCCAGCTTCGTCTCGCGGCGGGGCCGCGCCAATGCGGCAGGCTGGCGAGCGGGCCACCAGCTAGCTGGTGTCTCCCGCTGATCCGATCGGGCCCGGGCGGGGAGACCTGGAGCGCGGCGTCGTGCCGGCAGACGGGCTGCGGCGAGGCTGCGCGGGCGCCGGCGGGGGGATCCTGCCGGGGCGCTGGAGCGACGAGGGGTTCTTCGCTACGAATCCGCCCCGCCGGGGCTAACTGGGGCCGGCGTACGGCGCCGGCGGTCGAGGGCAACCGCCGGCGCCGTTACCGGCCCGGGCGGTCGATGGCGACCGCCGGCGCCGGGATCGGCGCGTCGGGGGGCGGGCGCTTCAGGCCGCCGAGCCGGCGGCTGCCGCGCGGGCGCCGTTCTGCTCCGATCCGGACATGTCGACGATGTCGCCGATCTCCACCCCTCCACCGAGCTGCACGGCGGGGCAGGCGCGCGCGAGCTCGGCGGCCGCAGCGGCGTCCGGGGCGTCGATCAGCGAGTAGCCGCCGACACGGGTGCCGGCCGTGTGGCCGACGGTCGAGGCCTCGTTGACGGGGTTGCCCATCTCCACGACGCTCGAGCCGAGGCTCTGGAACCACTCCATCCAGGCGGCGGAGCGCGCCGCGCGGCCGGCCTCGTCGAGCTGGGCGAGCGACTCGTTCATCGGCTGCGGGTCGACACGGTAGGTGAACAGGAACGTGGGCATCGTGCTTCCTCCTTCGGTTGGTGAGCTGGGGTGTCGATCGCTTAGACACCGACTCGCCGCGAGAGGGGTCACCGGGGAGGACGGACGATTCATCGGAGGGGAGTGACCCCTTTTCGGGCGAGCCGGTGTCAGAAGCTGTGATGGCCGGAGCCCCCAAGGAATGCGAGGATGAGTGTGTGAGCGAGCAGCTGCTGTCGCGTGCGACCTCGGGCGACGAGCAGGCCTTCCGCGAGCTCACCGACCCGCTGCGCGGGGAGCTGCAACTGCACTGCTACCGGATGCTCGGGTCGATGCAGGACGCTGAGGACATGGTCCAGGAGACGATGCTCGGGGCCTGGCGGGGCCTCGGGAGCTTCGAACGGAGGGCGTCGGTGCGCTCGTGGCTGTACCGGATCGCCACCAATCGCTGCCTGAACGCCCTGCGCGACGCCAGCCGTCGGCCCCCGCCTGCCATACAGACCCCCTTCACTCCTCCGCCCGCGACCCGCACAGCCGAGCCGACGTGGCTGGAGCCCTACCCCGACGTGCTGCTCGAAGGGTTAGTGGATACCGCGCCGGGCCCCGATGCTCGCTATGAGACCCGTGAGACGGTGGAGCTGGCGTTCATCGCGGCGTTGCAGGCGCTGCCACCGCGCCAGCGGGCGGCGCTCGTGCTGCGGGACGTGCTCGGGTATCGCGCCGCCGAGGTCGCGGACCTGTTGGAGAGCAGCGAGGACTCCGTCAAGGGGGCGCTCAAGCGTGCCCGCGCGACGATGGGGCAGCGGCTGCCGGCGCAGCGCGAGCATGCGCCGCTGCCGGAGTCGGCGGCGGAGCGCGAGCTGGTGGCGGCGTTCGCCGACGCTTGGGAGGCCAACGACGTGCAGCGGATCATCGCGCTGCTGACAGAGGACGCGTGGCTGACGATGCCGCCGTCCCCGCTCGAATACCAGGGCCACGAGCTGATAGCGGCGTTCCTCGAGCTGATCTTCCGCACGCGCGAGGGACGGGCGCTGCGTCTCGTGCCGACGCGCGCCAACACGCAGCCGGCGTTCGTCAACTACCTCGCGGACGCCCATGGCGGGATCGCGCACGCGAGCGTGTTGACGGTGCTCACGCTCGAGGGCGATCGCATCTCGGCGATGACGGGCTTCCTGGACACGAGCGTGCTCGCCCGCTTCGGGCTGCCGCGGACGCTGCCCGCGGACTAGCTCTCCGAGATCCGCCGCAGCAGCTCGACGGACTTTCGCCTGAGCTCCCGAGCCCGCCCCGTCAGCTGCCCTTGTAGGGGTAGAAGCGGGTGTGGTCGCCGGCGTCCCACTGCTCGCGGAAGCCGTCGGCCGAGATGTCCCAGTCGGGGCGGATCTTCCTCGTGATCTCGCGCAGGTCGCGGCGCAGCTCCTCCACGGAGGGACGCCCCCAGAACCAGTAGCCGTTGTAGACGCTGTAGATCTCGAGGCCCGGCTTCAGCACCAGCGTGTGGGGGATCATCGGGTCATGGGTGGGGTCCGTGTACTCCTGGATGTCGAGGTCCTTCTGCACCTTGCGCCCGGCGTCGGAGAGGAACGTCCAGTGGGCCCCGACGGCCGCCCGGAACTCGTTCAGCTCGAGGATGTTGTCGGTCGCGATCGTGACGATCTGCGTGTAGGCGACGTCGATCTTGGGCTGGAACCCGGCCAGTTCGAGGTGCTGCTGGTGGTCCTTCGGGCAGAAGTGTCCGCGCGACAGCACCACGATCATCGGGTCCCGCCCCTGCAGCTCGCTGAGGCTGCGGCGGGTCTTGGCGTGGTCGGTCAGCTCGTAGTCCGGGAAGGTCCCACCAGGCGCGATGTCGCTGCGCACGGTCGTGCTCCTCTCTTGTCGGGCGGGCGTTGTCGCGGGCGCGCGTGGTCGCGGGCGCGCGTGTGATCATTCCAGAGCCGTGGCGGCGCACCGGGCTGCCACCGCCGTTCACATGAGCGCCGCCCACGTCGATCACGCCCACCACGAAGCCCCGGCCTCGCACTGGCACGAGCGGCTTCGGCGGCTGGCGATCATCGTCCTCGTGGTGGTCCTGATCGCGGCTGCCGCGAGCCTCTTCGGCTGGGACCTGGGCAAGTGGTTCGAAGACCTCTGGAACACGATCACGAAGATCTCGATCGGCTACCTGCTCGCCGGGATCGCCCTGATCACGCTGCAGACGACCACCACGGCCTACGCGTGGTACTCGATCCTGCGCTTCGCCTACGGTCGCGTCGCCGTGCGCTGGAGTCAGGTGTACGCCTGCTACGCGACGGCCGTCGCGCTGAACTTCGTGCTCCCGGCCAACATCGGCACATTCGTGATGCTGCTGATGTTCCTCGCCACGATCGCCGGCGCCACGTTCGCCGGGGTGATCGCCGGCTACGTGGTCCAGAAAGTCTTCTACACCGCGATCGGGGTGGCGACCTGGCTGTACCTGTTCATCGACCTCGGCGGCTCCTTCAGCCAGCAGTTCGGCTTCATCGAAGAACACCCCATCTCGGTCGTGATCATCGTGGTGGGGAGTGTGCTCCTGATCGCGCTCCTCGTGCGGATCCTGAGAGCGCGCATCGAGAAGTGGTGGGAGCAGGCCAAGGAGGGGGGCGGGATCATCGCCCAGCCACGCCAATACGCCGTCCGTGTGCTGGCGCCCGAGATGCTCAGCTGGATCGCGATGCTCGGCACGATCGCCGTGTTCCTCGCCGCCTACGACATCCCCGTCAGCTTCCACACCCTGATGCGCGTCGTGGCCGGCAACTCGATCGCCAACATGACGTCGGTGACGCCCGGCGGAGCCGGCGTCGTGCAGGGCTTCAACACGCTGTCGCTGAAAGGCATCACGAGCGCCACCAACGCGACCGCCTACTCGGTCGCGCAGCAGCTCGTGGAGACGGCCTGGAGCATCTTGCTCGCGCTGGTCCTGCTGATCCGCGCCTTCGGTTGGTCGGGCGGGCGCGCACTCGTCGAACAGTCCTACACCGAAGCGAAGGAAAAGCGCGACGAACACACGGCCGAACGCCACGCCAAGAAGGCCTAGCGACGCTCCCGGGCGGGCCGGGGGCCGCGCGCGGCCGCGCCTCCGCGCTTAGGCGGCAACGAGTGCACGAACTTCAGGCCACGGC
Source organism: Solirubrobacteraceae bacterium (assembly GCA_035499875.1). Taxonomy (GTDB): domain Bacteria; phylum Actinomycetota; class Thermoleophilia; order Solirubrobacterales; family Solirubrobacteraceae; genus Palsa-744. The sequence goes on from DATJXX010000045.1 coordinate 129,011, forward strand.
GGACCCACGACTGCAACTGGCGCTTGGTGCGCACGCCCTCGTGCTCGACGAAGATCCAGCCGGTCATCGGGCGGCCCCGCATCTCGATCAGCCGCGCGTGGGGACGTGACAGCGCTTCGTCGCTGCCGCCGGCTCCGACCCTCACCATCATGCCGCCGTGGCGTGAGGCCGACATCGCCAGGTGGCCGTTGACGAGGAACGCGAGCCCGCCGAACATCCTCTTCTCCGTCACGTTGTCCACCTCGGCGAGCTGCTCGCGCAGCCGCTCGGCTAGCTCCGGGTCGTAGGCCACGCGGGCAAAATATCGCCGCCGGCCGGGGGCGTGGCTGCCTCGCGGAAGGTGACCAGGCGTCCGCGTCGCTCGTCGTAGAGCCGTAGTTTCGTCGCCCGCAGGCCGTCGAGCAGCGTCAGCGTGGGAACCTCGTGGAGCGCGGGCGTCCGATCGTGGGCGCGTCGGAGGTTGTAGTTCGGGATCAGCGAGTTGAGGTGGTGGACGTGGTGGTAGCCGATGCTCCCGGTGCAGAAGCGCAGCACCTCGGGGAGCTTCAGAAACGAGCTGCCCCGCAGGGCGGCGTCGGTGAAGGTCCAGTTGTCGCCCTCGTCCCAGTAGGCATCCTCGAATTGGTGCTGGACATAGAAGAGCCAGATCCCGGCCGATCCGGCCAGCAGCGCGGGCAGGAACACCACGACCAGGTAGTCGCGCCAGCCGAGTGCCCACACCAGCAGCCCGATCATCACGGCAACAGCCACGTCGGTCAGGAGCACGCTGCGCCGCATCCGCGGCCGCGCGTTCTTGGCGACGATGCGAGGGCCGATCATCAGAGCGACGAGGGGACCCACCCCGAACATGACCAGCGGGTTGCGCTCCAGCCGGTAGGCGAGCTTCCCCCGTGGCGAGAGCGTCTCGTACTCCGACACGGTCAGCATGCGGACGTCCCCGGTTCCGCGGCGGTCGAGATCGCCCGAGGAGGCGTGATGGACCGCGTGGTCGTGGCGCCAGCGCGTGAACGGCGAGTACAGGAGCAGCCCGATCGAGCGGCCCAGCCATACGTTCACGCGGCGGGAGGCGAAGAACGACCCGTGTGAGCAGTCGTGGAAGACGATGAACGAGCGCACCAGGAAGGCGGCCGCCGGGATCACGAGCAGCACCGCGAGGGGGGAGTCCCCGAGCAGCAGGTAGAGGGCGCACGACAGGGCCAGGAAGGGGACCACCGAGGTGGCCAGGCACACGAGCGCCCGTCGCGTGTCCGGCACCGCATAGGGCGCGAGCTGTTCCCGCCACGACCTTACGTCGGCCGAGCAGCCACCGGCAGCCGACGCCTCCGAGAGGCGGTCCGTTCGTTCCAAGTGTGGTGACGCCCCCGCCAAGTCGGTCGCCGCAACAGTACAGACGGGCCAGGCGGAGACGCGCCGGTCGACCGGTGTCAGGCGGCCGCCAGCGCCAGGGCCCGGCGCTTGGCCGCGGTGACCGCTTCGGTCAGCGTTTGCAGGTCGTAGAGCCCGTAGTGGCGTCGCCCGTTGATGAAGAAGGTGGGCGTTCCGGTGACGCCGCTCTCGTCAGCGCTGGCCACGTCGGCGAGGATGCGGTCGGCGTTGTCGCCGTTCCGCAGCTGCCCCGTGAAACGGTCCACGTCGAGGCCGAGTTCCTCGGCGTAGCGCATCAGATCGGCCCAGCGCAGCTCTTTCTGGTGGGCGAGCAGCGTGTCGTACATGTCCCAGAAGCTCCCCTGGGCGGCCGCCGCCTCCGACGCTTCGGCGGCCATCTGCGCGAACGGGTGCACGTCGTTGAGCGGCAGGTGGCGCCACACGTAGCGCACCTCGGTCCCCTGCGCCTCGAGCAGCTCACGGATCGTCTGCTCGGCCTGGCCGCAGTAGGGGCACTCGAAGTCGCCGTACTCGAGCAGCGTCACGGCCGCGTCCTCGGGGCCGCGGACGTGGTCGCGCTCGGGATCGACATCCTCGGTGAGGTCGGCGATGTCCTCGGCGGTCCCCCGGATCTGACGGGCGCGCACCTCGGTGGGGAGGTGTTTGACGATCTGCAGGGCACTCCACGTCAGTGCCGGCGCGAGCACCACCGTGCACAGCACCGCGAGCTTCGCCTCCTCGAGCGTGACGCCGTTGAACGCGAGGCTCGAGATCAGCAGCGAGACGGTGAAGCCGATCCCCGCGCACGTACCGGCTGCGAACAGGATCGGTCCGCTGATCAGGGGCCGGGGTCCGTGCAGGGCGGGCCGCGTGGCGAGCCACGTGCCCAGCGTGATCCCGACCGGCTTGCCGATTGCGTAGCCGAGGAGGATCCCGAAGAACACCGGCGATTTGACGGCCCCTTCGACCAGTCCGCCGGTGATGTGCACGCCCGCGTTGGCGAGGGCGAACAGGGGCAGCACCACGTAGCTGACCCACGGGTGCAGCTGGTACTGCATGCGCTCGTTGGCGGAGATCGCCGCCGTCACCCCCCGCTGCACGGATCTGGCGAGCTCCGGCGTGGGCTGCTCGCGGAACGACCGCGCAAGCGCGCTCGCGCGCTCCAGGTCGGCGCGTTCGGGCGGGTACGCGCTCGTCACCAGCCCCACCGCGAGTCCGCTCACGAGCGGGTCGATGCCCGATTTCAGCATCGCCACCCACAGCGCCACGGCGACCGCGATCGACGCGGGCGTACGGCCCACGGGGAGGTAGCGCAGCCCCAGCAGCACGCCGAACAGCGCGATCGCAACCAGCAGGGCGGTGGTCGAGATGTGGGAGGTGTAGACGACCGCGATCACCCCCAGCGCGGCGAGGTCGTCGAACACCGCCAGCGTAAGCAGGAAGACCCTCATCCGCGTCGCGGCGCGTGGCGTCAGCAGCGCCAGGATCCCCAGCGCGAAGGCCGTGTCGGTCGACATCGCCGCGCCCCAACCGTGGCCCCCGGAGCCGCCCGCGTTGAAGGCCAGGTAGATCCCGATCGGGACGAGCACGCCCCCGATCGCGGCCGCCGCCGGCAGCACGATCCGCCGGCGCTCGCGCAGCTCCCCGAGGTCGAGCTCGCGCTTGGCCTCGAGGCCGACCACGAGGAAGAACAGCGTCATCAGCCCCTGGTTGATCCAGTGGCGCAGGTCGAGGCTCACGCCCGAGCCGCCGATCCGGACCGACATCACCGTGGTCCAGGTGGACTCGTAGGAGCCGGTGGCGATGTTCGCCCACAGCAGTGCCGCCACCGTCGCCGCGAGCATCAGCGCCGCCCCGCCGGTTTCGGTGTTGAGGAAATCCCTTACGGGGGCCGCCAGGTTCCGTCCCCAGGCGGTCTTCTGGGAGAACGGGAGGGCGCGGCCGTGGGAGCTCAACGTGTTGGGCCCCTGCTCGGTTGCCGGCTGGCTCGCGTCATGCGACACGTTTTTAGCGGTCCGGCGCACCCGGGATCGTCCTGGGCGGGCGCCGACGTCCGGCGGCGACGTCCGGCGAGGCGCTGGGCGGGCGACGCGCGGCGACGCACGCGGTGCGCGCCGCTACACGTTGCTGCGGATCCGCCCGCCGTCCACCTGGTAGGCGACGCCGGTGATGTAGGAGGCCCGCTCGGAGGCGAGGAAGGCGACGAGCGACGCCAGCTCACGCGGGTGCCCCAGGCGCCCCATCGGCACCATCTGGGCGAGCGGCGCCAGCTCGGCCTCGAGGGCCGGGTCGAGCTCCTCCGGTTCGTCCTTCAGCGCAGGGTTGATGCGGGACGTGAGGAACATGCCGGGGAGCACGAGGTTGATCGTGATGCCGTCCTTGGCGAGGTCGGGCACCAGCGCCTTCACGAGGCCCGCGATGCCCGGGCGGATCCCGTTGGAGAGGTCGAGGAAGGGGACGGCTTCCTTCACCGAGCTCGACTGGATCGCGACGATCCGCCCCCACTTCCGCTCCCGCATGTAGGGGAGGGACGCCCGCACGAAGCGCACGAAGCTCAGCGTCACGACTTCGAAGCCCTGACGCCAGGCGTCGTCGTCGAGGTCGTCGAACAGGCCAGGCGCCGGACCACCCGAGTTGGCGACGAGCACGTCCGGGCCGCCGAACCTCTCCACGGTTCTGGCGAGGACCTCCTCGACTCCCTGGGCGCTCGACAGGTCGGCCGCCACCGCCAGCACCTCCCCGCCGGTCCGCTCGCGGATCTCGCCGGCGGCCACCTCGAGTGTCTCCCGACCGCGGGCACACATCACGACCCGCGCCCCGTCTTCGGCGAGCGCCAGCGCGCACGCCCTCCCGAGCCCTCTGCTCGATCCGCCCACGAGGGCGACCTTGTCGCGTAAGCCGAGATCCATGCCGTCTCCTTGCCGGTGGGGGCGCCCACTGTAAGACCTCTTTCGCCCGCGTGACGGCGGCGCGGGTCGGGTAGCTGCAAGACGCGCCCGCGAGGACAAACGCCCCTGAAAGCCCCACCGCGGGGCCCTCCGTTCCGCATCGGGGCTGTTGTTACGGTCCGAGAAGGTAGACGAGGAAATAGTTTGCGTAGAAACGAACCTGTGGTATATTGGTTTCTGCAGAAACTATTCATCACTCAACTACCGGCGGTGGGGCACCGCTCCAAAGGGCGCCCACCGGTCCGAAAGGAGCAGCAATGAGCACCACCCTCCAGCAGGTCCCCACCGGCACCTACGCGATCGACCCGATCCACAGCACCTTCGGGTTTGCCGTAAAGCACAACGGCATCTCCCTGTTCCGCGGCCAGTTCGAGAAGGTCGACGCGTCGCTCGAGGACGGGGTGCTGACGGGCACCGCCTACGTCGACTCGATCAACACCCCGATCCCCGACCTCAAGGGCCACCTGCTCGCGCCCGACTTCTTCGACGCAGAGCAGACCCCCACGGTCGAGTTCCGCTCCAACGAGATCCGCATCGGCGACGACGGCAACGTCGAGGTCGATGGCGAGCTGACGATCCGCGGGGTCACCCACACCGTCACCGCCAGGGGCAACTACGCCTCCGGTCTCGGGATCAGCGGCGCCGAGGTGGCCGGCTTCGACATCGAGACGAGGATCGACCGGCGCGACTACGGCCTCAACTGGCAGGCCCCGCTCCCGAGCGGCGGCGACGCCCTCGCCTGGGACGTTCGCATCGAGGCGCACCTCGAGCTCGTGAGGCAGTAGCGATGAGGATTCTCGGGATTTCGGGGAGTCTGCGGCGCGACTCCCACAACACCCGGCTCCTGCGGGCGGCGGCCACGGCGCTGTCGCCCGAGGTGGAGCTCGTGGTCTACGACGGGCTGCGGGAGCTGCCGCCGTACGACGCGGACCTCGACACCGAGCCCGCCCACCGGGCGGTCGCGCGGCTGCGCCGCGAGATCGCCGACTCCGACGGCGTCCTGATCGCCACACCGGAGTTCAACGGCTCGATCCCGGGGGTCCTCAAGAACGCGTTGGACTGGGCCTCGCGGCCGTTCCCAGGAAGCTCGCTGAGCGGCAAGCCGGTGGCGGTGCTCGGGGCTTCGACCGGGTTGTTCGGAGCGGCCTGGGCACAGGCCGACGTCCGCAAGGTCCTCGGCGTGATCGGCGCCGACGTGATCGACGGCGAACTGCCGGTCGGGCAGGCCGACAGCGCCTTCGGCGAGGACGGCGAGCTGCTCGATCCCGACCAGCGCACGGTCCTCGGCGACCTCGTCACCGTCCTGGCCGAGCGCGCCGGGGCGGCCGGGGAGCCGGTCGCAGCCGCCTAGCTCCGCCGCGCACCCCGGCCGGGCATCCGGAACTACTACTCTGACTGCTGCCTTGGATACGCCGTCCGCGAGAGTCCTCTCGAGCACCCAGCTGCAGATGCTGGCGCTGCACGGCGAGCGCCGCACGGCCGAGGTCGGGGAGACGCTCTACAAGATCGGCGACGAGACCTACCCGTTCATCGCGATCGAGGAGGGAGAGGTCGAACTAAGAGACGGCCTGGGGCGCGAAGTCGTTCGCCACGGGGCCCATGGGTTCCTCGGCGAGGTCAACCTGCTCTCAGGCCAGACCGTGTTCCTCACCGCTGTGGTTACCAAGCCGCTGCGCTACATCCGGGTCGAGCGCGAAGAGCTCCGGCGCCTGCTCTACGAGGACGGCGCCTTCTCCGACCTCGTGCTGAGCGCGTTCGTTGAGCGCCGCGAGGCGCTGCAGACCCTCGACGGCATCGGCCTCGAGATCGTCGGCCTGCGCGAGTGGCCCGACACGCGTCGGCTGCTCGACTTCGTCGGCCGCCAGCGTCTGGTGTACACGCTCACCGAAGTACCGGGTGAGGACGCGCAGACCGCGGCCACCGGCGATGGAGCCGCGACCAACGGGCACGCGCCGGGCACGCCGATCGTGAAGCTCCCCGGCGGCGATGTGCTCGAGAACCCGAGCAACGGGACGCTGCTGCGGGCGCTAGGCATTGGCCTCGAACTGGCCCCACGCGAGGAAGTGGACCTGCTGATCATCGGCGGTGGGCCCGCGGGGCTCGGCGCCGCGGTCTACGGCGCCTCCGAGGGTCTCGACACGCTGTTGATCGAGGGCACTGTGCTCGGCGGCCAGGCGGGGACCTCGCGGCGGATCGAGAACTACCTCGGCTTCCCGGCAGGGATCAGCGGCAGCGAACTCACCAGCCGAGCGGTCAACCAGGCACGGAAGTTCGGTGCGCGGCTGGCCACGCCCTACCGAGCCCGCAACCTGCAGGTGGGAGAGGATCGCCACATCGTCACGCTCGAGGAAGGCAACGAGGTCCACGCACGCGCGGTGCTGATCTCGAGCGGCGCGGAATACCGGCGCCTGCCGGTGGACGGCCTGGGCCAGTACGAGGGCGTGACGGCCTTCTACGCAGCGGGACCCCACGAGGGACAGCTCTGCGCCGGCCAGCGCGTGGCGGTGGTCGGGGGCGGCAACTCGGCGGGCCAGGCGGCCGTGTGGCTGGCCCGCGGCGGCGGGCTCGTGACGCTCCTGCACCGCCGCGCGGACCTGCGCGAGACGATGTCCCACTACCTGATCGGGGAGCTCGACCGCTACGGCGTGGCCGTTCGCGACCGCTCGGAAATCTGCCACCTGGAGGGACACGACGGACGGCTCGAGGAGGTCAAGCTCACCGACGGCGCCACGCTCCCCGTCTCCTACGTGTTCTTCTTCCTCGGTGCCTCTCCCTGCACCGACTGGCTGGGCGACACACTCGCGCGCTGCCCCAACGGCTTCATCCGCACCGGAGCCGAGGCCGGCGTGCCCGGCCTGTTCGAAACGAGCGTGCCGGGCATCTACGCCGCCGGTGACATCCGCGCCGGTTCGCTGAAGCGCTGCGCCACGGCCGTGGGCGAGGGCGCCGCGGTGGTCCGCTACGTGCACGACCACCTCGCCTCCACGGCCATCCCGACCGCCTGACTGGTTCTACCGCCCGGTCAGGGAGCCGTCGAAGCCGACTCAGGGGCTGCGGCGCCGCCCGGGTTGGGCCCCGGTTCGGGTGCGGGCGCCGGCTTCGTGGTCGGGTGCGGTGCACTCGCGCCGGGGGTGCTCGCGCCGGGTGTGCTCGTGCGAGGTCTGCTCGTGCGGGTCGTCGGGCGAGTGGCGCGCTGTTTCGCTCGGGACTGCGCCCGGCGCTTGCTGTTGAGGCCGATTTCGTTGCGCACCGCTTCGCGCTGGCTGTCGATCTGGAGACGCTCGCGCAGCACCGCACCTGCCGCCGCGGAGGCGTTGTCGAGTCGCAGCGCGCGCCCCAGGTCGTACAGGGCTTCCGCGTACGCCACGCACCCGGGGGTCGTCGGCTCGCTGCAGTTCGACGCCGACTCCCCGCTGGCGTTCAGCGACGCCCTCAGCTCGGGGATCGCAGCCGCGTAGCGGCCTTCCTGGAGCAGCTGGTGGCCGGCGAGTTGCAGCCGCGCGGCCGGGCTGGGCGGAGGCGCGGGTTCGGTCGAGGCGGCGTGGGTCGCCTTCGCGTGATGGCGCTTGTGGGTCGCCGCTGCGGAAGCGCCCCGCCCCGACTGCGCGGTCCGACCCGCGGGTGCCGATCCTGAGCTTTGGACCGTGAGGCTCGCATGCCGGCGCGATGGGCTCGACGGCCCGGGGCCGTTCACCAGCGCCACCACGAGCACGACCAGCACGAGAATCGCCGCCGCTGTCACCGCCGCCGGCAGCAGCCCCGGCCGGGCATGCTCGAGGGTGGGCGGTCCGGCGATGGGGGTCTCGAACTCCTCAACCGGGTCCGGAGCGAGGAAGCCCGCCTCGCGGGCGCGATCTTGGGAGGCGGCCTCGTGGCCGCCCGTGCCGTCGAGGCGAAGGCCGACGGACGTCGCGCGCCCGCCGTCCTTCAGACGCTGGACGTGGGCGATCGGAAGACCGGCGATCTCCAGCTCGTAGGCGAGCACGGCCGGGTTCTCGATCCCCTGCCGGCGCAGCTCCTCGAAGCTCACGTCGGCTCCCCGGGCTGCGAGCAGGATCTCGACCAGGCGAGCCTGCTCCTCGTCGAGGGGCCGGACGAGCGAGAGGCTCTCGCTGAAGCCGCGATCGGTTGCCGCCATGCCCTCTTCTTAATACCCCTCGGCACGCATCTACGCAAACTGCGGACTCACGGCGTTCACACGCGGACCGCACGTCAAGTGGGGTCGGGCCGAAAACGGCTCCGGAAGCGCCCGTCCCCGGGACGGGTCCGCCGGGCTGCGGCGGCGGGTCAGGCGGCCTGCGGCGGCGGGTCAGGCGGGCGCGGCGGCGGGTCCGGCGGGCTGCGGCGGCGGGTCAGGCGGCCTGCAGCAGGACCGGCTTGCCGGCCGGAACGACCAGCACCGATCCCCGGGAGGCATCGAGCATGCCGCGGGCGGTCCCGCTTAGCACGAGTCGTCCCACGGGTGCCCCCCGGGGGGAGCCGACCACGATCAGGTCGGCAACAGGGGGAACCGCTTCCACGACTTCGGCGCCGAAGACCTGGGAGAGCCCCGACGCAGTCTGCTGGGCGGCGTCGTCCTCGTCCACGGGGAGCACCGCGATGCTGCGGATTTGCGTGGGCGGATCGACCCGCAGGCCGGCGGCCGCGATCGCGACGGCCACCTCTCCGATCTCCAGCAGCTGCTGAGCCGAGTTCGGCGGCTCGGCGTGGCCGGGCGGGGTGCGGTAGTCGGATCCGAACGCGATCAGCGACGCCCCTTCGGACTCGGCGAGCTCCTGCAGCCCGGCGCCGGTGGAGGCGCTGAACACGACGTGTTGCGGGATGTCCGGATCGCCGAGCAGGGAGGCCCCGTCGGCGAGTTTGTGCTCGGCGTCGTGCTGGGCGAGGGCCTCGCGCTCGGTGTCGATCTCCGGCGCGTGGCGGACGTATGCCAGTGCAAGGCTTCCCACGTCCGGCGCCAGCAGCCTGCCCAGCGTGAGGGCATCGTCGTCGTTGGCGGTCCCGTCGTAGGAGATGATCACCGAGGCGCCCATATCGGTGGCACAGCCTCGACCAAACCGTCGCCGCCCGCATTGGCCTGGTGGCCAGTAATCCGCCGCCTCGCTTGTCCACACGTCGCGCCCGGGGAGCCGTCCTGCCAGCGGGCGCGCCGGTCGCGGAGGCCGTCGGCGCTCGCTCGGGACGCGCGTCCTGCCCGCCCGGCGCAAGCCGTGAAGCCGTAGGATCAACCTGCCTCGCGCGAGAACCTGAAACCAGGAGGGATGGAGCACATGAGCAACCGCACGTTCGTCATCGGTGTGGGCATGACGAAGTTCGACAAGCCCGGCACCAAGGAGGGCGACTATCCCGACTGGGCCCAGGAGGCGGCGTCGAAGGCGCTGGCCGACGCGGACGTCTCCTACGAGGACATCCAGCAGGTGTTCGCGGCCTACTGCTACGGAGACTCGACCGCAGGGCAGCGTGCCGTGTACGGGCTCGGGATGACCGGCGTGCCGGTGGTGAACGTCAACAACAACTGCTCCACCGGCTCGAGCGCGCTGTACCTGGCCCGCCAGTTCGTGCGGGGCGGCCTGGCCGACTGCGTGCTCGCGGTGGGCTTCGAGAAGATGGAGATGGGCTCGCTGGGGGCGAAGTTCACCGACCGCACGAACCCGATCGACAGGCATTACATGGCGATGACCGAGCTTCGCGCGTGGGAGGACGCGCCCCCGGCGCCGCAGCTGTTCGGAGCCGCCGGGCGCGAGCACATGGAGCGCTTCGGCTCCGAACCCGACCACTTCGCGTGGATCGGGTGGAAGAACCACAAGCACTCCGTCAACAATCCCTACGCCCAGTTCCAGGACGAGTACACGCTCGAGGAGATCCGCGAAGCCCGGGAGATCTACGCGCCGCTCACCAAGCTGCAGTGCTCGCCGACCTCCGACGGGAGCGCCGCCGCGGTCGTCGCCTCCGAGCGGTTCGTCGAACAGCACGGCCTGTCCTCGCGCGCGATCGAGATCCTCGGGCAGGCGCTCGTGACCGACCTGTCGAGCACGTTCGACAGCCACTCCGCGATCGCCGTGGTGGGAGCCGACATGTCCCGCGTGGCCGCCGAGCGGGCGTTCGCCGAAGCCGGCCGCGAGGTGGGGGAGGTGGACGTGGTGGAGCTGCACGACTGCTTCTCGGCCAACGAGCTGATCACCTACGAGGCCCTCGGACTGGCGGCGGAGGGCGAGGGCCACAAGCTGGTCGAGGCCCAGGCCACCACCTACGGCGGCGACGCCCCCGTCGTGAACCCCAGCGGCGGGCTTATCTCCAAGGGCCACCCGCTGGGCGCCACCGGCCTGGCCCAGTGCTCGGAGCTCACGTGGCAGCTTCGCGGCGACGCGGACGCCCGCCAGGTGCCCGGCGCGGAGCTCGCGCTTCAGCACAACATCGGGCTGGGGGGCGCTGCCGTGGTGACGGTCTACGCGCCGGCCGAGTAGAGGCCTCAGGCGTTCGACCGGGCGCGGCGCTCGGCGTTCGACCGGCGCGTCGCTCGGCGTTCGCCCGCGCGCGTCGCTCGGCGTTCGACCCGGCGCCGTGCTCAGCCCTCGAGCTGCCGGAGCATTAACAGCGCTGTCTGCGCGTTGGCCGGGTAGAAGGCCTCGATCGACAGCTCGGAGAGCGTCACGTCGACGGCGGTGCCGAAGGTGGAGATCGTGGACATGAACGACAGCACCTCCCCGTCGAGCCTCAGCCTCAGCGGCACGGCGATCTCACCCGCGGGGCGCTCCGGCGTGGGCGCGTCGAGCGCCACGCCCGGGTAGCGGCTGACCTCGTCGTACAGCTCTTCCAGCTCGCGATCGCGGGTCACCGCCGCCTCGCGTCGCAGGCGGGCGAGCAGGTGCGAGCTCCACTCGGCGAGGTTCTCGGTGCGCGGGGCCAGGCCCTCGGGATGGAGCGCCACCCGCACAACGTTGGCGGGCGGGTCGAGCAGGTGCGCGGCGCAGCCCTCGGTCAGCGCGAGCAGGGCGTCGTTGGCGCTCAGCAGGTTGTGGCGACGGTCGATCACCAGCGCCGGGTAGGGCTCGTGTGCGCGCAGGAACCGCTCGAGCGCATCCCGCACGGGCTCCATCTCGGGCGAGTCGTAGCGGCGTTCGCCGTAGATCGGCGCATAGCCGGCGGCGAGCAGCAGCGCGTTGCGCTCACGCAGGGGGATCTGCAGGCACTCCGCGAGGCGCACCACGACCTCGCGGCTGGGGCGCGAGCGCCCGGTCTCGACGAAGCTGAGGTGGCGCGCGGACAGGTTCGCGTCGAGCGACAGCTCGAGCTGGCTGACGCTGCGGCGGTGGCGCCACTCGCGCAGCAGGCCACCGAAGCCCGTGCTCGTGTCGGTTGCGGCCATGGGGCGAGAGTAGCCGCCGTGGCGCCGCGCGCCATTACCCGCGGGGTAATCAAAAGCGGCTCCGAGGCCGGCTCCTTACCCGGCGGGTAATCGACAGCGCCACCTCGCGGCGGGACGCTGCGTGACACCAACCGACCCGACCAAAGGAGTCACCATGGCCACCACCGAGCAAGCGGTCTCATCCGACATCGAGCAGCTCGTCGAGCGCTACCTCGACGTCTTCAACGAGACCGAGCCGGCGCGCCGGCGCGAGCTCATCCGCGAGCTCTTCCGCCCCGACAGCACCTACGTCGATCCCCACGTGGAGCTGACCGGGCCCGAGCAGGTCGAGCAGTTCATCGCCTCCACCCAGGAGCGCTTCCCCGGCTACCGCTTCCGTCTCGGCGGCCCCGTCGACGCGCACCACAACCAGGCCCGCTTCCAGTGGTACGCAGGTCCCGCCGACACGGAGGTCCCGGTGTACGTCGGCTTCGACGTGATCGTCACCGACGGCGGGTCGGTGCGCAGCGTCCATGGGTTCATGGACGTCGCGCCGTGACGACTCACCCCTCCAGCATCTCCAGCGCGATCGCCGACCAGGCGAAGCGCCTGGCACCCATGCCGGTGCCGCTGAACGGGTCGTAGTACTCGCGCAGGCCTTCACGCGCGACGGTCGCCAGCAGGCGCTCGGCGAGCGTGCGGGCCCGCTCGCGGTACCCGAGCCGCACCAGCCCCATCCACAGCAGCCAGGCGGCGTTCACCCACGTGGGCCCGCGCCAGTAGCGGCGAAGCCCCCAGAAGCGGTCCCGGCGCGCGAAGGCGTGTTCGCGCACGGACACCGACGGCGGCAGGACCGGGAGCCAGAAGCGATCGGGGCGCAGCAGCTGCTCCTCCACCAGGCGCCGCCCGATCTCCTGCGGCAGGTCGGGCAGGGCCAGCGGCGACAGCGCGTCCCACGTGACAGGGGCGGATCCGTCGGGCGCCGGCCACACCTCGTCGCGGAACACGCCCTCGCGCTCGTCCCATAGGCGCGCGACGAGGGCGGGCGTGATCGACGGCTCACCGAGCGCCAGCCGCGAGAGCCCGTACAGGACGTTGGTGATGGTCGAGCACACGACCGGACCCCCCGCGTCGCGCACGGCCCTCACGTCGAAACCCAGGCGCCGGTTGCGCCATACCAGCAGCGGGAACAGCGGCAGGCCGGCACAGCGCGCGCCCCACACGCGGTCGAACTGCGGCGAGGCGTCGAGGCCGGTCTCGTCGGGCTGCAGCACCCACAGCAGTCCGTCGCCGTCCAGGTCGCGGTGCTGTGCGAGCCAGCGGTGGTGGCGGACGATCCCGGGCACCTGCGCGGGATCCCCCACACACTCCTTCCAGGCGTACGCGAGCAGGGGCGGCTGGATCGTGCTCGTCATGAAGTCTCGCGGCGAGACGACGTTGTAGAAGAGGTACCGCCGCACGTCCCAGCGCCGGCGCCAGAAGATCGTGTGGCCGATGAAGCCGTCCGCCCGCGCCGCCCTCAGCAGCGACTCGAGCTCGGCGTGGGAACGCCGGGGGTCGAAGTGCCGCCACGCGACCGCCGCGAAGCACGAGTCCCAGTACCACTGCCACGGGTAGCGCCCGGGGCTGGGCGCCGTGTACGTGTACGGGACCCCGTCGCGCTCGCCTTCGCGCCAGTTCGCGGCCAGCGTCGACCGGGCCGCCTCTCGCAGAGCCCCGGTCTGCTCGGAGGTGAGGACGGTGCCGGTCTGCTCGGAGGTGAGAGCGGCCCCTATACGTTCAGGATCTTGGCCTTCGCGGCCGCGAACTCCTCGTCGGTGAGCACGCCGGATTCGTGCAGCTGGCCGAGTTCCCTGAGCTTCTCCATCGGGTCACCACCGGCCGCGGCAGGCGGCGGCGCCTGGGCGGCCATCTGCTGTTGCTGCTGTTCGTACTGCTGCTGTTCCTGGTTCGCCCACCGCTCACCCTGGCGGCGGCTCACCCGGTTCGACACTGCCGTGGCCGTTCCCGCGACCACCGCGGTACGGGCCATGCCCCGAAGAAGTGGCATCTCGTCTCCTGTCGTTCGTTGTCGGAAGTCCTACTCGGCGGCCTCGAGCGCGGCCAGGGTCTCCATCAGGTCTTCGGCGGGGATCCGCTCGAAGCCGAGCACCCTGCCGCCGTTGCGCATCACCGAGGTGACGAACGGCGCCGCCCACGAGTTCTCGAAGCACAGCAGCACGGCCGCTTCGCCCGGCTCGAGGCCCTCGCCCGCAACGGACGCGTCCTCTTCCCCGAGCATCCCCGTGCCGGCTCCGTCGAATACGGCCACGTGCGCGCCGAGCTGGTTGATCTCGAGCTCGGCCACGGTGCCGCCGGCGTCCTTTTCGATAAGCATCACGTCGAGGATGCGGATGATCCCCCGGTCGACGAGGTCGAGCACGAGCGGGATCGACTCGCCCGTACGTGGCGCGTCGGGGGGAAAGCCGATCACGACGATGTCAACCGGGCCCAGCTCAAGCTCCTCGCTGCTCATTGGCTCGATCCTTTCTGAAGAAGCCCCCGTACCCCTCGTCTCGAGAGAGGAGCCGGGATCGTGGTTTTCCGGGCGAGTGTATCCCCCCCGCCGCGGCGCGGGACATGCCCCTCGGCGAGCTTCGCAACCGCGCCCGGATGTTCTCCGGAGCGGACCGCGCCGTCGCCCGCGGTGACTGCCACCGGCTGTCTTCCGGGTGGGCCATTCCGGCCAGTTGCTTTCCATGTCAACTGTTTCCTCAGCTATCATCTAGGTATGGACTCCACCGCGACACCGCACCTCGAGGCCTGGCGGGCGGTCGTCACGAGCCACGCTTCCGTTACCGACCGGGTACAGCGGGCGCTCACCGCCGCGGACCTCCCGCCGCTGAGCTGGTTCGAGATCCTGTGGGCGGTCAAGCGCAGCCCCGACGGCCGTCCCCGCATGAGCGAACTCGCCGAGTGGCTCACGCTCAGCCGTGGCGGCATCACCAAGCTGGTGGACCGCCTTCAGGAGGCGGGCTACCTCGAACGGGCATCCTGCGCCTCGGACCGTCGCAGCCTCCACGCGGAACTCACCCCCGCGGGCGAGAAGATGCTCCAGGAGATGCGCCTGGTATACGACTCGGAGATCGAGCGCCACCTCGCGACCCTCACCCCCGAGGAGTGCGAGCTGATCACTGCCGCCCTGCAGAAGGTCACGGGCAGCACCTGCGCGAACGCGCACGCCGAACTGCAGGCAAAGGGCCTCGACCCGGCCCTCGCCCCGGCGTAGCCGTCCTACTCTCCGGCGCCCCTCTCGGTGCCGGCCCGACTCACGCGAGTGCCTGGTCGATCGAGTCGATCGCCGTCTGCTCGGCCTCGCTCACGCCGTCCTGCCCGTCGCCCTCCTTGTGTGCGGCCGCGACCCGGTGGGCGAGGTTGACCGTGAAGCCGCGGTACTGGTCCAGCTCCTCGGGAGTCCCTTTGGCGGCCAGCAGCGAGCGCGCTTCGCCCAGCACCGACAGCACGTTGTCGCGCAGTTCCTCGGGGGAGTGGTAGCGGGTGTGGTCGAGCTTCGGCTTCGTCGCCACGATCTCGTCGAGCAGCTCACTCTGGCCGTGCTGCTGGCGCGCTTCGGCATAGGCCTTCGCCATCGACAGCGTCTCTTTGAACATCCCGCCCTTCTGGGCGGTGATCACGAGCATCCCCGCACCCGGAGGGCCGGCGAGGATCGTCTCCCACTCCTGCTCGGTGAAGTCCTGCTTGGTGCTCATCGGCTGCTCCTCGCGTTCGGATAACCGGTCGCCCGCGGCTGCGGGCCCGATCCTACGTCGCGGCCGGCGCCGGCGCCGGGCGGTGGCGGTGCCCGAACTACGCCGGCGCTGCGGTCTGCGCTTCGGCGTCCTGTCGCGCTTGCGTGGCGGCGGGCTGCTCGTCGGGTAGGCGGCGGCTGTAGATCGCCCCCGCCAGGGCGAACAGCGCGAGCACCGACAGCGCTGCGCGCAGACCCGCCAGGCGGGCCGTTTCATTCTCTTCGACGATCGCGTCCGCCGTCGCCCCGGAAACCCCGTGGGACTTCAGCGAGGCTTCGAGTTCGGCGTCCGAGATGAACGGGATCCCGCTCGCGAGCTCGACGCTGGTCTGGCTTTTGACCGTCGTGGGCACGGCCGGGTTCTGCTCCACCCCTGAGATGAACGAGCTCGTCAGCGCGGCGATCAGCACCGCACCGGTGAGCGCGGTGGCGACTGAGATCCCGAGGTTCGTGAGCGTGTTCTGCAGACCCCCGACCTCCCCGCTGCGCTCGTCCGGCACCGCCGACACGGTCACGCTGCCGAGCTGAGAGGCGAGCGCTCCGACCCCGATCCCCGCCAGCAGCATCGGCCAGGTCGTGATCTCGGCACCCGCTCCCTGGTCGAGCGCCGCGATCAGCACCACCAGGGCGATGAACAGCGTCACGAACCCGAACTGCGCCACCCGGCGTGGGGACGCGTCCGGCAGGTAACGCGGGATCCCGGCGGCGGATATCAGCAGCGTCACCGACAGCGGCAGCAGTCGCACCCCGGTTTCGATCGCCGACAGCCCGAGCGCCACCGACAGGAACAGCGGCACCACGAAGAACATCCCCCCCTGGACGAAGTACTGCGCGAAGAAGGTCGTGAGGCCGACCCGCAGCTGGGTCACGCGCAGGATGGCCGGATCGACGAGCGGCTGCCCGCCCCGCGCCAGCACCCGGCCCTCCCACCTGAAGAACCCCCAAATCACCGCTGCGCCGGCAAGGATCAGCCAGATCGTGGGGGACAGCCCGAGCCACTGCGGCGCATCCGGCTTGGCGATCACGAACCCCCACGTCCCGGCCTTCAGCAGGCCGAACACCGCGAGCCCGAGTCCGCTCGCGGACAGCGCGGTGCCGACGAGGTCCAGGTGCACGTCCTTCTCACCCGGCACGTCCTCGATCCTGCGGGCCAGGGCGAGGATCGCGAGCACGATCAGCACCTCCCCTGCGAACACGTAGCGCCACGACAGGTAGCTCGTGAACAGGCCCCCGATGATCGGCCCCACCGCAATCGCGATCGCGGCCGCCGAGGCGATCAACCCGTAGGCACGCGGGCGTTCGCCGCGGTCGAAGTTGGAAGCCACCAGCGCGACGATCGCC
>DATJXX010000046.1:0-52855 GCA_035499875.1 Solirubrobacteraceae bacterium
CTTGTCGAGATCCTCGTCGCGGTACGGCGGTGCGACCACCGAGAAGGATCCGCGGCCCGCAGACGCGACCATGATCCCGACCTGAGAGCCGTGGGCCACCGAGCCGCACATACCCGACACACTGGCCGGCGGCGCGCCGGCGGCGCCGCGCTGGCCGTGTGCGCCACGTTGGCCGTGTGCGCCACGCTGGTCCTCGCTCCCGCCCCCACGCTCGCCGCCGGCGCCCCGCGGGCAGCGGTGGAGGGGTGCGAGGAAGCCGACTTCATCGTGGACGCGCCCGGCACGGTCGGCCAGCCGTTGTCCCTCACAGAAAGCGTCGACTGCCTGCCTGCAGGCAAGACATGGTCCGGCGCGACGATCTATTGGGGGGACGGGACGGCCAGCGGCGGCACGATCACCCACGTCTCACCGGCCGACCCCGAAAGCGGGCCCGCCACCGTGACCGTCGCCGGACAGCACACCTACGACCAGCCCGGGAGCTTCGGCATCACGATCACGGTCACAGACGAAGCCGGCGACGGCTACAAAGGCGGCTGGCACACGGTCGCCGTCATCAAGCTCTCGCAATCACCCGCACAGGAACAGCAACCCGGGGGGACGCCCGCGCCGGCGGCGACCGACGGTGGAACCGCGAGCCCGGTGTGCCGCGTTCCGGCCCTGAAGGGCGACTCGCTGGCCAAGGCCCGCCGCGTGCTGGCGGCGGCACACTGCCGGCTCGGCACCGTGCACCGCCCCGCCCACCAACACAGCTCGCTCTACGTCAGCACCCAGGGCTCCCCGGCCGGAAGGCACCTCGCGGCCGGTGCGCGCGTCGCGCTCACGCTCCGCGCGAAGAGGAGCGCCGCGAAGCGGACTTCGCACCGGTAGCGGGTTCGCTCGTTCGAGTGCTTTCCCCGTCGGGTGGAGGCCCCCGAGGGCCAGATTCGGGCGTGCGCGCGTTTGTCGCGGCGCGCCCGGGGTAGGCCAGTTCAGTGGACGCCAACGCGCAGACCCCGCGCGAGGCGGTGAGTGGGCGATCCTCGAGCACGATCGGAAGATCAGCTGCATCCGGCGCCCCGGCGGGTCGGGCTGAGGTGGTGCGGGCATGAGCAAGCTGTTGTTCCTCCCACTCAGGGTCCTGGGCGGGATCCTCGCCGGAGTCGTGGCCAGGAAGGCGTTCGCGCGGCTGTGGGCGGTCTTCGACGATCAGACAGCCCCCGATCCCAAGCGCCGGGAGGCCAGCGTGGGGAAGCTGATCGCGGCGCTGGTGCTCGAGGGCGCGATCTTCCGCGCGGTGCGCGGTCTGTTCGATCACGGCTCGCGTCGAGCATTCAACAAGCTGACGGGGACCTGGCCGGGAGAGGAGCAGACGGAACCCACGGAGAGCTAGGCGCGACGCGTCCCGGCGGGGGTGGCATGCGCTCCGCCTCCGGCCCGGCCGCCGCTGTGACACCCTGCGCCGACATGGCGTCCTGTGCGCAGCACCGCGTCACGTGCCCCGGCATCGAGCTCAGGGCGCCCGGGCACGGCCTTGGGTGAGCCGTCGAGCGTGAGCGGCCCGCGGCCCGGCCTGCTCGGCCGCTTCTCGCGCTGGCTGTGGCGCGTCGCCCAGGGGGAGGTGGTCAAGCGCGTGGGCGGTCCCGCCCGGGCGCGGGTGATCACGCTGTTCGCGCTCGTACTCGCGCTCAACGGCGCGGACGCCTCGACGGTCGGGGCGATCGCCCCGCAGCTCGAGTCGGGGCTGCACATCAACAACACCGACCTCGGATTGCTGAGCTCGGTGTCGCTGCTGGTGGGAGCCGTATTCACGATCCCCGTGGGGCTGCTGGTCGATCGCACGAAACGCATGCCCCTGCTGGCGGTCAGCATCGTCCTGTGGAGCCTCGCGTCGCTGTGCAGCGCGTTCGCGGGCAGCTTCGGGACGCTGCTGCTCACGCGGCTCGCGCTGGGCGCGGTCGCGGCCACGGCGGGGCCTGCGATCGCCTCGCTGACCGGCGACTACTTCCCCGCCGACGAACGCGGCGTGGTGTGGTCCTACATCCTCGTGGGGGAGGCCGCGGGCACGGCCTTCGGCTTCATCATCAGCGGCTTCGTGGCGAGCGTGTTCCACTGGCAGGCGGCGTTCGTGGTGCTCTCGATCCCGGGCTTCTTCGTGGCGCGGGAGCTGTGGCGGACGGTGCCCGAACCCCTGCGCGGCGGCCAGAGCCACCTCGAGGTGGGCACCACCGACCTCGGGGCGGCGATCTCACAGGCGGCGGCGCGGGCACAGCAACAGGAGCCCTTGGGTCACGCCGAGGCGACCCCGGCGGTCGATCCAGGCCACCGAGCAGCCCGCGAAGCCGCCGAACGCGCGGGCGCGCGCCCCAACCCCGCGCTCGTGCTGCACGAGGACCCCAGCCGGCTGGGGCTGGTGCGATCGATCCGCTACCTGTTCGAAATCCCCTCGAACCGGTTGATGATCTTCGGCTCCTCGCTGGGCTACTTCTACTTCGCGGGCCTGTCGACGTTCGCGCTGCTGTTCGTCAAGGGCCACTACCACGCCAGCCAGGCCGAAGCCGAGCTCGTGCTCGCGCTGCTCGTCGGCGGCGGGGTGATCGGCACGATCGTCGGTGGGCGTATCGGCGACCGCATGCTGCGCCACGGGAGACTCGCCGCACGCGTGTGGTTCCCGGGCCTCTGCTACATCGCCGCGGCGGGGCTGCTGGCGGTGGGCCTGCTCAAATCCGGGCTCACGCCGGCGCTGTGGTTCGTGATCGGCGGGGCCACGCTGATCTTCGCCGCCAACCCGCCCGTGCAGGCGGCGCGCCTGGACGTCGTCCCGGCTGGCCTGTGGGGACGCACCTCGAGCGCGCTGACGGTTGTGCGGTCCCTCGCCCAGGCGGCCGCGCCGCTGCTGTTCGGTGGCCTCTCCCAGGTGATCGAGGGGATCGTGCCCCAGCAGGCCCCGATCGGCACCCATCCCCACGCACCTCCCGCGAGCGCCTCCACCGGCCTCCAGGTGAGCTTCCTGATCATGCTGGTGGCGCTGCTCGCCGGCGGGATCATGCTCTACAAAGCCCGCGTCACGTTCGCCTCCGACGTCGCCTCGGCGGCCGCCTCGGAGCCCCAGCCCCCGGCGGCGCACGCCGCCGCACCCGCCTAGGCGCGCACCCGCTCAGGCGCGCCTACGCCTTCGCGCGCGGGGACGGCATCGGGCGCGCGGCCACCTCGGCCGCGTCCTGCAGCGACAGCCCGAACAGGCGCATGATCCCTTCAGCGTGGCGGCGCTCGGCCTCGCGCGGCGCCTGCCCGTCCAGCACCGCCCGCATGACTGCCAGCAGCGCGCCCCCGGCGGCGAACAGCGCGGTGCGTTTGTCGGCCACCTGCAGCCGCCCCGCGCGGATGCCGCGCGCCAGGTCCCGCTGCGCGAACGGGCCGAGCGCCTCGAGCATCACGTTGTGGGACACGTCGAGTCGCACCAGCAGCCAGCCCCAGTCCGGATCGGCGTGCGCGAGCCGGACGAAGTAGCGGTGCGCCACCGAGATCACCTCGGCGGGGTCCTCGAGCTCGGCGGTGAGGACGTCGAGCTCCGCGCCCTGGGCGGCGACGGCCTCGGCGAGCACCGCCCGCACGATCTCGTCCTTGGAGTCGAAGTGGTTGTAAAAGGAGCCGAACCCCACGTCGGCCTGCTCTGTGATCTCGTTGATGCGGGTGCTCTCCACCCCCTGGGCGGCGAACAGCGTGCGGGCCGCGTCCACCAGGCGCCGGCGGGTGGCCTCGCGGCGGCGCGCGCGCCGATCCGCGGCCGGAGCGGGTGCCCCGGCGGCGGGGGCGGCGGGCGCCGCGGGCAGTGGCGTACCGGACTTGACCGATGATCTACTCATAGTTGACAAACTTATCAGTTAGTTGTTACGCTGGCGCCCGATGAGCCTCGACTACGACGTTGCGATCGTCGGATACGGGCCGGTGGGACAGACCACAGCGATCCTGCTGGGCCGCCTCGGCTACCGCGTCGGCGTGTTCGAGCGCTGGCCCACGCTGTATCCGCGGCCGCGGGCGGTGCACTACGACGACGAGGTCGCCCGCATCTTCCAGCGCCTGGGCATCGCCGGGGAGCTCGCCACGATCACCGAGCCGGCGACCACCTACGAGTGGCAGAACGCCGACGGCCACACGCTGCTGGAACTCGACCGCAGCGAGCCCGGCCCGTCGGGGTGGCCGGCGGCGACGATGTTCTGCCAGCCCGAACTCGAGGAGCTGCTCGACCGGACGGCCAAGGGGGTCGCGTCGGTCGAGGTCCACCAGGGGTGGGAGCTCACCGACGCCACCGACCACGGCGCGCACGTGAGCCTGCGCGTGCGTCGCGGAGACGGTCGGCGCTGGGCCCCGTCGGCCGAGCAGCGCGAGGTCACGGCCGCCTACGTGATCGGCTGCGACGGCGCCAACAGCCTCGTGCGCGAGCGCATGCGCACACCCCTGGTGGATCTCGGCTTCGTGTTCGACTGGCTGATAGCCGACACGATCCCCCGCGACCCCGCGCTGCTGGCCGGCGTGAACCTGCAGCGGTGCGACCCCGCGCGGCCCACCACGCTGGTGTCGGGCGGCCCCGGGCGCCGCCGCTGGGAGTGGATGCTGCTCCCCGGGGAGACGGCCGAGCAGGTGCAGCGACCGGAGTTCGTGTGGGAGATGCTGGCGCGATCCGGGATCGGGCGCGACGAGGTCGAGCTCGAGCGCCATGCGGTGTACACGTTCCGGGCCCGCTGGGCGGAGCGCTGGCACGAGGGGCGCATGCTGCTCGCGGGCGACGCGGCCCACCTGATGCCCCCGTTCGCCGGCCAGGGCCTGTGCTCGGGCATCCGCGACGCCCTCACGCTGTCCTGGCACCTCGATCTCGTGCTCTCCGGCCGCGCCGGCGAGTCCACGCTCGACGCCTACACGAGCGAGCGCTGCGGGCACCTCCAGCACGCGATCGCGACGTCGGTCGAGCTGGGCAAGGTGATCTGCATCAGCGACGAGCAGGAGGCGGCCGCGCGCGACGAGGTGCTGCTGGCCGTGGCGGCCGACCCCACCACGCCGCCGATGGAGCCGCCGCCTCCCAACCTGGGCCCCGGGATCCACGACGGCGACCGCGACGACGGCGGCGCGGCCGGCTCGCTGTTCCCTCAGGGCGTCGTGGTCCTGGGCGGCAGCCCGCGCCTGCTGGAGGACACCCTCTCCCCCGGCTTCGCGCTGTACGCGCTCGACACCGACCCGGTGGGCCTGCTCGACGGCGGCGCTCGCGCCTACCTCGACGTGCTCGGCTGCGCGCTGGTCGCACTCGACCCGGCGGCCGAGGGCCAGCAGATCTACAGTCGCTGGTTCGATGCCCACGACTGCTCGGTGGCGCTCGTGCGCCCCGACTTCTACGTCTTCGGGACGGCCTCCACCGCCGCCGAGACGAACGCGCTCGTGCGCCGCCTGCGGGTCGCGCTGGGCGAACCCGACCACCGCGAGGAGAGGCTCGCATCATGAACGACCCCACCACCCTCAGACCGAAGTTCCATCACTTCAACCTCAAGACGACGCGGCTGCAGGAGCTGATCGACTGGTACGCGGCCGTCGTCGGCGCCGAGGTCACCTTCCAGGACGCCACCGGGGCGTGGCTCACCAACGACGCCGCCAACCACCGCATCGCGCTGCTCGCGTTCCCCGGGTTCGTGGACGACCCCGACAAGGACACACGCACGGGCATGCACCACAGCGCCTTCGAGTACGACAGCTTCGAGGACCTCAACGCGAGCTACCTGCGGCTGCGCGAGCTGGGGATCGAGCCCGACGTGTGCATCGACCACGGGATGACGCTGTCCTACTACTACAAGGACCCCGACGGCAACCACGTCGAGCTGCAGGTGGACGTGTTCGGGGACTGGGGCGCCTCGCGCGAGTGGATGCACACGAGCCCCGACTTCCACGCCAACCCGATCGGCGTGTTCGTGCAGCCCGAGCTGATCGCCTCCGAGGCCGCCGCCGGCGCCGCCTTCGCGGACATCCACGACCGCGCGATGGCGGGCGAGTTCAGCCCGCAGGCGCCGCCGGTGCAGCTCCCGGCGCGGGACTGAAGCGATGCGCCTGGTGACGATGATCGCCGACGGCGAGCCCACGGCCGGGGTGATCGTGGGCGAGGACGTGGTCCCCGCGCAGGCGCTCGGCGCGCCCGGCGGCGTCCGCGAGCTGCTCCCGACGCTCGACGCCGCCGGGCTGCGGGAGCTCGTGCAGCGCGCCGCCGGTTCCGAGGCAGCCCGCATCCCGCTCGCGGCCGCGCGGCTCGCAGCCCCGATCCCCGATCCGCAGAAGATCATCTGCATCGGCCTCAACTACCGCGACCACGCCGAAGAGACGGGCCAGGACATCCCGCAGGCGCCGATGTGGTTCGCGAAGTTCCAGAACTCGCTGTGCGGCAGCGGCGAGGCGATCGTGCTGCCGCGCGCCCACCCCGACTACGTCGACTACGAGGCGGAGCTCGCGCTCGTGATCGGCCGCGGCGGGCACGCGATCGCCGAGACCGACGCCCTCGGGCACATCGCGGGGGTGATGCCGTTCAACGACGTCACCGCACGCGACCTGCAGCTGCAGAACCCCCTGTGGACGAGCGGCAAGGCGATCGACACGTTCGCCCCCTGCGGGCCGGCGATCGTGACGCTCGACGAGGTCGGGGACCTCGGCGACCTGGTGCTGCGAACGCGCGTCAACGACGAGCAGCTCCAGCAGGGGACGACCGCCAACCTGATCTTCGGGCCGGCCGAGCTCGTCTCGTGGCTGTCGCGCACGATCACGCTGGTGCCCGGCGACATCATCGCCACCGGCACCCCCTCCGGCGTGGGGGCGGCCCAGGGGCGCTTCCTGCGCGCCGGCGACACGGTCGAGGTGGAAGTCGAGGGGGTCGGCACGGTCTCGAACCCGGTACGAGCCGAATAGCGACGCGGGGGCTCCTCGCGTGGGCTGGGGCCGGCTCGCGGGGCGGCTCCACGCGTTACGCCGAAACGGGCTGGGGCCGGCTCGCCAGGCGGCGCGGCGCGTTACGCCGAGGCGGGCTGGGGCCGGCTGGCGTCGGCGGCGCGTGCCTTCTTGAGCCCACGTTTGGCCAGGAACCCGTTGGCCAGCAGCAGCAGGGTCTTGTTGGCCGGGGCGCGGAAGCCGCTCTCCGTGTGGGGCGCGTACACGCCGTCCTGCAGCCAGCCGGTGTACTGGCGGCACTCCAGGCCGATCAGCTTCTCCTCGTAGCGGTGCCCGAGCAGGCCGGCTCGCCGTCCGCCCGCCGGCAGCGGGCCCTCGAGCGTGATGCCGCGGTCGAGGGCCGTGCCCACGCGCACCGGCACGACCATCGGAAAGCCGTCCGCGGCCTGCCACCCGAGCAGCACGTGCGGCAGCGCCCGCAGGCGCTTGGCCGCGCGCTCGGGATCCACGCGCGGGCCGGTCCCCTTCGCGGGCGGGTGCTGGGAGGGGAGCTCCGGCGCCGGCAGCGGCGCCCCGGTGACGGCCGGCTCGCCCGTCGCGGATGCGTCGGGCCAGGACGCGACGCGCTCGACGGCGACGTTCACCAGCACGCGGTCGCTGTAGTACGCGTCCAGCCAGCGGTCCCAGAACACACCCGTCTTGGGCTCCCCCATGAAGCGCACCGAGGCCGGCCGCACCTGCTCTTCCAGCACCTCGGGGCTGGGTTCGGTCTCCGCGCTCGCTCGGCCCTGCACGAGCACGAAGTCATCGCCGTCGGCGAAGCCGTGCTCGCGGGCGTGGTAGGCGAGGGCGACGCGCGGGTTGGAGCGGATCCGCTCGAGCTTGCGACCGAACCCGAGCGAGGTCGTGAAGGTGACCGTGCCCGCCTGACGGTCGCGCAGCCCGATCGGCGCCACCGGCGTCACCACCGCGCCACCGGCGGGCGTGAGGTAGGCCAGCGCGGCCGTGAGGTCGCCCCCGATGATCGCGTCCTCACGCTCGGACCACATGCGAGCTGAAGCTTATGCCTCCTCGACGGCGAGCTGCCCTGCGCACACCGCCGGCGCGCGCGGCTCGGGCTCCACCGGCGGCTCGATCTGCAGCGGCTGGGCGGGCAGCTTGGCGGCGGCCAGGGCGGCCCCCGCGACGGCCACGCCGGCGGCCACCAGGCAGCCCACGCGAAGCCCCTGGATGAAGGCGTCGCCGGCGCCCGCGTGCAGCGCCCCGGCCAGCAGCTCGTGCCCGGAGGCGGCCAGCCGCTGCGCGGTCTCGAAGGCAGCGCCGACCGAGGTTTCGGCCGCCCCCGCCACGCGCCGCGGCGTCGCCGCGGGCAGCCTGGCGGCGAGCCGGCTCGCGTACACCGACGCGAACACGCTGCCGATCACGGCCACGCCCAGCGTCCCGCCCAAGAGCCGCGTGGCGTCGTTGACGGCCGAGCCCACCCCCGCCTTGGCGCGTGGCACCGCCCCCATGATGGCCTCGGTCGCAGGGGCGCTGGTGAGGCCCATGCCGACGCCGTAGACGACCATCTGCAGGGCGATCGTGAGGTAGCTGGTGGCAGCCGAGGCGGTGGCCACCCACAGGTAGAAGCAGGTCACCAGCACGAGCCCGCCGGTGACTACGAGCTTGGTGCCGAAGCGCACCGCGGCGCGCGTGCCGAGCACCGAGGCGACGCCCACCGAGCACGCCACCGGCAGCAGGTGGACCCCCGCCGACAGCGGGCCGTAGCCCTTGATGAACTGGAAGTACTGGGTCATCAGGAAGATGAACCCGAACAGCGTGAAGAACGACACGGTGACCGCGGCGCAGGCGGCGGTGAAGCGGGGGTTGCGGAACAGCTCGAGGTCGAGCATCGGCTCGGCCGTGCGCCGCTCCCAGGCGAAGAAGCCCGCCCCCAGAGCGCCGGCGGCGGCGATCCCGGCGAGCGTGCGGGCGCTGCCCCAGCCGTAGTCGGGGGCCTCGATGATCGTGAACACGAGCAGCGCCATCGCCGCCGTCGACAGCAGCAGCCCCGGGCGGTCCGCGCGCGGCGCGGCCGGGTCGCGGGAGGTGGGCACGGTGCGCGCGACCAGCACGCCCGCCAGCAGCGCCACCGGCGCCATCGCGAAGAAGATGCTCGACCACGAGAAGCGCTCCAGCAGCCAGCCCCCGAAGATCGGGCCCAGCGCGATCGCCATCCCGGCTGTCGCCCCCCACAGGCCGATCGCGCGCGCCCGCTCGGTGCGCTCGGTGAAGACGTTGCTGATCAGCGACAGCGTGGAGGGGAACACCAGCGCGGCCCCCAGGCCCATCAGGCAGCGGGCGGCGATCAGCTGCCCCGAGCTCGAGGCGAAGCCGCCGGCGAGGCTGGCGCTGCCGAACAGCGCGAGTCCGGCAAGCAGCGTCCCCTTGCGCCCGGCACGGTCGGAGAGGCTGCCGGCGGCGAGCAGCAGGGAGGCGAACACGAGGTTGTAGGCGTCCACGATCCATTGCAGCTGACTGTTGGATGCGTGCAGTTCGCGCACCAATGTGGGTAGAGCCACGTTCACGATCGTGGTGTCGAGGTTGATCGCGAAGGCGGAGAGCAGCAGGGCGGCGAGGATGAGGGGGCGTCGTGTGGTCATGGGGCGAGGTTATAGCGTGTTGGACAAGAAAGTCAAGTTGCTAGACAAAATAGTCCAGTCCGGTACAATGTGCCCATGCGCAGCTATGGCCAATACTGCTCGGTAGCCAAGGCGCTTGACGTGGTCGGGGACCGCTGGACGCTGCTGATCGTGCGCGAGCTGATGCTGCGCGGGTCGGCCCGCTACACCGACATCCGCGAGGGCCTGCCGGGGATCGCCACCAACCTGCTCGCCGACCGCCTGCGGGAGCTCGAGCGCGAGGGCCTCTTGGCCCGCCGCCCGGCTCCCCCGCCGGTTGCCGCCATGCTGTTCGAGTTGACCGACCGGGGCCGCGAGCTGGAGCCCGTGCTCGACGCGCTCGGCCGCTGGGGCGTGCCGTTCATGGCCGAGGGGCCGTGCGAGGGAGACGAGTTCCGCAGCCGCTGGCTGACGTGGCCGGCGGAGGCGTTCCTGGCCGACCACGAACCCGGCGCGCCGCCCGCCACGGTCGAGCTGAACGCCGGCGGCGAGCCCGTCGTGCTGGAGATCTCCGCCGGCAAGGTGCAGGCCGTGCCCGGGCCGGTCGACGATCCCGACGTGTCGCTGAGCGCCTCGCCGCACACCCTGCTGGGCGTGCTCAGCGGCCAGATCGACCTCGCCACCGCACGCTCGCGTGACCTCGAGCTGCACGGCGACGAGCGCGTGATCCGCCGCATGCAGCCGCTGGCCGCCTAGGCGACGCGAAGCGCCGCCGGGGTCGCCCGCGGGGGAGGCGGCGTACGCCGCCGGTGTGCGGTTACGCCATCATCTTCGGTACATGACGCTGATCGCGGTGAAGGTGCTGCTGGCGCCGAGCTTCGTGGTGGCGGCCTCGCTGGCGGCCCGCCGCTTCGGCGCGCGCGTCGGTGGCGTGGTTGCCGGGCTGCCGGTCGTGGCCGGCCCGATCCTGCTCGCCTACGCGCTCGCCCACGGGCGCGGCTTCGCCGCCAGCGCGGCCACCGGGACGCTGCTCGGGCTGGTGTCGCTGATCGCCTTCGTGGTGGTCTACGCACACCTCGCCCACCGGCTCTTCTGGGGGGCGAGCATGGTCGCGGGATGGCTCGTGTTCATCGGCCTGACGGCGCTCTTCAGCGGCGTGCACATCGCCGTCCAGGTGGCGCTGCCGCTGGCGCTGGTGGCGCTCACGGCAGCCCTCGTGTTCCTGCCCAGGGCCCCCGCCCTGCCGCCGTCGCCGCCGAGCCACCCGAGCTGGGACCTGCCGCTGAGGGCGGGATGCGCGCTCGCGCTGGTGCTCAGCCTGACCGCTGTGGCCGGCTGGCTGGGGCCGCAGCTGAGCGGCCTGCTGGCGCCGTTTCCGATCATCGCCACCGTGCTGGCGGTGTTCACCCACGTCCAGCGCGGCACCGGCGAGCTGGTGCGGCTGCTGCGGGGGATGGTCAGCGGCTTTGTGGCGTTCGCGCTGTTCTTCTTCACGCTGGCGGTGACGCTGCGCCACCTCCCCACGGGGGCTGCGTTCGCGCTGGCGACCTCGCTCGCGCTGGCGACGCAGGCCGGCGCGCTCGCGCTGCTCTCGCGGCGCGCCGCGCCGGAGCCGCTGACGCGTCTGGTGGGCGAGCAGGCGCGTTGAGCGGCGCCGCGCGCCGAGCGCCTCGCCCGCCGGGGCCCCCCAGCGCGCCCGGGAGGCCCGGCGGTGCGGACGTGCGGGCCTAGTGCAGCGACATGTTCGGCTCGCCGGCCGAGTTCAGCCCGCCGGCGGAGATCGTGCACGTCCCGCCCCGCGGCGTGCCGCCGTTGTAGGCCTGCGTGAGGCAGTTGCGCAGCGCCAGCTGGGCCCAGTAGTTGGGGTGCAGGTCTTCCTGGAGCTCGTAGGGCCCGAACAGCGTCGTCAGCGTGCGCACCTGGCTGAACCACTCGCTCTTGTTGGGAGCTTCGGTGGCTTTCCAGTTGGACAGCCCCTCTTCCTCGAGCAGGCCGACGCCTTTTTCACACAGCCGCCTGCCGTTGAAGGCGCCCGCCAGTTCCATCGTCCTGACGTTCGAGAGCCCCGTCGCCGCGGCGGCCGCGCTGACGGCGCTGTCGATCGTCGGCAGCATCGTCGAGTTGGCGTAGTTGGCGTCTTTGTTCCAGAAGCCACAGCCCCCCACCGACTGGCGCGTGTAGCCGCTCTGGGAGTAGCGGAAGCCGCTGCTGCTGGGGATCGGCGAGGGGTAGTTCTGCACCAGGATCGAGTACTGCGAGCTCGAGTAGCCGGCGTTGGTCATCGCCTGCGAGACGTTCAGGATCGCGCCCGCGATCGCCGACTTGACCGAGGCCACGTTGGACGAGGTGAAGTTTTTCGTCACGTAGCTTTCTGCGCTGCAGTACAGCGGCCACCATTCGGGCGAGATCAGGAAGTCTTCGATGCAGTCCTGGACGATGCCGGCGAAGTTGAAGTTGTTGCCGCCGATCGAGACCGCCACGAGCTTGACGTTGTGGGAGGCGGCGAAGTGCTGGAGCATCAGCGCCTGCCCTTCGTGGCCGCCGGAGTTGTAGAAGTCCAGGCCGGGCTTGAACAGGCCTTCGGTGGAGAAGCTCGAGGTCTTGGCCCCCGAGCAGGCGAGGTTCACGCCGCTGACGCCGGCGCCGATGTACACCTCGGCGGACTTCGAGCGGTGACACCCTGCGATCGTTTCACCCGTCCCGCCGGCGTTGTCGTAGTACGCGCTCGACCCCAGCGCGTCGACCCTGGAGGAGCTTTCGTTGGTGTTGCCGGCCCACCTGCCGGCCTCTCCGCTGATGTAGGAGTCGCCGAGGCTCGCGACCCACGGCGACCCGGAGCCCGGGCCGTCGGCGCGGGCGGGCGGGGTGAGCGTCACGGCCAGCAGGGCGACGGCCGCGGCGACAATGGCTGCGACGGTGAACAGGCGCGCCGGACGAGGCTGCGCGAACGGGTGGTGCATGGCTTCCCCCTCGTGTCTGATGTGGTTGAGCTGCCTTGGTGGAGGGGCGTCCCGGCGAACCCCGAGCCAGGCGCGGGAACCGCACGTCCGCACAGATAGGGGCCCCGTGGGCGACCCTAGTCGCTCGGCGCGATCGCGGTCAAGTCATCGATCTGCGGTATTTGCGCGTACGCCCAGCGCATCTGTCGATCGGGGTCGCGACCGGGCGGCCCGACCGCAGGAGCCGGGCCGCCGGAGTCACGTCGACCTATTTCACGCCCAGCGTGAAGATCGCGCTGGCGGACTGCTTCGGCTTCCCGGTGCCGCTCACGGTCACCTCGATCGGATATTTGCCCGCCGCGAGCTTCTTGGTGGAGGGCGTGCCTTCGATCGCTCCCGTTTTCGTCAGCTTCATGCCCTTGGGAAGCTTGACCACCTTCTTCCACTTGTAGGGAGCGGTGCCGCCGGAGGCGGTCAGCTGCACGTGGTATGCAGTGCCCCTTGTGGCTTCGGGCAGCCCGCCGGTCTGTACCTGCAGACCGCTGCTGCTGACCGGGATCACGGGGTCGATGACTTCCCCGTTGGCCACGTGGTCTTCGTCGAAGATCCCGCCGTCGGTGATTTCGAATTCGACGGTTTCCCCGACGATCGTTGCCGGCACCTGCACGTAGCTCTGGCCCACGAGCTTGAGCAGGCTGGTGGGGTGGCTCCCGGGCGGCAGGATCAGTTTGACCTTCACGGTTTCGCCGACCGATAGGTTGGCCGCGAACGAGACCTGGCCGACCGGAGCGACGGCTTCCGGCGGAAGCAGGGGCAGATTCGTGATCACCCCTGTTTCGAGTGAGTTGATCAGCGTCCCGCTCGAGCTTTCGACTTCGACGTTCCCCGGCACCGGTCCCGTCGATTTGGTTTCGGGATGGAATTCACCTTCCCATTCGCCGTAGTCGTAGGTGAGACCGAAGAAGCCGAGCACCGTGCCCCGCCATGTGCCGGACTCGAGCGCGACGTCTTTGCCGACCGAGAGGGTTCCTTCCGCGATGGTGTTGTCACCGAGCACGTCGGTCCAGTGGATGTCGGTCACCTGGTAGGTCGTGGGACTCGTGCATATCAGGGTGCTTTCGACGTGACCCGGGCCCGATCCCGTCGGCAGGGTGATCTGGCCGTCACCGACGGATGTCCACACACCGGGGCTGACTTCGGTGCTCGTGACGTTGGCCTGCCACAGCCCTTTGTAGCCCCCGAAGCCCCGCTCCACCGTGTGGCCGTACCAGTTGCTCGTGGCGGGTATCGTCAGGCATGCGCCGGCGGATGTCACCAGCAGGATGAGAAATACAAGCGTCAACGGCGCGACGAGTAGCGTCCTCGTTCGCGTTGGCGCAGGCCAAGCGTGTGCCACGTCTGCCCCCTTGTGGTCGAGTTGCATACGGGCCCGGCGGAGGTGAAGGGATGTCCCCGGTCACCCATCGGCCGCCCTTTGGATTGCACTCGCAGGCTAAACGAGTGGTGCCGTCGATTTCCGCCCACTTCTGGACAGCAGGAGCGGCCCACGCGGGACTACTCGGCGACCGCCTTCGTGGGCACCTCGCCCCACAGCTGCTCGAGGCGGTAGAAGTCGCGCTTCTCCGGCGTGAAGATGTGCACGACCACGTCGAGGTAGTCCATCAGGATCCAGCCTCCGGCCGCCGAGCCCTCGACCCGCCTCGGTATCAGGTCGTGCTCGTGCTTGAGCCCCTCGAGGATGCCGTCCTGGACCGCCTTCGCCTGGCGGCCGGTGCGGCCCGAGCAGACGAGGAAGAAGTCGGTGTAGCCGAGCACGCCGCGGACGTCGAGCTCGACCAGGTCGATCGCCTTCTTGTCGGTCGCGTAGCGGGCGATCTGCTCCACGAGCTGCTCGCCCTGCATGCCTGCGCCGCTGCGGTCGCTCACGCCGCGTCCCGGTAGAGCCCGTGCTCGGCGATGTAGCGGGCGACGGGCTCCCCTACGAGCTCGGCGACCGGCTCGCCGCGGGCCACGAGTTCGCGCACCTGCGAGGAGGACACGTCGGCGAGCGGCATCTCCAGGAAGCTCACGCGCCCGCCCCCGTCTCCTCCGGTCACCCGCGAGACGGCCGCCAGCACCTCCTCGCGGGAGCTCTCGGCGCGGGCCGCCACGGCCAGCGAGGCGAGCCCCAGCAGCTGGCCGGGATCGCGCCAGCGCGGCAGTGTGCGGGCGGCGTCCGCCCCCGCGATGAAGGTCCAGCCGACGTGTGGGTGCGCGCGGTGCAGCTGCGCGAGGGTCTGGACCGTGTAGGAGGGGCCCTCGCGGGAGACCTCGGCGGCGCACGTCCCGATCGCGTCGTGCCGGGAGGTCAGCAGCTCGCACATCCTCAGCCGGCGCGCCGGCCCCGGGTCCTGCTCGTCGGGCTTCAGCGGGTTCATGCGGGCGGGCATTAGCAGCACCCGCTCCAGGCGCAGCTGCGAGAGCGCCTGACGGGCGATCTGCAGGTGCCCGAGGTGGGGAGGGTTGAACGTTCCCCCGAGGATCCCGACCGACACGTCCGTCGGAGGCGCTGCGCCGCGCTCAAGAGCGGACGTGCCCGTCGCCTTCGACGATGTACTTGAAGGTGCACAGCTCGCGCAGCCCGATCGGGCCGCGCGCGTGAAGCTTCTGCGTGGAGTTGCCGATCTCGGCACCCATCCCGAACTCCCCCCCGTCGGTGAAGCGGGTGGAGGCGTTGACGTACACACACGCGGCGTCGACGCCCAGGCGAAAGGCGGAGGCCGCGGCCGCGTCACGGGTGACGATCGCCTCGGAGTGTCCGCTGCCGTGGCGGGCGATGTGCTCGAGCGCCTGCTCGAGCCCGCCGACGATCGCCACGGCGATGATCGGGGCGAGGTACTCGGTGGCGAAGTCCTCATCGCTGGCGGGCTCCACGAGGGCGCCCGCGAGCTGCTGGGAGGCCGCCTGCGGGTCGCCCCCCGCGGTCGCGATCGTGTCCTCGTCGGCGCGCACCAGCACGCCCGCGTCGCCGAGCCCTTCGAGCACGAGCGGCACGAACTCGTCGGCCAGGCCCTCGTGCACGAGCAGCGTCTCCGCCGCGTTGCACACACCCGGACGCTGGACCTTCGCGTTGAGCACGATCGCGAGCGCCTGCTCGAGGTCGGCGCCGGCGTGCACGTAGATGTGGCAGTTGCCCGAGGCGGCGTAGATCACCGGTACCGTGGCCACCGCCTGCAGGGCCGCCTTCAGCCCCTCTCCCCCCCGCGGGATGATCAGGTCGACGGTGCCCGTCTGGGTGGCGAGCTCGGCCAGCTCCTCGCGCCCGCCGCCGGCGACCAGGCTCACGCAGCCCTCGGGGAGGCCCGCTCCCACGGCGGCCGTGGAGACGATCTCGGCGAGCACGGCGTTGGAGTGCGAGGCCATGCTCGAGCCCCGCAACACGATCGCGTTGCCGGACTTCAGGGCGAGTGCGGCGGCGTCCACTGTCACGTTGGGGCGTGCCTCGTACACGACCGCGACCACACCGAGCGGCACACGGACCTTTCGCAGGTCCAGGCCGTTGGGCAGGCGACGGCCCTCGATCAGCTCACCGACGGGGTCGGGGAGCGCCGCGATCTCCTCGACGGCACGGGCGATCCCCTCGATGCGACCCTCGTCTAGGCGCAGGCGGTCGAGCAGCGCGTCGCCGATCCCCTCGCGCTCGCCGGCCTGCATGTCGAGTCCGTTGGCCGCCAGGATCTCCGGAGTCCGCTGCCGCAGGGCGCGGGCGATCGCCGCGAGCGCCGCGTCCTTGACGGAGGTGTCGCGCTGGGCGAGCTCGCGTGCGGCCCGCTTGGCGGCCGCGCAGGTGTCGGCGACGCTGCCCGTCGATGCGGGCGCGGCGGTCGCAGCGGTGGGTGGGGCGGCACTCGCCATGTCCGCTACAGGGTACGCCGCTCGCTACTCGAGCACGAGGTAATCGCGGTGCACGGCCTCATCCGTGGCCCGCGGCAGGACCTCCCTGACGGCCTCGGACTTCAGGCCCGCGACCTGCTGCAGCTCGCCGGCGGCGTAGTTGGAGATCCCCTTGGCGAGGGTCGCGCCCCGCCGGCCCCCGTCCGGCTGGCGGGCCGCGATCTCGACCGCGTCGCCGGCGTCGAAGTCGCCGATCACCTCCACCACCCCCACGGGCAGCAGGCTGGCGCTCCCCTCCCGCAGCGCGCGGGCGGCGCCGTCGTCGACGATCAGCGTGCCCCGGGAGGGCTTGGCGTACTTGAGCCACAGCTTGAAGGAGCTGTAGCGGGCATCGCGCGCGGGGAACAGCGTGCCGGCGCGGTCCCCCTGCTCTCCGGCGAGCACCGCCGCCAGCGCCTCGGGGCTGCGTCCGTTGCAGATCACGGTGGCGATGCCCGCGGCGGTTGCCATCTCGGCGGCGACCACCTTCGAGCGCATCCCCCCCGATCCCAGCGGCGAGGTCGTGTGGCCGATCTCGAGGTCCCGCAGCATCGAGAAGTCGCTGACTTCGCTGACGATGCGCGCGTCGGGGTGGTGGCGGGGGTCGGCCGTGTAAAGGCCGTCGGTGTCGGTCAGCAGGATCAGCTCCTCGGCGGAGATCAGCACCGCCACCTGGGCGGCGAGGAAATCGTTGTCGCCGAAGGAGATCTCGTCGGTGGCGGTGGTGTCGTTCTCGTTGATCACCGGGAGCACCCGCCACTCCAGCAGCGTCCGCAGCGTCTGGCGGGCGTTGAGGTAGTGGGTGCGGGCGCTCATGTCGAAGAACGTCAGCAGCACCTGGGCGCTGATCACGCCGCGTTCGCGCAGCAGCTCGTCGTAGACGCGGTACAGCTTGCCCTGCCCCACCGCGCTGGCAGCCTGCAGGTCGCGCACCGACGTGGGCCGCTGGGGTAGCTCCATCACCTGCATGCCGCGCGCGATCGCGCCGCTCGTGACGATCACCACCTCCGAGCCCCCGCGGTGCATCTCAGCCAGCAGGTCGCACAGCGAGGCGAGCGCTTCGGTGCGCAGCGAACCCTCGCCGTCGGCCACGACGCTCGAGCCGAGCTTGACCACGATCCGTCTCATCGCCACAGATTCTGCCTGGCGGGCGCCCGCCCCACCTCTAGCGGGGGTCCAGCTCGAAGGTCACGCCCGCGATCTCGACCTCGTCCCCAGGCCTGAAGCCCTCCTTCTCGAGGGCCTTGATCACGCCGATGCTGCGAAGCCGCTCCTCAAGGTGGGCGAGCGCCTCGTCGTTGTCGAGGTCGAACCGTTCGAGCAGCCGCTCGATGCCGCGCCCGCGCACAGCGAAGGCGTTGTCGTGCAGCCGCTCGACCTGAAAGCCCTCCCGGGGACGGGGCCGGAACACCATGTGCTCGGCAAGCTCGTGCTCGCCCGCGGCGGGCACCCCGGGGGGCTGCTCGCCGGGAGCCTGCGTGACGCCGGGAGACTCGGGGGGCACGCTCGAGAGCAGCTCTCCGGCCAGCGCTCGCACGCCCGCCCCGGTGGCGCTGGAGCAGGCGAGCACGGGGATCTCGCGCCCGAGCCGCTGGCGCCAGCCCGCGAGCTCCCGCTCGATCGTCGCCTCGTCGACGAGATCGGACTTCGACAGCGCGAGCACCCGCGGCAGCGAGGCCAGGCGGGGGTCGTAGGCGGCGAGCTCCCGCTCGATCGTCGCGTAGTTCTGGAGCGGGTCGGCGCCCTCTCCCTGGGTCAGCTGCGGCGCGACGTCGAGCACGTGCACGAGCAGCCGTGTGCGCTCGATGTGGGCGAGGAACTCGTGGCCGAGGCCGGCGCCCTCGCTGGCGCCCTCGATCAGGCCGGGGATGTCGGCGATCACGAGCTGGCGATCGTCGCTCTCGAGCACGCCGAGGACCGGCGAAAGTGTCGTGAAGGGGTAGTCGGCGATCTTCGGCGCGGCCCGCGTGAGGCGCGCCAGCAGCGAGGACTTGCCCGCGTTCGGCAGCCCGACCAGGCCCACGTCCGCCAGCAGGCGCAGCTGCAGCGCCAGCCACCCCTCCTCGCCGGGGAGGCCCCGCTCGGCGAAGCGGGGGGTCTGCCTGGTGGCGGTGGCGAAGTGCTTGTTGCCGGAGCCGCCGCCGCCGCCGCGGGCCAGCAGCACGCTCGCTCCGGGGGTCAGGAGCTCCCAGCTGCGCCCCGCGAGCGGGCCCTGCTCGCCGGGGGCGGCCTCGATACGCGTGCCCGGTGGCACCGCCAGCCGCAACGTCTGGCCGTCGGCGCCGTGGCGCAGGGCACCGGAGCCGTGGCCGCCCCGGCCCGCCTGGTAGCGGGTCCTGCGGCGGTAGGACTGCAGATCCCGCAGCGACCCGTCGCAGACGGCGAGCACGTCCCCCCCGCGGCCGCCATCGCCGCCGTCGGGACCTCCCTTGGGCACGTGGGCTTCGCGGCGGAAGCTGACGGCGCCGTCGCCGCCCGCCCCCGCCTGGACGTGGATCCGGGCGCGGTCGTGGAGCATCTCGCGAGCAATCGTGACAGGCGCGTGCACTGCTCCCCGGGGCGGATCTGCTAGATGCCGTG
The DNA here is from genome assembly GCA_035499875.1 of Solirubrobacteraceae bacterium. Lineage (GTDB taxonomy): Bacteria > Actinomycetota > Thermoleophilia > Solirubrobacterales > Solirubrobacteraceae > Palsa-744. Next base: position 18,923 of record DATJXX010000046.1, read on the forward strand.
CTGCCGAAAGCGGCGACCCTCGAGACCAAGGAGGCGGGAGCGCGATGAGTGATGCAGCAACCTCGAACGGCGGTGTGTTTCTGATCACGGGCGCGTCGTCGGGGATCGGCGCCGCCACCGCCCGGCGGGCCGCACAGGACGGCTGGCGGTTGGTGCTCGCCGCCCGCTCGAGCGAGCGCCTGCAGGCGCTCGCACAGGAGCTGGGTGGCAGCGAGCGGGCGCTGGCCGTGCAGTGCGACGTGACCGACTGGGAGCAGCAGCAGCGGATGGTGCGGGAGGCCGTCGAGGCCTTCGGGCGCGTCGACGTCGTGTTCGCCAATGCCGGCTTCGGTGCCAAGAGGGGCTTCTCGGAGGACACCCCCGAGCACTGGCGCGAGATGGTCCTCACGAACGTGCTCGGCGCGGCGCTCACGATCCGCGCCACCAGGGATCAGCTGATCGCCAACCGCGGCTGGCTGCTGTTGACCTCGAGCGTCGCCGGGCGGCGGGTGCTGCCGGGGTCGCTGTACTCGTGCACCAAGCACGCCGTCACCGCCATGGCCGAGGCGGCCCGCCAGGAGCTGCACGACAAGGGCGTGCGCGTCACCTCGATCGAGCCGGGGATGGTGGACACGCCGTTCTTCGACCAGCGCCCCAGCGACGCCCTGCAGGACGACGACATCGCGCGGGCGGTGATGTACGCGATCGCCCAGCCCGAGCGCGTGAGCGTCAACGAGCTCCTGATACGCCCGACCGCGCAGGCGGGCTAGCGGCCGTCAGCCCTGGTCGGGGGCGGGCACGACGCTGACCGTGCGCCCACGCCGGCCGGCCTTGAACTGGACGGTGCCGGCCGCGATCGCGAACAGCGTGTCGTCCTTGCCGATGCCCACGCCGTCGCCGGGCTTGAAGCGGGTGCCCCGCTGGCGCACGATGATCTCGCCGCCGCTGACCCTCTGGCCGGCGAAGGTCTTCACGCCGAGGCGCTGGGCGTTGGAGTCGCGCCCGTTGCGGCTCGATCCGAGCCCCTTCTTATGAGCCATCCTGTTTGTCCTCCTTGGCGCGCGGGCTCGCCGGTTTCACGTCGCCTTTGCCTTTGCCCTCGGCTTTGCCTTTGGTGTCGGCTTTGGCTTTCGCCTCCGCTTTTCCTTTGGCCTCGTCTTTGGCTTTGGGCGCGGCTTTGGCTTTCGGCGCGGCTTTCGGTTTCGTGGCGGCTTTCGGTTTGGCCTCCGCTTCGCCGGCTTTGGCGGGCGCTTTCGTGGCCGACGCGGCTTTGGCGCCCGCCGCCGCTTTGTCGGCTTTGACCGCCGGCTCGGCTTTCGCGGGAGCCTCCGCCTTCGACGCCTCGGCCGGCTCGTGGGCCCTGCCCTCGTGCTCGGCTTTGGCTTTGGCTTTGGCTTTGGCCGGCGCTTTGCGGGCCGCCTTGGCGCCGTGGGAGATGTCCAGCACCTCGATCTGGGTGAGCTCCTGGCGGTGGCCGGTGCGGCGTTTGTAGCCGCGCTTGGGCTTGAACTTGAAAACCCGCAGCTTCTCGCCGCGCACGTGACCCAGGACCTTGGCGGTCACCTGCACGGAGGCGAGGCCGTCCTTGTCGAAGATCGCATCCTCGGAGCGGAACAGCAGCGGCTCGAGCTCCACGTCCGCACCCTCGGCCGCCTCCAGGCGCTCGACCAGCAGCTTCTGGCCGCGCTCTACGCGGTATTGCTTGCCGCCGGTCTTGACGATCGCGTACATGGTCGTTGCGTTGGGGGGTGGCCCGGAACGCCGCGGCGGGGAGGCCCGGTGCGTCCTACTCGGGCGCGGCCTTCGCCTTGGCAGCGGAACGGCGCCGCCCGCCTCTGCGGCCGCGACGCCGAGGTTTGGATTGTAGGCCATCGCCAGGGCCGTCGCCGTTGGGCGAGCTCTCGTCGGCCGGCTCGGCGACGAGGTCCCGCGCGGAGATGCTGATCTCGGGCTCCGGGGCCGGCTCGCGCTTGGAGGAGGTGGAGCGTTTGCGGGGGCTCTGGGAGCGGCTCTCGCGGCGTGCCCTCGGCTGCGGGCGGCTGGGGCGGGCCGGGGCGGTGACGACCTCCCCGGACTCGTCCAGCAGCAGCGCGGTGGCGGCGGTCCTGCCGACCTGGTCGATGCGCACCATGCGCTTCTCGCCCACGCTTCCGGCGGCGCCCGCGATCGAGATTATGTAGCCGTCGATTTTGGCGACGGCGTCGTCCTCGTCGTACATGTGGGGCTCGACGATCTCGACCAGCACTTCGTCGCCCGGGCGGAACGGCAGCGCCCGCTCCTCCACGTCCTCGCGGGTGCCCTCGAAGGTGATCGCGAAGTGGTCCAGCGAGAGGCCTTCGGACCCCTCGAACAGGAACGACTTGCCCGTCTGCGCCTCGAGCGCGTGCAGGACGCGGGCGCCGTGGCCGGTGAACTGGGTGCTGACGCGTGGGTTGGCCTGCACCAGGAAGGCCTCGGCGGCGGGGTTGGCGGCGGCAATGTCGCGCAGCCGTCGTTCGAACTCGATCGCGATCGTTTCCTCGGAGCGGATCACGCCCTCGCCCTCGCAGGTGGGGCACGCGCGGCTCATGATCTCCCGCACGCCCTCGGTCACGTTCTGGCGCGTCATCTCGACGAGGCCGAGCTTGGAGATCTCGGCCGTGAACGTCTTGGTGCGGTCCTCGTCGAGGGTCTTGCGCAGCGTCTTCATGACCGCGTCGCGGTTGCGCGCGCGGGCCATGTCGATGAAATCGATCACGATGATCCCGCCGATGTCGCGCAGCCGCAGCTGGTTGACGACCTCCTCGGCGGCCTCGAGGTTGGTCTTGGTGATCGTGTCCTCCAGGCCGGCGCCCTTGCCGCGGCCGATGAAGCTCCCGGAGTTGACGTCGATCACCGTCAGCGCCTCGGCGTAGTCGATGATCAGGTAGCCCCCGCTGGGCAGGTCCACGCGGCGCGAGAGCACACCCTCGATCGCCTTGTCCACGCCGAAGGCCTCGAACAGCGGCTCGCTCTCCTGCCACAGCTCGACGCGCTCGACGAGCTCCGGGGCGGTGCGGGTGAAGAACGACACGAGCCGGTGGTGCTGCTGCTCGTCGTCGACAATCGCCCGCTCGAAGTGGGCCGAGAAGATGTCACGCACGACGCGCACCGAGAGGTCGGCCTCCTGGAACACGAGGCCCGGGGCGGGGGTGTCCTCGACGCGCTTCTCGAGCACCTCGTGGAGCTTGTGCAGGTACTTGAGCTCACGCTCGAAGTCCTCGCGCTTGGCGCCGTGGGCGGCGGTGCGGATGATCACGCCCCCCTCCCCCAGCTCGAGCCCGGCGGTCTGGCGGCGCAGGCGGGCGCGCTCGCGGTCCTCCAGGCGCCGGGACACGCCCACGCCCTCGCCGGTGGGGGCGTAGACCATGTAGCGCCCGGCGATCGTGAGCTCCATCGACAGGCGCGCGCCCTTCGTCTTGAGCGGGTCCTTGACGACCTGCACGACGATCTCCTGGCCGGGCTTCAGCAGCTCGGAGATCCTGCGCCCGCCGCCGCGGCCGCGGCGGGGCGCCTCCACGCCGGGGAGCACGATCTCGTCGACGTGCAGGAAGCCGTTCTTCTCGAGGCCGATGTCCACGAAGGCGGCCTCCAAGCCGGGCAGGACGTTGTCGACCTTGCCCTTGTAGATGTTCCCGACGATCGAGCGCTGGCCGCGGCGCTCTATGTAGAGCTCAGCGACCCGGTAAGGATCTTTCGCGCCGCCACTGCGGCTGCGGCTGCGGGATGAGGAGCGGGCGGCCGCGGGAGCTCCCGCGGCCTCCATGAGCGCGACGCGCGTCTCCGCGCGGTCCACGCTTACGAGTACTTGCTTTTTCAATTTGAACCAATCTTTCGATGTGGGGGAGTGCGGAGCAGACAGCCGGGCGCCGGCGCGCGCATACACGGCGCGCTCGGAGAGGGCCTCGGCTGGTGTGGCGATGCTCGGCTGACGTACGCATCTTGTTCTCGCGACCTAGAGGCGCGGCACCCGGCCCTTCAGAGCGGCTGAGGCGCGCGCCCGCACGTAGATCGACTGCAGCAGGCCGACCGCCAACATGATCGTGATCACCGAGGAGCCGCCGTAGCTCATGAGTGGCAGCGTGACCCCGGTGATAGGCATGATTCCAATGGTCATCCCAACGTTGACGAAGACCTGGAACATGAGCATAGCCGCTACCCCGGCCGCGATCAGCGAACCGAACAGGTCCTTGCTCATCAGCGTGATCCTCAGCGAGCGCGAGATCAGGACCCCGTAGAGCAGCAGCACCAGCCCCGCGCCGACGAACCCGAACTGTTCGCCGACGGCCGCGAACACGAAGTCGGTGTTGCTCTCGGGGACGTAGCCGTCGGGGATCTGGCCCCCTTCGCCGTGCCAGCCGGTCTTCTGCCCGGCGCCGATCGCGATCTTCGACTCCTGCTGCTGGTAGCCCTGTTTCTGGGGGTTGGAGGAGGGATGCAGGAAGGCCGTCAGACGGTTCACCTGGTAGGGCTTGAGCACGTGCACCCCGACCGCGGGGGCGGCGACCAGGATGAACGTGATCGACACCGCCACGATCGCCGCCAGCGCCGCCAGGTGGCGCCACGGCGTGCCCGCGACGAACAGCAGCATCGCCGCGATCGCCATGTACACGAGCCCCGAGCCGAGGTCGGGCTGGGCGATCACCAGCGTCGCCGGGATCAGCGCGGCGAGCATCACGCGCGCGGTCGTGTCGCGGCTGCGCAGCTCCCGCGCGCGGTCCACCAGCAGCGCCGCCAGCGAGACGATCAGCAGGATCTTGCCGAGCTCGGAGGCCTGGAAGGAGAAGAACGGGAAGTTGATCGCCCGCTGGGCGCCGTTGCTGGCGTGGCCGGCCCCGAGCACCGCCAGGATGGACAGGAGCAGGACCACGTAGATCGCGACTTTCAGGCGCCGCAGGTGGGAGTAGTCCAGCCGCGAGAGCCCCAGCATCGCCACCAGGCCGAGCCCGAGGTATACGCCCTGGCGGGTGGTGTAGTAGCTCGGGTTTCCCGGGATCAGGTTGCGGGTCGAGTCCGACAGGGTCACCACCGAGCACACGGCGAGGCCGATCACGGCCAGCGTCAACAGCGGGTCCAGCGGGATCCGCGGCAGCGACAGCGACTCCGGCGCGCGCTCCTGGGTGGGCGTGATCGGGCTGAGCGGGTTCACGGCGCGGTTGGTCTCACAGCGTCTTGGAGGAGCCGGCTACGAATTTCTCGGGCGCTCCGAACCACTCGGAGGCCATCAGGCGGGCGATCGGGGCGGCGGTTTCGGCGCCGAAGCCGCCCTGCTCGACGGTCACCGCGATCACGATCGGGCGCCGGGGGTCGCCGATGTAGCACATGTACCAGGACTGGTCTTCCTGGCCTTCGGCTTCGTGCTGGGCGGTGCCGGTCTTCCCGTACACGGGGTGGGCCGACTGATCCCAGCCGCTCCACACGTCGGCCGAGGTGCCGCCGGCCTCGCTGGCGGCCTCGTGGATCCCCTGCATCACCAGACCCAGGTCGGTGGGGTCGAGGTGCACGTGGCGACGGGGCGGGAAGCTCAGGGTCTGCAGCAGCCCGCCGCCGGATTCGTCGATCTGCTTGCCGATGTGGGGGGTCACGACGACGCCGTTGCCGTCGTTGATGTAGGCGTTGGCGAGCGTCGAGTAGGCGACCGCCATCTGCAGCGGGTCGGTCAGCAGGTCGCCCTGGCCGACGGCCAGGTGCATGTCGTCGCCGACGCTCCAGGGGCGGACTTCGCTGACGATCGCGCAGCTGCCGTGCGGGTGGGTGCGTTCGCAGGCGATCTGCTCGTGGTTCTTGCGCTGGCGCCAGGCGGCGTCGGGGACGACGCCTTCGAACTCGCTCGGCAGGTCGACGCCCGTGTCCTGGCCGACGCCGAGCTGGTGGGCCTTGTGCTGGATCACGTTGCCGTAGGAGTTGGCGCGCTCGCCGACTTCGAAGAAGTACGTGTCGGAGGAGACCTTCAGCGCCTGCACGAGGCCGACGGCGCCGTAGTCGGCCTTGCCGGCGTTGCAGAACTGCTCGGTCGAGACGGAGATGCACTGGCCCGCGCCGAGCCCTTCTTCTGGTGTGATGACGCCGCCTTCGAGCGCCGCCATGGCGGTGATCGGCTTGAACGTGGAGCCGGTCGGATAGGTGCCGTTGACGGCCCTGTCGGTGAGCGGGCCGGCGGCCGAGCCGCTGCCCTCGAGCTGTTCGTATTCGTGCTGGGTCATGGGTCTGGCGAAGCGGTTCGGGTTGAACGACGGGTAGGAGCCGAGCGCGAGGATTTCGCCGTTGCGCGGGTCCATCGCCACGAACGCCCCGGCGACCGCCGGTTTACCCCCCGCACGGGCGTTGGAGATCCCCTGCAGGAGCGCCTTTTCGCTCTCCTTCTGCAGGCCCAGGTCGAGCGTCACCTGCAGCGCGTGTCCCGCCTTGGGGTGGGTCGGGGCCAGGCGGCTGGGGACCGGGTAGCCGTTGGCGTTGACCTCCACGCGCTCCACCCCGGGTGTCCCGCGCAGGTAGCGGTCGTAGTAGTACTCGAGCCCTTCCTGGCCCACGATCGTGCCCTGTTCGACGCCGTGGAAGGGTTTCAACTTGAGCTCCGGCCCAGAGATGTCGCCGACGTAGCCGAGCACCTGGGCGGCCATGTCACCCCACGGGTAGTCGCGGATCGAGACCGGGGTCTGCAGCACCCCGGGGAACTCGCTCGAGCGCTCGCCCAGCACCGTCAGCACCCCGGCGCCCGCGTCGGTCTTGATCGTGACCGGCGCGTAGGGCAGCTGGGTGCGCCCGCGGATCACGAGCGCCTGAACGTGGGCCGGGCTCATCCCCAGCAGGCGGCCGAGCTTGGCGTACAGGTGCAGCCGCGGCCGCCCCTGCGGGGGCAGCGCCGAGGGCACGATCTGGACCGCGTTGGTGACCCGGCTGGAGACCAGCGTCTGGCCGGTGCGGTCGGTGATCTCCCCGCGCGGGGCCGGGATCGGCAGGTCGCGCACGCGGTTGGCGTTGGCCTGCTGGACGTACTGTTCGCCGGACAGGATCTGCAGGTACCAGAGGCGGAAGAAGATCACCCCGAAGAGGACCATCGCGACGCCGCCGATGATCGCCACCCGCAGCGCCATCTGCGGGGACACCGGCATGCGCGGCTCGCGCCCGCCGGCCGGCTCGATCGCGCTCACGAGCGCGACAGCGGGCTCAGCCCGCCGGTCGTGTACGCGCGGCGACGGCGACGGCGACGGCGCGGGTCATCGGGCAGCGCGCTCTCCAGCCAGGCCCGCACGAGCAGCCACAGGGGCACGGCGATGATCGCGTCGACGAGCGTCACGAGCACGATCTGGCGCAGCAGCTCGAGGCTCACGGGCGCGTCCACGCCGAGCATGAACTCCATCAGCGAGTAGCCCACCAGCGAGGCCGCCACGGCGGCGGCTCCCACGAGCAGCGGCGTGAGCGCCGCCTGGGGGTCGCGCAGCTCACGCACGCGCCCGCAGAAGTAGCCCACGAGCGTGAAGATCAGCGAGCTCAGACCGAGCGTCTGCAGCAGCAGCAGGTCGACCAGCAGCCCGGTGGCGAAGCCGTAGGTGGCACCCACGGTGGAGCCGCACAGGAGCCCCACGAACGCCACCAGCAGCGGCGACAGGTCGGCGTTGACGCCGAACACGGGGATCTCCGAGATCACGCCCACCTGTACGAACGTGACCAGCACCAGCATCGCCGCCAGGCGCAGGGGCAGGGAGGCAGACCCGCCGGAGCTCACCCGCCGCCCCCGGCGGAGGCGTACTGTTCGGCGCCGGCTTCCGTCCCCGCGTCGCCCTTGCCGGCGGGCAGCTGCTCGGCGAGGCTGGCGATGCCCGCCGCGCGGGAGCCCGCGCTCGAGGTCAGCACCTGCACGATGTCGAGGTTCTGGAGGTTCACCGCGGGACGCACGTTGACCGACTTGAAGCCGGTTTCTTCGTTGACGGAGGTCACCTGCCCGATCAGCAGCCCCGGCGGGTACAGCGAGTCGTCGGGGCTCGCGACGGTGCCCGAGGTGACGACGAATTCGCCCCGGTTGGGCTGGGTGGTGGAGGGCAGGTACTGCAGCAGCAGGTCCCCGGGTTCTCCCACTTTAGGCTGCACGATGCCGGTGGCAGTGCTCTTGCCCAGGCGCGCCGAGACGCCCATCGAGCTGTCGGTGATGAGGTCCACGTAGGCGCCGTCGGAGGCGACCTGGGCGACCTTGCCGACCAGCCCTTCGCCGTTGACGACAGGGTCGTCGACGTGCACGCCGGCGTTGCTGCCGGCGTCGATCGTAACCGTCGAGTACCAGATGTTGGGGGATTTCCCGACCACCGTGGCCGTCACCGGGTGGTACTCGCCCGCCCCCAGCTGATCGAGGTGGTACAGCGCCTGCAGCTGCCGCAGGGAGGTTTTTTCGCCCTGCTCGGCGACCAGCTGCTTGCGCAGCGCGTTGTTTTCGCGCTTGAGCTTGTCGCGCTGGCCTTTGGCGTTGAGCGTGTCGCCGAACCAGCCGATCGTGTCGCGCACGGGCTTCAGCGCCTTGTTGGCGCCGTTCTGGATCGGCGAGACCACCGTCAGGAAGGCGCGCTGCACGCCGTGCAGGCGCCCGCTGGGGGACTCGCCGAAATATGCCGTCAGCAGTAGCAGCGAGAGCACGACGAGCAGCACCAGCACCGCTCGCCGTCTCCGCACGGTCTTGTCATGCACCGAGCAAGCCTTCCGGAGCGTTCACGCACAAGAGTACCCCCGCGGCGGGCGGCCGGCCGCCAGCAGGGCGACTCACCGGCGCCGGCGATTGCGGGAGTTGCGGTTGGAGCGGTGGATCGCCTCGAACTCCTCCAGCGAGCGCCCGGAGCCGACCGCCACGCACGTCAGCGGGGACTCGGCCAGGTGGGCGGGCATCTGCGTCTCCTCGCGCAGGCGCTCGTCGAGCCCCTGCAGCAGCGAGCCGCCCCCGGCGAGCATGATCCCCCGGTCCATGATGTCCGAGGCGAGCTCGGGGGGCGTGCGGTCGAGCGTCTCCTTGACGGCGTCGATGATCTGGTTGAGGGGCTCCTCCAGCGCCTGGCGGATCTCCTCGCTGGTCAGCACCACCGTCTTCGGCAGCCCGGCGACCATGTCGCGCCCGCGGATCTCGGCCTGCAGCTCCTCGGACATCGGGCACGCCGAGCCGATCTCGAGCTTCAGCTCCTCGGCGGTCTGCTGTCCGATCAGCAGCTTGTACTCGCGCTTGGCGTAGTTGATGATCGCCTCGTCCATCTCGTCGCCGCCGACGCGGATCGACTGCGACACGACGATCCCTCCGAGCGAGATCACGGCCACCTCGGAGGTCCCCCCGCCGATGTCCACGACCATCGAGCCCGTCGGCTCCCCCACGGGCAGCCCGGCGCCGATCGCGGCCGCCATCGGCTCCTCGATCAGGTAGGCGGTGCGCGCGCCGGCCGACAGGCACGCCTCCTCGACGGCGCGCTTCTCCACGCCCGTCACACCGGAGGGGACGCACACGACCACGCGCGGGTGGGCCCAGCGGTTCTGGTGCACCTTCTGGATGAAGTGGCGCAGCATCTGCTCGGTGACGTCGAAGTCGGCGATCACGCCGTCCTTCAGCGGCCTGATCGCCTGGATCGTCCCCGGCGTGCGGCCGAGCATGCGCTTCGCCTCGATGCCCACGGCGTGGACTTCGCCGCTGCGCGAGTCGATCGCGACCACGCTTGGCTCGGACAGCACGATCCCGCGGCCGCGCACGTACACGAGCGTGTTGGCGGTGCCTAGATCGACCGCCATGTCGCGACCGCCGAAACCTGTCAGATAGCTGAGCATGCCCATGTCGGGAGGGAGGGCACACGCGCGGGGGACCGGACAGGCCGAGCCGCGGGCGGCGCGGCGTCCCGGGCGGCGGTACCTCGGCGCACCCGGGGGCGCAGTCTAGCGAACGCCTGCGGAGCCCCGGCCAGGATGGGAGTGCTTTTGCAGCGATTTCTCACCTTTGGCCCGCCTCGGGGAGTCGCCCCTGCAGCAGCTCCGGGCCGATGTCCAGCAGCCCCGCCAGCGGCAGCCCGACGACGTTCTCGTAGTCCCCCTCGAGCGCGCGCACGAGCGCGCTGCCGGCCCCCTGGATCGCGTAGCCACCGGCTCGTCCGCGCCACTCGCCGAGCTCCAGGTACCAGCGCAGCAGGGGCTCGTCGAGCTCGCGGAACGTCACCCGCGTGCGCGCGTGCGTCTCGCGCCGCCGCTCGCCGTCGAGCAGCACGAGCCCGCTGACCACCTCGTGGGTGCGCCCGGAGAGCCTCCGCAGCATCAGCTCCGCCTGTTCGGAGTCGGCGGGCTTCCCGAACACGCCGCCCTCGAACGTGACGATCGTGTCGCACCCCAGCACGGTCTCATCCGCGCCGGGCCGCTGCGCGGCCCGTGCCTTGGCGAGCGCGTTGGCGAGCGTCAGCGCCACCGGCTCGCCCTGCCCGGCCTCCGCCACCTCGGGGACGCGCACGGTGAAGGGGACGCCGAGGCGCTGCAGGATCGCCCGCCGCTGGGGCGAGCCCGACGCCAGCACGAGGGGGCGGGGCTTGGCCGGGGAGCTAGTGGAGGTCGCCAAAGAACAGCGCGGTCTCGCGCTCGGCGGAGGCCGGCGAGTCCGAGCCGTGGACCATGTTCTCGCCGGTCTGCAGGGCGAAGTCGCCGCGGATGCTGCCCGGCGCCGCCTCCAGCGGGTTGGTCGCGCCGATCACCTGGCGGGCGGCGACGATCGCCTCGTGGCCTTCGAGCACCAGCGCCACCAGCGGCCCCGAGGTGATGAAGTCCACGAGCTCGCCGAAGAACGGCCGCTCGGCGTGCTCGGCGTAGTGGCGTTCGGCGAGCTCCCGCTCGAGCGTCAGCGAGCGCAGCGCGGCGATGCGCAGGCCCTTGCGCTCGAAGCGGGCGATGATCTCCCCGGTCAGCCCGCGGGCGAAGGCGTCCGGCTTGACGAGGATCAGCGTTCGCTGCACGTTCATCTGCGCTCGGGAGGGGTCAGGGTCGCAGGCGGGCGGTTATGGTGCCGGGCGGGGTCGCCTGGCGGCGGCGGTGCGGGCGCCGGCGGAGGCGCGGCGTTCGGCGGCGCGGCGTTCGCTGCGGCGCTCGGCGGCGCTGGCGGTGCCGTCCCCAGCGGTGATCGCCGGCTCGGTCGTGATCGCGGTCTCGGCCGCGATCGAGGACTCGGCCACGATCGAGGACTCGGTCGTGATCGCCGGCTCGGGCGTCTCCTCCGGTGCGAGCGGGCGCTCGTACGGCGGCGGCGAGAGCTCCCCCTCGACGGCCCCGCCGCGCCGGCGGCGCACGCGGGGCGAGGACACGCCCGGCACGTCGGCCTCGCAGTAGGGGCAGATCGTCCACGCCTGGTCGAGCGGGCGCGAGCAGTTGGCACAGCGCTCCTTGAGCTTGCGCAGGCAGCTCGGGCAGCGCACGAACTCGCGCTCGATGCGGTAGTCGCAGTAGGGGCACTGGCCGCGGTGGATCTGCGCGAGGCGCGCCTCGGCCGTCTCGAGCTCCAGTTCGCGCTCGCGCACGTCCTCGAGGAACTCGGGCGGGCGCAGGATCATGTAGATCACCGGGCCCGCGAACGGGAAGCAGGCCACGAACGTGGCCAGCCCCACCATCACCGGATCGGCGATGCGCCGGCGCGCATCCTGGAAGGTCCAGTAGATCAGCGAGAAGTACAGGACTGCCAGGAACAGGATCAGCAGATTGACCGCGAGGCTGAAGCCGCTGCTTTCGATCCCGAAGTACGCGAGCGGTGGCATCGGGGCTCGGAGTTTAGAGAAACAACCGGCCGAAGCCATAGCCGGCAGCGAAGAAAACGAGGATCACGAGCGCCACCACGCCCGCCACGAGACCAACCATCCGAAGCACCGATGGGCCCTGCTCGTTCACCGGGCGACCCCCTGCGCGAGGACCTCGCCGACGAGGTACACCGAGCCGGTCACGAGCACCGCGCCGCCGTGCTCGCGCGCCCACCGCTGCGCCTCCTCCAGCGCCTGCAGCGTCGCGCCGGACTCGGCGGAGCCGAAGCCGAGCTGCCTGGCGAGCGAGGCGAGCGTCGCGGGGGGCAGTGCGCGGGGACTCGGGGGCGCCACGAACCAGGCCCGCCGGGCACGGGCCAGCAGTGCCGCCAGCATCGCCGCCGCGTCCTTGTCGTCGAGCACGCCGAGCACCAGCGCCAGCGGCCGCTCGCCGACCAGCGCGGGCAGCGACCGCAGCAACGAGTCCACGGCGTGGGGGTTGTGGGCGCCGTCGAGGATCGTGAGGGGGTCCTCGTCCACGACCTGCAGGCGGCCGGGTACCTCGGTCTCGGCGGCCGCCGCCGCGACCGCCTGCTCGCTGATGGGGATGCCCGCGTGCTTGAGGTAGGCGCGGGCGGCAGCGCGGGCGAGCGCGAAGTTGCTCCGCTGGAACTCTCCCGCGGCCCCCAGCCGCAGGCCGGCTGCGGGGGGATCGGCGCGCACCAGCCGCGCCTCCCGTTGGGCGGCCACGCGCCGGGCGACCGCGAGCGCCTGCTCGTCGAGGTCCCCGCCCAGCACGAGCACGGCGCCGGGAGCCACGGCGGCGAGCTTCTCCTCGGCGATGTGGCGAACCGTGGGTCCTAGCCAGCGGGTGTGCTCCAGGCCGACGTTGGTGAGCACCGTGACGGGCGCGTCGAGCACGCTGGTGGCGTCGTAGCGGCCGCCCAGCCCGGCCTCCACGGCGGCGACCTCCACGCCCGCGTCGGCGAGGTGCCAGAAGGCGGCCGCCGTCAGCAGTTCGAACTGGGTGACGTGGTCGTCACCGGCGAGCGTGCGGTTGACGCGCTCGGCCGCCCAGGCGGCACGGGAGACCGCGTCGGCGAAGCCGTCGGGATCCATCTCGCGCTCGCCCACCAGCACGCGCTCGCAGTAGGACACGAGGTGGGGCGACAGGTAGGCGCCGGTGCGCAGCCCGTGACGCTCGAGGATCGCGGCGGTCATGCGGGTGGTCGAGGACTTGCCGTTGGTGCCGAGCACGTGCACCGCCTCGAAGGAGCGCTCGGGCGAGCCCAGGGCGGTCATCATCCTGCGCATCCGGTCCAGGCCGAAGCGCATCCCGAACAGCTCGAGCGAGCGCAGCTGGCCTTCGGCCTGCTCCTGCCGGGAGGACGCGCGGGCGGGTGTGGGCCGCTCCTGTCCGTTCACGTGTGGTGTGCCCCCGTTGCGGCCTAGCCGTGTGCGTCGGGGTGGCTGCGCAGGTACTCGAGGAACAGGGGCCGCAGCGCCTCCCCCAGCTCCCCCTCACCGCTATGCAGGGCGTCGCTGATCAGGCCTTTGGAGAACTGCACGTCGTACTCGGCCTCGCCGGTGTCGCCGGCCACGGCCTGGGCGCCCGGGATCGCCTCCAGCAGACGCCAGAAGAACCTCACGTCGAGGTGACGCTCGGCGCGGGCGACCGCACGGTCGTGCAGCTCCTCGGTGGAGAGCGCGTCGAGCTCGTCCGCCGCCGGGGCGGGTGGCTCCGCGGAGGTGCTCACCTGGAGCGCCGGCGCCTGCGTCCGCGGCGCTTGCGCCAGTCCCTGCCGAGCCCGCTCAGCTCGCGCGCGAGCCCGGCGAGGTCGAGCCTGCCGGCGAGCCGGCGCAGTTCCTTGCGCTCCTTCGGGCTCAGCCTCGTGAGGACCCCTTTGGACTCGCCCAGCAGGTCGAGCAGGCGCGAGCGGTCCTTCGCCGTCAGCCGGATCCAGCGGCTGGAGATCGCGATCGCGCCCTGCAGCAGCTCGGCCAGCGGCAGCTCGTCGAGCAGCTTGGCGGCCTTCGACGCTCTGCTGGAGGACGTTGCCATCGCGGCGATCCTGCCCCGGCCGGCTAGGCCGACTCCTCGCGCAACGAGCGCTCCTCGGGCTCCTCGGGAGCGGCTTCGGTGACGAGCGTGGGGGTCAGGCCCTTCTCGACGGTCTCCTTCGTCACGACGCACTTCTTCACGTCGCGCCGCGACGGCAGCTCGAACTGCACCTCGAGCAGAATCTCCTCGATGATCGAGCGCAGGCCGCGGGCGCCGGTTTCGCGCTCGAGCCCCTTCTCGGCGACGGCCACGAGCGATTCCTCGGAGAACACGAGCTCGATCCCGTCGAAGGCGAAGAACCGCTGGAACTGCTTGACGAGCGCGTTGCGGGGTTCGACGAGGATCGAGACGAGATCGTCGCGCGTGAGCTGGTGCACGGCGGACATCACCGGCAGGCGCCCGATGAACTCGGGGATCAGCCCGTATTCGATCAGGTCCTCGGGCAGACAGTGCTCGAACACCTCCCCCTGGTCGCGTTCGGCCTTGGCCTCGATCGCGGCGGCGAAGCCGACCCCTTTGTGGCCGATGCGCCGCTCGATCACGCCGTCGAGGTTGGCGAACGCGCCACCGCAGATGAACAGCACGTTGGTCGTGTCGATCGTCAGGAACTCCTGGTGGGGATGCTTGCGCCCGCCCTGCGGGGGCACCGAGGCCTGGGTGCCCTCGAGGATCTTCAGCAGCGCCTGCTGGACCCCCTCGCCGGAGACGTCGCGCGTGATCGACGGGTTGTCGGCCTTGCGGGCGATCTTGTCGACCTCGTCGATGTAGATGATCCCGGTTTCGGCCTTCTTGACGTCGTAGTCGGCCGCCTGGATCAGCTTCAGCAGGATGTTCTCGACGTCCTCACCGACGTACCCGGCCTCGGTCAGGGCGGTGGCGTCGGCGATTGCGAAGGGGACGTTCAGCGTGCGGGCCAGCGTCTGTGCGAGCAGCGTCTTGCCGCAGCCGGTGGGTCCGAGCAGCAGGATGTTGGACTTCTGCAGCTCGATGTCCGTATCGCCGGACATCATCATCTGGACGCGCTTGTAATGGTTGTAGACGGCCACCGAGAGCGTGCGCTTGGAGGCCTCCTGGCCGACCACGTACTCGTCGAGGACCTCGTAGATCTCGCGCGGCTTGGGCAGGTTCTCGATGTCGAACGACGGCGGGGCAGCCAGCTCCTCGTCGATGATCTCGTTGCAGAGATCGATGCACTCGTCGCAGATGTAGACGCCCGGCCCTGCGATCAGCTTCTTGACCTGGCGCTGGGACTTGCCACAGAAGCTGCAGAGCAGCTGCTCGTTGGAGTCTGTCGGCCGTGCCATGTCCCGCTGTAGGTCTCCCCTGTGGGTGCCGCAGGTAGCCCTCGAGGAGCTAGTGCTCGGAGATCACCCTGTCGATGATGCCGTATTTCTTGGCTTCCTCGGAGCTCATGAAGTAGTCGCGCTCGGTGTCACGGCGGACCTCCTCGAGGTCTTTGCCCGTGTGCTTGGCAATGATCTCATCCAGGCGCCGGCGCACGTCGATGATCTCTTTCGCGTGGATCTCGATGTCCGTGGCCTGGCCCTGGAAGCTCGAGGAGACCTGGTGGATCAGGATCTTCGCGTTGGGGAGCGCCATGCGCTTGCCGTGGGCTCCCCCGGCCAGCAGCAGAGCCCCCATCGACATCGCGATGCCCACGCAGATCGTCTGCACGTCGGGCTTGATGAACTGCATCGTGTCGTAGATCGCCAGGCCCGCGTACACCGACCCGCCGGGTGAGTTGATGTACAGCGAGACGTCCTTCTCGGGGTCCTCTGACTCGAGGTGCAGCAGCTGCGCCACGATCAGGTTCGCGATCTGGTCGTCCACGGGCGTGCCGAGGAAGATGATCCGCTCGTTGAGCAGCCTGCTGTAGATGTCGAACGCGCGCTCGCCGCGCGAGGTCTGCTCGACGACCATTGGGACAAGTGGGCTCATGATCCTCGCCTTTGTTTCACTTCGCCGACCGGATTCCTCTAGAGGCTAGCGATCGGGGGTCCACAGCCTTGCAGGGGGCTTGTCGGCCTCGGCGGCCTGCTCGGAGGCGCCGGCCGCCTTGTCGGGCGTCCACAGCTGCTCGCGGGCCCGCGCCCGGCCGGGCTCGATCGGCGTGGCCCGCTCGGCGATCAGGTCTATCGCCTGGCGCGCCGCGAGCTCCTCGCGCAGCTCTTCGAGCCTGCCCGAGCTGCGCAGCCGCTCCAGCAGCTCGCCGGCCTCGACGCCTTCGCGCTCGGCCGTGGGAGCCAGCGCCTCGAGCACGTCCTCGTCGCTCGGGCTGATCTGCTCGGCCGCCACCACGGCGGTGATCACCGCCTCGCGGCGCAGGGCCAGCTCGGCCTCGGGGCGCAGCTCGGCGAGCACCTCCTCCTCGCGGTTGCCGCTGAGGCGCAGGTAGCTCTCACGGGTGATCCCCCGGTGGGAGAGCGAGTGCAGCATCCGCTCCCACATCTCGCTGGCACGGGCATCGATCAGCTCGGGGGTGAGGTCGACCTGGGCGCCGCCCACGACCGTGTCGAGCGCGGCCTGGCGGAACTCCGCCTCGGCGCTGGCCTCGTCGGCCGCCAGCAGCCCCTGCGAGATCTCCCCCTTCAGCTGCTCGAGGTCGTCGAAGCCGCTGTCGAGTGCGAGGTCGTCGTTGAGCGGCGGCAGCTCCTTGGTCTTGACCTCCTTGACGGTCACCTCGAAGCTCGCCTGCCGGCCCGCCAGCTGCTCGGCGCCGTAGTCGGGCGGGAACGTGAGCGGCACCTCGCGGACGTCCCCGGCGGAGGCCCCCACGAGCGCCTCCTCGAAGCCGGGGATCAGCCTGCCCGAGCCGAGCTCGACCAGCTGGTCGCGGGACTCGCCCCCGGCGAAGGGGTCCCCGGGCTCGCCGTCCTCGCCGGCCAGCCGGCCGACGTAGTCGATCACCACGAAGTCGCCGGCGGCGGCGGGCCGCTGCACCGTCTCCAGCCGCGCCAGGCGCTCGCGCACGGCCTCGAGCTCGGCGTCGAGCTGCTCGGGTGCGACCACCGGCTCGCGGCGGGGAGCATCGACGCCGAGGTACTCCCCCAGGCGAGCCTTGGGCAGGACCCCGATCTCGATCGAGAAGCTCAGCGCCTGGCCCTGCTCGGGGAGCGCGTCGAGGTCGACCTTGGGATCGCCCACCGGCACGATGCCGGCGTCCTCGATCGCGTCGGAGTACCAGCTGGAGAGGGTGTCCCGCACGGCCTCCTCGAGCACGGCCTCGCGCCCCACCCGCTGGATCACCATCGGCGCGGGCACCTTCCCGCGGCGGAAGCCCGGGAGCTTGAGGTCGCGCCCGAGCTGGCGCGCGGTCCGCTGCACGCGCTGCTCGACCTCGTCGGGCGGCACCTGCACCTCGACCCGCACACGCGAGTCGCCCAGCTCGGTGACCTGTGTGTTCAGAGCTACGGCCACGCCGCCACGATACCGTGCGAGGGGTGGCGGGACGGAGCGGCTTTTCGAGGATGCAGCGACTGGAGGCGTGGCTCCGGACGGGCCCGTTCGGTCACCTGCTCGGGGGCGCGATCGACCTCTCCTCGGCGCTGGTGCGGGCGCTGCTGGCCCGCTACGTCCCGCGCGCCGGGCGCGGGACGTGACGGGAGCGCAGGGGAGCCGCTCCAGGTGTAGTTCCTAGGCGGCGTGGGCCGCGGCCGGCGAGGAGCCGAACGCGATCGCACCCCCGCGCGGGAGCACGAGCACCGGGCAGCGCGCGACGTCGACGAGGTAGCCGGCGGAGGAGCTGATCGACACCCTCCCCGGCTCGGTGCCGGCGCGGGAGTCGAGCACGATCAGGCCGGCGTCGTCGTTGACGACCGGAGCGACCGTCGCGCCCAGCGAGCCGGCGAGCGAGCCGGCGGTCTCACGGGCGCCGCCGTCGCCGTCGCTGACGGCCACGATCGTGCCGATGCCCGCGTTGGAGGCACGCTCCGCGAAGTCGACCGGTGCGATCGCCACGGCCGTCGAGCCGCCTTCGATCAGCCGCTGGGCGGAGTTGCCGATCGCAACGTGTCCTTTGGCGGTGTGGGAGTCCGAGCAGAACACGATCATCTCGGCGCCCTGGTCGCGGGCGAGCGCAGCCAGGCCGTCGGGGGTCGAGCGGTCGGTGACGACGAACGTCTCCGCTGCCGGGTTGCCGAGCAGCTCGGCGCCGCGGGCGAGCGTCTCGCGCGCGTCGTCGGCGTCCGGGGTGTGGCGCACGTACGCGAGGGCGACCTTCGCGCCGGCACCGGCGAACAGGGCGCCGAGGGCGACCGCGTCGTCCTCGTTGGCGGTCCCGTCGTAGGAAACGATGATCTTGCTGGCCATGTCTGTGCTCCTTGTGCGGTGCGGCTCGGGTGCGGCCCGAATGCCTGGGGGTTTCGTCTAGTCGTTCGGGACCATGGTGGCACTCTCCTGCCATCAGTCCAAGTAAGAGTTGTTAGGTCTATTATAAGCGGGGCTAATGCTTAACGTGACGCGCCTGAAGATCCTCACGGAGGTCGCCTACCGCGGCTCGCTGTCGGCCGCGGCGGCCGAGCTGTCCTACACCCAGTCCGCCGTCTCCCAGCAGATCGCGGCGCTCGAGGCGGAAACCGGGATGGTGCTGCTCGAGCGCCATCCCCGCGGCGTGAGCCTGACCGCGGCCGGACAGATGCTGGTGGGTCACGCCGAGGGCATCCTCGGGCGCCTGGAGGCCGCCGACGCGGCGCTGGCGGCGATCGCGGGCCTGCGCGGGGGCCGCCTGCGTGTGGCCTCCTTTCCGACCGCCGGCGCCACCCTGATGCCGCTGGCCATCGCCCGCTTCCGCTCCAGCTACCCCGACGTCGAGCTGACGCTGGCCGAGGGCGAGCCCGAGGAGATCGCACCCCGCCTGCGCGCCGGGGAGCTCGACCTGGCGCTGGTGTTCGAGTTCCCCGGCCAGAGCTTCTCCGCCTCGGGCGAGACGCGCGTAGAGCTGCTCTCGGACCCGCTGCACCTGGCGCTGCCGCGCGAGCACCGGCTGGCGCGGCGCTCCTCGATCCGCCTGGAGGAGCTGTCCGGGGAAGCCTGGGTGCAGACGTCGGGCTCCAGCCCGTGCGCGCTGCACGTCGTGCGCAGCTGCCTGGCGGCCGGCTTCGACCCCCGGGTGGCCTTCGAGAGCGACGACTACCAGACCGTCCAGGGGCTGGTGGCGGCGGGCGTGGGGGTCGCCCTGATCCCGCAGCTCGCCCTGTCGGTGGTGCGCGAGGACATCGTGATCCGCGCGCTCACGCCGGCCCCGCCGATGCGGACGGTGATCGCGCTGGTTCCGGGCGGGGGGCGCCTGGTGCCCGCCGCGCCGGCGATGCTGGGGATTTTGGAAGAGGCGTCCGCGCGGATGGCGGCGGCGGGCGCCGGGCCCGCCCCGGCGGGCGAGCCGCTCGCGGCGACCGCTCCCCCTCCGACTCCTTAACAGGCTCGGGGCGCCCGGTTGACCGGGGGGCGGACCGCCTGGGCGCCGCGTTCGGCGTCCGTCGCCGGTTCGTCCGCCGGCGATGGGATATTGGCTGGCCCATGCCAGCGCGCAGGAGAGACAGCCGATGGCAGCGCTGATCGTGCTCGCCGTGCTCGCGGGAGCGATCGCGGGTGTCGCCTGCGCGGCCCTCGTGCGCCGTCGGGGCCACGACGCTCAGGAGCAGCTCGCCACGCTCACCAGCGAGGTGCTGAGCCGCACCGGCGACTCGCTCGCACAGCGGATCAGCGACGCCCGCCGGGCCGACGAGGAGCGCGCCGCCGGCGAGATGGCGCGGCGCACGGAGGAGATCAAGGGTGTCGTGGGGCCGGTCACCGAGCGGCTCGTGCGCATGGAGGGCGAGATCGGGCGCCTGGAGCGCGAGCGGGTGAAGGCCCAGGGGGAGCTCGCACAGATGGTCCGCCAGCTCGGCGAGGGGGTGGGCACGCTGCGCGACGAGGCCGCCAACCTCGCCACCGCGCTTCGGCGCCCGGCCACGCGGGGCGCGTGGGGAGAGCTGCAGCTGCGCAACGTGGTCGAGATGGCGGGCATGGTCGAGCACTGCGACTTCTTCGAGCAGCACACGATCGCGGGCGAGGACGGGGGCCTGCGGCCCGACATGCTGGTGCGGCTGCCCGGCGGGAAGGTGGTGGTGGTCGACTCGAAGGTCCCGCTCGACGGGTACCTGTCGGCGATCGAGGCCTCCGACGAGGGCGAGCGCGAGCTGCACGCCCTGCGCCACGCGCGCCAGACGCGCGAGCACATCACGAAACTGGCCTCGAAGGGCTACCAGCGCCAGCTCGAGCTGTCACCGGAGTTCGTGGTGATGTTCATCCCCTCCGACGGGATCTACCAGGCGGCGCTGGCCGAGGACCCCGCCCTGATCGAGTACGGGGTCTCCGAGCAGGTGCTGCTGGCCACCCCCACGACCCTGATCGGACTGCTGTGGGCGGTCCACTACGGCTGGCGCCAGGAGCTGATCGCGCAGTCGGCGAGGGAGATCGCCGACTGCGGCCGCGAGCTCCACCGCCGCCTTGGCCGCTTCGCCGAGCCGCTCTCCAAGCTCGGCCGCCAGCTGGACTCGGCGGTCGGCGCCTACAACGACGCGGTGGGGTCCTTCGACCACCGCGTGATCCCGCAGGTGCGGCGCATCGAGCAGGCGGGGGCGGGCTCCGGGAGGGACGTGCAGGCCCCGGCGCCGATCGACGCCGGCGCGCGCACGATCACGGCGCGAGCGGGGGTCGAACCGGATCCGCCCGCGGTGGACGCAGCCGCCGGGAAGGCGCCGCCGCTGAAGGCAGTGGCTGCAGGCCTCTTCGACGTCGACTGACGAGCACCACCATGAGCGCGAGCGCCACCGGGACGGTCGCGGGCAGCTCGTCGATCGCCAGGAACAGCAGGTCGAACAGCAGCGCCAGCGCCGCCACCAGCACGGCGGCACGCAGCTGTTCGGCCAGGCCCAACTCGCTCGCCAGCAGGGCCCCCAGCGCTGCCGCGATGAACAGGTCCCCGTAGCCCATCACCGCGGACCCCAGCACGGCGCTCTGCAGGCGCGGCAACCCCGCCGCCGGGTGGGCGGCGTTGAGTGCGTCGTTGGGGCCTTGCAGCAGGTCGGCGGTCACCAGCGCCGCGTCGGCGAGTGCCATCAGCACGATCCCCCACGCCAGCCACCGCGGGGGCGTGACCGTCGCCAGCAGCACCCCCAGCGACACGCAGCTTAGCCCCGTCAGCGCCAGCGCCGCCGCCTGGCCCGGGAGATCCCCCGGGTCGGCCCACGCCAGCGCGAACAGCGGTATCACGAGCAGCGCTGCCGCACCCCTGGCGCCGCGCGCGAGCACGCCCAGGGCCAGCGCCGCGAGCACCGGCACGCATACCAGGGCCAGGTAGGTGAGCCCGTCGGCGCTCGCGTTTTCGGCAGCCCGCGTGATGAACACGAAGCCGATCACCGACAGGGGCGGGATCAGCGCCCAGCGACCGCTGCGCAGGCGCGCAAGGCGCTCGCCGCGGAGCGGGGCGGGGAGTACCACGAGCGCCCCCTGCACGATCGACAGCAACACGATCGACGGCCAGAACGACAGCATCCCGTCCAACATAGAGCCCATCCGGCCCTCTGTTCGCCACCTCCGCGGCGGCTCGCACGGCGGTCAGGAGTCGCGAACGGCCTGCTCGCAGGGCCGTCAGGAGCGGCGAGCGCCGGCCCCCGCGCCCGGCGCGGAGCCGCCCGCCCCGGCGGCGCCGGCGGTGGCGCCATCCGGCTCCTGTTCGCGCACCAGCAGCGAGGCCCCGATCGCCCCGCCCAGATCGCCCAGGGCGGCCACGTGCACGTGGGGCGGGTCATGCTCGACGAACAGGTGCGGCAGCATCGCGTCGGCGATGCGCTTGGCGTAGGGGTGCCCGAGCCGCACCCCGAGGCCGCCGCCGATCACGATCCCCTCGACGTCGAGCACGTTCTGGACGGAGGCCACGCCGGCTCCGAGCGCGTTCACGGCGCGGTCGATCATGTGCACGGCGAGCTTGTCTCCCTGGTCCAGCGCCCGCGCCCACACGCCGCTGGTGACGCGTGTGCGGCCGTGCTCGCGCATCAGCTTGAAGAGGTCGGTGCGACGGCCCTTCTCGCGGTGGAGGTATTCGGCGTGGGCTTCCATCGCCGCCCGCCCGGCGTAGGCCTCCATGCACCCCCGCCGCCCGCACGTGCACCTCGCGCCGTCCAGCTCGACCACCACGTGGCCGATCTCGCCGCCTGCCCCGCGGCCCACCCAGGGGTGTCCGTCGAGGATCAGCCCGCCGCCGACGCCCGTGCCCCAGAACACGCCCAGCAGCGAGCGGTAGAGCCGCCCGGCGCCGAGCCTGAACTCGGCCATCGTCGCAACCCGCACGTCGTTGCCGAGCGCCACGCGGCAGCCCAGCATCCGTTCGAGCTCGGGACCGAGCGCGAACGGCTGCTCCCAGTTCGGCAGGTTGCGGGCGTTGGCGACCTCCCCTCCGTGCACGGTGCCGGGCGAGCCCACCCCGACCCCGGAGAGCTCCGCGGGCTCGGTCTCGGCGGCGCCGGCGGCGTCAATCAGGGCCGTGGCCATCTCGCGGGCGACGTCCGGCGGGCCGCCATCGGTCGGCGTGGGGCGCCGCGCGGAACCCACCACGTTGCTGTCCTCATCGACGATCGCCGCCTGGATCTTGGTGCCGCCGAGGTCGATGCCCCCGAAGCTGGCCATGGCGGCGCGGGCGGCTTAGTGTGGCCGGGCGGGGTCGGGGATCGCCGAGGAGCTCGGCTTGGTCGGCACCGCCGGGAACGGCAGGCCCTGGATGCGTCCCATCAGGTCTTCCCACTGGGAGTCGCTGAGCGCCCCGCCGCTGAGGTTGCGGGTGGGCTGCTGGCCCGCGGCGGCGGTCTTCGCGCGGGCGCTGTGCGCGGCCGCCGGCTGCGAGGAGGAGAACACGAGCCGGATCTGGTTCCAGTCGACGCTGCTGGCCTTCGTGTTCGAGGACTGCGGGTAGCGCATGAGGCTGAGGATTTCGTGCGGCACGAACTGCTGGGGGAGCGTCAGCAGCGTGCGGATCGTGAGGTCGGTGATGCTGCCCGGCCCCTGGTGGTGTGCGATCTTGACGCCGTTGATCGCGGTGATCTCCACCGAGCGCCCATCGTAGGCCGCCGACAGGTCCCCGCCGGCGGTGTACTGCGACTGCCCGCAGCGCAGCGCGCTGACGGTCGGCTCGAGCCCGCTGCGCGCCAGGAACGCGATCACGGCGAGCGTGCGCTTCTCGATCATGCCGCTGGCGATGTCCCGCCGGCCGCACCCGTAGATCGAGATTTCGGCGTCGGAGAGGATCGCGCGCTGCAGCTGCGAGCGGGTCAGCAGCAGCACGTCGCTGGCGGTCGCGCCGAGCAGCGCGTTGGCCGCCTTCGCGCCCTCGGGGTGCAGGGCCGCCTGCAGCTGTGCCCAGTTGGACAGGACCGCACCGGGGTCGATCGTGGCCGAGTCGCCCGCCGGCTGAACGGCGAAGCGCAGGCTGCCGGATTTGCTTTCGGGGGTCACCGTGACCTTGCCGAGGACCGTCCCGGCGGCCACCACGGAGCCCTTGCGCAGCGGCTGGCTGGCTGCGGAGTGCGCCTGGCGCGCCCGCTCGGCGGCCTTCGCGACGGCGGCCGCCTTCGCGTCGGGGTTGCCCGGGTGCGCGTACAGGCGCACGCGACCCATCCCGGCGGGTACTCCCGCGGGGGCGACGGGGGCGATCGTGACCTTCCCGCTGCTGTCCGAGGAGCCCGTGCCGGCCGGCTTGGGGGCGGGCGCCTTCAGCGTCGTCGGCTGGGTCCCGGCGCTCGCCGGCCCTTTCGGCGCCGGCGTCTTTCCGGACGCGGCGGCGACCGCCGCGCTGGAGGCTCCGGCGGGGGTCTTCGGCGTGGTGTAGGTCGGGGCGATCGAGCCCAGCCCGCCGTAGGTGAAGACGTCGCCGTACACGTCGCGCAGGATCACGTACAGGCCCAGCTTGCGCGAGGCACCGAGTCCGACCACGCGGCCGTCCTGGACGGCCACCACGCTGGCCTTCGAGGAGGTCGTCAGTTCGGCCAGCTTGAGCGGGTGGCCGGTGGTGGAGCCGGCCGCCGCCGCCTGTGGAGTGGGCGGCGCGGTCGAACCGGGGGTTTCCGGGCTCGCGGAGGTCGGGGTCGCGCCGGCGGTGGCGCTCGAGGAAGTGGTGGTTTCGGAGCCGCTGGTGCCTTCGGGCGTGCCCGATGAGCTGCCGCCGGGGGTGGTCCACGACAGCTCCTTGCCGGTGACAGGCAGGCGTCCGTCGATCAGGCCGGTGAGGGTGGCGATCACACCGCGCGGGTAGGTGGTGATCAGCTTCGCCCGCAGCAGCACCGAGCTCACATATTCTTCGGAGTGGTTGTAGGCGAGGATCGCGGCCTTGAGGTTGCTGGAGGCGCCGGCAGCGCGCAGGTAGCGGGCGGCGGCGAAGATCGCGTCGACGGGGTTGTAGGGGTCCGCGTAGCCGGCGTCGAGGGCGTCGACCCCGTACTGCAGCCAGGTGGCGGGCATGAACTGCATCCACCCCACCGCGCCGGCGCTCGACACTGACAGGTCGGTGCCGTAGTCGGTCTCGATTTCGTTGATCGCGGCGAGGATCTGCCACGGCACGCCGTACTGGACGGCGGCGGCCTTGTAGATCGGGAGCAGGAACAGCGGCACGCGGTAGAAGTCCAGCGCGGCGGCCGAGGCGTTGCCGGAGTTGAGGATCGCTTCCAGCGCGGCGGTGTCGGCGACCGACTGGGGTGAGGCCGCGACGCCGTTGGGACCGCCCTTTTCCGTGCCGTTGCCGGCGCCCGAGGCGTTGGCCCCGGACTTGCCCTTCGCTCCGGCGCTCGATTTCTGCTTGCGCTGCACGACCACGCTCGGCGCTTCGGTGCTCCCCTTGTGCTTGGAGGTGCCGGTGCTCTGGGGCGTGGTGGTGGTCTGCGGCGTGGTGGTGGTGGTGGTGGGCGTCGGAGCGGGCGCCGGTGTCGTGCTCGTGGTCGTCGGCGTGGTGGCCGTGGTCGTCGGCGTGGTGCTCGTTTCGGTCGAGCCCGTGGCGCCGGTGGTCGTGGCTTCCTGGCCCGTGATCTGGGAGTTGCCCCCGCCGGGGAGCCCTTCGGCCGAGGCCGTCGGCCCGGCGGCGAGCGCGGTCTGCGTGGCGGCGGCCCCGATCCCGGCGGCGGTCAGGCCGCCGCCCGCGATGGCGGACATCAGCGCGCGCAGGACCCTGCGGCGCTGCCAGCCGACGGAGCCCGCCCCCACTGTGGTGCGGGCGCGGTCGCTTGACGCTTGTTCGCTCTCGGGTCTTCCCATGTTTGTTCGTTCGGACCTGGCTAACGCAGGCTTGCGGGAGAGGCCCGCCCGCAGTCGTATCGGCAGATGCGATCGAATACGTAAAGCATTCGTTACCGGCCCGTACGGTCTCCCCTGGGTGCCGCCTGCATTGTGCAGTGGCTGTGCACCGTAGCGATCGTCTGGGCAGAATGTCGCACAGGGTCCTCTTCGCGTCCGTTCGCCGGGTGTCCTCGCACTCCTTCTTGCACCGATCCGGCGTGTTGGGCTTCCTGCCACATTGCCCGCCGGGGACGCTAACTTAACGGGTCGTGGAAACGATCGACTCCATCCTCCAGGTCGCCATCTCGGTGGTCCTGGTGCTGCTGATCCTGATGCACTCGGGCAAGGACTCCGGTCTCTCGGGCGCGTTCGGCGTCGGCACCGGCACGGGGCCCCTCGGCGGTGGCTCGATGGTCGAGCGCAACCTCAACCGCTGGACGATCTTCTTCGCGGTCCTGTTCTTCGTGAACGCGATCATCCTGCTCAAGCGTCCCTGGGCCTGACGGCGGGCGGCGCGGCCCCGGCTCACCGCGGGGGCGGGGGCCGGTCGGAGCGCTCGGCTCCCGGTACCCGTTCGAGCCGGTCGAGGATCTGGATCGCCTCGGCGCGCAGCTGGGCGTCGATCGCCTCGTAGTCCTCGGCTGACAGCTTGCCGGTGCGGTAGTCGAGCTCGAGGTCGCGGATCTCGCGGTACTTGGCTTCGCGGGCAGCCTCCAGCGCCTCGCGGTCGCACGCTCCCGCGTCGGGCTCGCTGCGCCCCCGCGCGCGCAGGGGCGCGCCCACGAAGCGGATCACCAGCGCCAGCAGGGCGAGGGTCAGGACCGCGATCGCGATATCCACCGAACGGGACCCGCGGGGCCGCCTACACGCGGGCGAGGCCGCGCAGCGGGCGCGGGCGCTCCAGCGCGGCCACGCGGCGACGCAGGGTGCTGGGGGCCGGCCACAGGGCGATCAGCCCACCGGCGAACACGATCAGGCCTCCGAGCCAGATCCACATCACCAGCGGCGAGACGATGAGGTGGAACTGGGCCTGGGGCGGGTGCGCTAGATAGGAGCGCGCGAGCACAGCGAGCGCGACGAGCGCGGCTTCGGGGGGCAGCGTGCGGTTGCCGGCGTTGACGATCTTCTGCAGCGCGGGGGCTTCGATGTTGGGCTGCACCGCGCTCCACACGTCGCGGGTGATCCCGCCGTTCATCGCGATGTGGCTCACCGGCTGGCCGCCGATCAGGCTTGCGACCGTCCCCTGTCCTGCTTCACCGGAGGGGTAGTAGCCCTCGCTCGGTTCGAGCGTGGCCACGTGACGGCGGCCCTTGAGCACCTCCAGCCGCGCGCCGAGGCTGAGCAGCGCGCCCGTATGGGCGGCGTCGTTGCGTGGCGTGACGGTGGCGGTCGGCTTCACGTAGCGGACCGTGTAGGCGCCCACGCGGGCCGACTGGCCGGGCGACAGCCCCCGCTCGACGGCGTGCTGGAAGGACGAGGAGGCAGCCACGCCGACGAACAGCACGGCCATGCCGAGGTGCACGATGTAGCCGCCGTAGCGTCTGCGGTTGCGCCGCACCAGCGCCAGCAGCGCCCGCGGCGGCGGCTCGCCCGCGATCGCCCGCCGCACGCGGGTGCCACGCACGAACTCCTGACCGACGCTGCCGAGCACGAACGCCGCGCAGCAGAACATCGCGGTCGCGAACGGCTTGTGGGCGACGCCCGCCGCCTCCAGCCCGACGAACGTCGCCAGCGCCGCGACACACGGCACGAGGAAGTTCCGGCGCGCGTTGGCGAGGCTCGCCCGGCGCCACGCGATCACCGGGCCGATGCCGCTCAGCAGCACCAGGATCAGCGCCAGCGGGACCGTGTAGCGGTCGAACCAGGGCGGACCGACCGAGGCTTCGTGGCCGGACAGGGCCTGCGAGATCAGCGGGAAGTAGGTACCCCAGAAGATCACGAAGCACAGCGCCACCAGCACCAGGTTGTTCGCCAGGAACGCCGCTTCGCGGGAGAGCAGCGAGTCCAGCCGCGCCTCCGAGCGCAGCAGCTCGCGCCGCGAGACGACGAGGTAGATCGAGGCGCCGATCAGCAGCGCGATCAGCGCCACGAAGGGCACCCCGAGGGTGTGGCCCCCGAAGGCGTGGATCGAGTTCAGGATGCCGCTGCGCACGAGGAACGTCCCCATCACGGCGAGCGTGCCGGTGGCGAGCACCAGCGACACGTTCCACACCTTCAGCATCCCGCGCTTCTCCTGGATCATCAGCGAGTGCAGGAAGGCGGTGGCGGTCAACCACGGCATCAGCGACGCGTTCTCGACCGCGTCCCAGCCCCAGTAGCCGCCCCATCCCAGCTCCGCGTAGGACCAGCGGGCGCCGAGCAGGATGCCGATGCCCAGGAACAGCCAGGCGGCGAACGCGAAGCGGCGGATCGCCCCGATCCAGTCGGCCTGCAGGCGCCGGGCGAGCAGCGCCCCGAAGCCGAACGCCAGCGGGATCATGCACAGCGTGTAGCCCGAGTACAGCATCGGGGGGTGGATCATCATCGTCGGGAAGCGCAGCAGCGGGTCCAGGCCGACGCCTTCGGGCGGCGCCGGGGTGGTCGTGCTGAAGGGGTTCGCGTAGAACACCATCAGCCCCACGAAGAAGCCCCCCAGCCCGAGCAGGATCGCCGTCGCGTAGGCGGCCACCTCGCGCAGGCGCCGGCGGGTCAGGAACAGGGCGAGGCTGGACCACAGCGACAGCAGCCACGCCCACAGCAGCAGTGAGCCTTCCTGGGAGGACCACACCGCCGCCACCCGGTACAGCGCCGGGGTGGTGCGGCTCGAGGTGTCCGCCACCGTGTTGAAGGCGAAGTCGTTGCTGATGAAGGCGAGCTCGAGCACCAGGCCGGCAATCGTGAGCACGGCCGCCAGCGCGTACATCGCCCGCCGGCCGGAGTCGGCGTACTCCCAGCGCCGGGTCCGCACGCCGTAGATCGAGGCCGCGATCCCATAGGCGCACACCGCCAGCGCCAGCAGCAGGCAGATGAAGCCGAAGCCGGCCATCAGCAGCTAGCCGCCACCTACAGGTTCTGCTTCTCGCTCGGCGGAGCGGTCTTGTACTTCGAGGGGCACTTGGTGATCAGCGAGTCGCGTTCGCCCACGAAGCGGGAGCCCTGCTTCTGCACGGTGACGATCACCTCGCGGCCTTCCCGGAAGGGGTCGGGGACGCTGCCCGTGTAGGCGAGCGGGACCACCCTGGTACCGGCCCTGTCCTGGACGCTGAAGTCGAGCACCCCGCCCATCCGGTGGACGGAGCCGGGCTCCACGGTGCCGGTGAGCTGGTAGCTGCGACCCGGCTGGGCCTGGCGTAGCAGCTGGGTGGGGCTCAGCGCCGGGTTGGCGGCGCTGAAGCTCGTGTAGATGAGAGCGCTGGCGAGCACCACGGCGGCGCTCAGCGCCATCACCAGGCGCACGGTTCGCTTGCGCGCGGGGGACATCTGCCTGGGGAGTATTCCAAACCCCCAACCCCGTCAAGCCGCCCGCCGCGGCGGCCCGCTCGGCACCCCGGCGCCAGGAAATCTCGCGTCCGGGGCGAAACCCTGAGGGGTGCTGGACGTTATTGATACGGACACCATGGCCCGCCTTCGACGCCTCCCGGCAAGTCTCCCGCTGCGGCGCAGCAGCCACCGCGCCCGTGCCCGCGACCGCGCCGGCGCCGAGGCGCGCCAGGCGGCCCCCCGCTGCGACCCGGCGGCCCAGCGCGTGCGCGACGCCGGTGGCCCTCTCGACAGCGCGTGTTACACGTGCGGATGCGGTCTGCTGTTCGACGCGCCGGTGTCGACGAGCGTGACCTGCCCCCACTGCGGGGCGGGGCAGGCCTGGTAGCTCAGGCGCCCGAGGCGCGGATCTCCACGACCGGCTGTTCGTGGGTCCAGCACGGGCCGGTGACCCCGAACGACCCCGGCAGGCCCCCGCACGGCAGGGGTGAGTAGTTGGTGTTGATGTACACCTGGTCGGGGAGCGGGTCGGTGCCGACCCGGGGGGGCGTGGCGGCGGCGTTGACGTAGCCACCAGCCCGGCACTCGCCCACGGCGACGCGGCGGCGGCACACGTAGTCGGCGGCGATCGCGACCCCGAGCTGGTTGTAGGGGCCCGCCTTCTCCACGGGTTCGGTGCCGTAGTCCTCGGTTTCGAACTCCAGCCCGAGTATAACCCTCGACGGGAGGGTTAGCCCTGGGAAGCTGAAGTCCGCGAAATGCATGACGGCGAATTCGCAGCGTGGGCCGAATCCACGCGTCCAGCCTTCGTCCGGGCAGCCCCTGCCCGCGGAGGGCCGGTACGGCATCCGGATCCGCCGGGTGACGCGGGCCAGCAACTGGCCGCGGGTGTCACGCGGCCCGCCGGCGTACAGCTCCAGCGTCATGGGCCACGTGAACCCGGCCCCGGGACGCGTGCGGCAGCCCGCCGCCACGCCGTGCTGGCAGGCGTAACTGGCCATCAGAACGCTCACCACCGGATCGGCGCGGGCGCCTCCCGCCAGCTGCACCTCCCCCCCGAACTCCCCGATCGCGTAGGACTCGAACACGGCCACCGGCAGGCCGCTCGTGTCGGCGGGGAGGTTGCTGTAGACGAGCTCGCCGCCGCCGGCAGCGCCGGACACGTGGGCGGCCGGTGCCGGAGCGGCGGGCGCAGGGGCGGCGGGCGCAGGGGCGGCCGCGCGGCTGCTCGGCCCCGACAGCGTGAGCGCCGCCGCCAGCGCGGCCACGAGCGCGGACGCGAGCGCAGCGGCCAGCGCGAGCGGGCGGGCGCGGCCGCGGCCCGGCCGCCCGGCTATCTGATCTGCAGGCCGCTGATCGCGCGGGCGATCACGAGCTGCTGGATCTCGGCGGTCCCCTCGAAGATGTCGTAGATCTTTGCGTCGCGGTGCCAGCGCTCCACAGGGTACTCGCGGGTATACCCGTTGCCCCCCAGGATCTGGATCGCGCGCTCGGTGGCCCACACCGCCACCTCACCCGCCTTCAACTTGCTCATCGAACCCTCCGCGTTCTCGAACCGATGGGCATTACGACCCATCCACGAGGCCCGCCACACCAGCAGCCGCGCAGCATCGATCTCCAGCTTCATCCGCGCCAACGTGAACGCCACCGCCTGGTTCTCGATGATCTTGCGCCCGAACTGCTCACGCTCCTTGGCGTACTCCAACGCATACTCATACGCCGCCCTGGCAATCCCCAACGCCTGCGCACCCACGGTAGGACGCGACGCCTCGAACGTCTGCATCGCCGCCTGCGAAGAGCTGCGCTTGCCTTCGCGGACGCGCGCGATGCGCTCCTGCAGCCTGTCCCTGCCGCCAAGGACGTAGTCGGCGGGCACACGGCAGTCGTCCAGGAACACGTCGGCGGTGTGGGACGCACGCAGGCCGTGCTTGGAGACCTTGGTCCCCTGGGAGATCCCCTGCGCTTCGCTCATCGGCACCACGAAGGCAGCGTGCCCGCGGGACCCCAGCTCGGGGTCGACGGTGGCGATCACGACGTGGACGTCGGAGATGCCGCCGTTGGTGGCCCACGCCTTCTGGCCGTTCAGCACCCACTCGCCGGCGGCCTCGTCGAAGCGCGCGCGGGTGCGCACGGCCGAGACGTCCGAGCCGGCGTTCGGCTCCGACGAGCAGAAGGCGGCGACCTTCACCTCGTCCGGCGTCCCGAAGCAGCGCGGGATCCAGTGGCCGATCTGCTCCGGTGTGCCCTGCCCGAAGATCGACGCCACCGCCAGCCCGGTGCCCATGATCGACATGCCGATCCCGGCGTCGCCCCAGAACAGCTCCTCGTTGACGATCGGCAGCGTCAGGCCGCTGGGGTCGGCGAAGAAATGCGCCAGGCCTTCAAAGCTGTACAGCCCGATCTTGGCGGCCTCCTCGATGATCGGCCAGGGGGTCTGCTCCTTCTCGTCCCACTCGTGGGCGGCCGGTCTCACCACGTCGGCGGCGAACCCGTGTACCCAGTCGCGGATGTCCTTCTGGTCCTGCGTCAGCTCCAGCGAGAAGACGGCCTCGTGGACCGCGGGCGTGTCCTGGTCGGCGAGCGGCTCGGGGGCCGGCGCGTCGGGATCGGGGGTCAGGGTGGACGTCGACATCAAGCGCTCCTTGGGGTTGCTGGCCTCATTACAGAATATCGGCCAATGTAAATCTCACGGACAAAGCGGACCGCGATGTCAACATACCCGGCTAGCGCGTCTGCCACGCCTCCTCGCGCCTCGTGAGCGCGACCACGTCTTTCGGGAGCCGGCCCTCGGCCACATCCGCCACCGTCACCCGCTCGAGCACTTTGCGGAGGTTGGCGCGCAGCGCGATCCAAACGTCCCGCAGCGCCTCGGCCGAGCCCACGTATTCGATCTCTTCCGGGCGCTGGCCCCGGATCCCCACCAGCGGACCCTCGACGGCACGGATCACCTGCGCGAGGTTGACCTCCTCGGCCGGCCGCGCGAGCCAGTAGCCGCCCTCGGGTCCCCGCTGGCTGCGGACGACTCCGGCGGAGCGCAGCTGGGTGAGGATGTTCTCCAGGAAGGACACCGGGATCTTCTGGGCGGTGGCGATGTCGTCCACCTTGCGGGGCGCGTCCTGGGAGCTGTCGGCCAGCTCGATCACGGCTCTCACGGCGTAGTCGGCCTTGGCGGTGACGTGCATCGCTCCCATTGTCACGCATGCACCGGCCGGGCGCGGTCGGGCGCGGCCGGGCGCGGTCGGGCGAATCGGAGTTAGGGCACCCTAACTCCTGTGGTACGGTGGCCCTGCCCATCCCGACCTCCCAGATCGGATTTGAACAGGCTCCGCCCCAGGCCCCATCTCACGCTCGCCGCTGCGCTGTTGCTCGCGGTGATCGTGTCCGCGTGCGGCGGCTCCGGCACCGCCACATCGGAGACGGGCGGGGGCGGATCGGACACCACGATCACGCTCTACAACGGCCAGCACGAACAGACGACGGACGCACTCGTGAAGGCCTTCGAACGGAGCACCGGGATCAAGGTGGCGGTGCGCAGCGAGGACGAGGCCGTGCTCGCCAACCAGATCCTCCAGGAGGGCTCGAGGTCTCCGGCGGACGTGTTCTACACAGAGAACACACCGGCGCTCGAAGTGCTCTCCGAGCACGGGCTGCTGGCAGCGGCGTCGCCCACGGCCCTGAGCTCCGTGCCCGCGCGATACAGCTCCGCGCAGGGCCGTTGGGTGGGGGTCTCGGCGCGCGTGTCGGTGGTCGTCTACAACCCCTCCAAGCTGAACGCCTCGCAGCTGCCGAGCTCGATCCTCGAACTCGCCGATCCGCGCTTCAAGGGCAAGGTCGCCTTCGCCCCCTCGGAGACCGACTTCCAGCCGCTGGTCACCTCGATCGTCAAGTTCGACGGCAAGCCGGCCGCCGAAGCATGGCTGAAGGGGCTGCAGAGCAACGGGCGCCTGCTGCCCGACAACGAGAGCGTCACCGCCCAGGTGAACTCCGGCCAGAGCGCCCTCGGTCCGATCAACCACTACTACTGGTACCGCCTGCGGCGCGAGGAAGGCGGCCACATGGCCTCCACGATCCATTACTACGCCCCCGGGGACCCCGGCTACCTGCTCAGCGTCTCGGGAGCCGCGGTGCTGAAGTCGAGCGCACACGCGGCGGCGGCACAGCGGTTGGTGCAGTTCCTGGTCAGCAAGCAGGGGCAGGAGGTGCTCGCGCGCAGCGACAGCTACGAGTACCCGCTGCGCCCCGGTGTGTCCCCCGCCGCCGGGATGCGTCCCCTGTCGGAGCTGCAGCCCGCCTCGCTGACCCCTGCCGAGCTGGGCGACGGCAGCGAAGCCCTTGCCCTCGAGCAGAAGGTCGGGCTGCTGTAGGCGAGGCGGCGTGAGCGCCACCACCACCGACACGCGCACACCCAGCCTCACACGCGCCTGGTCGGCGCGCGGGCGCTGGCCGCTGGGGACACTCGCCGGCGCGCTCGTGGCCGGCGCGCTCGTGCTGCTGCCGCTGGTGTTCGTGATCGTGGAAGCGGTCCACCCGGGCCTCGGCGAGGCCCGCCGGCTGCTGCTGCGACACACGGTCGCGGTGCTGCTGTGGAACACGGTGCGGCTGACGGCGGCGTGCATGCTGCTGTGCGCCGTGCTCGGGGTCGCGGCCGCCTGGTGCGTGGAGCGCACCTCGCTGCCGGCGAGGCGCCTGTGGGCGGTG
Source organism: Solirubrobacteraceae bacterium (assembly GCA_035499875.1). Classification (GTDB taxonomy): domain Bacteria; phylum Actinomycetota; class Thermoleophilia; order Solirubrobacterales; family Solirubrobacteraceae; genus Palsa-744. The sequence continues at coordinate 52,157 of DATJXX010000046.1, forward strand.
CTGCTGGTGCTGCCGCTGGGGATCCCCGACTTCGTGATCGCCTTCGGGTGGGTCTCGATCGCGCCCGGACTGCGCGGCTACACGGCGGCCGTGATGATCATGACGCTGTCGCTGTACCCACTCGTGTACGTGCCGGTGGCGAGCGCGCTGCGGCACCTCGACGGGACCCTCGAGGAGGCTGCCCGGAGCCTCGGGGTGGGGCCGTGGCGTACGTTCGCGCGGGTCACCCTGCGACAGCTGCGCCCGGCGCTGCTCGGTGGCTGCCTGCTGGTGACGCTGGCGCTGCTGGCCGAGTACGGCGCCTTCGAAATCGTCGAGTACCGGACCTTCACGGTGGCGATCTTCACCCAGTTCGAGCTCGGCTTCAACACGGCGGCGGCGTGCGTGCTGTCGGTTGTGCTGGTGGCCCTGGGGGTCGTCGTGCTCGGCGGCGAGCTCGCCCTCAGCGGGCCCGCGGACGCGCGCCGGAGCACCCGCGGCCCCCGCAGGCCAGCACCGCGGGTGCGGCTGGGGCGGCTCACGGCGCTGCCCCTCACGGGGCTCGGGGCGCTCGCGGGGCTCGCCCTCGGGGTCCCGTGCGGGGCGCTCGTGTACTGGCTCATCAAAGGGGGCTCGAGCACGCTGCCCGCCACCTCGGTGGGGTCCGCGATCGGACACACGGCGGCCTACAGCGCCGCCGCGGCCGGGCTCGCCACCGCG
>DATJXX010000047.1:0-12278 GCA_035499875.1 Solirubrobacteraceae bacterium
ATCGTCCGCATCGGCGCCGAGGTCCAGTCCGGCGACCTGCTGGTCGGCAAGGTCACGCCCAAGGGCGAGACCGAGCTGACGGCCGAGGAGAAGCTGATCCGGGCGATCTTCAAGGAGAAGGCCCGCGAGGTCCGCGACACCTCCCTGAAGGTGCCCCACGGAGAGGGCGGCGTGGTGATCGACGTGAAGACCTTCCGCCGCGACGACGGCGACGACCTGCCGCCCGGGGTCAACGACCTCGTGCGCGTGTTCGTGGCCAAGAAGCGCAAGATCTCCGAGGGCGACAAGCTCGCGGGCCGTCACGGCAACAAGGGCGTGATCTCCAAGATCGTCGAGGAGCAGGACATGCCGTTCCTCGAGGACGGCACCCCGGTGGACGTGATCCTCAACCCGCTCGGCGTGCCCTCGCGTATGAACGTCGGCCAGATCCTCGAGACCCACCTCGGATGGGCCGCGGCCCAGGGTTGGTACGACGACGGCTCCGACGCCTACAGGGGCGCCCACGGCCACGGCGGCAACGGGCGCGTGTACGTGTCCACGCCGGTGTTCGACGGGGCCACCGTCGAAGACGTGGACACGGCGCTCGTGAAGTGGCAGGACGCCCACGAGGGCCGCATCAACATGGACATCGACAGGTCCCGCCGCGAGGGCGAGCGGGCCTCCGGGAAGATGACGCTCTTCAACGGGCGCACCGGGGAGCCGTTCGAGGAGCAGGTGACGGTGGGCTACATGTACATCCTGAAGCTCCTGCACCTGGTGGACGACAAGATCCACGCCCGCTCCACCGGCCCGTACTCGCTCGTCACCCAGCAGCCCCTCGGCGGCAAGGCCCAGTTCGGTGGGCAGCGCTTCGGCGAGATGGAGGTGTGGGCGCTGGAGGCGTTCGGCGCCGCCTACACCCTCCAGGAGATGCTCACCATCAAGTCCGACGACACGGTCGGGCGGGTGAAGGCCTACGAGGCGATCGTGAAGGGCGAGAACATCGCCGAGCCCTCGATCCCCGAGTCCTTCAAGGTCCTGCTCAAGGAGATGCAGTCGCTCGCGCTCGACGTGAACGTCGTCTCCGAGGAGGGCCAGCGCGCCGAAATGCGCGACGAGGACGACGACCTGCTGCGCGCCGCCGAGGAGCTCGGGATCGACCTCTCGGGCGTACGCGCACTGGCAACCGACACCGACGCCACCGACGAGGAGCTCGACAGCGAGGACGACACGGACACCGGCCCCGGCGAGGCCCCCGACGGACCCCAGGACGCCGATGACGGCGAAGACACCGGCGAGGACTCGGTGCTCGACATCGACGGCGACGTCGACCTCGAGAGCCTGGCCCAGGAGCCCGCCGAGGAGCCGGCCGAATAGGAGCGACCAGCAGCCACCCCCAACGTTCCGAGACACCTTTCAACACGCGAGGAAAGCACCACACATGATCGACATCAACAACTTCGACGCCATCGAGATCAGCCTCGCCTCCTCCAAGCAGATCCGCAGCTGGTCGTCGGGCGAGGTCACCAAGCCCGAGACGATCAACTACCGGACGCTCAAGCCGGAGAAGGACGGGCTCTTCTGCGAGCGCATCTTCGGTCCCACCAAGGACTGGGAGTGCTACTGCGGCAAGTACAAGCGCGTCCGCTACAAGGGCATCGTGTGCGAGCGCTGCGGGGTCGAGGTGACCCGCTCGAAGGTCCGTCGTGAGCGCATGGGCCACGTCGACCTGGCCGCTCCCGTCAGCCACATCTGGTTCTTCAAGGGCGTCCCCAGCCGTATCGGCTATCTGCTCGACATGGCCCCCAAGGAACTCGAGAAGGTCCTTTACTTCGCCGCCTCGATCGTCACGTGGGTCGACGACGAGGCCCGCGCCAAGGACATGGACGGCCTCGAGAAGGAGGTCAACAAGGTCCTCGACTCCTACGCCGCCGAGCGCGAGGAGCGCGTGCTCGAACTGCGCGAGTCGCTCGCCCGCCGCGAGAAGTACCTGCAGAACGGCAAACAGACCAACTTCAACGACGAAGACCACATGTGGGCCGACGCGCTCGACATCAACGTCTCGAAACTGTCAGACGAGGACCGCGAGAAGCACCTCAAGGACCTGAAAAAGGCCTTTGACGCGGACATCGCCGACACCGAGGCCTACATCGAGGACGCCGCCGAACGGATGCGGATCGTGTGGGAGCTCTTCAAGACGATGGAGCCCAAGCAGATCGAGCACGACGAGACCACCTTCCGCGAGCTGAAGGAGCGCTTCGGATCTCCCTACGGGTTCGGCGAGTACTTCCGTGGCGGCATGGGTGCCGAGGCGATCCGCGACCTGCTCCAGCAGGTCGACCTGGACGACGAACGCGAAAAACTCGAGGACGAAGTCAAGACCGGTAAAGGCCAGAAGCAGGCCCGCGCGGTCAAGCGCCTGAAGGTCGTCTCGGCCTTCATCCAGTCCGGCAACAAACCGGAGATGATGGTGCTGGACGCGGTCCCGGTGATCCCGCCGGAGCTGCGCCCGATGGTTCAGCTCGACGGCGGCCGCTTCGCCACCTCGGACCTCAACGACCTGTACCGCAGGGTCATCAACCGCAACAACCGCCTCAAGCGCCTGCTCGACCTCGGGGCGCCCGAGATCATCGTCAACAACGAGAAGCGCATGCTCCAGGAGGCCGTCGACGCGCTGTTCGACAACGGCCGCCGCGGGCGCCCGGTCACGGGTCCCGGAAACCGGCCCCTGAAGTCCCTGTCGGACATGCTCAAGGGCAAGCAGGGACGCTTCCGTCAGAACCTGCTGGGCAAGCGCGTGGACTACTCGGGGCGCTCTGTGATCGTGGCCGGCCCCTACCTCAAGCTGCACCAGTGCGGGCTGCCGAAGATCATGGCGCTCGAGCTGTTCAAGCCGTTCATCATGGCCCGGCTGGTGGAGCGCAAGTCCGCGCAGAACATCAAGGCGGCCAAGAAGATGGTCGACTCGATGATCGCCGAGGTGTGGGACGTGCTCGAGGAGGTCATCCACGAGCACCCGGTGCTGCTCAACCGCGCACCCACCCTGCACAGGTTGGGCATCCAGGCGTTCGAGCCGCTGCTCGTCGAGGGCAAGGCGATCCAGGTCCACCCGCTCGTGTGCCACGCGTTCAACGCGGACTTCGACGGCGACCAGATGGCCGTCCACCTGCCGCTGTCCGCGGAGGCCCAGGCGGAGGCCCGCATCCTGATGCTGTCCTCCAACAACATCCTCAGCCCCGCCCACGGCTCGCCGCTGGCGACGCCAACCCAGGACATGATCCTGGGCGCCTACTACCTGACCTACGGGCCTGAAGCGGAGGAGCTGTCGAAGATCGACCGCGCCACCTACGAGCCGCGCCCACACGTGTTCCGCACCGCCCAGGAGGCCGAGCTGTCCTACGAGGGCGGCGTGGTCAAGCTGCACGACATCGCCGAGTTCCGCCCCTACGGGCGCGAGGGCGGCCACGTGCTCACCACGATCGGGCGGATCATCTACAACGACCGCATCGAGCGGGCCCTGGCGGAGGCCCTCGGGGACGAGTTCGATCCCTCGAAGTACACCTTCGTCAACCAGTCGATGAAGAAGCGCGACACCACGCGGCTGATCGACCTGCTCGTGCAGACCTACGGCGCAACCACGATCTCGCTGGTGCTCGACGCGTTCAAGGACCTGGGGTTCAAGTACGCCACCCAGGCCGGCATCACGATCTCCAAGAACGACGTCGTGGTGCCGCCCGAGAAGCAGCAGATCCTCGACAAGTACGACCGCCTGGTGGGCGAGATCACCGGCCAGTACGACGACGGGCTGATCACCCAGGAGGAGCGCCACGAGGCGGTTGTCGAGCAGTGGAACGCAGCCACCGACGAGGTCGCGGACGCGATGATCGAGAACCTCGACACGCTCAACCCGATCTTCATGATGGCCAACTCGGGTGCCCGCGGGTCCTTCAAGCAGATCCGCCAGCTCGCCGGGATGCGTGGCCTGATGGCCAACCCGAAGGGTGAAATCATCGAGCGCCCGATCAAGGCCAACTTCATGGAGGGCCTGTCGGTGCTCGAGTACTTCATCTCCACCCACGGCGCCCGAAAGGGCCTCGCGGACACGGCCCTGCGCACCGCCGACTCCGGCTACCTCACACGCCGGCTCGTTGACGTCGCCCAGGACGTGATCATCCGTGAAGCCGACTGCGGCACCGAGGACTACATCGAGATGTCGGTGTTCAAGGCCGACGGCGAACCCAACGACGGTCTCGTCGGGCGCATCGCGGCACGTCCCATCACCACCAAGCGCAACCGCATGCTCACCGAGCAGGGCGCGGAAATCGGGCGCTCGGAGCTGGCCGACATCGTGCAGGCCTTCGCCGAGGAACGCGACAAGGGCAACGACGTGCGCGTTCCCGTGCGCTCGGTGCTGAAGTGCGAGGCCCCCTCAGGGGTGTGCCAGGCCTGCTACGGGCGTGCGATGGCCACCGGCTCGCTCGCCCAGATCGGCGACGCGGTCGGCATCGTCGCGGCCCAGTCGATCGGCGAGCCCGGCACCCAGCTGACGATGCGCACGTTCCACACCGGCGGGGTCGCCGGCGCGGACATCACCCACGGCCTGCCCCGCGTGGTCGAGCTGTTCGAGGCCCGTCGCCCGAAGGGCCTGGCCAAGATCGCCGAGCAGGACGGGGTCGTCTCGATCGAGGAGACCGACAAGGCTCTGACGGTCGTGATCACCGACGCCGCCGGCGACGAGCACCGCCACGCCTTCCCCCGCCGCACCCGCCTGTTCGTGGGCGCCGGCGAGAAGATCGTGGCGGGCACCCAGCTCAACGAGGGCTCGGTGTACCCCCACGAGCTGCTGGCGATCCGCGGGCGCACCGAGACCGAGCAGTACCTGGTCCGCGAGGTCCAGGAGGTCTACAAGTCCCAGGGCGTCGACATCGACGACAAGCACATCGAGCTGATCGTCCGCCAGATGCTCAAGAAGGTGAGGGTCGACCAGAAGGGCGACACCGACTACCTGCCGGGCCAGTTCGTCGACCGCTTCGAGTTCGCCAAGGCGAACAACGCGGTCATCGAGCAGGGCGGCGAGGCGGCCCAGTTCGAGGACATCATCCTCGGGATCACCAAGGCATCGCTGTACACGGACTCGTTCCTGTCGGCGGCCTCCTTCCAGGAGACCACCAAGGTGCTCACCGACGCGGCCCTCGAAGGCAAGATCGACCGCCTCAACGGGCTCAAGGAGAACGTCATCATCGGCAAGCTGATCCCGGCCGCCACCGGCCTGAAGCGCTACCGGCGGATCGAGATCGAACCCTCCGAGCCGCTCCCCCGCGTGATCGACGACGTCGGCCTGCTCGACCAGGACGAGATCGCCGCCGAGCTGGGGCTGTCGGTCGGCGATGAGCTCGACGGCGGCTACGGGCAGGAGTTCGACGCGGACCTCGCCTCGCTGGAGAAGATCGGCGCCGGCGGCACCGACCCCGGCTTCGCCGAGGAACTCGCCGAGCTGGAAATCCCCGAAGACCTCAGCAGCGAGGAGTAACAAGACCCTCACACCGGGGGGCGCGACCTTCGGCGCCCCCCGGTGTCTATAGCCTGCGATGGCCGATCGCGGGCTGACCCGCAGGAGCCTGCTGGGAGTCGCCGGCGGCTCCCTCGCCGCGCTGTCCGGCGCCCCTCGCGCGCTGGGCGCCGCCGTCGGGGCCGATGCCCGTCACGTCGCGGGGCACCCTGACGGGCAGCCGCCCGCCCCGCGGATCGCCCAGCACGCCCTCGGGCGGGTGGGGCCCGGGATCGTCACGCTCCCCCTCGCCGGTTGCGCCGACCTGCTTGCGCTGGACTGGCGCGAGCCCCCCGGCGCGCACCCGCAACTGCGCTTCCGCACGCCCGAGGGCGCCTGGAGCCCGTGGACGGCCGCCGCCCACGGCGCCCACCACGGCGATCACGAGCAGCGGCTCGGCGTGGGCGCGGAGGGCGAGCCCGTGTGGAGCGGCGGCACCCGCGAGGTGCAGCTGCGAAGCGCCCATGCCCTCGCCGGAGCGCGCCTGCACACGATCGACGTGAGCGGGGGAGCCGGTGCTGCCCTGGTGGCCGCCACGACGGAAGGGGACGGGGCCGCGGCGGCCGCCCCGCCGCTGGCGGGACCCCAGCTCGCCACCGGTCCCGGTCCGCCACCGATCATCGCGCGCGAGTTCTGGGCGCGGGGTGGGTGCCCACCGAGCAAGGCGCCGGCCTACGGGGCGGTCGAACTCGGCTTCGTGCACCACACCAACAGCCCCAACGGCTATGCCCGTGGGGAGGTCCCGGCGATGCTCCGTGCGATCTACTTGTTCCACCGCCGCGTCCGCGGCTGGCACGACATCGGCTACAACTTCGCGCTCGACAGCTTCGGGCGCATCTTCGAGGCCCGCGCCGGCGGCATCGACGAGGCCGTGGTCGGTGCCCAGGCGGGCGGCTACAACGCCTACTCGACCGGCGTGGCGGTGCTCGGCAACTACGCCGCCGTGCCCGCCTCCGCAGCCTCGCTGGCCTCGCTGGATCTGCTGCTGGCGTGGAAGCTCTCGCTCCACGGGGTGCCCGCGCTCGGGCGGGTGACCGTGACCGTCGATCCGGAAGGCGCCGTATACAGCCGCTACCCCGGAGGCAGCGAAGTGTCCCTGCCGCGGATCGCCGGTCACCGTGACGCCGACTCCACCGACTGTCCCGGCGACGTGCTGTACGGCCACCTGCCCGCCCTCCGCGCCCGCGTCCACGCGCTGGCCGGCACGCCCGTGCAGGCGACGATCGTCACGATCGCCGGCGAACTGGCCGGCACCCTCACCCTGCTGGACGGCACCCCCCTGGCGGGCCAGCCGCTCACGCTCCAGTCCCGCGCCGTCAGCCGCCGCGGCGAGCTGGTGGCGGAGAACCCGGTGGCGCAGGTGACCACAAACGCCGAAGGGCAGTGGACGCTGCCGCAGGCCCCCGCCCCCGCGCGTCCGCAGTGGGTACGGGCCTTCTTCGCCGGCGCCGGCCCCTACGGGGCAGCGGTCTCCGAAGCGGTCTCGGCGCGGCTGGCGGCAGGTGTGCCGGCCCCCGTCCCGGGGTAGTCGAGGGCGATGGCCCACTCGCGCAGCAGGGTGCTCTCGCGCGCCGTCAGTCCGTCGCGGGGCTCCGTGGTCACCAGCAGCGTGGGGCTCGTCCGGGTCGCCGCCCAGCGGTGGCAGGCGTCGTTGAAGCAGTCGTCCACCCATGCCAACGGGCGCCCCTCGGAGAAGCGCTCGATCGCCTCGAGCTTCCAGTGCGCGCCGGCGTTGCCGGGCTCGCGGCCGAAGCGCAGGTACGGCAGTCCGGAGGGCAGGCCCAGCAGTCGCGGGAGGTGTTCCTCGGCCCGCTCCTCCCAACCGCTGGCCCACACCAGGTCGTACAGCTCGGACAGCTCAAGCAGGTGTCCCGCCGCCGTGGCCGAAAGGAAGTGGACCGTGCCGTCGACCGCGTGCAGGCCGCCCCTCGGGGCGTTGTCGCCCCCGTCGTCCTCTTGGGGCACCCCGAACAGGGAGATGACCCCGTCTATGTCGACCATTAGGTGTGGACGGCGCCGCTCTCCCACTCCCCGTCGCGCGACCGCCGATCCGGCAAAACTCCCCGTGTTTTGGCCGTTTTCGCCGCGTTTAGGTTTCACAGAGGTAGCGTCCGCTAGCCTTCCGGGCGGAGTTGATCCGCTGAGGGCGTCGCCGGGCAGTAAAGCAGCAGGCGCGCCGGGTCGATGGGTCAACCAACCTCCCCTGTCAGGCCACCCTAGACCTCTTCAATGACCCTAGACCTCGGCATCCTCCTTGCGCTCGCGTGCGCCTTCGTGGCGAACCTCGGCTTCTTCTTCAAGTACCGCGGCGCCAACTCCGTGCCCAAGGTGAGGGTCACCCACCCGCTGCGCTCGGCCCGCGAGCTGTACTCCTCGAAGTGGTTCGCGCTCGGCATGCTGATCGCGACCGGCAGCTGGGGCCTGCACGTGGCCGCGCTGTCGTTGGCGCCCATGTCCGTGGTGCAGGTCGCCCTCGCCGCCGGGATGGTGTTCATCGCCGTGATGGCCGAGCGCATGTTCGGCTTCAAGGTCGGGCGCCGCCAGTGGCTCGGCCTGTTCGCCATGGCCGCCGGTCTGATCATGCTGGGGGTCACCCTGCCTTCCATGCACGGCTCCCACTCCCAGTTCTCACAGGCGGCCATGATCGCGTTCGAGGCCGGCCTGTTCGCGCTCGGCGGGCTGCTCATCATGGGTCCCCGCATGGGCGGCGCCGTGGAGCACCACGGGGTCATGCTCGCGGCCGCCTCCGGGGTCCTGTTCGGGGTCTCCGACACGGCCATCAAGGCCCTCACCGGCATCACCGGCGCCCACGGCTTCCTCGGCCTTGCCACCAGCCCGTGGCTGGCCGTCGCCGTGCTGGCCTCGATCGTCGCCTTCTACAGCTCCGCCAAAGCCCTGCAGGAGGGTGACGCCGTGCCGGTCATCGCCGTCACGGGAACGGCCGCCAACATCGCCGGTATCGCCGGCGGGATCGCGGTGTTCGGCGACCCGATCGCCGCCACCCCCTCCGGCGTGGTCGTGCAGGCGCTCGCCTTCCTGCTCGTGGTCGTGGCCTCCGCGCTGATGCCCGCGCCGCTGCGGGTCACGGCTGCCGCCGAGACGGCCTAGGCGCCGCCGAGACGGCCTAGGCGTCGCCGAGGCCGCGCCACCGCCGGGACGGTCTGGCCGACGCCGCCGGACGGACGCGACGCCGATTGGCCGCGGCCGCGGCGCCCCGGCGTTGATAGCATCGCCTCGATGCCCACGACCTCCCAGCTCGTCCGCAACGGGCGTGTGACCCCGAAGAAGAAGCTCGCGACCCCCGGACTGAAGTCCGGCAAGGGCCGCAAGCGCAAGGTCGCCGCGCCCCAGCGCCGTGGCGTGTGCACGCGCGTGTACACCACCACCCCGAAGAAGCCCAACTCCGCACTGCGCAAGGTGGCGCGTGTGCGCATCTCGGGGTCGATCGAGGTCACGGCCTACATCCCGGGCGAGGGCCACAACCTGCAGGAGCACTCCGTCGTGCTGGTCCGCGGGGGCCGCGTCAAGGACCTCCCGGGCGTGCGCTACAAGGTCGTCCGCGGCACCCTCGACGCCGCCGGTGTGAGCGACCGCAAGAAGGCGCGCTCGCAGTACGGCGTCAAGAAGAAATAGTCGATGCCCCGTCGCGCAGCCGCCCAGGTACGCCCGCTCGAGGCCGACCCCATCCACCGCTCCAAGCTCGTCCAGCAGGTCATCAACAAGGTGATGCTCGACGGCAAGAAGTCGACCGCCGAGCGGATCGTCTACGACGCGCTCGCGGTGCTCGGCGAGCGCAGCGAGAAAGACCCGGTCGAGACCCTCGAGGCCTCGATCAGGTCGCTGACCCCGACGCTCGAGGTCCGCTCCCGCCGGGTCGGCGGCGCCACCTACCAGGTCCCCGTCGAGGTCCCCGCCCGCCGCGCCCGCACGCTGGCGGTGCGGTGGCTGGTCGAGTTCGCCCGCCAGCGCCGCGAGAAGACGATGGCCCAGCGGCTCGCCAACGAGTTGCTCGACGCCCTCTCCCAGCAGGGCTCGGCCTACAAGCGCAAGGACGACATCTACCGCATGGCCCAGGCGAACAAGGCGTTCGCCCACTACCGCTGGTAGCGACCGCGGTCGCCCGGCCGCGCCGTGTCCACCGCCGATAGCCGATCTCAGCCTCCGCGGGCGGCGCCCGCCGCCGGCAACGTCCAGCTGCTGCGCGCCTCGATGGACGCGACCAACGCGGGCGACTTCGAGGCCGGGCTGAGCGTGTTCGCGCCCGACGCAACCTTCGACGTGTCCACCGCCGGGCTCGGCGTGTTCCGCGGCGTTGCGGCGATCCGCGCCTACCTCGAAGAGTGGGTCGGCACCTACGAGGAGCAGCGCTTCAGCGAGTGGGAGGGGGAGGAGCTCGGGGGCGGCGTGGTGCTGGCGCTCGCCACCTTCGAGAGCCGCCTGCCGGGCAGCACGGCCACCGTCACAGAACGGTGGGCCTTCGTGTGCCGTTTCCGCGAGGCCAGCATCGTCGCCGTCACGGCCGACGGCGACCTCGATCGCGCCCGTGCGCTGGCGGCAGAACTGGCCGCCGAGACCGGCGTGAGCGCTGACACCGACGCCGGCGCGGGCTCCACTTAGCGCCCGTCGGTCGCCCGAGACTTCAGAAACTCACGTACGCCGACTAACGTCGCCAAGGTGAGCGCCGAGACCCAGCCGGTCGCGCCGGTCGCGGGTGAGCGCGCGCCGATCGAGCCCTACGTGTGGAAGATCGCCGGTGTCGTGATCCTCGGCATGGTGATGTCGATCCTCGACACGACGATCGTCAACGTCGCGTTGGACACGCTCGGCCGCGAGCTGCACAGCTCGATCTCCGAAATCCAGTGGGTGATCACGGGCTATCTGCTGTCGCTGGCGGCTGTGATCCCGGTGACCGGGTGGGCCGCCCGGCGCTTCGGCGCCAAGCGCGTGTACCTGAGCTCGCTGGTGCTCTTCACCGCCGGCTCGGCACTGTGCGCGACCGCCACGACGACCACCGAGCTGGTGCTGTTCCGCATCCTCCAGGGCGCGGGCGGGGGCATGATCATGCCGCTGGCGATGCTGATCATGGCCCAGGTCGCCGGTCCCGAGCGGGTCGGCCGGGTGATGCCGATCGTGTCGATGCCGGCCATGCTCGCCCCCATCCTCGGCCCGGTGGTCGGCGGGCTGATCCTGCAGAACCTGCACTGGTCGTGGATCTTCCTCGTGAACGTGCCGATCGGCGTGGTCGCCTACGTCGCCGGCTGGCGGATCATCCCCCACACCGAGTCCGGACCCGCAGGCAAGCTCGACGTGCTCGGCCTCGCGCTGCTGCCGGCGGGCTCGGCGGCGACCGTGTACGGCTTGAGCGAACTCGGCAGCGGGGCCGGCCTGGGCTCGGTGGAAGTGCTCGTCCCGATCCTCGCCGGGGTCGTCCTGTCGCTTGTCTTCTGCGTGCACGCGCTACGCATCGAGCGCCCGCTGCTGGACGTGCGCCTGTATGCCAACAGGGTGTTCGCGGCCGCCTCCTCGACCACCTTCTGGCTCGGCGCGGCCCTGTTCGGGGCCATGATCCTGGTACCGCTCTACTACCAGCAGGTGCGCCACGAGAGCGTGCTCGTGACCGGACTGCTGGTCGGCCCCCAGGGGCTCGGGATGCTGCTGGTGATGCCGGTCACGGGGCGTCTCACGGAACGCCTCGGCGGCGGCCGCCTGGCCCTCGCCGGCGTCACCGTGCTGTGCCTCTCGACGATCCCGCTGTGCTTCATCGGCACCACAACCTCGATCCTGGGGATCTCGATCGTGTTGCTGATCCGCGGAATCGGCATCGGCCTGGCGTTCGTGCCGGCGATGTCGGTTGCCTTCGCCTCCATGCGTCCCGACCAGCTCTCGGACGCCAGCCCGCAGCTGAATGTCGTCCAACGCCTCGGCGGGGCGATCGGCACGACCGTGCTCGCGGTCGTGCTGCAGCGCTCCAGCGGCGCGATCCACACGCCCACGAAAGTGGCCGGCGCGTTCGGCACCGCATACACCTGGTCGCTCGCCCTCTCCGCCCTGGCCCTGATCCCGTGTGTGCTGCTGATGCGGGCCGAGCGCCAGCGCCCGCGCATGCGCGCCGAGGAGGGCGCCGCCGAGCGGGCGACGGCGGGTGGCGAGACGGGCGTCGAGCCGCTCGGCGCGTAGCCTTCGCCGGGGCGCCCCGGCGACCTGTTAAAAGGCTGCGACAGCGCGCCTGCAGGGACCGGAAGGGCCCATGGGCTCTGCTATATTCGAAGTGCGACGCGGGGTAGCCCGAAGCTGGTGCTGAGCCCGCCGTTCGCGCCGCTCAAGAAATGGAGACCTCGAGACGATAACGACGCGGAACGAGTCCAGGCAGACGTTCTGCGCGTGTGGGCCCGAGGGGCCCCTTTTTTTGTCTTTCCCCCACCAGCGCCACCACCGCCCAAAACCCCCCACACACGATCCAGATGGCACGACAGTTCTCCCTAGAAAACACCCGCAACATCGGGATCATGGCGCACATCGACGCCGGTAAGACGACGACGACCGAGCGCATCCTCTACTACACCGGCCGCACCTACAAGATCGGCGAGGTCCACGAGGGCGCCGCCGTGATGGACTGGATGGAACAGGAGCAGGAGCGGGGCATCACGATCACCTCGGCGGCCACCACCGCGCAGTGGAAGGGCCACCGCATCAACATCATCGACACCCCCGGCCACGTCGACTTCACCGTCGAGGTGGAGCGCTCGCTGCG
>DATJXX010000048.1:0-20615 GCA_035499875.1 Solirubrobacteraceae bacterium
GGCCGTGCGGGCAAGCTCCTTCGCCTGCGACGCGGTGGCCTTGCTTTTCTGGCTGAGGAACGACGGAATGGCGATCGCGGCAAGAATGCCGATGATCAGAATCACGACCAGAAGCTCGATCAAGGTGAAACCACCCTCATCGGTAGAGCGCTGGCGCAGTCGGTTGAACATCTGAATTACTCCTGACTTGTCTGTTGGGCGCCAGCCCCGAGGCGATCACCTGATTGCGATACGACCCCCTTGTCAATCTTGACTCGGGGGCCGCCGGCTTTGCTATGCACCTTGCGGATGCGCTGCCTTGCACCTTGGTTCTGGCTCTGTCAGCCGGTGCATCGACCACCACAGACAAGCTCTTGAACCTCGCAGCGACGCTCTGGACGCATGACGCCAGGGCTCAGTAGAACCTCCGGATGGCGCTCCAGGCCCGGGATTGGAGGGTGTCGGCCCGATCGGGCGCGGGCTAGGCTGCCGGCGCCTCGCCGGGCGCCCCAGACGGCTCCGAGGGGGCGCCCGCAGCGGCCTCCTCGGGGTCCGGCTCGGCGGCAGGGTCCTCGCCCTCCGCGCGGCCCGGCTCGGCCGCGGCATTCTCGGCCTCCGCGCGCTCGCGCCAGGCGGCCTGCGCGTCGATCCCGGCCTGGCGCGTGCCGGTGCCCGCGCACCACGGGCATGCGATGTCTTTGGGGCTACCGCCGAGGTTGGAGATCAGCCGGCCACTGCCCCCACAGGGCATACACTCCCGCGCCTCATCCGAACCGCCGTTGACCCCGTCCGCGCTTGCTGTCTCGTCGGCCACGAGCCGCCCAGGGTAGCGCCCGCGCGGATCCGGGAGCCGTGAGCGACCCCGCCCGCCAGGGGCATCTGCGGGAGCTGGCGGACGGCGCCCGCGCCGCCGGGAGGCTCGCCCTGGACACGGAGTTCATGGGCGAGGGGCGCTACCGGACGCTGCTGTGCCTGGTCCAGCTGGCGATTCCCGAGGGGCAGGGCATGGACGAGCGGATCACGATCCTGGACCCGCTCGAGGACGAGCTCGACGCCTCGCCCCTCACCGAGGCGCTGGCGGACCCGACCGTGCGGGTGGTGGTCCACGCCGGGCGCCAGGACATCGCGCTGCTGCGGAGGCGCTTCGGGGCCGAGGTCACGAACGTGTTCGACACCCAGATCGCCGCCGGGTTCGCGGGTCTCGGCGCCCAGAGCTCCTACGACTCGCTGCTGACGTCCCTGCTGGGGCTGCGGCTGGCCAAGACCGCGAGCTTCACGCGTTGGGACACCCGCCCGCTGTCCGCCGAGCAGGTCGCCTACGCGCGTGAGGACGTGGTGCACCTGCTCGACCTGGCGGAGGTGCTCGAACGCCGGCTCGGGGAGCTCGGCAGGCTCGAGTGGGCGCTGGAGGAGTGCGAGCCGGTGGCGCAGGCCAGCGACGAACGCGACCCGGTTGCGATCCTGCGGCGGCTGCCGCGCGTGTCGGGCCTGGGCACCCGCGCCACCGCCGTCGCGCGCGAGCTGGTCGAATGGCGGGAGGCCGTGGCCGAGCGCCAGGACCGGCCGGTCCAGAGCGTGCTCAGCGACGCCACCCTGGTCGAGCTGGCCCGCCGCAGCCCGGGCTCGCGTGAGGCCCTCGGGCGGATCCGGGGCCTCGGGGGCAACGCCGGGGGCCGCCGCGGGGCCGAGCTGCTCGAGGTCATCCGGCGGGGCGCACAGCGTCCGGCGGACGCCGTCGCGGTGCCCCCACGCCCGCCCGCCCCGAAGCCCGACGACCCTCCCCTGGTGGCACTGGCCGAGGCCCTCGTGCGGGCCCGAGCACGGGAGGCCGGCCTCGCATACGAGCTGCTCGCCACCCGCGGCGAGCTCCAGGCGATCGTGACTGCCACGCGCAACGGCTCGGAGGCCGACGTGCGGACGCTCACGGGTTGGCGGCGAGAGGTGGCGGGGCAGGAGCTGCTCGAGCTGCTGCAAGGACGCTCCTCACTGGCCGTCCGGGGGCGGGGACCGGAGATGGGCGTGTGCATCGCTCCGGTGGAGGACGCCGGCGAGCCGGAGGCCGACAGGCGGTAGGGCGTCTACTCCTGCAGCCCGAGGCCGGCAAACGCCAGCTCGCGGTCCCAGTAGTTGACCCGGCGGATGACCCTCCCGTCGCGGATCTGGAACAGGGTCGCCCGCCGCTGCGTGATCTCGACGCGGCTGTTCCTGCCCCGCCCGGTCTGGCGCGTCAGCACGAGCACGCGCTCGCCGTCGAGCTCGCGATAGTCCTCGGCCTGCACCCGGTACTCGTCCCACAGGTTGAGGAAGGCCTCGATGTCGGGCGACGCCTCGTCCATGCCGACGTGGTGACTCGGCTCCGGCCCGCCGACGACCACGAACTCGATGTCGGGGTGGGCCCACTGCGCCCACTGCGAGGGCGTCAGCTCGCCGCGTTCCCACGAGGCGAGGATCGAGCGCACGAGGTCGAGGTTCTCCGACACTGTGCAAGCAGTATCCCGCGACCTATTAGGCAGGAAGAAGACGCGTACCGGGGCCTCACGACATACGTCCAGTGACGCCCGTCCGGGCCGCCGGCTCCGGTACCTTCACACGTGGGGCAGCGAACATGGCTCGTGGCCCTATGCGTTCGGTACGCATCGAGGGGGCCCCGCACCACAGGGCCCTCTCTCCTTTTCTGCCCCGTTTCACTCCGTCCCCGGCGTTGGACGGCGCGTACGGAGCTCGGGCCCCGGCCCGGCCTGAGGCCGAATCGATGCGGGATACTCGGCCGAATCGATCCCGGATACTCGGCCGAATCGATGCGGGATACTGGCGGGACGATGCCCGAGAAGCCCGCGGCGACCAACCTGCAGGCCGCGCTTCCACCCGACGAGGAGGAGACCGGTGCCCCCGGGCGACAGCGCGCCGGGGGACGGGGCTAGGCCGTGTCGCAGGAGAACGTGGAGATCGTCAAGCGCCTCGTCGCCGCGTTCAACGTGCGCGATGTCGACGCCTTCGCCGAGATCACAACACCGGATTTCGAATGGGTCACCTCGATGGCAGCCGTCGAGGGGGAGACGTTCTGGGGGCGCGAGGGCATCGACACGTATTTCGCACGCATGAAGGACGCGTGGGACGAGTTCCTCGCACTCGCCGACGACTACCGCGACCTGGGTGATCGTGTGCTGTGGGAAGGGCGGCTCCAGGCACGGGGCCTGGGCAGCGGCGTGCCCGTCACGGCACCGCTGGACATCCTGTACGAGGTCCGCGACGGGAAGGTCTCGCTGATGCACTCCTACCTCGATCACGGAGAGGCGCTGCGGGCCGTGGGGCTGGAGGAATAGGCGCGGAGCCCTCGACCGGTCTCGCCCGGAGCTCAGCGAGGTGAGGACTCACCTCGGGCCCGCGGCCCGCCTCGGCCTATTCGATGTGGCTGTAGACTTCGAACAGCGGGAGGTACATCGAAATGACGATGAAGCCCACCATTCCGCCGATCACGATGATCATGATCGGCTCCAGGATCGAGGTGAGGGCTTTCACCGACGCCTCCACCTGTTCCTCGTAGAACTCGGCGATACGGCTGAGCATGTGGTCCAGGGCACCGGTTTCCTCGCCCACACCCACCATGTGGGTGACCATCGCGGGGAACACCTTTGCGCGGGCGAGCGGCGCGGCGATCGTGCCGCCTCGCTTGACCGATTCGATCACCTCGTCCATCGACTCCTCCACAACGGTGTTACCGCCCGTCTTGCCCGTGATCTCGAGCGCCTGCAGCAGCGGCACGCCGGCGGCGGTCAGCGACGACAGCGTCCGCGACCAGCGCGCGACGGCCACCTGTTGAACGATCGAGCCGATCTTCATCGGCACCCGCAGGCGGATTTTGTCCCACTGCCTCTTGCCCCAGGTGGTTTTCTTCCACCGCACGAACAGGAAGATCGCCCCGGCGGTGCCGAAGAACATCGCCCACCAGTAACCGGTGACCATCTTCGAGAGGAACACCGACACCTGCGTCAGCTTCGGCAGTTCGCCGCCGAACTGCTTGAACACGCCCACGAACACCGGCACGAGGAAGCCGACGAGCGCCATCATCACGCCGACGGCGAAGATGATCACTAGCGTGGGGTAGATCATGGCCGATTTGATCTGGCGGCGGAGGGCCGCGTCCTTCTGCAACTGGTCGGCGACGCGCATGAGGGCGTCCTCGAGCACACCACCCATCTCCCCCGCCTGTGTCATCGCCACGAACAGGGTGTTGAAGACCTTCGGGTGACGCGCCATCGAGTCGCTGAGCGACAGGCCCGCCTCCACGTCCTTGCGGACCGCCACGATCGTTTCCTTGAGGAACTTGCTCTCCGTCTGCTCCTCGAGCACGTACAGCGCCCGCAGGATGCTCATCCCCGAGGAGATCATGGTCGACAGCTGGCGTGAGAAGATGGCGAGTTCGGTCGCCTTCACCCGCTTCATGAAGCCGAACTCGATCTCCCGCGAGCCGTGCTTGTCGGAGATGTCGAGGACGATCAGGCCGCGGGCCTTGAGCTGGTCCGAGACGGCCTGCTTGGACTCGGCCTCGACCTCGCCCTTGGCTTTGCCTCCCGCGAGGTCGAGGGCCTTGAAGATGTAGGTGCTCATGCCCCTGACCTGTGACTAGGCGGCCGCCAGCGACGGAGCGCCGAGCAGTCGCCTGAGCTCCTCCGGCGTGGTCGAGCGCTGTTCGGCCACGCGCTGGGTGATCTTGCCGTCGCGCACGAGCCCGGCCAGGGCCGTGTCCATCGTCTGCATCCCGACGCTCGCGCCGGTCTGCAGGACGGAGTAGATCTGGTGGGTCTTGCCCTCGCGGATCAGGTTGCGGACGGCGGGTGTGGGCACGAGCACCTCGCAGGCGACCACGCGCCCGGACCCGTCGGACGTCGGCACCAGCTGCTGGGTCATGATGCCCTGCAGGGCGACCGACAGCTGCACCCGCACCTGGTCCTGCTGGTCGGCGGGGAACACGTCGATGATGCGGTCCACGGTCTGGGCGGTGTCCTGGGTGTGCAACGTGCCGAACACGAGGTGCCCGGTCTCCGCTGCGGTCAGGGCCGTGCCGATCGTCTCGAGGTCCCTCATCTCCCCGACCAGGATCACGTCGGGGTCCTGGCGCAGGGCGGCCTTCAGAGCGGCGCCGAAGCTCATCGCGTCCGAGCCCAGCTCGCGCTGGTTGACGATGCACTTCTTGTGCCCGTGCAGGAACTCGATCGGGTCCTCGATCGTGAGGATGTGCTCCTCGCGGGTGCCGTTGATCTCGTCGATCATCGCCGCCAGCGAGGTGGACTTGCCCGACCCCGTAGGGCCGGTGACGAGCACGAAGCCGCGCGGCTTGCGGGCCATCTCGTGGACCACCGCCGGCAGGCCGAGGTCGTCCACGGAGCTCAGGCCGAACGGGATCAGCCTGAAGGCCGCGCCGAGCGAGGCGCGCTGGAAGTAGGCGTTCACACGGAAGCGGGCGTGGCCGGGAACCGAGTAGGCGAAGTCCAGCTGCCAGTCGGTCTCCAGGCGCTGGCGCTGCTCGCTGGTGAGAATCGAGTAGACGATTTCACGCGTATCGGTGGAGGAGAGCTTCGGATACTCGGTGAGCGGGGTCAGGCTCCCCCGGACGCGTACGGTCGGGTGGGCGCCGACGCTCAGGTGAAGGTCGGAGGCCTTGCGGTTCACTACCTCCATCAGCAGGTCTGCGAAATCGATGTCCATGGCCCACCCATCGGCCCGCGGCAGCACGCCCCGCCCCCCAGTGGACGGCACCTGGACGGATGTCCGAGCGGCCGCGGCGGAGCTCGGCGGCGACGGCCGGTCTCCCGGCGTCAGCCGCTGCCGATCACGCGGGTGATCTCGGCGATCGAGGTGAGGCCCTGGCGGACCTTGTCGAGGCCGTCGTCGCGCAGCCTCGTCATTCCCTCGCGCACGGCGACTTCGCGGAACGCCTCGGCCGGCCGGCGCTCGAGCGCCAGCTCCTGGAGCTCGGAGCTCATCCTCATCACCTCATAGACGGCGATCCGGCCTTTGTAGCCGGTGCCGCCGCAGCGGGAGCACCCGACGGCCTCGTAGGCCTCGAGCTCGATGCGCCCGCTGAAGCCGTTCTCCCGCAACGCCTCGGCCGAGATGATCGTGCGCTGCTTGCAGTGCCGGCACAGCATCCTCGCCAGGCGCTGGGCGACGATGCAGTCGAGCGCGGAGGCCACCAGGAAGGGCTCGACGCCCATCTCGACGAGCCTCGTGATCGTCGAGGGCGCGTCGTTGGTGTGCAGCGTGGAGAGCACGAGGTGTCCGGTGAGCGCCGACTCGACCGCGATCTTCGCCGTCTCCTTGTCGCGGATCTCCCCCACCATGATCACGTCGGGGTCGGCACGCACCATCGCGCGCAGGCCGGCCGCGAACGTGAGGCCCGCCTTCGGGGCCACCTGCAGCTGGGTGATCCCCTCGACTTCGTACTCGACCGGGTCCTCGACCGTGATGATGTTCTTCTCGGGGGTGTTCAGCAGCGCCAGCGCGGCGTACAGGGTGGTCGACTTCCCCGAGCCGGTGGGCCCCGTGACGAGCACGGCGCCGTGGGTCTCGCGGCAGGCGCTTTCGAAGCGGTCGCGCTCCGGCGCGGCCATCCCGAGCTTGTCGAGCTCGAACATCACGTTCGACTTGTCGAGGATGCGCATCACGACGCCCTCTCCGTTGACGCTGGGAAGCGTCACCACACGCAGGTCGACGTGTTTGCCGTCGATCGAGAGGCCGACCCGGCCGTCCTGGGGCATGCGCCGCTCGGCGATGTCGAGGTCGGCCATGATCTTGATGCGCGACACCACCCCCCCTGCCATCTTGCGCGGCACGGTGGTGATGTCCTGGAGCACGCCGTCGACGCGGAAGCGAACCCGGATTTCGCGGTTCTCGGGCGCGAGGTGGAGGTCGGAGGCGCCCCGCTCCACGGCCTGGGCCACGAGCCGGTTGACGAGCTTGACGACCGGCGCATCCTCGGAGCCTTCGTGCAGCGCGACGACCTCGGCGCCGTCGCCGTCCGTTTCGGCATCCTCGTCGACCTGACCCTCGACGACGTCCTCGAGGCGGTTGAGCTTCGAGATCAGCGCCGCGATGTCTTCCGGAGGGGCGACCGCGACGCGGACGTCGTAGCCGGTCATGATCGCCATGTCGTCGATCGCGAGCACGTTGGAGGGGTCCGCCATCGCGACCAGCAGGGTGTGCTCGTCGTGGAACGCGACCGGCAGCGCGCCGTGGCGCCTGGCCACCGGCGTGGTCACGAGGTTGGCCGCCGTCATGTCGACCGGGAAGGCCGTCAGATCGAGGTGTTCGAGGCCGTAGCGCTCGGCCAGCGCCCGGGCGAGGCCGTCCTGAGTGAGGGCGCCGGTCTCGAGCAGCAGCCGCTCGGGGGCGGTGCCCGAGTTGCGCGCGACCTCGAGCGCTTCGTCGACAGCCGCGCGCGAGGCGAGCCCGAGCTCGACGATCACGTCCGTCAGGAAGCGCCGCGAGCCGCCCCCGCGTGACGCTTTGGAGGCACCCTTGCCGCCAGATCCCTTCGAGGAGCCGCCACCGTCCCCGGCCGCGCCGTCCTCGCCGCCCTCGCTCGCCATCGAGACGACGGGCTCGTCGTCGGCCTCGTGGGCGCCCGCGTCGGTGTCGACCAGCTGTACCTCGGGATCGTGGGTCTGCGGCTCAGCCACCGACGCCGTCCTGCTGGTGCTGCCCGATGCGGCCGCTACTCGCCCCTCGCCGCCCGCTGCATGAGCTCCCTGGGCGCGGTGCGCCCGGTCCATAGCTCGAGGCTGAGGGCACCCTGCGCGACGAGGACGTCGAGCCCGTCAACGGTATGGGCGCCGTGAGCCCTCGCCGCTGTGAGCAGCTCCGTTCCTCCCGGGCTGTAGGCAAGGTCCACGACATGGAGGTACCTACCGACCTGATCGAACTTCAGCTGCACTTGGTTGAGTACTGGGTGGACGGTGGCCGAGCGTTCGAGAGAGCGTCCAGGCGATACCGGGGATTCCGCATCGTGATGCGGAAGCTCGGCGGCGGTGCAGTTGATCAGGAGGTCCCCCGGACGGGGGTGCTCGACCGCCGTGGCCCCGAGCTCTGCGGCGAGCTCCACGGCGCGCTCAGGGGTGCGGTTCCAGACCCATACCTCGGCCGCGCCCGCCTGCACGAGGGCCCACACCACCGCCCGAGCGCTGCCCCCGGCGCCGAGCACCTGTGCGCGCATGCCGCGGGGGGACACGCCGAGCGCCTCGAGCACGCCCGGGGCGTCGGTGTTCTCCGCCTCGATCTCGCCCCCCGGACCGAACGTGAGCGTGTTCGCCGCCCCGATCTCGCTGGCCCGCTCGCTGGCCCCGGTCGCGAGGGCGAGCGCCGCCTGCTTGTGCGGGATGGTCACGTTGGCGCCCAGGAAACCGGCCGCCGGCAGGCCGCGGACGGTCTCCGCGAACAGCTCGGGCGGGACCGGCAGGCGCTGGTAGCGCCACTGCTCGAGCCCCAGCTCCGCCAGCGCCGCGTTCTGCATCGCCGGCGAGCGGCTGTGGGCCACCGGCCACCCGAGGACGCCGAGGCGGACGCTCATCTGTGCCTGCACACCGGGGGACGGCCGCCGTTGGCGGCCACGGCGGCCTGGTAGGCGGCGGCGTCGGCTTCGAATTCCGCCGCGGTCACGGAGAACTTGTGCTCCCCGCAGCCGTCTGCCGCGGCCACGTAGTACATGTACGGCACGTGGTCCGGATGGGCCGCCGCCAGCATCGAGGCCAGCCCCGGGTTGGAGATCGGCGTCGGCGTCAGGCCTTTGTGGGTGCGGGTGTTGTAGGGCGAGTCGATCTGCAGGTCGGCGCGGGTGAGTTCCCCGGTGAGCGTCGGCTCTCCCCGCGACATCTCCAGGGCGTAGTAGATGCTCGCATCCACGCCGATCGGCATCCCCACGCGCAGGCGGTTGAGGATCACGGCTGCGATCTTCGCGCGGTCGCCCGGGATCCGCGCCTCACGCTCGATCAGGGAGGCGAGGGTCAGCAGTTCGTAGGGCGTGAGGTGCAGGGCGCGGGCGCGCGCGTCGAGGCTGTGTCCGACTTTTTCCGAGAAGGCGACGAGCTGCTCTTCCACGAGTCGGGCGGCGCGGTCGCCGGCATACAGTTCGTAGGTCGCGGGGAACAGGAAGCCTTCGAGGTTGGGCGTGCCCGGCGGGGCTCCATATGCGGCCGGTGACAGCAGCGGCGAGCTGCGGGAGGCGTCCAGATAGCTCCCGGTGAGCCCGTCATGGGCGGCGATGCGCGCGATCTGCAGACGTGTGGACCCCTCGGGGATCACGATCTTGAGGACCCTCGGGGTCGTCACCGCGGGGTGCGTGTGCGAGCGCGAGTTGGCGAGCACCACCCCGCCCGCGACGAGCGCCGCCACCACGACGACCACGAGCGCCAGGCGGACCAGGCCCCGGCGCCTGCGAGCCCCCCCGCTCCGGTGCCGGCGCGGCGGTGGCTCGCGCGGCCCGCGCGGGTGTGAGGGCCCGGGTCGTTCCACGCGGGACAAGGGGCCTGACCTTAACGACCCGCTGCCAGCCAGTCCTCCAGTAGGTGGGCAGCCGCCCTGGAGTCCTCCGCCGCGCGTGAGTCGCCGCTGAGCCGCTGCGCGATCCTGGTGGTGAAACGCTCGTCGTGCAGCTGGACGGGCACCTCCCCTCCCAGGCGCCCCGCCAGCCGCTCGGCGAAGGCCCGCGTCTCGCGCGTCTGGGCGGTGTCTGCGCCGTCGAGCCCGAGCGGCAGGCCCACCAGCACGAGCTCGGCCTCGCGCTCGCGCACCAGCGCGGCCAGCCGCGCTATCCCCCTGCGGGTCCCGGCCTGCGTGACGGGCTCGATCGGGGTGACGATCGTCCCCGTGGGGTCGCTGATCGCGCACCCGCAGCGGGCGCTGCCGTAGTCGAGCGCGAGCACGCGCACCGGCTATCGCACCTCGGGGCCCGCCCGCTTCCCCCCGCGCCCGCGGCGGTGGCGGCGGTCGGGGCCGATCATCCTCCGAGGGTCTCGACGATCGCCTTGCGGGCGCTCTCGAGGGCCTCGTCCAGGCGCCCAGGATCGCGCCCGCCCGCCTGGGCGATGGTGTCGCGTCCGCCGCCCCCGCCGCCGACCTCCGCGGCCGCCACCTTGACCAGCTGGCCCGCCTTCAGCCCCCGCTCGACCAGGCCGGGCGCCACGCTGGCGACGAGGTGCACGCGGCCCTCGCCAGGCGCCGCCAGCACGATCACGCCGTCGCCGAGACGGCCCTTGACGCGGTCGAGCACCTCGAGCAGCGCCTTCTGGTCGGGCGCCTCCGTGCGCGCCAGCAGGACCCGGGCACCGTCCACGTCCTGGGCCTGCCCGAGCAGCCCCTCGAGGTCCACGGCGGACTCGGCGGGGCCCCTGCGGGCGCCGCGCTCCAGCGCCTTGCGCGCCTCGAGCGCGGCACGCAGCGCCTCGGGCGCGTCCTCCGGGCGGGTACGCAGCTCCGAGGCCATCTCGCCGAGCAGGCCGTCGTGGGAGCGCAGCAGCTCCACGGCGGGCGGACCGCTGAGCGCCTCGATGCGGCGCACGTTGGCCGAGCTCGAGGTCTCGCTGACGATGCGGAAGGCACCGATCTCGGCAGTGCTGCGCACGTGGGTGCCGCCGCACAGCTCCCGCGAGTACTCGCCCGCGCCGATCTGGACCATCCTCACGACGTCGCCGTACTTCTCCCCGAACAGCGCCATCGCGCCGAGCCGCCTGGCCTCATCGAGGCTGGTGGTGATCGGCCGCACAGGGTCGTTGCGGTAGATCCACTCGTTGACGAGGCTCTCCACGTCACGCAGCTCCTCGGGTGACAGCGCGGCCCCGTGGCTGAAGTCGAAGCGCAGCTTGTCTGGGCCGACGTAGGAGCCCGCCTGGCGCACGTGCGTGCCGAGCACCCGGCGCAGGGCCGCCTGCAGCAGGTGGGTGGCGGTGTGGTTGCACTCGGTCGCGCGCCGGGCGCGGGCGTCCACGCGGGCCAGCACCGGCTCCCCCGGCTTCAGCGTGCCCCGCTCCACGACCACGCTCAGCGCCTGGTCTTCACCCAGCCGGAACACGTCCTCGACGCGCGCCCGGCAGTCGCCGCTCTCGCATTCGATCGTGCCCACGTCGGCCACCTGTCCGCCCCCGGGGGCGTAGAAGGGCGACTCCGCGAGCTTCACGAGGTAGTGCCCCGAGCCGTTGCCCTCACCCTGCAGAGCGGCCACCGTGGTCGGCTGCTCGGTGGTCTCATAGCCGGTGAAGGTCGTTACCGCGCCGCCCTCGCTGGCGAACGCGCCGGCGGCCTGACGGGCCGAGTCTCCGGTGACGGCGCCTGCCCTTGTGCCGGCTCGGCCGCGCTCGCGCTGGGCCTCCATCAGCTCGTCGAAGTCGCCCTCGATTGCGAGGCCCTCGTCGGCCAGCAGCTCGCGGGTCATGTCGGAGGGCAGCCCGTAGGTGTCGTGCAGCCGGAACACGACCTCGGCCGAGAGCGCCCTGCCGCCACTGGCCCGCACGCGCTCGACCTCCTCGCGCAGCGTCTGCGTGCCCTGGTCGAGGGTGCGCCCGAAGCTCTGCTCCTCGGCGGCCAGCCACATGTCGATCACGTCGGCCTGTTCGAGCAGTTCCGGGTAGGTGGCCCCCATCAGCTCCGACACCCGCTGTCCGTATCGCACCATGAAGCCGGGCGCCAGCTCGAGAACCCGACCCTGATGGATCGCGCGTCGCATGACCCTGCGCAGGACGTAGCCGCGGTCCTCGTTGGAGGGAACCACGCCGTCGGCGATCAGGAAGGTGCTCGCGCGGGCGTGGTCGGCGAGGATCCGCAGCGCGCGGTCGCTGTCGAACCCCGCCCCGTAGCTCGCTCCGGAGAGCTCCTCGCCGAGTTCGATCAGCGGCATGAACTGGTCGGTCTCGAACACCGAGGGCTTGTCCTGGAGGATCGCCGCCATGCGGTTCAGGCCGAGGCCGGTGTCGATGTTGTTGGCCGGCAGGGGGCGCAGCTCGCTGCCGGCTCCGTCGGCGGCGGGCCGCTGGTCGTACTGCATGAACACGAGGTTCCAGTACTCCAGGAAACGCTCCGTGTCCCCGCCGGGACGGTCGCTGTCGGGCCCGTACACGGGTCCGCGGTCGAGGTACAGCTCCGAGCACGGTCCGCATGGACCCGTGGGACCAGCCTGCCAGAAGTTCTCCGAGCGCGGGCAGCGGACGATCCGCTGCGCCGGCACGCCGACCTCGAGCCAGCATTCGATCGCCTCCTCGTCGGGACCGAGGCCGAGCTCCTCGTCTCCTTCGAAGACCGTCACCCAGATGTCCTGCTCGCGGAACCCGAACACGTCGCGGGACAGCTCCCACGCGAACGCGATCGCCTCGCGCTTGAAGTAGTCCCCGAACGAGAAGTTGCCGAGCATCTCAAAGAAGGTGAGGTGTCTGGCGGTGTTGCCGACGTTGTCGATGTCGACCGTGCGGAAGACCTTCTGACAGTCCGTCAGGCGTGGAGCCGGTGGCGTCTCCTGGCCGAGGAAGTACGGCTTCAGGGGGTGCATCCCGGCCACCGTCAGCAGCGCCGAGGGGTCGTGGGCGGACGGCACCAGCGAGGCGGAGGGGATGCGCAGGTGCCCGCGCTCCTCGAAGAAGGCCAGGTAGCGCTCGCGGATCTGATCCGAGGTCATCACCCTCAGGATCTTAGGTGTGGCCTGCGCTCAGCGGGAAGCGGCGATCTTGGCGTGCCCGACGACATGCTCCCCGTCGTACAGGCAGGCGACCTGTCCCGGCGCGGTGCGCTCCATCGAACGCTCGAGCCTGACGAGGCCGCCGGGGTGATCCCCCGGCGACGGGCTTCCCTCCAGGCGGCACGGGTGAAGCCTGCCGTGGGCGCGCACCCGCACGCGGTCGACCCGCCCGCCCTCGCGCAGCAGCGTGAGCTCCCGCAGCGGCAGCTCGTCGGTGAGGAGCCTCTCGCGCGGACCCACGGTGACCGTGTTGGAGGCGGTGTCGGTGTGGAGCACGTACAGGGGCCCGGGGCCACACACGCCGAGCCCGTGACGCTGGCCGACGGTGAGCAGGTGGCGGCCGGGGTGCTCCCCCAGCTCGACTCCATCCAGGCCGCGGACCGAGCCGGGCGTGCGGCCGAGCCCCGCGTGGCGCTCCAGGAACCGCTCTTGGCCTATACCGGCGAGGAAGCACAGATCCTGGGAGTCGCGCTTGCGCGCCACCGCCAGCCCTGCCCGCCCGGCGAGCTCGCGGACCTCCGTCTTCTCCATCGCGCCGAGCGGGAAGCGCATCCTCGCCAGCGACTCGGCGGACAGGGCGCTGAGCACGTAGCTCTGGTCCTTGCGTCCGTCCGTGGCGACCCGCAGCAGGCCCTCCTCGCCGACGCGGGCGTAGTGGCCGGTTGCGAGCGTTCGCGCGCCGAGGCGGTCGGCGAGCTCGAGCATCGCGTCGAGCCGCACGTGCCCGTTGCAGGCCACACACGGGTTCGGGGTGAGGCCCTCGCGGTGGGCCTGGAGCCAGCCGTCCACCACGCCGGCGCGGAACTCCTCGCGCAGGTCGATGGAGAAGTGCGGGATGCCGAGCTCGTGGGCCAGCTCCCTCGCCCCCCGGACGGCCTGCGCAGAGCAGCAGCTCAGCTCGCCGTCGCCCTCGGGATCCGACCACAGCTCGAGCGTGACGGCGACCGCTTCGGAGCCCTCGGAGCGCACCAGCAGGGCAGCGACCGCGCTGTCCACGCCCCCGCTCATGGCAACCAGCGAGCGCCTCCCCGAAGGCTCGAGCGGCGGGCACGAGCGCGCCGCTGCCCCGAGCGCCCGGTGCATCGCGTCGCAGGCCAGCTCGGCCGCGTGGCGCTTGGACGGCGACAGGCCGCCGAGCTCCTCGGCGATGTGGGCGGTTCCGAGCAGCGCCGCGTCGAGCAGCGTCGCGCCCCGCAGCAGCGACACGGCCGCACTCCCCGCCGCGATCGCGGCGCCGCACCCGGCGGCGTCGAAGCCGGCGTCGCCGATCACCACCTCGCCGTCGCGCCGCTCGAGTGCGAGCGACACGCGCACGAGGTCTCCGCAGGCCGCCCCGCCGGCGGCGCCGGTGATGGCACCCGCGGGCATGTGGCCCCGCCCCAGCGGGCGTTCGAGGTGAAAGCTGAGTTGTTCCTCGCCGGGGTACACCCGAGCGAGTTTAGGCCGAGGCCGACTTCACTTCCCGGATCGCCTGTTCGATCGAGAACACGTCCTGCAGGCCCACCAGCGAGGTCGCGTGCCCGCCGCGGCCCACGATCAGGAGGGTGGGAGTGCCGTACACCGGCACCTGGCGCGTGATCCCGCCGAACGCGGCCACTTCCTTGGCGTTGGCTTCGAACAGCGCGAGAGAGGAGCGGTTCTTGCCGGCGACGGAGCGGACTTCCCCGTGCACGGTGCGGTCGTTGGCCGCGGCCGGGTTCCAGAACAGCACCAGCGCGGTCTTGCCGCGTGCGACTGTCGCTTCGACTTCCTTCTGACGTAGCGGGGCACCGACGGCCACGGGGGCGGGGCGGGTCGCGCTCTTCGGGGCGGTGCTGTGCGCCGGGGCGGTGGCGTGCTTGGTGGTGGGCTGCGCGTGCGTGCTCGTCGCGGACTGGGTGGAGTGCGTCGCGGGCGCCTTGGCGGTGCCGGTCGCGGGCGCCTTCGCCGTGACCGTCGCGGGCGTCGTCGAGGTACCCGACCCGTGCGTGGCGGTGGCGCCGGCGGCCCCGGAGGCGGCGGCCGACCCGCTCGAGGACGAGGACGAGGACCCTGCGGTGGACGGGTTCCCGGCGGTGGCGTTGGCAGATTTTTCTTCGAGGTGGTGTTCGTAGCTTTCAGAGGCGCCGACGGCGCCGTGGGCTTTGGCGATGTCCTTCGAGAGACCTTCAACGCCGGGGGCGGAGCCGTGGTAGATCTTCGTGGTGGAGGAGCCGGCGGAGCCACCGCTCGGCTGCGAGCTCGCGTGCGCGGGCGCGCTCGGCGCCGGCGCGGATCCCGACGAGCCCCCGCTGGAGCTCGAGTGGTGGCCGACGGCCACGAACCAGGCAGCCGCGGCGAGCACGAGTACCACCAGTGCGATCTGGTACGGGCGGGAGAGCTGCTGCATCGCGAACCTTTTCGGCAGTTCGCGGACGAAAGTTGAACGGTGGCGGCTGCCTTGGACGAGGCTGCCTGCCGTGAGCCGTGCCTACAGCGCGTGCTGGCCGCGCAATACGGCGTGCACGACGGCGTCGATCGACACCGGCTCCTGCAAGCCCTGCTGCATGTCCTTGAGCACCGTCCGGGCGTCGCCCACGATCGCCACATACCGGGCGCCGATCGCGTCCGCGAGCGAGAGCTGACCTTTCAGCGACCGCTTCGCGAGGTCCATCTGCGCCGACAGCCCCGCCCCCCGCGCCTGCGTGAGCAGCCCGAAGGCGCTGGCGCGGGCCGCGGTGGAGCGATCCTCCAGGGCGATGAACAGCTCCACGGGGGCGGGCGCCGCCGGGGGCACCTCCCCGGCCAGCAGGATGCGCTCGACGCCGGCGGCCCAGCCGATGCCCGGCGTGGGCTGGCCGCCGAGCTCCTCCACGAGACCGTCGTAGCGTCCCCCTCCCCCCACGCCGCTCTGCGCCCCGAGGGCGTCGGAGGTGAACTCGAACACGGTGCGGGTGTAGTAGTCGAGGCCCCGCACCAGCGTGGGGTCGATCTCGTAGGTGACCCCGGCCGCGTCGAGCAGCGCGCGCACCTCCGCGAAGTGCTCGAGGTCGTCCTCGCCGAGCTGGTCCAGCAGGCGCGGGGCACCCTCCATCACCGACCGGGTGCCTGGATGTTCGGAGTCGAACGCCCGCAGCGGGTTCAGGTCGATGCGGGCCCTCACCTCCTCGGACAGCGACGCCTCGTTCGCACGCAGGTAGGTGGTCAGGGTCTCGCGGTAGTCCGCGCGGCTCTCGGGGCTGCCGAGACTCGAGAGACGCAACCTCACCTGGCGCACCCCGAGGTCCGTCAGGAGGGCGCCGGCGAGGGCGATCGACTCGGCGTCCAGCGCCGGGTCCTCGGAGCCGAGCGCCTCGGCCCCCACCTGCCAGAACTCCCGCTGGCGCCCGGCCTGGGTGCGCTCGTGGCGGAAGAAGCTCGACAGGTACCACAGCTTCACCGGCAGGCGCCGCTTGTGCATGCCGTGTTCGACGAACGCGCGGCAGATCGGTGCCGTGCCCTCGGGGCGCAGGGTGAGCTCACGCCCGCCCGCGTCCTGGAAGCTGAACATCTCCTTGCGCACGATGTCGCTCGAGGAGCCGACCCCGCGGGAGAACAGTTCGGTCGACTCGAACACGGGCGTCTCGATGCGTTCGTAGCCCGCGGGCTCGAGGATCGCACGCGCGCGCGACTCGAGTGCGGTGCGGGCCGACGCCTCCTCGCCGAGCACGTCGTAGGTGCCCCGCGGGGCTTTGATCTTGGGGGCGCTCAACGGGCGGGGGCGCCCGGGCCCGCCGCCGGTGCAGCCGCCGGGACGCGCTCCCGCAGCTCAGCGAGGAACGGGTTGGTGTCGCGCTCCCGCTGCAGGGTCGTGACACCCATGTGCCCGGGGTACACGATCGTCTCCCCGGGGAAGCGCCCGAGCAGTCCCGCGATTGAGCGCTCGAGCGTGAGCCAGTCACCGCCGGGGAGGTCGACCCTCCCCACCGATCCCTGGAACAGGACGTCGCCGGACAGCAGCGCCCCGGGGATGGCGTAGGTGAGATGGCCGGGCGAGTGTCCCGGCGTGAACAGCACCTCGATGTCGAGCCCGGCCAGCGACAGGCGCTCTCCCCCGGCGAGGGTGTGGTCGGCCTCGTAGCTCTCGAAGGGACCGAACCCCGGCGGCACCCAGCGCATCACGTCCGAGAGCACGGGACGCTCGATCTGCGGACAGTACACGGGCGCACCGGTCGCATGTGCGACGGGCGCGACCGCCCCGATGTGGTCGAAGTGGCAGTGGGTGATGAGGATCGCCTCGATCTCGACATCGAGCGCCTGCACCGCGTCGAGGAGCCGCTGGGGCTCGTCTCCAGGGTCGATCATCAGGGCCGAGCGCGAGGCCGGGTCGGCGCGGACGACGTAGGAGTTCTCCTGGACGGGCCCGACGGTGAAAGAGCGGACGTCGGGGGCGCTCACGAGCCACCGCTCCGGCGTGCCGCGGCGGTCGCGTTCTTGCGCCGCAGGCGGCGTTCGTAGACCCATTTGTCCGTGTAGTAGCTGATCGGCACGTACATCACGAGCACGATCGGGAACAGCGTGAAGGCGGCCTTCTCGGCCTGGTGGAGCAGCACGATCACGATCACGAGCATGAACACGGCGGCGATCATCGCCCGCACGAAGGCCCCCCGCCAGGTGGGCGGACGGTCACGGCGATCCACCGGGTCGCGGCGTGACTTGGCGGACGGCGCCACCCCCTTCTTCTCCTCGCTCGTGGGCTTTCGCCCGGTGCGCCCGCGCGACTCCACGACACCGGCGGCGTTGCCGCGGTGCTTGGTCTGGCGCTTGCGTCGCGTCTGTGCCATCTCCGGCTAGGAGCGTAGTGCGTTCTCGAGCAGGTGGCGTTGGGGATCGAAGCCCGGCAACGGAACGTCCTCCGGGAATCCCTCCATCGCGGCCCGCGGGGCGAGCCCCACGAGCTCGGCCGAGGCCACCGGCGCCTGACGGCGGACGGCCGCGACGACCTCGCCGAGCGGCACCTCGAGCGGTCGCTCGACGTTGAGGGAGACCTGGGCACCCCGGTCCTCCAGCACGACACCGATAGCCCTCACGCCCGGGATCCCGTGCTCCCCGCCCTCGCGGATCGAGGCAGCCACCGAGCGGGCAAGATCGATGCCGGCGTCGGGCGCGAGCAGCAGGTTGAAGGCGACGAGCGGCTCCCTCGCCGCCACCAGGGTGGCACCGGCGGTGCGGTGCAGCCGCAGCGGCCCGAAGTCGGGCACCAGGCCCGCGCCGGAGTCGCCCAAGCGGCAGGCCAGGCCCGCGACCCCTCCCCCGCGCAGCTCCGCGCGCGTCCGCGGCGCGCGTCCCGCGGACGCCGTGAGCTCCCCGTACAGGAACACCGGCACTCCCAGCTCCTGGGCGATGCGGTCGGCCAGCACCAGCGCCTCTGCGCACGCCTCCCCGCGCAGCGCCGCGTCGGGGTACACGACCGGCGCCACGTCGAGGGCGCCGACGTGGGGGTGCTGCCCCGCGTCGGGATGACCCTCCCCAACCGGCCCCATCACGTCTATCTCCTCGACGGCCACGGCGGCCGCCCGCAGGACCGCGTCCGCGAGTCCCCGGGGGGGTGCGGCGAGGGTGAAAACCGAGCGGTTGTGGTCGCCGTCGCTGTGGGCGTCGAGCAGCCGTGCCGGGGTGGACGCCTCCCCGTCCTCGTCTGGATCGGCGCCGCCTGGACCGCCGAGTGCCCGCTCGAGGGCTTCGATCACGGCGGGATCGCGACCCTCGGAGAAGTTGGGGACGCCCAGGAGCGGGAGCTCGGCCATCGCCGGACAGCCTAGATGGGTGCCTTCCTGCTGCGATACCCTCGCAGCGCGGTCGAACCGCATCCCGCCGGAGTAGCTCAGTCGGTTAGAGCAGCGGAATCATAATCCGCGTGTCGGGGGTTCGAGTCCCTCCTCCGGCACTCCAAAGCCCCTGCAAATCAATGGTTTGCGGCATTGTGGCTTCGGGCTCAAAGGCCAATTTGGTCTCCAATTGGTCTCCAGATTGGTCTCGAGCGACACGCTCTGTCGGAGTCGTCCGCGATGGCTGTGGCCTTCCATCGACGGCGTTGCTCGCGGAGGACTCGATTGAGGGCGCCGACGGGACACGTCGTGCGCCGGCGCGGCTCTCGCGAGGACGTCTGGTACGCGAAATACCGACTGCCAGACGGGCGGCAGGTCAAACGCCGCATCGGGCCCGCGTGGACGGAGCCTGGACGCCCGGCCGCCGGCTACTTCACCAAGCGCACCGCCGAGCGAGATGCGGACCTGGTCGCCCAGGCGTTTCACTCCTCATGGCACGGCGCCGCGAAGACGGCGAGCTTCCACCGGGATGGCCCGAGCGCATGAGCTCAGAACGGGCCGAGACGAGGACTCCGGACGGCCGCCGTGTCGTGTTCGACCACATCAGCCGCGAACACCTCGCGGCGCGGCGGCCTTGGCTCCTTGACCACGTGGACGCGATCCTCATTGCGCTCGCTCGCCCCGACCTTCATGTCGCCGACCCGATCCCCGGACGCGAGCGCTTCTACCGACGGCATATCGACGGGAAACGGTGGCTCAGGGTGGTCGTAGACTTCGATGGGGACCACGGTTGGGTCGTCACCGCTGTCGTCCAGGACAACCCACCCCGGGAGCCGCCGCTATGACCGTCACGATCGCCGGCATCGCCTTCGACTATCACGACTACAACACCCGCTCCGATGTGCTCTTCCTGCACGTCGGGAGCCCGTCCGCGCCCGCCACGACTCTCGAGACGCCCGAGGGGCACACGGTCGAATACGACGACACCGGCGCCGTCATCGGCCTCGAGCTGAACGGCGTCCGCTCGGCCCTCGACAGTGGCCGCGACTTGCAGCTGACGTGGCCCCCGGCGCAGCTCGCACCGAGCCTGCTTCGGCCCGTGGTGGCGTAACGGCCGGATCTCGACGCCGCGCCTCGAGCGTTACTCGTGGCTTCAGCTCGAACTCTGTCGCGCGTTCCTCCGCAGGACATCCACGTTCTCCTGCGACACGGCCTACTCCTCCCGCCCCACGGCCTTGAGGGCTTCGTCTAGCGAGAGGTACTCGCGAATCTCGACGATGAGCCCCTCGCGGACCCTGAACACCCACGTCTCGGCGAGCGGCACCTCGGCTGCTGATCCCTTGAGACGGCCATAGGCGTCGAATGGCATTACCACGTACTCGCCTCGGTCGATGTAGGCGGAGGCATCCATGCGCACCCGGTCGAAACCGTCCCGCCATTCGCGAAAGTACGCGGCGACGTCGTCGTGGCCGTCGAGGACGGTCTGGTCGGGGTGATCCGAGTCGAGGTGCCATTTGACGTCGGGATGCAGAGGGCGCAGGACCACCTCGCCTGTCTGGTTGATCGCCGCGATCAGTCCCCGTACCACCTCTACGTTCTCCTGCGACATCGGCTACTCCTCCAGCCCAGCGGCTTTGAGGGCTTCGGCGTGATCCCAGAAGAACTCAATGCCGACGATCCTGCCCTTGCCCACCGTGTAGACCCCAGTCACCTCGATGTTGGACTCAGGGCCGTGGCCTGCGCCACGCCAGATCACTCTCACGGCCACTCGCTCGCCCACATCGATGAGGTCGCTGATCAGGTCCAGCGTGTCGGCGTCCCAAGTTTCGCGCATTTGCGAAAGCTGACGCATCACGGCGTCCCGACCGATGTAGGGGCCTGGCTCCGGCCAGTTCTCCTGTGGCCGCCAGGTGATGTCAGGGTCATACATCTCACGAAGGGCAGCCATGTCACCCGCGTTCCATGCGTCGAACGCGGCTCTTACGATCTCCACGTTCTCCGCCGACATCGCCTACCCCTGAACGCCGAGGTCGGCGAGCCCGCGCTCGCGCTGGAAGTACACGACGATCCTGGTCACCTTGCCATCATGCATCTCGAAGAGTTCTGCTCCCCGGCCGTCAATCTGCACACCGCTCGCCTTGCCCCGCCCGCTGAGC
>DATJXX010000049.1:0-61077 GCA_035499875.1 Solirubrobacteraceae bacterium
GCCGCTACATAGCCGAATACGGCAGGGGAGCGCGAACTGAGCAGCAGCTAAAGCGGGCGCTTAGGCGTTTCGCCCCAAGTTGGCTGACCGTTCAGCGCCAGCAGCTGACCGAGAAGGTTGTAGGCGGTCTCAAAGAGACGCCGCCTATCCAGGCAGCTGCTGTGGCCGGTACAGCACCTCAAGCGGTATCCGTGTAAGCAGCCGGTCCTCGTAGCCGGAGCCTGCCGAGAGCAGCACATCGAACCAGTACAGGCCCTCATGGTCGATCTGGAGGTTCATTGGGACGATGAGGTTGACCCCGCGGGCGCCGCTCTCGAATTGCACTGGTGATGTTAGGGGTGCCATCTGCTCGCCAATTGGGTTCTCCGGGCGAACCTTGACGGTGTAGCGGCCCTTGGCCTTGTCCGCCCAGAGGCAGACCGCGAGCGTGATCGCGCCAAGCGAGAACGGCGGCATCTCGTCGGGAACCTCCTCGCCCACGGCCGTGTTCGTGACCGTCTCAACGAGCCCGATGAGGCTTAGGTTGCCGACGTTGCGATCAACGATGACCTTTTCGCAAAATGCGGCGACTTGGACGTACGGGCCGCCGCTATCGCTCATGGCCATGAAATCGCCTCCTATCGGATAGACGCGAAGCGCCTATCCTGTTGAATCCGGGGAAAGAAAGGAGCACGTATGCCCGCCAGAAAAGAGCCTCGCTACGAAAGCTATCTCAGCTACGGCACGGCGAAGGACAGCATTGTGGCTAAGCCGAAGCCGCCGTCTGCACCCGTCGTTGCGCGACAAGATCCCGGCCACACCGAACAACAGTTTCTTGCCGACCTGGGGAAGGCTACGCAACGGAAGGCTTCTGCACGTTCTCGAGGATCGTCCAGAACATAGGTTTGCGGTCGTTCCGATGGTTGTAGCGGAACGCGTACTCGTCCAAGTACGCCTGTAGATAGTCGGTACTCACGGCGTGGTAGACGCCCCTGATGCCGTTCTTGAGCAGTCCGAAGAAGCCCTCGACTGTATTCGTGTGGACGTTGCCGTCAACGTAGATCTTCTCGCTGTGCTTGACGCGCCGGTGGCGCGGATGGGTCGCATGGAGCTTCTTGTAGCCCGCCCAGTCGTCCGTAAAGACCATCGCTGAGGGCAGAACGTACTCGCGTACGGTGTCCACGACCTTAGGCGAGCGCTCGGGCTGGATGTGCGCCCGGACGCGGCCGCCGCGCTCCACCATGCCTAGGACGGTGGTCTTGCGTTCCTTGGTCCATTTCACGACTTCTGGCCGGCTCATGCCTTTCGTGTCGTAGGCGCGGGGCTTGCCGCCGTAGCCGGTCTCATCTACCTCGACTTCGCCGCCTAGCGGCTCACAGTCGTCCTGAGCAAGCAGCGTTCGGATTTCCTTGAACATGCGATGCGCGGTCTTGTAGCCGACGCCAATCTCACGTTCCAGCTGCTTGGCACTGATCCCGCAACGGGTCGACGACATGAGGAAGATCGCCCAAAACCAAAGCTGCAAGCTCGTCGTGCTCTTGTGGAAGATGGTCCCGGCGGTCGGGTAGACCTGGTGGCGGCAGTACTGGCAGGCGTAGGCGGAACGGCCCTTAATGCGGTGGAACTTGGTCGCCTTGCCGCACTTCGGGCAGGGTGCGCCCGCTGGATAGAACCGATCACGGAGGTAGTCCATGCATGCCGCGTTGTCCGGGAAGAGGCGCAGGAAATCCGAATACGTCATCTGCGAGCCGCTCGACGGCTGGCGCTCTACCGAATCCCTTGACTTGGCTGCCATAGGTATAGCCTAGCACAACACGTACGTGTCGTCAAGACATACTTCCCCCAATTGGTCACCTGTCAAGTGGAGTCTACGGATGGGCCACGAACGAGGTTGTCGCGGCCCGATCGCCGGCCGGGCCGCGGGTGGGCCACCCTCAACGCACACGCCCGATCCGATCGGCATGATGTCCGGCCATGGACGACGCTCCATCCCCCACCGGGGGAGATGGCCGGGGGGCCGGCGGCGACACCCCACCGAGCCCACCGCCCGCGTCAGGCCCGCCTGCGCAGGCCCCGGCGGGCCCAGGCGCCCCGGTGCCGGTCACACGCGGACGCCGGATCTCGGTGCGGGTGCTGATCTGGGGCACCACGGTGCTGGCGATCGTCGGGATCTTCGCGATCTGGGCGAACCGTCAGATGTTCAACGCCGACAACTGGGCCAACACGAGCACGAAACTGCTCCAGAACGAAAAGATCCGTGATGCGACCGCCAACTACCTGGTCGAACAGCTCTACGCGAACGTCGACGTCGAAGAAGAAATCGAGAAACGCCTGCCCAAGGAAGTGAAGGCGCTCGCCGGTCCGGCCTCCGGCCTCGTGCGCACCGGCGCCACCGAAGTGGCCAAACGTGCACTCGGGGCGGCGAAGATCCAGGAAGCGTGGAAGGCCGCCAACCGCGCGGCCGACCAGACGCTCGTGAACATCGTCGAAGGCGGCAAGGGCGCCGTCGAAATCAACAACGGCGTCGTGGCCCTCGACCTCGCCTCGGTCCTGACGAACGTCACCAACCGCCTCGGCCTGCCGGAAGTGGCCTCCAAACTGCCGCCCTCCGTCGCCCATCTGACGGTTCTGAGGTCGAACCAGATCAAGGCGGTGCAGGACATCGGCAAAGCCCTCAAAGGCCTCGCGCTGGTGTTCACGATCCTCGTGCCGCTGCTGTACGCGATCGCCATCTACCTGGCCAAGGGCTACCGCCGGCGCACGCTGATGAACGTCGGATTCGCAGCGGTGACGGCGGGTGTGTTCGTATTCGTGCTGCGCATGATCGTCGTCAACCAGGTGACCGACTCGCTCGTAAAGACCGAATCGGTCAAGCCGGCGGCGCATGCCGCGCTCACGATCGCGACCTCGATGCTGTCGGAGATCGCCGGGGCGTTCGTCGTGATCGGCGTGCCGCTGATCGCGGCCGCCTGGTTCGCCGGCCCCTCCAAGTACGCCACGCGGGGGCGCGAGTTCATCGCGCCCTTCCTGCGTGAACGCCCGGAATGGACCTACGCGATCGTCGCCGCGATCCTGCTGCTGATCTTCATCTGGAATCCGATCCCCTCGACGGGCAAAGTGGCGGGGATCATCGTGTACTCGGTGCTTGCCTTCTTCGGCGCCTATCTGTTACGACGACAGACGGCTGAGGAATTTCCACCGCCATAGCCTGAGGGTTGCCGGCCTGCTTGCCGCGGTCGCGAGCCTCGGTGGCTGCTCCGCCTCGCACTCCCAGCCGGTCCGCGCGGCCGCGGCACCTCCGTCTCGGTGGACCGCCCCGGAGCCGGTCAGCTCGTGCCCGGGCGGCGAACCGCAGGTGCTGTTCCCCACCGACGAACCCCAGCACAGCACCGGTCCGGGCGCGATCGTGTGGCGCGCGGATGCGGGATGCCCACACGGCGCCGGAGCCCACGTGGCGCCGATCGGCGACCTCCGGGGGCTCAGCTCGTCATCCGCTCCCTCACTCGGCAGCGAATCCGCGGTAGGCCTCCAGGGGCCGCTGGCGGCGAGCGTCGCACCCGGCGGGCGGGTGGCGGTCGTGGGGCGCCCCACCGGCTCGTCGTACGCGGGTGCGATCGCCCTGCAGGGCCGTGCCGGGGGAGCGTTCGCACCGATCGCGCCGCAGCCGAGATTCGGCGCTCCGTTCGCCGCCACCAACGGGTACCTCGGTGACCTCGCCGTGGCGGGGGCCGCTGCGGGCGGCCGGCTGCAGCTGCAGGTCGAGCGCTTCTACGCGGCCGGCTTCAGGCGCCACGTGCTGCTCACCGCGGGTCCGGGCGTGCGCCTTCTGACACCGGCGCTCGACTACCGCAGCGACTCGGTGCTGGTGTGGGAACAGGGGGGCTCGATCCTGGCCGAGTACCTGCCGGCGAGCGGTGATCCGGAGGCCCCGCAACGCCTGGCCGCCACCGGCGCCAACCTGCGGATCGCGGCGCTGCTGAGCGACGAGCGCCGCGCCACGGTGGCGTGGAGCGAGCAGCGGGGAGCGCGTACCGACGTGTTCATGGACCGCTCCGCCACGGGGGTCACGTTCGGCAAGCCGCGGCTGATGGAGAGCTTCGCCAACCCCCACGCGATCGCCCCACCGGCCGCCTCCCCGAGTCTCATCCGGCTCAGCACCGAGAGCGTGATGCTGGCGTGGTCGAGCATCGTGGCCGGGCGCTGGGTGATCCGCACGACGGCCATAGACCAGGACCGTGTGGGCCCGCCGACGACGACGGGCTCCACCGACGGCGACGCCCTGCTGGCTGCCCTCCAGCCGGGCCCCCGGGCTGACGCAATGCTGCTGTGGAGCGAGCCCACACGCGGCGTGGGAGCGGCCGGATCCTCGCTCGAACAGGCGATCTTCGCGGCGCGGGGCTCTCGCGGGAACGGCAGCCGAATCGTGTTCGAAGCCTCGGAACAGCTCGCCCCCGCCGGTCCCAACAGCGAAGCCGCCGTCGGTGTCGATCCCGACAGCGATCGCGCGGTGGCGGTCTGGCGGGAGGGCCAGCTGCTCCGCTACTCGGTGGGCCCTCCCGCAGCGGAGGGATGAGCCCCGGGCCCGCGGGCCGCGCGGGCATAACGCGCCGTATCCGCTGCGCGTGCCGCTTCATCCGCTGCCCGGCGCTGGGCCGCCGCCAGCGAGCGGCTGGCGAACAGAAGCCCGTAGTCGAGGTGTGCCCTGATTTTTTCGAGGCTGTGACCGCCGGGGTAGATGACCCCTCGTGCCCGGGCGCCGACCGCCCGCAGCTCGGCGGCGAATTCGGGGTCCTCGCTCGGGACGGCAACGGGGTCTTCGGCAGCGCCGTAGAGGAGCGCGCTCAGCCCCAGCCGTGAGATCACCGGCTGGTCGTTGCGCAGTTCTTCGTGGAGGTAGTCGAAGAACCCGAGCCAGCTCTCCTCGACCGAGAAGCGCAGCGGATAGGTCAGCGCGACGTTCATCGATCCGAACCCGCCCATGGAGCTGCCCGCGACCGCGCGACCCGCGCGCGAGGCGATCGTCCGGTACATGCGATCCGCGAGTTCCTGGACTTCCACCACGTAGGTGGCGCTGTGGCGTGAGCCGTAGTCCCTCCAGTTGTGGGGTCCCGGGGCGTCCTGCACCATCACGACGATCATCGGCGCGATCACGTGGCGTGAGATGAGCCCGTCGAGGCTCGCCTGGATGCCCATTTCGAGGAACGCTTCGGCGTGGCCGTTGCGCCCGTGCAGCATGTAGAGGACGGGGTAGCGATCGGTGGCGGCGCGATAGCCGGGCGGGAGGTACGCGAAGAACGAGCCGGGACCCTGCAGCGAGGCCGACTCGAAACGCGCCTGCTCCACCACGCTGCCGCTGGGATCCGTGTGCACGAGGCTCACGACCGGCAGCGGCGCGAGCGTCTCGGGGGGCGCCGCTGTGGACGTCGGCAGCACCGCTTCGGGGGAGGGCCCACCGACGAGCCCGATCCGCATGCCGAGCTTGGGCAGGTTGGGCATCGCGACCACCACGCCGGCGAGGGCGAGGGCGAGCACAGCGAGCACCAGCCAGAGCCTCCCCCGCCTTGCCTCGCGGGTGTGGGGGGCGTCCGTCCAGGCGCCCGTCCCGGCCCCGGCGAGGGTTGCCGCGGGCTTGAGCCGAGGGGGCAGCGCCGGGACCCACGACGGCGGCGTCAGCTCAGCGCCCGCGCTGCGACCGGGCCAGGTCCAGTCGCCCAGGCCTTCGAGCCACAGCTGGGTGCGGGAGGTGCGCTCCGGGCGGGGCATCCCAGTGATTGAACGAAGGGTCCGGGAAAAAACCAACAGGTGCAGAAACCTGTGCAGACGCTCACATCAAGGGGCCGAGCAGTTTGTCGGTGGCCCCGTCGGGGCGGCCTCCGAAGTAGCGCTCGAGCACCTCGGCGAACACGCCCTCCGACGGGCGGGCACGCATGAACAGCGTCATCGAGGAGCGCAGCTTCTGCGCGTC
The DNA here is from genome assembly GCA_035499875.1 of Solirubrobacteraceae bacterium. Taxonomy (GTDB): domain Bacteria; phylum Actinomycetota; class Thermoleophilia; order Solirubrobacterales; family Solirubrobacteraceae; genus Palsa-744. The sequence continues at coordinate 5,945 of DATJXX010000049.1, forward strand.
TATCTCCCCGAGGATGGCCTCCGCATCCGCGTTCGGCAGCCGGGCGAGCACGCCGGCGCACTCCCGCAGGCGGGCGCCGAGCAGCGGGTGCTCGAGATACGCGCGCGCGTCCGCGAGCGAGGCGATCGCGTAACGACGCGAGGTGGCGCTGCGCCCCAGACCCGCGATCTGGGGGAACACGAACCACATCCAGTGGCTGACCTTACGGCCGTTGCGCAGCTCCGCCAGTGCCTGCCGGTAGGTGCCGCCGGCGTCCTGGGCGAGCACGAAGCGCTCGAGCCCCTCCCCTCCACGTTCGTCCGGCACCTCCCCCGCGCCGCCCGGCACCTCCCCCGCTCCGCCCGGCACCTCCCCGCTCATTCCGCTCGACCGTCCGGCCCGCCGCTTCGTGATGAGCCGCGCCCGCGCTACTCGTCCTCGTCGCGGCGGGTGCGCAGCCAGTCGTTGAGCTGCTGGGCCGCATCTGCGACCGAGCCGGAGAGGTCCTGGAAGGTGTCACGGATGCGCTGGGAGTAGTGGCTGACGGCGTCGCTTGCCTCCTCCCGCACGTCGGTCGGCTCGTCGCGCCGCGGGTACTCCCCGCCCACGATGCGGTCGTACGCGCCCGATTCGACCCACGAGATCAGCTCGTGGACGCGCTGCACGGACATCGGGTGGGTCAGGTTGAGGTCGCTGAGCAGGCGCGAGATGCGGTCGAACACCGACGCCCTCTGGCGGTACTCGCGGCCCTGCTCGATGAACACGTCGAGGTCGAGCCTCGCCGCCTCGGCGCCCGCGGACAGGACCATCAACGTGCGGCAGATCGCAAGCGGGTCCCGGATCACCAGCGCCGCCGCCCGGTCGCAGCTGAGCTCTGCAGCGCGATACCACTCCATCAGGGCGGCTCGCAGCGGGAACAGCGGCACCGGGATCCCGGGCACGATCGTGAGCCGCGTCAGGATCGCCAGCGCCGTGCCGTAGAGGACGTGGTCGGAGAGCACGTGGCCGGCCTCGTGTGCGAACACGCCCCTCAGCTGCTCCACGTCCAGCAGCCTGATCAGCTCCGAGTTGACCACCACCAGCGGCCGCGCCGAGCCGATCGTGAGAGCGTTGGCCACCGGATGTTGGGTGATGTACAGCTCGGGCACCGGCTCCAGGTCGAGCGTCACGAACGCGCGCGCGTGGGCGCGGTGCACGTCGGGAAGCTGGTTGTCCCCGAGACGCACCGCCGAGCCGAGGATCCCCCGGCGCAGTGCGTGCTCGTACCCGAACTCGATGATCCTGCGAACCGTCCCGTCTACGTACGGGATCGCCTTCAGCGCGGCTGTCGCGGCGCGGTCGGCCGGATGCTCATAGGCGTGGGGAGAGATCCCCTTCAGCTGATAGCCCTCGGCGAGCTCCACTCACAGCGATCGTACCCCCGGAGCTCTCGCTCCAGTCCCGCTCCGGTCCCGCTCCGGGGTGGCCTCTCAGCGGCGGCGGGGGGACGGCTTTCAGCGGGTCGCCACTTTGCCGGCGACGTCGAGCGCGTCGAGGTCATCCGCGTCGAGCTCGAGGTCACCCGCGGCGAGGTTCTCCTCGAGATGCACGACCGACGAGGTACCCGGGATCGACAGGATGTGCTGGTCGCGGTGCAGCAGCCACGCGAGGGCGACCTGTGAGGGGCTCGCAGAGTGCTTCTCGGCGACCGCCGCGATCGCGGGATCGGCGGCGAGGGTGGCGGGGCCACCGGTCCAGGCGGAGCCGAGCGGGAAGAAGGGGACGAATGCGATGTCGCGCTCGGCGCACAGCTCGAGCACGTCCTCGTGGGAGCGGTCGATCACGCTGTAGCCGTTCTGCACGCACGTGACCTCGGTCATGGCCAGCGCCTGGCGGACCGTGTCGGGACCGGCATTGCTGAGGCCGATGGCCTCGAGCTTGCCCTCGTCGCGGAGCTCCTCCAGTGCGCCGATCTGCTCGGCCAGCGGGACATCCGGCGATCCCTCGGCGCCGATCAGGCGCAGGTTCACCACCGGCATCCGTTCCAGGCGCAGCGAGCGGAGGTTGTCCTCGACACCCGACCGCAGCTCCTCGGGTCGTTGTGCCGGCAGCCAGGCGCCCTCCTCGTCGCGGCGGCCCCCCACCTTCGTGACGAGGCACAGGTCCTCGGGGTAGGGATACAGCGCTTCGCAGATGAGGTCGTTGGCGACGTCCGGGCCGTAGTACTGGGAGGTGTCGATGTGGTCCACACCGAGCTGGACGGCGCGGCGCAGCACCGCCCGCGCTTCGTCGGGGTCGCGCGGGGGCCCGAACACGCCCGGGCCGGGGAGCTGCATAGCGCCGAAGCCGATGCGCTTGACGGTGAAGGATCCGAGGTTGCTCATGCCGGCCACCTTATGACAGGTACGATCGGGTGCCCGATGGCCATGCCCGAACCACAGGCGATCCTCACACCGCTCACCGAGGCGGCGATCTTCCTGGTGGTGACCATCGACGACGGCGGCGAGGGGCCGGTTCGCGAGCTGCTTTCCGACGTGAGTGGCCTCAAGCGATCGGTCGGCTTCCGGATCCCCGAGGGGGAGCTCACCTGCGTGGTCGGGATCGGAGACTCCGCCTGGGAGCGGCTGTTCGGGGCGCCCCGTCCCGCGAACCTGCATCCGTTCGTCGAGATCCGGGGTGCGCGGCACGACGCCCGCGCGACGCCGGGCGACCTGCTGTTCCACATCCGTGCCAGGCGGCTCGACCTGTGCTTCGAGCTCGCGCAGAGGATCACCGAACGGCTGCGGGGGTGCGGACAGGTCGTGGACGAGGTGCACGGCTTCAGGTCCTTCGACGAGCGCGACATGCTCGGGTTCGTCGACGGCACCGAGAACCCCGAGGGTGGGGACGCACGTGACGCGGCGCTGATCGGAGACGAGGATCCCGGCTTCGCCGGGGGCAGCTACGTGATCGTGCAGAAGTACCTGCACGACCTCACCGGCTGGGACGCGTTGGCGGTGAGCGAGCAGGAGCGGATCATCGGTCGCACCAAGCTCAGCGACCTCGAGTTCCCGGACGAGCAGAAGGCCTCGAACTCGCACGTGGCGCTCAACACGATCCTGGACGACGAAGGCAACGAGCGAAAGATCATGCGCTTCAACATGCCCTTCGGGAAGGTCGGAGCCGGCGAGTTCGGCACCTATTTCATCGGGTACGCTCACACACCCGACGTGATCGAGCTGATGCTCTCCCACATGTTCAAGGGCGACCCCGAGGGCAACTACGACCGCATCCTCGACTTCTCGACGGCGGTCACCGGGAACCTGTTCTTCGTCCCCAGCGCCGCGTTCCTCGACGACCCCCCCGCGCCGTCCCCCGGCGCGGCGGGCGACGGCGTCGGGCCGGCGGTCGCAGAGGCCGTCGAGGTGGCGCACGCCGACGCCGACGCCACCGACGCGGAGGGCGCATCCGGGGACGGTTCGCTCGCGATCGGGAGCCTGAAGGAGGAGCGCTCGTGAACCATCTTCTGCGCGGTCTCGCGCCGATCAGCGAATCGGGCTGGGAGATGCTCGACCGGGAGGCCAGGGACAGGCTGTCGCCGGCGCTCGCCGCCAGGCGTCTGGTCGACTACTCGGGCCCGCAAGGATGGGAGCACTCGGCCACCAACCTCGGGCGCGCGGGCACGCTGAAAGGCGCGCCGGTGAAAGGCGTGTCCGCGCTGCAGCGCCGTGTGCTGGCGCTGGTCGAGTTGAGGGCGGACTTCCAGCTGGCGCTGGCCGAGCTGCGCGACGCCGACCGCGGTGCCGACGACGCCGACCTGGGCCCGCTCGACGCCGCCGCCCACCAGATCGCCACGGCCGAGAACGTGGCGGTGTTCCACGGCTGGCCCGGAGCCATCAGCGGCATCAGCGAGGCCTCGCCGCACAAGCCGATCCCGCTGGGGAAAGCCGAGGCCTACCCGCGGGCGGTGGCGCAGGCGGTGGAGCTGCTGCTGGAGAACGGCATCGCCGGCCCCTTCGGCCTCGCCCTCGGCCCCGAGCCCTACCGCACCGTGATCGAAACCGCCGAGCACGGCGGGTATCCGCTCAGGGAGCACCTGCGGGGCATCCTCGACGGCCCGATCGTGTGGGCGCCGGGGCTCTCCGGGGCGATCGTCGTGAGCCTGCGCGGCGGTGACTTCATCGTCGACGCGGGACAGGACATCTCGATCGGATACAACTCGCACGACGCCAGGTCCGTGGCGCTGTATCTCGAGCAGAGCTTCAGCTTCCACGCCGCCACGCCGGAGGCGGCCGTGGCACTCACCGGCGGCGGCCGGGCGGCGCGGGCGCGCTGACTCCGCGGGAGGTGCGCTGACGCCGCGGGACGTGCGCTGACGCCGCGGGCTCGTTGACGCCGCGGAGGTGCGCTGACGCCGCGGGCGCGCTGACCCCATGGGTGGTGCGGCCGTTGGGGGTGACCCTACGCCGTCGTCATGTCCGCGCTCGGCCGCTGGCGGGCGTGGGCGGTGAGCCGGCGACGACCCGGCCACGGCGGCAGGGCCTGCCAGCCCGACCGCACAACGCGAGCGCCTCGCGCCGGGACCAGCGTGATGTGGTGGTTGCGGACGGCCTCGTCGGCCGGGACATCCGCTCGCAGCTCGACCGCGTGCAGGATGGTGCGCAGCACCACGCGCATCTCCAGGCTCGCGAACGCAGCTCCGAGGCAACGCCTGCGACCGCCGCCGAACGGGATCCACTCGTACGTGCCGCCCTCGTCACCGTCGAGGAAGCGCTCAGGCTTGAAGCGCAGAGGTTCGCTGAACAGGGCTGGGTTTTCGTGCATCAGCGTGATCGCGGGCATCACCGTGATCCCCGCAGGAAGCTCGTATCCGCCGAGGCTGACCTGCGCGCGCAGCTGGCGCAGCACGACCGGGAGCACTGGACGCACGCGCAAGGTCTCCTGGACGACCGCGTCGAGGTAGGCGTCGTCGCCTTCGCGGGCGCGGGCCAGCGTGGTGGGATGGCGCAACAGACGCTCGAACGTCCACGCCAGCCCCGTGGAGCTCGTCTCGTGGCCGGCGACGAGCAGCGTCATGATCTGGTCGCGCAGTTCCTCGTCGTCGCTCTGCCCCCCGACGATCAGACGTGACAGGACGTCATCACGCTGCTCCAGCCCGGGGTCACGCCGGCGTTCGCAGATCTCCTCGCGCAGCAGCCGGTTGGCCTCGGCGAGCTTTGCCCGAAAGCGCCGCCAGCGACCGACCTGCCCGAGCATCGGCAGCGCCCACATGGCCATGATCGTGGGGCTGATCTGCAGACACTCGGGGAGCAGCTCACGCAGCGCCGACATGCGAGAGGGGCCGCTCACGCCGATCACGGCACGGAGGATCACCTCGAGGGTGATCGCGCGGAAACGTGGGTGCAGGGGGAACGGCTCGAGCAGTGGCCAGCGCTTGACCTCCGCGGCGACGATCTCCTCCACGACCCGTCCGTAGGCGCGGACGGCCTCCCCGTGGAACGGCGGCAGCAGGGTCCTGCGGGCGCGGAGATGCTCGTCCTCGTCGAGGACCAGCACCGAGCGGGCACCGACGATCGGAGCGAGGATCCCGTTGCCCTCGCCCGCGTGGTAGACGGCCGGATCGCCTGAGAAGACCTCCTTGACGAGCTCCGCGTCGTTGACCACCACGGCCGTACCCCAGGGGAGCGCCCGCATCGTGAACATCGGTCCGTAGCGGCGTGTGGACGCGTCCAAGAACGGGATCGTGGCCCGCCACGCACGTGCCGTCTGGGCCATCACGGGCATCCGCGGGCCCGGGGGAAGCGAGGAGGGTGCCGGGTGATCCGTTCCGGGCGAGTCGCTGGTCATCCTGATGGGTGTTGGAGAGAGTCGGGCCGGCGCGGCCTCGACCGATTGTCGCGCCCCCGCGGACGGGATCCACCGGAATGGATGCCCCGGTCCGCGACCGGCAACGACTCGTTACCCGCACCTGGTGCTGCGTATGCGCCGAGTTCGCGAGCTCCGCGGGACGCCTGGCGCGGTGCCGTAGGCGTGTCGTGCGGCGGCAGCGTCGATTATGCGGCGGCGGCGTCGACCGCCTGCGCGCTCAGCCTCTCCACGGCTGCGATCGCCCGCTTCGGACCTATGAACGGCGCGGTCGCCAGGTACGTGAAAAGCGGCAGCTGACGCGGCAGCTCAGCCAACTCGCCGCGCGAGGCCTGGCCGTAGAAGCTCTCGAATACCGCGCCCGTGATCGCGTGCGCAGCCAGGCGCGGGAGCCGGGCAGCCGAGGCGCTGAGGGTGAAGCCCTCCTGCAAGAAGATCACAGCGGCTCGCTTCAGCTGCTCTGTCTGCTCGATCGCCGCCGTGCCGGCGGCGTAGCACTCGACCACGCGCAGATGCGTCAGCTCGGGATTGCCCGCGACCGCGAGCACCAGGACCTGCAGTGCGCGCCACACGCGATCGGGCCAGGACTCTCCCAGGAAGTACGCCGCCGCGCAGGCCTCGAGCAGGCTCTGAGTACCGTACTCCTGCGCAGCGAGGTAGGCCTCGTACTTGTTGGCGAAGTGCGTGTAGAACACGTCCCTCGAGATGCTGGCCGCGGAGACGATGTCCGCCACGGTCGCAGCTGCGTATCCCTTGGCGACCATGACCTCTGCGGTACCGTGGATGATGCGCGTCCGCTGGCTTCGTTCAACGGCAGCTTGAGGGAGTCGATGCCTGCCCCTGGGAAGTCGCCGCGGCACGGGCGGAGTCGTTGCGGCAGCGAGCCAACCGGCCGCAACCTGAGCAGGCAGCCTCGTGCCCGGGCCCGTACTCCATCCGTGCTCGTGGGTGGCGACCGCGTAGGACTCGATCCAACCCATCAGGTCGTCCACGAGCAGGCCCATGCGGTCCTCGCTGTGGGTTCGCAGGCTCTGGGAGGCGATGCTCCGCACCGCGCCGAGAAGCATGTCGGCGGGAAGGTCCAGAACCGCCCCTCCGGGCAGTTCAGAGTCGAGAATCCTCTGCGCGAACCGTCGCAGCGAATCGAGAGTCCGCTCCCTCGTGGCTCGGACGCGCGCTCCGCCTGCGAGCGCCTCCACGAGCATCAGGCGACCACCGTCGGGGTCGGCCTCGAGAGCTCCCACGAGCCCCATCAGGACCGTCCTCGAGGTCTCCTCCCACGAAGCCGTCGCATCGACCGGGCCCAGCCGCGCGAGCACGCGCGAGGCAGTCTTTTCGTAGGCGGCCAGGAGGCAATCTTCCTTGTCGGCAAACTGCTCGTAGAACGTGGCACTCGACACGCCCGCGTGTGTGGAGATCTCGGCGATGCTGACAGCGGGATACCCGTGCCGCGACGCCAGCTGCACCATCGACGTCAACAGCCGCTCGCGCTGGTCGGGCTTGGCATTTATCCAAGGCCCGCCGTGAGACGCGACAACAGCGGTACGCGCGCGTTTTTGCCGAGCCCTTCTCGTTGCCACCCGGGGCGAACCCTACACGAACCGCACCAACCGTCACAAGGCCCTTTTCGAGGGCGGGGCGCTCGTCATCCAGCGGGCCCCGGGGGCTAATACCATGGTCGTTCATGCTGCGACGACCGACGAACGCAGCACCTCGGCGACGAGGCGTCCTGTGCTGTCCCGTCAGGGTTCCAGCTTGAGCGTCCCGAGCAGCTGGTACCAGTCGTCCTGGCCGAGTTTGAATTCGGCTTCCTCGGCCTTCGTTTCCAAGCGCTTTATCGATGTGACGAGGCCTGCGTCGCCTCCCCGCTCATAGGAGCGCACAAGCCCCCACGGGATGTCAGGGAGCGTCAGCGATTCCACGTGCCGGTCCAGTGCGGCAACGTCGTTGGGGATGGTCGTGAAGCCGCTCGACTTCCAGGTGCGCACATCGCCGCAGAGGTCGGGCAGGCGCAACTTCGACAGTCCGGTGAGGGTCGCCGAGAAGCCTCGCACGGCCCGTTCGAAGCGCTTGTTGGTCCAGTGCAGCGGTCTGATCGTCGTCGCGAACTTCGCGATCTGCGCCGAGTAGCTGCCATACGTGATCGACCACAGAGCCGCCGCGACCTCGGAGCTCATCTGCTGGGACGCTTCGGTATCGGGCGAGCCGGCTCCGACGCCCCCGCATTCCTTCTGGAGCCTGCTGTTGTAGGCCTCGATTTTCGACTGCGCGACCTGTATCGAGGCCACGGCCGAGCGCGCAAGCGTGTAGCCCACGGTGATGACGGCGTGTGTGGACGCCACGTCCTGGCTGCTCGCCGACGCCTGCGCCGGGGCGGCGGCGATTGCAAGTGCGACGAGCGGCATCGCAAACCCGCGCGCTCGGGTCATTTTCGGTCTGATCGGTCCCTCCTCACTGCAACGTGGTCGTGTTCCACTGTGCCATGCCGAGCACGATTACGCGCAGCTGGCGCTCGGCGACCTCCAGCACGCGCCGCTCCGCGAGGGGCTCCGAGGGGAACACGTTGAGCAGCTCCTCCACCGTCGCCACCATCGTGGCCACCATCAGCGCCGCCACCATGCCCAGATCGCGAGAGCTCCACGAGCGCAGCTCCTGGAAGCGCGCGAGGTCGGTGGCGAGCTCGCTTGTGATCAGGCGGATCTCGCTCCTGATCGCCCGCCTGAGAGCCGGCACCCCGCTGCCCCGCTCGCGGGCGATGAACAGGAAGTGCTGGCGGTGTTCGTGGACGTGGCTTGCGAGGACCGCCACCGAGTTGCGGATCACGCCTTCGTAGTCGTTGCTCTCGCGCGCGCTGCGCAGCATCTCCCGAAGATGCGCGAACGACTCGTCGACGAGCGCGAACCCGAGCTCGTCCATGTCCTGGAAGTGGCGGTAGAAGGCGGCCGGCGAGATCCCGGCTGCGCGTGAGACCTCCCGCAGGCTGAGGCTCGCGAAGGGCCGCTCCTCCAGCAGCGACAGCGCCGACTCGAGCAGCGCTTCGCGGGTGCGCTGCTTGCGCTGCGCCCGTGTCTCGGGATCGCGCTGGCGGCGACGGTGGCGGGTGTGTGGACGTGTAGTCATTCTCATCTCAGGGTAAACGATCGTTCACCATGATGTCACAACGTATCGATCCGCACTCTGTAGGAGAGGAGTTGACAGCCGGGCGCCGCTCCGCTACTTTCGGCAAACAAGTGTTTACTGAAATGTCAAATCGCGTCGCCGGCTCGGGTCTGGTCCGGGCGCTGACCGCCCCCCACGGGCCCGAGCGCTTCCTCGAGCTGGTGGCGCCGAGCTTCGCCCTCGACGAGGTCCGCGCCGAGGTCGTCCGGGTTCAGCGCCCTGTCCCGGGTTCGGTGACGCTGCACCTGCGCACCAACCACAACTGGCGCGGCCACCGCGCCGGGCAGTTCGTGAACGTCACGATCGAGATCGACGGCCGGCGCCATGTGCGCTGCTACTCGCCGGCGTGCTCCGAACACGGCCCCGAGCGCGAGCTCGAGCTGACGGTCCGCGCCCACCCCCACGGGCTCGTCTCCCGCCATCTCAACGACCACGCTCGCCCCGGCATGGTGCTCGGGCTGAGCCGGCCGGCGGGCGAGTTCGTGCTGCCTCACCCCCGCCCGGACCACGTGCTCCTGATCAGCGGCGGCAGCGGCATCACGCCGGTGCTCGCGATGCTGCGCACGCTCACGGACGAGGGGCACGACGGGCGCATCACCTTCGTCCACTACACCCAACGAGTACGGGAGCACCCGTACCGCGAGCTGCTCGAACGCCTCGCCGGCCGCCTCCCCGACCTTGGCGTGCACGTGATCGGGACACGCGACGGGGCTGGACGCGGCAGCGCACATCTCACGCGCCGCCAGCTCCGCGGATTCGACCGCGACTACCTCGAGGCGGAGACCTACGTGTGCGGTCCCCCCGCGCTGATCGCCGCCGCCCGCTCGATCTGGGAGCGTGCGGGCGCCGAGCAGCGGCTGCACCGCGAGAGCTTCCTCCCGGCGACGGTCCCGTCGGGTGACGCCACGGGCCGCATCAGCTTCACATGCAGCGGCATCGAGACGACCTCCAGCGGCCTCAGCCTGCTCGAGCAGGCCGAGCGCGCGGGTCTCTCCCCCGCCTATGGCTGCCGCATGGGCATCTGCCGCACGTGCACTACCCGCAAGCTGGCGGGCCGGGTGCGCGACGTGCGCGGCGGGGAGGTCTCCGGGGAGGAGCCGCAGGACATCCAGCTGTGCGTGTCCGTGCCCGCGGGCGATGTCGAGCTCGAGCTCTGAACGCGGCCCCAAACCCCTTCACGAAACCACCCACACCACAGGAGCAGATACATATGGACGACCCACGGGCAACCCTCACGACGGAGCAGCTCGACGCGCTCGGCGAGGAGCTCGACGCGCTGCGCAGGCGCGTGATGGACGACCTCGGCGAGCCCGACCTCGCCTACATCCGCAACCTCATCAAGGCCCAACGCGCACTCGAGGCATCGGGGCGGGGCCTGCTGTTCCTGAGCATCTTCCCGCCAGCGTGGCTGGCGGGGGTCACAGCACTGTCGCTGTCGAAGATCCTCGACAACATGGAGATCGGCCACAACGTGATGCACGGCCAGTACGACTGGACCGGCGACCCCACCCTCTCCAGCAGCCGCTTCGAGTGGGACACCGCCTGCCCGGCCGACCAGTGGCGCCACTCCCACAACTACATCCACCACACCTACACGAACATCCTCGGCAAGGACCGGGACATCGGCTACGGCGTGCTGCGGATGAGCGAGTCGGAACCGTGGTCGCCGCGGTGGCTCGGCAACCCGCTGTACGCGCTCGCGCTGGCGGTCTTCTTCCAGTACGGGGTGGCCCTCCACGACCTCGAGATCGAGAACCTCGGCAAACGCGAGGCGGAGCGTCCGCGCCGCGAGCTGCTCGGCGGCATCTGGCGCAAGGTGCGCTCCCAGACGCTGAAGGACTATGTGCTGTTCCCGCTGCTGTCGGGGCCCCAGGCGCCGCTCGTCCTGGCCGGCAACGCCACCGCGAACCTGGCCCGAAACCTGTGGGCCTTCTCGATCATCTTCTGCGGCCACTTCCCCGAGGGCACCGTCGAGTTCGACGAGCAGGACACCGCCGAGGAGACCCGCGGCGAGTGGTACCTGCGTCAGATGCTCGGCTCGGCAAACCTCACGGGCGGACCTGTGTTCCACATCCTCTCGGGCAACCTCAGCCATCAGATCGAGCACCACCTGTTCCCCGACATCCCCGCTCGTCGCTACGGCGAGATCTCGCGCGAGGTGAAGGCGATCTGCGAGCGCTACGGCCTGCCCTACAACAGTGGACCCCTCCACACCCAGCTCGGGTCGGTGTTCCGCAAGATCGCCCGCCTCGCCCTGCCGGGTGCCGCCGCACCGACACAGACGTCGCTGCCGGCGGCCCCCGTCGCGAAGAAGGAGAAAGCCGCGCCGCGCACACGAACCGGCACGCGCGACCGCCGCGGACAGGGCAACCGCAAGCGTGCGCTGGCAGCGGGCTGAGGCGATACGAGCTGCAGCTCCGTTCCTGGTGTTTGGTTGGGGTGCCGCAACGGGGCAATGGCACCGCCGCGGCACCCCGCTTGAAGCTGCTCCAGAGGGAAGGGAGCGGTCTTCAGACGCCGTTTCCAGGGGGGTCCAGAAACGACGACGGTCGTTATAGCGAAGACCGCCCTCGGATGTCAAATAGACCCATATGGCTAAGCATATGGTTCAGCTATGTACGGGTTTAGTATGCCTATACCGGATTGGACAGGGATTTGACGAGCTGCGGCACGGCACGGCCTGATGCCCCTCCGGGCCGCGCCCCGGCTCAGGCGACGGAGGTCGAGATCAGCCGGTCGAGCCGTGCAGCCGCCGGCAGCCCCAGCAGCGCCACCGCGGCCAGTGCCAGGAACGCCGCCGTCGGCTCGTGGACGAGCCCCTGTACGAGCAGCGCCACCACGATCCCGCCGAGGTTCCCGGCCAGCCAGATGATCGCCCCGGCGGTGCCCGCCGCAGCGCCGGCAAGCTGCTCGATCGTCGTCAGCACGATCGGAAGCGCGGGCAGCAGGGCCGCCCCCATCAGCACCAACACGACCGCGCAGCCCGCCAGTTCGGGGGTGCCGGCGAGTACCAGGCAGCCGAGCGTGGCGACCGCGATCACGCCGAACATGAAGCGCCGCTCGGCGTGTCGCCGGGTCACCGCCTGAGGGATGACCGCACAGCCAATCGTGCCCGCGAACACCATCCCGACGAGCAGACCCCCCGCTTCCCCTTCGGAGATGCCCGACGGATGTAGCAGCGTCTGCAGCCAGGTGGCCAGCGCGACGAAGATCCCGAAGCCGACGAACACCAGCGCGCACAGGACCCGCATGACCGGCATCGCCCACAACCTCCGCGCCGCGCTCCCCTCGATCGCAACGTGCTCGTGGTCGGGGTGGCCCTCGGCGCGCATCGCCAGCGCGAGCGCACACCCCGTCACGACCCCGATCACGGCCTGCACCTCGAGCAGCCGATCGACGTTGCCGTGGGCGCCCACCGTCGGCCCCATCAGCAGCGCCACCAGCATCCCCACGAAGCCCGCGCCCGCACCCACGGCGATGCCGGCGGGCCGCTCCTGCACCGGCAGATAGTGGCCGGCCACCTTGGTCACGGCACTCAACGCGACGGGCTGGGCCACCGCCACGAGCGTCTGCCCGGCGAGCGCCCACGCGTATGTGTCGCCGCCGAGACGCACGAGCGCGCCGAGCGCCACCAGCCCGCCGCTGCCCGCGAGCGCCGGGCGGAACCAGCGGTCCAGGAGCATCCCGGCGGGTAGCGCCAGCACCACGTACATCAACGGGAAGATCTCCGCGAGCCAGCCCACTGCGCCTTCCGAGACGCCGTAGTGCCTGGCCGTCTCGGTGGTGATCGGGGCGTAGGTGAGCCACAGCACCTGCGTGGAGGCGCACACGCCGGCGTAGGCGATCATCACGCGCCAGCCGATCGAGGGTCTGGTCACGCGACCCATCGGAGCAGCGAGCCTACCGCCCCGCTCCGCAGCCACCACCCACTCGGCGGCGCGGCTCGCAGGCCCCCACGCGCCGGCGTGATATCTGATGGAGCGTGGCCGTCACCGGCGAGGCGCAGCTCGACAATCCGATCTACTCGGCCCTGCACGGCCCCCACGCGCGCTTCGCCCGGGTGCACGGGCGGGTCTGCCGCTACCGCGAGGACGTGGCCCCGTTCCTCGCCCTGCCCTCGACCATGTCCACCGAGGACTGGCGCGACGCCGCCGTGCTGGTGGCGCCGGGCACGTATGCGGCGGTGCGGCACACGGGCCTCGAGCTGCCCGGGGACTGGCAGGCGGTCATGACGCTCGAGCTCGTGCAGATGATCTGCGAGCAGACAATCGGGGCCGAGTGCCCCGACGCGATCACGCTCGGTGACGAGGACGTGCCGGAGATGCTCGAGCTCGTCGCCCGCACCGAACCGGGACCGTTTCTCCCCCGCACGATCGAGCTCGGCGACTACCTCGGGATCCGGAAGGACGGGAAGCTGATCGCGATGGCCGGTGAGCGGATGCGGGTGGACGGATGGACGGAGATCAGCGCCGTGTGCACGAGCCCCGAGCACCGCGGGCGAGGACTCGCAACCGCGCTCATGCGCGCGCTCGCGGCGACCATCGAGGGGCGCTCGGAGGGCATATTCCTGCACGCCCTCTCCAGCAACACGGGCGCGATCCGCCTGTACGAGCAGCTCGGCTTCCGCGTCAGGGAGACGGCCACGCTGACGGTCGCCGGGCCGAAGCCGACGTCGGGGTAGCCGAGCGCACGCGATTCGGTCTACGCTCTGACGGGATGGGGACCCGCGGCGAGATACTCCTCGCAGTGGCGGGCCGGGCGCTTCGCAGCTGTGCGCGCCGCGGCCTCGCCTCGGCGCTCGCGACGCTGGCCGTGTTGGGCGTCGCGCCGGCGGGCGCCTCCGCCTTCACTGCACAGGGAAGCGCCGGGCAGGTGTACGTGACGGGGCTGGCCCCGGAGGCGCAGGCGGCGCTGCTGAACTCGGAAGGGGAAACGGTCGCCACCCAGAGCGCGGATCCGCTCGGCGGGCTTTTGTTCCGAAACGTCCCCGCGGGAGACGGCTACCGCGTCCGGCCGACGGGCTCCGGGGAAGAATCCGAACCGCTCACCGTCCACACCGATGCGGCCGAACCGTGGGATCCGGGCATCTACAACCAACCGATTCCGGAAAGCGGCTACACGTATCTCACGACCCGCGACGGCACCCAGCTGGCGATCGACGTCCACCCTCCGAACAAACCGGCCTTCCCTGCATTCGGCGAAGTGGGCGCGAGCCTGAAGCCGCCCTACCCGACTGTGATCGAATACTCGGGCTACGGGTATGCGGACCCGGCGGCTCCGGAAAACGGGATCGCGATCCTCGCCAACCTGATGGGCTTCGCGGTTGTGGACGTGAACATGCGCGGCACCGGGTGCTCGGGGGGCGCGTATGACTTCTTCGAACCCCTGCAGAACCTCGACGGGTACGACGTGATCGAGACGATCGCCCACCAGCCGTGGGTCCTCGGCCACAAGGTCGGCATGTTCGGGATCTCCTACGGAGGCATCAGCCAGCTGTTCACCGCGCAGCTGCGCCCGCCCGACCTCGCGGCGATCGCGCCCCTGTCGGTGCTCGACGCGACGGGGACGACCCTGTACGCGGGCGGCATCCTCAACACCGGCTTCGCGGTGCAGTGGGCCGAAGAACGCCAGCAGAACGCCGAACCGGCCGGCCCCGGCCACGGTCAGGCGTGGGCCTATCAGCGCGTGCAGGAAGGCGACATGACGTGCGCGGCCAACCAGGCGCTGCACGGCGAGGCCACAGACCTGCCCACCCAGATCAGGGAAAACGCGACCTACAACCCCGCCGTGGCCGATCCCCTCGATCCGATCACGTTCGTCCACAACATCGACGTGCCGACATTCATGGCGTGCCAGTGGGAGGACGAGCAGACCGGGGCGCATTGCGCCGACCTTGCCGAGCACTTCACCGGCACGAGGTTCAAGTGGTTCACGTTCACCAACGGCGCCCACATCGACTCGCTCGACCCGTCCACGTATAACCGCCTGTACGACTTCCTGGACCTGTTCGTGGCGCATCGGGCGCCGATCTTCAACCAGACGCTGTCCCGGGTGCTGGCGCCGATCCTGTACCTCGAATCGATGGGGATCCCGCTGAAGGACGTGGTGACGCTCCCACCGGATCCGATCCAGTCGCGGCTGACCTACGCCGGGGCGCTGGCGGCCTTCAGAGCGCTCCCGGAGATCAGGGTGCTGTTCGACAACGGAGCGGGGAGCTCGCCCTCGGGAACCAGCACGCCGGGCGACCCATACCCGGGCTTCGAACAGTCCTTCTCCCGGTTCCCGATCCCGGGCACCACCCCCCGCAGCTGGTACCTCGGGCCGGGAGGCACGCTCGGCGAACACCCTCCGGCGGCTCCGGGGAGCGACACGTACACGTCGGACGCGAGCGCCACGCCGCCGACCGACTACTCGACCAGGACCAGCACGGGCGGCCTGTGGGGCAACGCCTCGCAGTGGGAATGGAACTGGGTGCAGCCGTCGGCCGGATCAGCCGTGTCCTACGTGTCGGCGCCGCTCACGACCGACACCACCGCCATCGGCGCAGGCGCCGTGCACCTGTGGGTGAAGTCGTCCACTCCGAACGTCGACCTCCAGGCGACGATCAGCGAGGTGCGTCCCGACGGCAACGAGACCTTCGTCCAGAACGGCTGGATCCGCGCCAGCGAGCGCAAGCTCGCCACGAACGCGAACAACATGCTCAAACAGCGCCCCACAGCGCTGGAACCGATCCCCACGTACCTCGCCTCCGACGAACAGCCGATGCCGGCTAACCGGTTCGTCCCCGTCGTGATCCCGCTGTACTTCGAGGGACACGCCTACCGCGCCGGATCGCGCATCCGCGTCGAGATCTCCGCACCCAACGGCACCCAGCCGGTGTGGTCGTTCGCCCACACCCAGCCGGAAGGGAGCACCGCCACCGAGTCGGTCGCCTTCTCCCCCGCGATGCCCTCCAGCCTCGTGCTTCCGATCGTTCCCGGTGTCAGCGTGCCCACCGCCCTGCCCCGGTGCCCGAGCCTCCGCAACGAGCCGTGCCGCACGTACGTGCCGTTCGCGAACGACGGCTCCTGAGCGAGGTCTCATCGACAGCACGGACCGAATGCTCAGGTCCCGCGTGCTCCCACTGCCACGGACGCGTGCGCACGTAGGCATCGGCTCAGGTCGATGATACAATCGTGCTATGACACAATCGTATGAGGAGCCGTCCCCCGCGGCAGCCCTCCTACAGCTCGCGCGCCTGAAGGCCGGGCTGACCCAACGTGAGCTCGCGCAGCGGGCGTCGGTACCCACGACGATGATCTCCGCGTATGAGCGCGACCAGCGTCAGCCGAGCCTCACGACACTCCTGAAGCTGCTCCACGCCGCGGGATTCGAGCTCACCATGAAGCTCACGCCGCGCGACGACCACGACGACACGCTGGCCGCGCTCGAAGCGCGTCGGGGACCCGACGAGCGAGCGAACCGCAATCGACAGGTGGATGCGTGGCGACGTGCCCGTCCCGCAGCTAAGGCGTCGTGAGCGACCCGCCACCGGCTCCGGGTTCCCAGCCTCGCCCGGCGGCGATTCCCGCGGTTCTCAACGATCACGCCGTTCGCTACGTCGTGATCGGCGCATTTGCGGCAATCGCCCAGCACGCCCCGATCGCGCCGACCAGGGACATCGACTTCACGCCGGATGACGACCCTGGAAACCTCCGCAACCTGTCCTCGGCTCTCAAGCAACTGGATGCGCGAATCCGCACCGATGCGGAGGGCACCGGTATTCCCTTCGCTCACGACGCGGCGTCCCTGCGCCGCGCCGAGGTTTGGAACCTCATCTGTGGATACGGAGAGTTCGACCTCGCCTTCAAACCGGCGGGTATTCCGGGCGGCTTCGCAGAGCTCGCCAGCCATGCGCACCTCGTCGCTGTGGATGGCGTCGACGTCTACGTCGCGGACCTCGCAGACGTGATCCGCTCGAAGGAGGCGGCAGGCCGGCCGAAGGACTTGCGGGTGCTCCCAGCGCTCTACCGACACCAGGCCCGAATAGCCAGTCACCGCCCTCCGGCCTGAGACACACCGACCCGGGTCGGCCCTAGGAAGGCGGCCGGCCGCGCTAGCCGTCCCTACCCGCCGAACGGCAGCAGCACGTTGGAGGGATGCTGCGCGTCGTGAAGCACGGTGATCGTCCCTCCCAGTGACTGGCCGAGGGTGGGCGCCGGGGGCAGCGTGGAGATCGTGTCGGCGCTGGCGATCGTCAACCGCAGGCGGTTGCCGGGCTTGACGATGTCGGAGGTCGGGTAGATCTCGATCTTGTATTCGGTGGGTTCGCCCGCGGTGACACCGTGCTGACTTTCCTTAGTGAACGGATGCCACGGGCGGATCATCAGATGGCGGGGACCGTACGACGACAGTGCCGGGTCGACCGCCCTCTGGCTCGCGAGCAGAAAGCCCGCCGTGATCTGGTCGGAGGCGCCGGACGGTTCAACCTCGCTGAGCACCGCGATCAGGGTGGCGTCGGTCGTGCTGAGCGTGGCCCACAGGTTGCCGGTGATCAGACCCGTGATCCTGGTGGGCGAGGTCACCGGCGCAGAGGTGTAGGTGAGCGAGGTGGCCTCGAAGGTGTTGTTGTTCGTGTCACACAGCTGGTTGGAGGTGAGGCCGGCGGTCCACTGCGCGGTCATCCTCGAGCACGGACTCGAGGCCGGGAGCAGGGGCGCGGTGTCGCCGGCTTCGTTGCCGGGGGGCGTGCTCTGCAGCGAGCCGTCGTGGAGTGACAGCGCCGACGAGCCCGACGGGGCCCCGCTCAGATACAGCGGCCTGTAGGTCGTCTTCGGCAGCGGGAAGCGCTTGAAGTGTTCCCACCTTTCGCCGTTGATCGAATACAGGTTCACCTTTGGCGTCTTTTGCACGCCGTTCTTGGCGCCGAGCAGCCAGTGGCTGAACCATTCCTGCTTGAGATTCGGGTCTTCCAGTTCGGGGCCCTTCGTCACGTGATAGTGGGGTGACATGATCAGCACGCGGTCGGGTGAGCCCGTCAGCGATTCCCACAACCGCGGCTCGCCCCGCTGGAACAGGTCATACCAGCCACCCTGGATCACGACTGGGACCTTGATTTCCGCCGCTCGCGTCTGGGGTGAGCGCAGGCGATAGAAGGGTCCGTCGTAGGAGGATTCTTCGCCCAGCGTCGCACCCACCAGCTTCTGCTCGTCGAATTCGCCGTTGGCGATCAGGTGTTCGAGGTACACCGCCGCGGCTTCTTCGGGGTCGCCCGAGAGCGTCGACGGAGGAAGGGCCGAGAGCCCCGTCACGAGCCCGAGCCACAACGGCATGAAGCCGGAGTCCAGGGCTCCTCCCTGGAAGGTGACGTCGCGGTAGGCGTCCGCCATCGGGATGTCCGCCCACACAGTGTCTACCGCACGGGGCTTGCCTTCGGCGACACGCGCGGCGTCGGCCTCGGCGATCAGCAGGGACGTGATCCCCATGTAGGATTCACCCGTCGTGGCAACCTTCGAGTCCGACCACGGCTGCGCCTGGATCCAGTCCAGCACTTCCTTGTAGTCCTGCTGGGTTCGTTCTCCCCACGCTTCCCACTTCCCGCCCGACGCACCGGTGCCACGGTCGTCAATCACAATCACGGCAAAGCCCTTTTCGGTGAGTCCTGGTTCGTCCCCCGCGATTCCCTGTGAGGATTCGCAGTCCTGTCCCGTGGGATTGGAGGCGTCCTTGTTGTAACCCGTCACCGTCAACACCGTCGGATACCGACCCGAGCTCGACGGGAGGAACGCGTTCGCCCTCATCGTCGTTCCGTCGCTCATCGGGATCGCCACGTTGCACATGCTCACCGCCGCGCGTGCGGTGGCCGGCATCGACACCAGCAGCGCTGCCACCGGCAGTGACAGCAACATCAACGAACGCAGGCGCGCCGCGCCCGCACGAGCAGTGCCCAGACCCTTCATCTGCCGTGGTCTCCCTTCACCCCGGTATCGGTACGCCGGGCCGCCGGAGGCGGCCGGCACAGCACTACCCACCAGCGGCGCCGCTCAAACGAGACGGCGTGGCCGGCCCGGGACCACCAACCGTTCGCGAGCCGGCGGCGCCGAACTCGGCTCGGCGGCGTCAGCTCAGCAGACTCAGCTCAGCGGGGCGCAGGCGGTGAGGCCGTAACCGTGGGCGACCTGGGCGAAGTCGTGGAAGGCAGCGGGTCCGGCGAGCGCCGGGTCCTTCTCGATCTTCGCGATGTCGCCGGAGAGCAGCCGATCCATCGTGGCGACCGTGGTCTGGCCTCCGGCGGGAGTGCCGATCGCCTGGATCTGGCTCAGCTGAGACTTGATCTCGGGGATGAAGGCGCTGGAGATGATGTGCTCGGCCTCGGCCGGGCTGGGGTGGCTGGCGAGCTTCAGGGCGGTCGCCGCGAGGGGCCCGTTGGTGGCCGTGCAGATCGCGTTGGCCTTCGCCAGGTACTCGGCCTTCGTGGGCGCCGGCGGAGCCGTGCTCGCCTTCGTCGTGGTTCCGTTCGAGCCGCCCCCGCAACCGGCGGCGGCGAGCACGACAGCGGCTCCGACCGCCAGCGCGGCCGTCCTGCGCAGAGAGATCGGGGAGCGCCGCCCGGGAGCGGCGGGGCGAGCATGGCGGTGGGCGTCGGTCTCGAGGTTCATGGCTTGCTCCTCACGCGTCTGTGAGCCCCTTGTCGGTCGCGGCGGGCGGTCGCGGTGACTCCCGCACGACCGATTGCAGGACCCTCGTGGCGCCGATGCAGGCCGAATGGATCATCCGTCCAGGAGCCGCGCGCTGCGCGTGTCACCCAGGGAGACGCAACCGATCCCCGAACGGACGGCGCCGAGCGGCGCCCATCCGCGATCCATGAACATGCATCCGTACGAGCCCAGAGCACCGGTCGAGCTTCGAGCTGCGCCCGGCTGCGGTTGAGGAGCGCGGGCGTTGCGCCGCCTGCTGTCCACCGCGAGAGCCCGCCTCGGGATCTGGTTTCCCCTGACCCTCCTGGTCGTGCTGGTGGGCCTCACGATGTCAGCCCTGCTGGCCCAGTCGCTCGCGAACAGCGAAGCGAAGAACGCCCGCGACTCGTTCCGCTTCGCCTCCGACGAGATCGCGTCGTCGCTGAAGCTGTCGATCAGCCGCGAGGAAGACCTGGTGGTGAGCACCAGCGCCTACGTCGCCACGAGTCCCACCGCGCGCACTCCGGCCAGGTTCGACCGCTGGATCGAAGGCGTCGAAGCGATGAAGCGCTTCCCCGAGCTCGAGAACGTCGGCTTCACCGTGCTCGTGCCGGCATCCCGGCTCGCCGCCTTCAAGGCCCGCGAGGCGAAGGACCCGGTGCGACCATTCGGGGCGCGAGGACCGGGGGCGTGGGAAGCCGGGGTGCTGCCCGCCACCAGCCGCCCCTTCTACTGCCTCGCCGCCGCCGGGATGGCCCGCAGCGCCGAGGCATACATGCCGGTGGGCCTCGACTACTGCTCGCTGGCGCCCACGATGATGTACGACCGCGACGTCGGCACCACCAACTACGCCCCGATCACGGTGGCCGGCAAAACGACGCTGGGCGTCGCCACCCCCGTGTACGGCACCGGGGCGCCACCGACCACGGTGGCGGGTCGGCGGCGGGCGTTCATGGGGTGGCTGGGGGAGCTGCTCGTGCCCAACGTGGTCATCGCCCGCGCCCTCGAAGGCCATCCGAACATCGCCGTGAGGTTCACCTTCACCGTCCCGGGCTCTCACGTCGCGTTCTCCAGCGGCCGTGTCCCGAGCGGGGCGATGACCGACACGTTGGTCGTGCACCACGCCCCGGAAGCACACGCCCGCTGGGTGCTCAAGACGTATGCCCCCAGCGTCTCGAGCGTGGTGTTCGAGCGTCCCAACGCCCTGTCGCGGCTGCTGGGAGGGGTGCTGCTGACGCTGCTCGCGAGCTCCTTCATCGTGCTGCTGGCCACCAGTCGCCGGCGCGCCCTCGCGATGGTCGAGGCGAAGACCCGTGAGCTGGCCCGGCAGGCCTCGCACGACCCCCTCACGGGGCTGCCGAACCGCACGCTGGTGATGGAGCGCGCGTCGCAGCTGATCGCCCGTCACACGCGCCACCCGGAGCTGACGGCCGCCCTGTTCATCGACATCGACGGGTTCAAGGAGGTCAACGACACGATGGGTCACGCCGCCGGCGACGCACTGCTGAGGGCGGTCGCAGAGCGTCTGCAGGCGACCGTGCGGGCGGAGGACACCGTCGGACGCATGGGCGGGGACGAGTTCGTGGTGCTGTTCGAGGCCGACCCCGACGAACCGGTGGAGGGGCTCGCGGACCGGCTCAACGAGGTGCTGCGCGAGCCCGTCCTGCTGTCCGCGGGCGTGCCACCGGTACAAGTGACCGCGAGCATCGGGATCGCGTGCGGGCACTACGCAACCCCCGACGAGCTGCTTCGGGACGCCGATCTGGCCCTCTACCAGGCCAAGGACGCGGGCAAGGACCGCCACGCGCTGTTCGCGGCGAGCGCTGGACGGGCGCCCGAGGTCCTGGCCGAGAACGTCTAGGCGATCCCGGCCTCCACGCGACGCTCCTGCTGCCACTGCTCGAGGGAGTTGAGCGCGCCGGTGATGACGCGGTCGAGGAACGTGTCGCGGTCGTTGGCGTGGGGCAACGGCGAGTCCGGTTCCGGGACTCCGAGGAACTCGCACAGGGGGCCCCACCCTTCGCCCACCTCCCACACGAGCAGCCGGTCCGCCGGGATCGTCTGCTTGACCTGCTCGGTGTGCCGCACCATCTGCTCGATCAATTCTCCGGGCTCTGCGTGGCCGTCGGCGAAGGTGCCCTGCGGGCCCCAGAACATGCGGTCCACGAACGCCAGGTAGCGCTCCCATGTGGGGTCGATCTCCGCGCGCGCCCGGGCCAGGAGGGGCATCACCGACGTCCCGTGGCTCATCGTCCAGATCGTGTCCCTGAAGCTCCGCTCCCACGACTCCGGGTTGCGGACGCTCAGCAGGACCTTGGCGTCGGGGTAGGCCTCGCTCAGCTCGCGGTAGAAGTAGCCGCCTGGCCAGTCGACGGTGGAACGGGACTCCCCGAACATCTGGGGCCAGTCCGCCTCTCCATCCATGGCGCGTTCCCACAGCTCGAGCTGGCTGAGGTCGGCCAAGAGGTCCACCCAGTGGTAGCTGGGGGCGAAGCCGAGCTGTTCGAGGGCCACCTTCTGGGTCAGCGTGCCGGTGCGGGGCAGCCCCGCGCCGATCACTTCGATCGTCGCATCTCCGGCGGTGTTCACGACCGGCTTTCTATCGAATCGGGGACCGGCTGAGCTCCTCGGTACCCTGTTTGCGTCCTCAGGAGACGTCCCGGCTCGGACCCTGCCCTCCAGACCAGGAGCCCGTCGTGCGTATCGCCGCATACCGAAGCACAGGCTTGTCGCTGCAATCGTTGCCGGCCACAAGGGTCCCCGGCCCGGAGCCGGCTGCCCTGCGGATCGCGGCGCTGGCGGTGGCGGACCCGGCCGAGACCCTCTCCCAGGAGGACGTGCTGCGGCGGCTCGGGCTCGCAGACGACGAGTTTGCGCGCGGCATCTTCGAGCGCTGCGGCGTCGAGCACCGCCATCTGCGACTCGACGAGGATTTTCTGAGCCGTCCCATCCAGGGCCGCGCAACCGAGATCGAGCAGCAGCTGCTGGACCGCTCGGTGGTCGCGATCGACGCGCTGCCGATGGATCTCGCGGCCGTGCGGGTGGTGATCAGCGCGAGCCTGTACACGATGGGCTGTCCCCCGCTCGCAAACCGCCTTGTCGAGCACTTCGGGCTCCCCCCGGACGCGGACAAGTACCACCTCAGCGGGGTGGGCTGCGCGAGCGCGGTCCCGCTCGTGCGCCTTGCCGGACAGGCGCTGCACGACCACCCGGGCGGCCACGCGCTGGTGGTCGCCGCCGACAGCCTCAGCGGCATCCTGATGCAGGCGGACCCGGACGACCCCAAGGCCAAGATCGTCGGCTCGGCGATCTTCGGCGACGGCTGTGCCGCGGCGCTCGTGTCCAACGATCCGGGATGCGACGGACCGGCGATCCTCGCCTCGCGGGTGCATCAGATCGGCGACACGCTCGGGGCCGTGAGCCTCGAACTCGGCAGCCAGGACAGCTATCTGCACCTTGCCCGTGAGCTTCCCGACCTCGCGAGCGCCGGGCTGGGCGAGCTCGTGGATGAGTTCCTGCGGGAGCGCCGGCTTGTGCGAGCCGACATCGACCATTGGATCGTCCACCCGGGCGGCCGGCGCATCATCGAGAGCGCCCAGGACGCGCTGGGACTGGCGCACGAGGACGTGGCGACGAGCTGGGAAGCGCTGGCCGACCACGGGAACGTCGGAACCCCCTCGATCTTCTACGTGCTCAAGGAGGAGATCGAGCGCAGCGAACCGGCGCCCGGAGAGCACGCGCTGATGGTCACCATCGGCCCCGGGGTGACGGTCGGGCTGATGCTGCTGGGCTGGTAGCGCGAGCGCAGCGGCGTTCCGCCCCGGCGCGCGGGCCGCGCCCCGCCGCGTCGCCCGAGGCCAGCCAGTCCCCCGGAGGCCGGCCTACGGGGTGGAGTACGTGTACGTCGTGGGCTTGCTCTTGGCGCCGTTGACCACGGCGCGCACTTTCACCGGCGGGGCTTTCGCAACGGCGGGCGGGGACACGGCGGTGCACGTGGTGGTGCCGGCGCATTCGACGTCGCTCGCCACACCTTTGCCGAAGTCGATCGTGGTGTTGCCCACGCCGGCGGCGAACCCCGTGCCCGTCAACGTGACGGGTGTTCCCCCGGCGCGTGTGCCGGTCTGCGGGGACAGCGAGGCGATCGTGGGCGAGGCGTACTTGAAGACCGCTTTCGCAGCCGGCGGGCTCAAGCCTTCGCCGGTAACGACGGCAACCGGCTGCTGACCACTAGTGCCCGGCGGGCTGACGGCGGTCACCTCCGTGGACGAGACGACGTGCACTTCGGTTGCTTGCACGCCGCCGACCTCGACCGCGGTGACCCCGGCGAGACCGGTTCCGTAGATCTTCAACGCGGTGCCGCCCGCCGCCGGTCCTTTCGCGGGCTTCACCCGCTCGACCTTGGAGCTCTCCCCGAACCGTTCCCGCGTGACGTCCATGAT
Organism: Solirubrobacteraceae bacterium; assembly: GCA_035499875.1. Classification (GTDB taxonomy): domain Bacteria; phylum Actinomycetota; class Thermoleophilia; order Solirubrobacterales; family Solirubrobacteraceae; genus Palsa-744. Next base: position 30,000 of record DATJXX010000049.1, read on the forward strand.
GTGCACTTCCGAGCCGATTTTCTCGTGGTAGTAGAGGGTGGTGCCATCGGTGCTGATCGTGGGTGCCTCCGCGAACGGGGTGATGGCGGCGATTTTTTCGACGAACACGAACGGTTCCGAGGTGCTCGAGCGGACGGAGCGGTAGATCGCCGGTTCGACCCCCTGGTTGGGCGAGGCGGCGGTGAAGAACAGTTCCAGTTCGTTGCTCGTCACCGCCGCGCCGTATACGAGCTTGGCCGTCTGGTTGACCGAGCTCAGCTCGCTCGAACTGTTCGGCGCGACGGCGAAGCTCCCGTTCGGGAGGCGTTCGTAGGCGACCAGATCGGCACTCGAGGGAGGTGAACCGCCCGAGAAATCCCCCACGCTCACGTACATCATCCTGCCGTTGGGACTGATTCCGGCATCGAAGTCGACCAGGCCCACATGCGCACCCGACACCCCCTGCACGATGTGCACCCCCGTGAGCGAGCCACCGAAGAAGCTCCCCGCGTAGATGGTGGAGAGCGTTTCGAAGTAGCTGCGCGTGGTGGTGAAGTAGAGGGTGCCTTCGTCGTCGAGTGACGGCGCTCCCGAGAGGGCGCCGCTGACGTTGACTTCTTCGCCCAGGATTTCGCCCTGGAAGTCGAACCCACCCCCAGCGGAGGCGGTCGCGTATTGCAGCCTGAAGTCCGCTTCCTGCTCGGAGCTGTTGAACAGCAGGTAGTGCCCGTCGGCGCTGAGGAACGGCTCCTCGGCGCTGGCCGGGTCGCCTGCGATGGGGACCACCTGGGGATTCGCGAAGGGCCCGAACGACACTTCCGCCCACGCCGCGCCGGCGCCGGCGCCGAGTCCGAGTCCGGCCAGCACCGCGACCACCCCGCAGATCCTCGCTGCGATCCCACCCCTCATCCCCCTGGAGACTACGCGCATTGGACGCCGCGGGCCAGGGGTACCGCGCCGCGGCCGATCAGCGGGCGGCCCGGTTCGCTGCTACCGGCGGGACCGGGCATCACTTCAGGAACCCCAGCAGCGCCGAGTTGCACTCGTCCGGGAACGTCCAGCCGATGTTGTGAGGGCCGTTCTCGACCGGAACCACGCGGATGTTCGAGTTGAGCGCCTCCAGGCGGCCCGCGGTGTTCTCGAACGGAAGGATCCGGTCCTTGGTGCCCTGCAGGACCAGCGTCGGGATGTCGATCTTGGCGACGTCGGCACGGAAGTCCGTTAGCCACGTGTCCACGCACGCGTAGCTCGCGTACCAGGAGGCGCCCGACGCGACCTGGAAACTGGCGCGCAGAGCGGCGTCGCCGATCCGCTCGGGAGCGAGTTCGTCTGTGTTGTAGAAGTTCGCGAAGAAGTCGTCGAACCACTTGTAGCGGTCAGCCAGCACGGCCTGCTTGATGCCGTCGAAGACCGATTTGTCGACGCCTTCGGGATTCTCGTCGGTCTTCAGCAGATAAGGCGGGATCGCCCCGAACAGGACGGCCTTGCTGACGCCCGCCGAACCGTGCGTGCCGAGGTAGCGGGTCACCTCGCCGGTCCCCATCGAGAAGCCGCACAGGACCACGCCCCGGTCGAGCGAGAGGTGGTCGAGCAGCGCCCTCAGGTCGGCGGTGAACGTGTCGTAGTCGTAGCCGGTGGTGGGCTGGCTCGACTGGCCGAAGCCACGGCGGTCGTAGGCGATGGTGCGGTAGCCCGCGTCGAGCAGGGCACGCTCCTGGCGCTCCCAGGAGTGCCCGTTCAGCGGATAGCCGTGGATCAGGATCACCGGCTGTCCGCTGCCGTGGTCCTCGTAGTAGAGCTGGATCTCGGTGCTGTTCTCGGTCCCTACGGTTACGAACGGCATGTGGCTCTCCTTCTGTTGCTCGGGTAGGGCCCCTGGAGTGTCGCCGATAGCAATCCGGCGTTTGTGACGATGACGGTTCTCCGCTCGCGCCGTCCTTTGCCAAACGGGAGCAGGACGATCGAGAAGCGCACCTCGCACCCGGAGGCCGCTGGCGGCGGGCCGCCGGGGGGCTCAGCGGGAGCGCCGGGCCTTCGTGAGAGGCCCGTTGGACGACACCGTGAGCGCGAGGTCGTGCAGGCCGCCGGCTGCGATCTGACTTACGGCCCCGGCCATACCGGTTACTTCGACGGGTGTGCGGCTGCACGGTTCGCGGGTTGGTGGTTCGCACCGTTCCGGCCCGGTTGCGGCGCCGTCGCCGAGCTCGCCTTCACCGTTGCCTCCCCAGGTGAGGACCCTCCCGTCTTCGAGCAGCGCCATGCTCGATTCGCTGCCCGCGGCGATCGCCACCGCCGCGGTGACACCCTCGACCTGCACGGGCGTGGCGGCGGCTTCGGTGCTGCCGTCGCCGAGCTGACCCGAGTCGTTCTGTCCCCATGACATCACCGTGCCGTTCCGCAGCAGCGCGAGGCTGTGAGACTCGCCGGCGGCGATTGCCACCACGTTGCTCAACCCTTCAACGGTTACCGGCGTCGGCGCGCACGCAGTCGGCTGGCACGGTTCGGGGCCGGTCCTGCGCCCGACCCCGAGCTGCCCGGCTTCGTTGCTGCCCCACGCCTTCACGGTCCCGTTCGCGAGCAGCGCAAGGTTGTGTTCGGAACCTCCGGCGATCGCGACCACACCGGTGAGCGCCTTCACCTGGCGGGGGATGCGCGTGCTGTGCCTGGTGCCGATGCCGAGCTGGCCGAGGCGGTTGCTCCCCCATGCCATCACGGTTCCGTTCGACCGCAGCGCGAGGCTGTCACCTTCCCCGGCCGCGATCGCGGTGGCGTGGGTGACGCCCTTGACGATCACCGGTACGACGCTTGGGGTCGTCTTCCCGTCCCCGAGCTGTCCTTCCGTGTTTTCACCCCAGGTCTCGACGGTTCCATTCGCCAGCAGCGCCATGCTCGAGGAGTCACCGGCGGCGACGGCCACCGCCCCTGTAAGGCCGCTCACCTTGACGGGAGCGGCGGTTTCCGCCTGTTCGCGCCAGGAGCGTCGGTCGCCCAGCTGGTCTGACACGTTGCTCCCCCAAGCTGCGACCGTGCCGCCTTCCAGCAGCGCAAGGTTCACTTCCTGACCCGCCGCGACGCTTGTTGCGCTGCTCAGGCCCGGGACCTCCAGGGGCGAGGTGCTGCACCGGAATTCACCCCAACAGACTTCGGGCCCCATCGCGGCTCCCAGCACGCCGGATTCACCGGACCCCCATCCCCAGACGGCAGTGGCGGCCGTTGCCGGGGCGGCGAGGACGAGCATCGCGAGCGCGGCGGCCGCGGCCACCCAGCCGGTGAATCCCGGGCCGGCCATGCGACCGGTTCGTCCCCCTGACCTGCGCATGCGCATCGACCATCGTTCTTCGCGACGACGGGCGCTGCTCCTGCAACCTTTGCGAGCAGGGATCGGGAGCAGGAATCGTTACACGGCTTTCGCCCAGCTCGCCCCGCCGGTGGACGACGTGACGGCTTCCCAGCGGGCATGCGCCAGGGCCGGGAAGGAGAAGCTCGCTCCGAGCCGCCCCCGCGGGCGGCGCACGAGCGCGTCGAGGCCCGGCGGCAGATCGGCCAGACGCTTGCCCGCGGGCGAGGAGCGGAGGTGCTCGCGGACAGAGCTCACGGCGGAGCGGATCACCTCTTTGCGACGCGAGCGGCTCATCAGGTTGGTGCCCATCGCATCGAGGTCGTGGACGGTCGGCTGGATCAGCACGACCTCGGCGCCGGACTCCCGCAGCTTCCTGGCCTCGGACCCGAGTCTGCGCCCTGAGGCTTCGCGCACCGCGTATGCGAATCGCTCGCCCAGGGTGCGGGGTGCCCCCGCATGCAGCGAGGACATCGGGTTGAGCACGATCACGAGGTCTACATCCTCGCCCGCGAGCACGTCGGCGTTCGAGGCTGACTCGACGCCGCCGTCGACGTAGCGAACGCCGTCGATCTCGACCGATCTGAAGAAGCCGGGGATCGCGCACGATGCCGCAACGGCGTCGGGGAGAGCGGCGGCGGGGGCAGAGCCGCTGCCGAACGCGACGCGCCGGCCGCTGCCATAGTCGACGGCGACCGCCCAGAAGTTGGGGTGGGGCGCCCATGACTCCTCACACACGCGGCGCACCGACTCCTTCAGCGGCTCGGTGGAGAGCGGACCATGCGGCAGCCATCCCGCAAGCAATGTGGCCGGGCTGTGCCGGTAGGGCCGCGCCAGCGAGGAGACCGCGAGCCGCCAGGAACCAGGGCCGAGGACGGGCCGACCGCGATGCAGCCGGTACCGGTTCATCGCGCCGCGATCGCCCTCGTCGACGGCGGCCCCGCTCACGTCACGCGCCCCGCCGAGCTGCTCGCCGGTGGAGTGGGCCACCATGAACCACGGGGGCACTCCGCAGGCGAGCAGCGCGCCGACCATCGAGCCGGCGGATGTCCCGACGATGTAGTCGGAGCTGCCGGGGTCCCAGCCGGTCTCGCTTGCGATGGCGTGCAGGGCGCCGGTGAGCCAGGCGCCGCCGAGCACCCCGCCCGCGCCGAGCACCAGACCGACCCTCGGGTCCCGACCGCGTGGCGCGCGCCGCTTGCGGGTGACTCCTGCGCTCGGAGCACGCTGCCGCGCGCGTCGCGACGGCTTGGGTGGGTTCTGGGCGGAAGACACGGGTCAGCCTCGCCGAGGCGTCGCCGGGGTGTGGCGAGCATCCGGCGGAGAGCAACACTACGCCACCGATGTCCGGGCTCCATCCGCAATAAGGGCGAGCGCTGACTGCGGTGTCTCACGGACACACACAGGATGCGTGGGGTCGCCGCGGGCTCGCGGGACAGCCGCCGCCTCAGCGGGCATCTCCCATCGCTCCCCGTCGTGCAGTCGTAGAATCGCCGCGATGAGCCAGCCCGAGGGCTACATCGTGGAGCGCGACGCACTCGACGGGCTGCTCGCGGCGCTATGCAGCCGGGGTTATACGGTCGTCGGCCCCACGATCCGTGATGGCGCGATCGTCTACGGCGAGATCGAGAGCTGCTCGGAGCTGCCGGCTGGGTGGACCGACGAGCAGGACGGCGGGAGCTATCGGCTTCGCCGGCGCGAGGATGACGCACTCTTCGGCTACAACGTCGGACCCCACTCCTGGAAGCGCTACCAGCTCCCCGCCGAGACGCGTCTGTGGCGAGCACGGGTGGGCGACGACGGCGGTCTGCTGGAGCTGGCAGAGACCCCGCGCGAGCAGCCACGCTACGCCTTCCTCGGGATGCGCTCGTGTGAGCTGCAGGCGATGGACATCCTCGACCACGTGCTCGGGGGCGGTGCCCGCCCCGATCGGAGCCGGGGGGTTCGGCGCGAGGACGTCTTCGTGCTCGCCGTCCAGTGCACGCAGGCGGGTGGCACCTGTTTCTGCGCGTCGATGGGGACCGGCCCCACGGCTCGGTCCGGCTACGACCTCGCCCTCACCGAGGTGCTCGAGGGCGATCGCCACTACTTCGTGGTGGACGTCGGCAGCGAGCGCGGCGCCGACCTCCTCGATGAGACACGCCATGAGCCCGCAGGCCCACGCGAGCAGGATTCCGCCGCCGGCGCCCGCGCTTGCGCGGCGGAGCAGATGGGCCGCGAGCTCGACACGCAAGACATCCGCGAGCTCCTCTACCGCAACTATGAGAACCCGCGCTGGGACGAGGTCGCGGAGCGGTGCCTCGCGTGCGGTAACTGCACGATGGTCTGCCCGACCTGTTTCTGCACGTCGGTCGAGGACGTCACCGACCTCGCCGGTGAGCACGTGGAGCGCCACCAGCGGTGGGACTCGTGCTTCACCGTCGACTACTCGCATATCCACGGCGGCGCGGTCCGCTCCTCGACGCGCTCGCGCTATCGCCAGTGGATGACGCACAAGCTTGCCACCTGGATCGACCAGTTCGGCAGCTCGGGCTGCGTCGGTTGTGGGCGATGCATCACGTGGTGCCCGGTGGGGATCGACATCACCGAGGAGGCACGGGCGATTCGTGAGAGTGAGGGCACCCCCGATGCAGGGTCTTGACGATCTCATCGCCGCCTCGCCGACGTTCGCGGGGCTTTCGCCCGCGCAGCTGGAGCTGATCGCCGGCTGCGGCTCCAACGAGCGCTTCGACACCGGCGCGCAGCTGTTCAGCGAGGGCGCGGCGGCCAACCGCTTCTTCCTCATCCGCCACGGCGCGGTGGCCCTCGAGATCGAGACTCCCGGCCGCGGTCCGCTCACGATCGAGACCATGCACGAGGGTGACGTCGTGGGCTGGTCGTGGTTGTTCGAGCCCTACAAATGGCAGTTCGATGCCCGCGCGACCGCCCCTACCGCGACGGTCAGCTTCGACGGCGCCTGCCTGCGGGGCAAGTGTGAATCCGACCACGAGCTCGGCTATCAGCTCATGCGACGGTTCGCCGCCTCGATGCTCGACCGGCTGCAGGCGACCCGCTTGCAGCTGTTGGACGTCTACGGCAATGCCGCTCGCGTCTGAGCCCTGCGCTCACACGGCAGGCCCGATGGTGCCGGTCCCCTTCACCGTGACGGCCCGGCGCCAAGAGACCGCCGACACGTGGACGCTCGAGCTTGACCCGCGCAACGGTACGCCGCTCTCGTTCGACCCCGGCCAGTTCACGATGCTCTCCGCCGGTGGGGCCGGTGAGGTCCCGATCTCGATCAGCGGCGACCCCGGCGGGGGCGGCGCGCTCGTGCACACGGTGCGCGCGGTCGGGCTCGCGACGGAGGCGATCTGCCGCGCGCAGCCCGGCGAGGCACTCGGCGTGCGCGGGCCGTTCGGACGGCCCTGGCCCGTGGCCGAGGCCGAGGGCGCAGACGTGCTCGTCGTCGCCGGGGGGATCGGGCTCGCCCCGCTGCGCCCGGCGATCCTCACCCTGCTCGCCCACCGCGAGCGATACGGACGGCTGCTGCTGCTCTACGGGGGCCGCTCACCCGAGCAGCTGCTCTACACCGCCGAGCTCGACGAATGGGCGCAGCGCGGGCTGGAGGTGTCGGTCACGGTCGACAGCGCGGGACCGGAGTGGCTCGGGACGGTCGGCGTCGTGCCGCGCCTCGTCGCTCGCGTGGACTTCGAGCCCGCATCCGCAGCGGCGTTCGTGTGCGGGCCCGAGGTGATGATGCGTTTCACGGTCGCCGCGCTCGCCGAGGCCGGTGTGGGCAGCGACGGTGTGTACGCCTCGATGGAGCGCAACATGCAGTGCGGGATCGCGCAGTGCGGCCACTGCCAGCTTGGTCCCACGCTCGTGTGCCGTGACGGGCCCGTGTACCGCTGGAGCGAGCTGGAACCGTGGCTCGCGATCCGGGAGCTGTGATGGCCGCGGCGCGCAGGCAGACGCTCGCCGTCTGGAAGTTCTCCTCCTGTGATGGCTGCCAGTTGAGCCTGCTCGACTGCGAGGACGAGCTGCTCGCCCTGGCCGAACACCTGGAGATCGCGTACTTCCTCGAGGCGAGCAGCGCGACGGTCGCCGGGCCCTACGACGTCTCGATCGTCGAGGGCTCGATAGGCACTCCCCACGACGCCGAGCGCATCCAGGAGGTGCGCCGCAACTCGCGGGCGCTGATCACGATCGGCGCGTGCGCCACCGCCGGAGGGATCCAGGCGCTGCGCAACTTCGGCGACGTCGAGGCCTTCGCGAGCATCGTGTACGCCTCCCCGGACCTGATCTCCACGCTCGCCACCTCGACGCCGATCAGCGACCACGTGCCGGTCGACTTCGAGCTCCAGGGATGTCCGATCAACAAGCACCAGCTGCTCGAGGTGATCGCCGCGCACCTCGCGGCTCGCCGTCCGCGGGTGCGCGCGCACAGCGTGTGCGTGGAGTGCAAGCGCCGGGGAACGGTGTGCGTGATGGTCGCCCGGGGCACCCCCTGCCTCGGACCCGTCACGCACGCCGGATGCGGAGCGGTATGTCCCGCGTATGACCGTGGCTGCTATGGCTGCTACGGGCCGATGGAGAGCCCGAACACCGCTTCGCTCAGCTCGCAGATGGCAGTCCTGGGGAGCTCGGACATCGACCTCGTGCGTGTATACCGCACCTTCAACGCCGGCACTGCCGCCTTCTCGGAGGCCTCCCGTGCGCACGAGCAGGACGGGGACGGGGAATGAGCGAGCGCACCCGGGTGCTCCGCACCGACTACCTCGCGCGTGTGGAGGGCGAGGGGGCGATGTACGTGAAGCTCGACGGCCGCGAGGTCGTGGACGTGAGGCTTCGCATCTACGAGCCGCCCCGCTTCTTCGAGGCGCTGCTGCGCGGGCGCGCCTTCACCGAGGCGCCCGACATCACGGCCCGCATCTGCGGGATCTGCCCCGTCGCCTACCAGATGAGCGCGGTGCGAGCGATGGAGGACGCCTGCGGAGTGCGCATCGACGAGGGGCCGTTGCGCGACCTGCGCCGCCTCATCTACTGCGGTGAGTGGATCGAGAGCCACAGCCTGCACGTGTACATGCTCCACGCCCCCGACTTCCTCGGCTTCGCCTCGGCCGTGGAGATGGCGCGCGAGCACCGGGAGATAGTCGAGCAGGGGCTGCAGATGAAGAAGGCCGGCAACGCCGTGATCGCCCTCGTCGGCGGGCGCGAGGTCCACCCGATCAACGTACGCGTCGGGGGCTTCTATCGCGTCCCGACCCGCGGCGAGCTGCGCTCGCTCGTGGACCCGCTGCATGCGGCGCGTGAGACGGCACTCGAGACCGTGCGCTGGGCCGCGACGCTGCCCTTCCCGGACGTCGATCGCACACAGGAGCTCGTCGCGCTCTCGGACCCGGACGGGGAGTACCCAGTCGACCGCGGCACCATCCGCTCCGACGCCGGCCTCGACATCACGCCCGCCGATTTCGATGCCCACATCGTCGAGGAACAGGTCGAGCACTCCAACGCCCTCCATGCCCGCCTGCGCGAGCGGGGCACATACCTCACGGGCCCGCTCGCGCGCTTCGCGCTCTCTTCGGGAGCGCTCGCCCCGACCGCACGGGAAGCCGCGCTCGAGGCCGGGCTCGATGCGGTGTCCAACCCGTTCCGCAGCATCCTCGTGCGCGCCGTCGAGCTCGTGCAGGCGTGCGAGGAAGCCCTGTCGATAATCGACTCCTATGAGGAGCCCGACGCGCCGTTCGTCGAGGTGACACCGCGCAACGCCGTCGGCTACGGCGCCACCGAGGCACCCCGGGGGCTCCTCTACCACCGCTACGAGATCGCCGAGGACGGCGCGATCCTCGACGCGAGGATCGTCCCGCCGACCTCCCAGAACCAGCTCGCGATCGAGGAAGACCTGCGCGCCGTCGTCGAAGACGGCGTCGACCTCCCGGACGAGAAGCTGTCGCTGCGCTGCGAGCAGGCGATCCGCAACCACGACCCCTGCATCTCCTGCGCCACCCACTTCCTCAAGCTGACCGTCGACCGTGGCTGACGCCGGGCCGGTGCTCGTGATCGGCATCGGCAACCCGCTCCGTCACGACGATGCGGTCGGACTGGAGGCGGTGCGGAGGATGCGCCCGCTCATGAGGGCCGCCGGGCCCCGCTGGCGCGGCGTGGCGATCGAGACCTGCGAGCACGAGGGCGAGCCGCTCGGGCTGCTCGAGAGCTGGGAGGGTGCGGGAGCCGTCGTGCTCGTGGATGCGATCCATGGTGAATCGCAGGCCGGCACCGTTCGTCGCTTCGACGCGTCCTCGACGCCCGTGCCGGCCGACCTCGCCGGCTCCACCTCGACCCACGCGGTCGGCGTCGCGGAGGCGATCGAGCTCGCGCGTGCGCTCGGCCGCCTGCCCCGAAGGATCGTCGTATATGGCGTCGCGGGTGCCCGCTTCGATGCCGGCGGCGGGCTATCCGATGAGGTGCTGGCAGCCCTCGGGCCGCTCACCGAAGCGGTGCTGCGCGATGCGCGCATGCTCGCGTCGCCACCGCAGGGCTCCGCACGCTGAGGCGCGGCGACACGACTCCGCACGCTGAGGCGCGGCGACACGACTCCGCGCGCTGAGCCGCGACCGCACGACTCCGCTCGCTGAGGCCGATCAGACCGGACGCCGGCCCGTCACGTCGCCCGGTCAGTCCAGACGAGCCGCGGCCACAGCCGCCTGGCCATAGGAGATCGCCCCGTCGTTCGGCGGGAGCTCGCGTGGGATCAGAACCGAGAGGCCGTTGCCGGCGAGGCCCGCGATGCAGCGTTCGAGCAGCAGCCGGTTCTGGAAGACGCCGCCGGCCAGCACCACCGCCCGCGTGTCCTCGCGGCCGGCGAGCACGACGAGCGCCCGAACGGTGGCCTCGGCGATGGCGTTGTGGAAGCGCGCGCTCACCAGCGCGGGCGGGACATCGCCTCGCAGGTCCTCGACGATCGCCAGCACGGTCTCGCGCGCATCGAGCTTGAGCACGTCGCCGTCGAGCAGCGCGAGCGGATAGGCGTGCCGCTCGCCCTCCCTGGCCGCAGCTTCGAGCTCCATCGCGGCGGTCCCCTCCTCGCGAGCACTGAGGCGAATCGCACACAGCGCTGCGACCGCATCGAACAGCCGCCCCATGCTGGTGGTGATCGGCGATGCCGTGCCGGTCCGGACCAGCTCGCCGACCTGCTCCCAGCGCGCCGCGCTCACGGCCACGGCCATGCCCGCCGGCAACGGCGCGTCGCCATGGCCCGCCTCGGCCAGCCACGAGCACGCCATGCGCCACGGTTCGCGGGCGGCAGCATCCCCGCCCGGCAGGCGCACCGGCCACAGGTGGCCGACCCGACGCGAGTGCCCCAGCTCGCCCGCCAGCAGCTCCCCGCCCCACAGCGACCCGTCGGTCCCCAGGCCCGCCCCGTCATAGATCGCCCCCACCGCCCGGCCCAGCCGGCCATGCTCGGCGAGCACGGCCGCGAAGTGCGCGTGATGGTGCTGCACCTCGATCACGTGCGGGATCTCGCGTTGCAGTGCGTACTTTGTCGAGAGGTAGTCGGGGTGGAGGTCGTGGACGACGACCTCCGGATCGAGCGCGAGCAGCTGTTCGAAGCGGCCGACGCCGTCGGTGAACGAGCGGTACGTCTCCCAGGATCTGAGGTCGCCGACGTGCGGGCCCACCCACGCGCGCGTGCGGTGGGCGAGGCAGAACGTGCTCTTCAGCTCGGCGCCGCATGCCAGCAGCGGACGCGTGGCCTGCGGCAGGGCCAGGTCGCGGGGCACGTAGCCCCGCGAGCGCCTCACCATGAGCGCCGGGGGATGGGTGCCGCCCGTGGCACGCCGCTCTCGCGTGATCGCAGGACGCGATGCGCTGGGGGGATCGGCGGCGTGTTCCGATGCTCCCAGCGCCCGCAGGACCGAATCGTCGGCCCGTGCGTGGATCGGGCGATCGTGGATGAGCAGCGCATCCGCGATCGCGGCCAGCCGCGCGATCGCATCGTCGTCCTCGAATGCGATCGGCTCCTCGCTCGCGTTGCCGCTCGTCATCACGAGCGCCGTCCCGAGGTCGCCGAGCAGCAGGTGGTGAAGGGGCGTCGAGGGCAACATCACGCCGAGGTCGCGCGAGCCGGGGGCGACCGCCCCGGCGACAGGCATGCCACGACGGCGCCGAGCGATCACGATCGGCCGCTCGGGCCCCGCTGCCAGAAGCGCCTGCGCCGGCGAGAGGTCCACCAGGCGGGCGGCTGCGTCGAGGTCTGACGCCATCAGCGCAAACGGCTTCTCCTCACGTCGCTTCAGCGCCCGCAGGCGCAGGACCACCCGCTCGTCATCCGCGCGGCACGCGAGGTGATAGCCGCCGAGGCCCTTGACCGCGACGATGCGCCCCCGCGCCAGCCCGTCCACCGCGGCGGCCAGCGCGTCGTGCGCCTGTGCGACCGCGACCCCGGCGCCGTCGAGCAGGCTCAGCGCCGGGCCGCACTCGGGACAGGCGTTCGGCTGGGCGTGGAAGCGCCTGCTCGCGGGGTCCGCGTACTCGGCCGCGCACGCGTCGCACATCTCGAAGCCGGCCATCGTCGTGAGCGGTCGGTCGTACGGCGTGGCGCGCACGATCGTGAAGCGCGGCCCGCAGTTGGTGCAGTTGATGAACGGGTAGCGATAGCGGCGGTCGCGCGGATCGTGGAGCTCTCGCAGGCACTCCTCGCAGGGGGCCACGTCGGGCGAGACGAGCGCGGCCGGCGCGACCTGATCACGCCCCGCCGCAGCACTGCGGGGGGCGCTCCCTGCGATCCGGAACCCGCGCTCGCCGGTGGCCGTGGCCGGCTCGGCGTGCACGAGCTCGACCGTCGCCAGCGGCGGGGGCTGCTCGGCGAGCCGCCCGAGGAAGCGCTCCACGGCGGCCGGGTCGCCCTCGACCTCCACGAGCACCCCATGCGGGTCGTTTCGCACCCAGCCGGACAGCCCGTGCTCGCACGCGAGGCGGTGCACGAACGGCCGGAAGCCCACCCCCTGCACCACCCCGTGCACGCTCACGCGCAGGCGCGTGTGGCGCTCGGGCGCCGCCCTCAAACCGCGGCCGTCTCGCGCGAGGCGACGCTCGCGAGCCATCCTGCGAAGGCGTGCACCCCCTCCCCGGTGCGCGCGCTCACGAGCAGGTGCGAGGCCCGGGGATTGACGCGATCGAGGTTCTCGAGGAACTGCTCGAGGGAGAAGTCGAGATGTGGAAGAAGGTCGATCTTGTTGATCACCACGAGCTCGCAGGCGCGGAACATGAGCGGGTACTTCAAGGGCTTGTCCTCCCCCTCCGCCACCGACGAGACCATCGCCCGGGCATCCTCACCGACGCGGAACTCGGCCGGGCACACGAGATTGCCCACGTTCTCGATGATCAGCAGGTCGATCTCGTCGAGGGGCACCGCCGGCAGTGCCGATCGCACCATGTTGGCGTCCAGGTGGCACTCGCCGCCGAAGCCGGGGGCCGTGTTGAGCTGGGTGACGGGCACGTGAAGCGACGCGATCCGCTCGGCGTCGAGAGAGCCCTGGACGTCCCCCTCGAGGACACCCACGCGCACCTCCCCGAGGCCATCCTCGACGGCCCCGCCGCCCGCTGAAGAGTCACGACCGGACGCCGCCGCCTGCGGCCGGCGGGACCCGTCCGCGAGCGCGCGCTCGAGCAGCGAGGTCTTGCCCGCCCCGGGCGCGCTCATCAGGTTCACCACCCTCACACCGGCGCGGTCGAAGTCCGCGCGGTTGGCGGCGGCGATCGTGTCGTTCGCATCGAGCACGCCCTCGGCCACGCTCACCCTGATGCGGTGCACGGATCCTCCTCGACCTCGATCGCCTCGACGAGCAGGTCCTCTCCGCCGATAACCGCCGTCTCGGAGCTGCCGCAGCGGGGGCACCGGAACGACGGCTCCCGAAGCTCCCATGCCTCGCCACACGGACAGCGCACCCGCGCGGGCTCGAGGTGTTGCTCCAGGCGCGCGCCCTCGCATGGCGTGCCCTGCGCGACGAGCGCGAAGTTGAAGGCCAGGGAATCGGGCACGACCTGACGCAGAGCCCCGACCGTGAGATCGATTCGGCGGACCGGGCGCCCGCCGGCGTGCGCCAGGGCGGCGGCGAGGATCCCGCGGGCGAGCGCGAGCTCGTGCATCAGCAGATCCTCGGCAACGGGTCTCCGGCGAGCATGTCGAGCACCCGTCGGCCCCCGAACCCGGGGTCCACGAGCACCATCCCCTCGGGCTCGGCGACCACCTCGCCGATGTCGGTGGCCCGCTCGCACCCCGGAACCGCCCGCAGCGCGGCAAGGGCGGCGCCCGCCGAAGTCGGCGCGACGAACGCGAGCAGCCGGCCCTCGTTGGCGACGTACAGCGGGTCGATTCCGAGCAGCTCCGCCGCCGCCGAGACGGCAGCTTCGACGGGGACGTCCGTCTCGTGGATCACGACCCCGACCAGCGATGCACGGGCGAGCTCGTTGAGGGCCGACGCCACGCCTCCACGGGTCGCATCGCGCATGCAGTGGACGTCGGGGCCCGCCGCATCGAGCAGGGCGTCCACGGCGGGCCACAGGGGGGCCGTGTCCGACTCGATCGGAGCCTCGATCGAGAACTGTCCCCGTGCGAGCATGATCGCCATTCCGTGGGAGCCCACGGGACCCGAGACGAGCACGTGGTCGCCAGGCGTGAGCCCGGCCGTCGAGAGCCGTGCGCGCGCATCGACGAGCCCCACGCCCGTCGTGCAGATGTACATGCCGTCGGCATGGCCCCGCTCCACGACCTTGGTATCCCCCGAGATCACCTCCACCTCGGCACGCTCCGCGCTCGCGGCGACGGCCGTGACCTCGGCACGCAGCTCGACCGCGTCGAGACCCTCCTCGAGGATCATCGAGAGCGTCAGCGCACAAGCGCGTGCCCCGCAGACCGCGAGATCGTTGACGGTGCCGTTGACCGCAAGCTCACCGATCGAGCCGCCGGGGAAGCGGATCGGCTTGACGACGAAGCTGTCGGTGCTGATCGCCAGTGTCCCTCCCGCGAGCGCCATCGTGCCCGCATCGGCGAGCTCTGCCAGGCGCTCGCCCTGCAGTGTCGGTAGCAGCAGCCCCTCGATCAGCGTTTGCGTGGAGCTTCCGCCGGCACCGTGCGCCATCGTGATGTGCGCATCGCGGAAGCGGCCGGGCTTGGAGTGGGCCGCCTGGACGATCCGGAGCTTGCGGGCGTGTGCGGCGTCGGCGCTCACCGCCTCACACCACCTCTGGCTCGCGTGCGTGGCGCCCGTAGCTGTAGTAGGCGGCGCACGCGCCCTCCGGGGAGACCATGCACGCGCCGATCGCGCGCTCCGGCGTGCAGGCGGTGCCGAACACGCGACACTCCCACGGCTTTATGACCCCCCTGAGCACCTCGCCGCACTGGCACTCGCGCGGATCCGCGATCTGCACACCGGGGAGCGCGAAGCGGCGCTCCGCGTCGTGCGCGGAGTACGCCTCAGACACGCGCAGCGCGCTGCGGGGGAGGCTCCCGAGGCCGCGCCACTCGAAGTGCTCCCGCAGTTCGAAGACCTCCTCCATTGCGGCCAGCGCCCGCGGGTTGCCCTCCCACGTGACCACACGCGTGTATTGGATCTCCACCTCGCAGCGCCCCGAGGCGAGCTGCGCGAGCAGCATCCGGATGGACTGCAGCACGTCTAGCGGCTCGAACCCGGAGACGACGACCGGCTTGGCGTAGTCACGGGGGATGAAGCCGAACGCGCCCGCGCCGACGACGGTGGCGACGTGTCCCGGCCCCACGAAGCCGTCGAGCGTCAGGTCCGGGGAGTCCAGGAGCGCCCGCAGGGGCGGCTCGATCAGCACGTGGCTGCACAGGCACGAGAAGTTGGCGATGCCTTCGTCGCGGGCGCGCCGGAGCGTCAGCGCCGTCGACGGCGCGGTCGTCTCGAAGCCGATCGCGAAGAAGACGACCTGGCGCCCCGGGTTCTCCCTGGCGATCCGCAGGGCGTCCAGCGGCGAGTACACCATCCGCACGTCGGCCCCCAGCGCCTTGGCCTCGAGCAGCGTTCCGAGCGATCCGGGCACGCGCATCATGTCGCCGAAGCAGGCCAGGATCACATCCTGCTCCCGCGCGAGCGTGATCGCATCATCGACACGCCCCATCGGCAGCACGCACACGGGACAGCCCGGGCCGTGGACCAGCTCCACCCCGTCCGGGAGCAGCTCCTGGATCCCATACCGGTAGATCGCGTGGGTGTGCCCGCCGCAGACCTCCATCAGCTTGTAGGTGCGCCCCGGCGCCACGAGCGCCGGCAGCTCCGCTGCCAGCCCCCGGCCGAGCGCTCCGTCACGGTACTCGTGCGAGAACCTCACTCGGTCCTCCTGCTCGCGTCGCCGCTCGTCCGCCTTTGAAGCGCCGCCCCGGCGTGCACGAGGAGGCTGTCGCCGGTGCGGACCCCGCCGACCACCCCGGTGTCGACGGTTTCGTGGCGGCCCTCGTCATCGACGCAGCGGGCCAGAGCGCGGGCGTCGTCCACGTCGACGACGCGCATCCAGCTAGCCGCGTCCGAGCAGGTCACACAGCGGCCCGCTCGCGCGTCGACTTCGTCGCTCAGCGTGTCCGGCGAGCCCATGGTCAGTCGATCGCGCTCGAGCGCAGCTCCTCGAGCGCCTGGTCATATTCGGTGGTCGCTTCGCGGAGCAGCCGCAGGGTGGCGTGCGCCTCACGCTCGTCGATGCGGGCGAGCGCAAAGCCGACGTGGATCAGAACCCACTCGCCGGGCAGGACGTTCGCGTCGTCCACGAGCAGGCCCGTGCTGACGGTGCTCGTGACCCCCGCGACGTCGACCTGGACGAGTCCGTTGGTCTCGTCCAGCACTTCGACGACTTGACCGGGTATCGCCAGGCACACGTTCGCCCATCTCCTTCGAAGCGGGAATGCTGGGGTTTACCAGATCACGGGATCTCGCCCGTCACCGCGTGGCCCCACCGATCGCCGATGGCGTCTCCCTGACGACTTCCTCGGCGACCTTGTCGTCACGGAGCCCCTGGTAGCGGGGCTGGCGGAGCCTGCCCTCGCGGGTCCACTCGGCGAACCCGATCTCCGCGACCAGCTCCGGCTCGGCCCAGTGCGCGGAGCCCGCCGGCGGCCCGTCGGTGAACGGCGAGCTGTGCCGCTCGCGGCGCTCGAGCTCGTCCCCGAGGTGCTGCAGGGCGGCACCGTCGAAACCCGTGCCGACCCTGCCGGCGTAGCGCAGCGCACCACGGTCGTAGTAGCCGACCAGGATCGCCCCGAACCGCTCCCGGGAGCCTCGCGGTGCCGTCCACCCGCCGATCACGAGCTCCTGCCCATGGGCGCACTTCACCTTCAGCCACTCGCGTGAGCGTTTCGGCACGTAGGGGCTCGTGAGGTGCTTGGCCACGACGCCCTCCCACCTGCGCCGGCACGCCTCTCGGAAGGCGCTCACGCCGTCGCCGCGGCGGTAGGCCGTGGCGCGTATGCGTCCACCCCACAGCAGCACCTGTCGGAGCTTGGCCTTTCGCTCGCGCAGGGGCAGCGGCCGCAGATCCACGCCATCCAGTTCGAGCAGGTCGAACACGTAGTAGAAGACCGGAACCCGGCTCCGCAGTGCGCGCTCCCGATCACGAATCTGCATCCGCCGCTGGAGCCGCTCGAAGCTGGTCTGCCCGCGGGCGAATGCCACGATCTCGCCGTCCACGAGCAGGTCCGGACCGCTCACGGCGAGCGCGTCGTCGATCTCCGGATAGGCGGCATCGAGCTCGCGCCCGGTGCGGGACAGCAGGGTCACGCGGCCGTTGTGGCGCAGGGCGCCGCATCGCTCCCCGTCGAGCTTGCGCTCGAACACCCAGTCGGGGTCCGAGAAGGGCTCGCCCACCAGGGTCGGCTTCATCGGTATGTAGCCCCCGCTCATCGCCGGGGCCGGCGCCTACGCGGCCGGCAGCGTCGGCGCCGCTTCCAGGCGCACGATCGTTCGCTGGCCTTCCCCGTCCACCGCCTCGATGGCGGACGGGACGATCCCCTGGGATCCCTCGACCACGATGCTCCTGGGCGATGAGACGAAGTGCTCCAGGGACTCGTCGGGCCCGCCGGGAGAGAGACCGATCACGAGGATGTCGTCGCGGTCGTCATAGGAGATGCCGCTGAGGACCATTTCGTCGGCCTGGAGCTGGGCGCCGAGGTTGGGGGCGTCGATCTCGACGGTCGCCCGTGTCGTGGCGAGCGTTCGGCTCAGCTCGTCGAAGTAGGGGCGCCACTCGTCGCGACTCAGCTCTGTCGTGTCGGCCACTGAGCCGAGCATATACCCGTGCCTATGCCATGCGCACCGAGACCCGGCCACGGTCGCGGGCGAGGTAGGCTTGCCGGCGACGAGAAGGTGATCGTGGTGCCCGTTCACACCCATCCCGGCGAGCTCGTCTCCGCGATTGTGGAGGAGCGCCCGTGAGCCTTCGCCTGGGCGGCCTCCACCACATCACGATGATCACGGCGGACGCCCGTGAGAACGTCGGCTTCTACGCGGAGCTCCTGGGCCTGAGGCTCGTGAAGAAGACCGTCAACTTCGACGAACCGGCGGCCTACCACCTGTACTTCGGTGACGAGAGCGGGAGCCCCGGCTCGATCCTGACCTGGTTCGGGTTCCCCGACGCCGCACCCGGGCGCCCCGGCCCCGGGATGATCCACCGCATCGAGCTCGGCGTGCCGAGTGCGACCTCGTTGGAGTTCTGGGAGCAGCGCCTCCACGACGCGGACCACCCCGTCAAGCGCTCCGAGGGTGCGGTCGAGTTCACCGACTACGAGGGTCTCGGGCTGGCGCTCGTGCTCTCCGACGACTCCGAGCCGCCGCTCACGGCCCACTACCCCGAGATCCCGCACGAGCATGCGATCACCGGACTGCGCGGGGCCCGGGCGTACTCGGCCGACGACTCCGGGGACACCGACGAGGGCGGCCTGCTCAGCGAGACGCTCGGGTTCGAGCGTCTCCCCGGCGAGTACTTCCTGGACGGCACCCTGCGGAGCTTTCGCTGGGCCTACGACCCGCCGCCGGACCGTCCCGGGATTCAGGGTGCCGGCACCGTCCACCACATCGCGTGGGCGTGCGAGGACGCCGACCAGCCCGTCTGGCAGGAGCGCGTCCGCGAGGCGGGTCGCCAGGTGACACCCGTGCTCGACCGCGAATACTTCACCTCGATCTACTTCCGGGAACCGCAGGGCGTGCTGTTCGAGATCGCCACCCTGGGCCCCGGTTTCGCCGTCGACGAGGACGCGGACCACCTGGGAGAGGCGCTCAAGCTCCCGCCGCAGCACGAGCACCTCCGTGAGGAGCTCGAAGCCAGGCTGACGCCGCTCGAGAACCCCCGCGCACGGGGCGCCGCCTCGCAGTAGGGAAGCGGAACGCCGCCTCTAGGTGGCCGGGGCGGCGTGGAGCCCGGCCGCGTCCTGAAGATTGAGTCGCCTGCTCAGGCCGGACCGTCGACGAGCCGGCGACACAGGTTTGCGAGAGCGTCCTCGGATAGCCCGTGCCGGCGCAGCCATGCGGCAGATCCTCCCGCAGACCCCAACTCGCCGAGGGCGGCGGCGATGGCGGCGGCGGGAGCCGAGAGGACATTCGGATTGGTCTGTGCGAGGCGCTCCACCAGGGCCGCTCCACCCTCCAGGTCCGGTGCGCTCGCCAGCCGGGCCAGCACGCGGGGCATGTTCGCTTCGGTGAGGACGTAGTCCGCGACTATGTCCTCGTCGTCGACGCCCACGGCGGACAGGATCACCGCCGCCACGAGTCCCGTGCGGTCCTTGCCGACGGTGCAGTGGAGCAGTGTCGGGCCCGGCGATGAGGCGATGATCTCCGCGATCCGTGCCAACGGCGGACCGACGCCCGCGATTGCGTTCCGATAGAGCTCCTCGAGCGGCTGGCGGGAGACGTCGGTCTCGCCTGCGACCCTCACGATGCTCGCCTCCTGCAGCAGGGCGACCACGTGTATCTCACCGGCCGCCCGTGCGAGTGGGTGCGTCTCCTCGGTCTCCTCGGCCGAGCGAAGATCGACGACGGTGGCGGGCGGCCACGAGATCGCCGAGGCAGGCGCCGGATCGCCCAGGCGGGGGACGTCGCCCCGGTAGAGGACGCCGTAGCGCGTGCGTCCTCCGGCGGCCGTCGGGATTCCGCCGAGGTCGCGGAAGTTCTGCATGCCCTGCGCCCCCGCGGTGCCGCTCGTGACCGTTGGAGTCTCGCCCATGTGCACGACTATGGTCGCGCGCCCCGCCGCGCTCGTGAAGGGGATGTGACGGGCGGCCTCAGTACTTCAGCGCCGGCCACCATTCGCCGCGGCCCTCGGGCGTGCGATCGAAGAGCGCCCACATCGGCCACATGAAGTCGACGTGCCGCGGGCTCTGTTCGCCGTCGGTGGGGGCCATCAGCAGCTCCGAGCTCCAGAAGTGGCGCACCTCGCCGTCGCGCCGGACGAACACCGTCGCCATCGGACGCTGTTCGGCATCCGAGGCCTCGGCTCCGTAGTCGAGGTTGTAGCCCGTCCCGGCCGAGGAGAGCAGGCGCGCGTTGCGCCAGCCGCGGCCGTGGGCATGCGCGTGAAAGCGCTCTATCGGCGCCTTGCTCACGATGGCGACGTTCATGCGCTGCCCGATGTGAGGAAGGGCGCCGTCGAGGCCGTCGACCATCGAGGTGCACAGCGGGCAAGCGACCTGGAGCGGGGTGCCGGTGGAGTCGGGGTTGAACATGAAGCTGTAGAGCAACAGGGCGTCGCGACCGCCGGCGAACAGCTCGGACAGGCGGATGGCACGTGCCTCGCATGCTCCGGCGTCCCATTCGCGGAACTCGTAGTCGGGCGGGGCGCCACCCAGCGGCAGGCTCCGCCGGCGTTCCGCCACCTGCTCCTCGTGACGGCGCAGGGCGAGCTCTTCCCGCAGGAGCTCCTCACGGGCACGCCGGTACTCGGGGGTCTCTCCGGGGAAACGGGTGTCCACCGATGCGTCTGAACCGGTCGACGCCAAGGCCGCACCCAGGCCGTCAGTTGACCTTCGGCACCAAGCTGGCTGCGCCGCTCTTCTTGGCGGAGTCCTTGACTGCCACGGTTCACAGGGTACAAGCCGGCCGGCACCTTTCTCGATGGGATGGTTCCGGACGTGCGCAGGATTCGCGATCTTCCGCAGCGTTGCGCGTAGTTTCGACGGATCGCCCTATCCCATCGCCGAGCTAGCGTCGAGTCGCAAATGTCGTGCAACTCTCAGGTGCCGTCAAAGCCTCGACCGCCGGCGGGGCGGGCTGCTGCGCGGGGCGAGCTCACTCTCGACGCTGCTGAGCATGCGGTTGAAGGCGCAGGCCATGGCGATGAGTAGCGCGGCGACCGCGAAGCGCCTGCCGCGATTGCAGGAGACGATCCCTCGAGTGCCGGCTGTCCGACCCGGCGTAGTACCGCGAACTCGCCTCGATCCGTTGCGGACGGCGGCCCAGCGGAGCCGCCTGCTGCTCGCTTCGGCGCCGGCTGGGTACGGGAAGTCGACACTCATCGCGCAGTGGCTTGACCAAGATCCACGGCCCAGCTGCTGGGTTCAGCTCGGCCACGGGGACAACGACCCCGCCGTGCTGATCAGCCGACTCGCGGGCGCCCTCGAGCGTGTGGGCCCGGTGGATCCCGAGCTGGTCGCGGAGCTTTCGAGAAGGCCACCCAGGATCGGCGAGGTGGCCCTTCCGCTTCTTGCCGCTCACCTCGACGGGCGTGCCCCGCTCGTTCTCGTCCTCGACGACACGCATCTGATTACGTCCGAGAAGAGCCGAGCGATCCTCACGTTTATCGCCGGCGCGGTTGCGCCCAACTCGCAGTTGGTCCTGGTCACGCGCGGCGAACCGGGCGTGTCGCTGGGCCGTTTGCGTGCGGAGGGAGATCTGGTCGAGGTCGGTGCCGAGGCTCTCGCCTTGGACGTCCAGGAGACCCGTGATGTCGCGGCTAGCGGCGGACTGGAGCTATCCGAGGAGGAGGCCGACACTCTGCATGCCCGGACGGAGGGGTGGGTGGCCGCGGTTGTGATGACGGCGCTCTCCCTCCGCGGCCGTGAGGATGCCGCTGCCAGGACCGCCGAACTGTCGGGCGACCAGGCCGAGATAGCCGACTACCTCCTGGAGGAGGTGCTGGACCGCCAACCGGAGCACCTGAAGCGGTTCCTGCTCGGAACATCGATCCTCGAGCGGATGACGGCGCCGCTGTGCGACGCGGTGCTCGAGACTACCGATGCGGCAGCGTCGCTGGAGGCCGTGGCGCGTTCAAATGCGTTCGTCATCCCGCTCGACGATCGCCGCGTGTGGTTCCGCTACCACCACCTGTTCAGCGACCTGCTGCGCGTGGAGCTCGCGCGCCGCCATCCGGAGTTGCCCCCGCTGTACCTGCAGCGGGCAGCGCAGTGGTGCGAGCAGCACGGGAGCCCCGAAAGGGCATTCAGTTACGCCCATCAATGTGGCGATCTCGGCCGGGCCGGGCGCATCGCGCTTGCCCATCGGGACGAGTTCGCGATGCGCGGGCAGAGCGAGAGCGTCCAACTCTGGCTCGACCGCTGCACCGATGATGAGATCGCGTCCGACCCCCTGCTGTCCCTCGCAGCAGCGTGGGCGTCCTTGTACGCCGGCGACGCGGTGCGAGCGAGGCGGTTCAGCGTCACGGCCGCGCGGGGGCAGTTGGACGAGCCGTCGCCCGACGGGGCGTCGTCACTGCGCTCGTCGCTCGCGAGCCTGCGAACCATCCTGGCTCCGGACGGCATCCCCCAGATGCTGCGGGATGCGGAACTGGTCTGCGCGTCCGAGAAGGCGGCAGGTACCCGCTGGCACGCCAGCGGCTGCCGCGCGATGGGAATCGCCTGCGTTCTCCTGGACCGTCCGCAGGAGGCGACCACCGCGCTGGGCGAGGCACTGAGCCTCTTGGGCGACCAACCCGAGCTCGCCCACGTCCAAGTTGCGTGTCTCGGATATCTCGTCTTCGCAGCAGCGGCGATGGACGAGCGGCGAGACGTGCAGCGATGGGCGGTCGAGGCCACCTGGCTGGTCGCCAACGCCCACCTCGACGGGACGGGGGGCGCAGCGATCGCCTTCGCGGCGGGCGCGCTCGCCCACCAGCAGCGCGGCGACTACACGGAGGCCGCGCGCCAACTCGAGGGTGTTCGACGGTGTCTCCCACACCTGCGCGCGGTCCCGTGGGCCAGGACCGATCTCGCCCTGCGATGCGCGGACATCAGCTTGGAGATCGGCGACCACCCGGGCGCGCTGGAGTTCGAGCTGGTTGCCAAGGACGCGTCGCAGGGGTATCCCGATGCGGGGACGCTTCCCGCGCGACTGCAGCGTCTCGAACAGAGGATCAAGCGAGGGGAAGACTACGGCCTGACTTCGGCCGAGCTCCGGGTCTTGGGCTTCCTGCCGACACACTTTTCGCTCCAGGAGATCGCCGACCGGCTCTACCTCGCGCGGGCAACCGTGAAGACCCACGTCGCGTCGATCTACGAGAAGCTCGACGTCCCGGGTCGATCCGAGGCGGTCGAGGTCATCGAGCGCCGTGGCCTCGTATCGCCACTCACCAGCGTCGCTGCCCCACGTCTCGATTCGTGAGATCTTCCGGATGATCAGCGAGTAGCGCTAGCTCGCGAGGCTTTTGCTGATGATGACGATGATGAACACGAGCACGATCTCGCTCACGATCCACGAGTTGTCGTTCATCCAGTCGCGCAGCTTGGGAAGGAAGGCTTCGGCTTTCTTTCCAAGCACCAGCACCAGCAGCGCGGGTAGCGCGAGCAGCAGCAGGACCAGCAGGATGAACGGGACGCCTGCGATCCACGGTTCGCCCTGATTCGCAAAGCGGGCTCCCACCGAAATGGACGTGGCGATGTCGGTGGGAAAGACGCCCAGCAGCACCAGACCGAGATTGAATGAGAGGCGCAGGCTGGCCGTCTGCAGCTTGCTCATCCATTTGGGCGGTTCTGAAGTCTTCCTGCGACGAAAGGTGTAGATCATCGCGAACAGCAGCAGCGCGAGGATCACGATGTCGATCACATGCGCGGTGGAGCTGTCGTGCGAACCACCGCCTTGCTTGGCTCCTTTGAAGATGAAGTACGCCGCCGTGTAGATGACCGTGATCGAGATCGCGGCCCCGGCCACGAAGCTCGCCGAGTCACCCTTCCATTTCTCGCTCGTCGCGAAGAAGATGGCACTTATGATCTGCGGCCCTGCGATCATCACAACCGCCAGCGGCAGCATCGCTGCAACGTTCATCGGAGCCTCCTTTCTGTGTAGGTCTGGTCGGACTGCCGTCCGTGCTAGGCGCGAGCCGTGCCGGCCTCGCTCGCGACCGGCGCACCGGTGCCCTCATCGGACTCGTCGTCGCCCTTGGTGCCGAGCGCCGAGCGCAGGAACAGATAGGCGATGGTCCCGCCGATCAGCGGCACGAGGTAACCGATCGCCTCGTACAGCACGAGCGCAGCGATCGCCTCGTCGTGGGCGATGCCGAACGCGATCAGCATGCCGCCGATGCCGGTGACCGCACCGAGGTTGGCCGGCAGCGGGATCGAGCCCGCGAGTCCTCCTACCAGGTAGCTCATCGCCACCACCGCGAAGCCCGGCACCGGGTGCGCGTCGATGGCCGAGAAGGCACCCCAGAGCACGGCGATGTCGAAGACCAGGTACACGACCGCTCCCAGCACGATCCGCTTGCTGTCGCGGTCGCCGAGCATGCTCTTGGTGTTCTGGACCGCCAAGGAGAGCGTGCTCATGCCCTTGGCGATCTTCGGGTGCTTGGCCTCGAGCCGCTTGGCCAGGTGCTCCTCACCGCGGGCGACCGCCAGCGCCAGCACCAGCGCTACCCCCGCGAGGGCCGCGGGTAGCAGCGTCAGGGCGAGGTTTTCCTTGCCGGAGAAGAGTCCGCTCGCGAGGCCCAGGCCGAAGAACGCGATCGCGATGGCGTCGATCGCCGTATTCAGGGTCATCAGCGTGAGCTGCCGTTCGCCGACGCGCTCGGTCGAGATGCCGAGTCGGTGCAACATCCACGCGCCCACCCCGATGCTGCCAATCGCCCCGCCCGGCACGATCATGCCGCCGGCGAGCTGGGCCCACGCCACCCGCTGACCCGTAAGCTTGCCACGGCCTTCCTGGCTGAGCAGGTCTTCGGGGTCGAGGATCCCGCGCCACGAGATCACGTAGCCGGCCTCGGAAACGATCTCGACAGCCATCCCCCCGACGATCCACCAGACGCCGACGTTCTGGAGCGCTTCCAACGACTTTTCCAGCCCCGGCAGAAGCCTGAGGACGAGGTAGGCGAGCACGGCAAAGCCGAGCAGCTTCAGCGCGTGGCTCTTCAGGCGCCCACGAGCATCGCTCAGCAGATGCCGTGTCCGCCGGCGATGCTCGCGTCCGGATTGCTGCGGAACAGTTTCACCGCCCGCCACCACACCACCTCCTCAAGCTGAACGGTGCACTATCCGCGTTTGAAGCGCGATCGGACCGCTGCCCGACCGTGGGCCGTGGCCCGTGCTAGCTCGCGGCGTATTCCTTCTCGGCCTTGTCGAGGTCGCGCTTGAACTCCTCGCGGTCGACGTCGAGTTCCTTCTCGATTGACTTTTCTGCGCGCGTGAGCCATTTGTCGAGCTGTTCTTCAACGCGCGACTCGCCGATCACGAGCAGGGTCGCCTGTCCCGCTTCGATGACGTTCCCGAGTTCCTTGGCATCGTCTCGCTTGATGCCCTTTTTGAAGTGTCCGCCGAGGCCGCCGATCACGCCACCGACCAGTGCCGCGGGCACGACCGCGGGTGCGGCCAGGGCTCCGACCGCCGCTCCGACGGCGATGCCTCCCCAGGCGCCGTGCTGGGTTGGCTTCTCGTGCTTCTCGACGTGGACCTTGCCGTCAGCATCCTTCGTGACCAGGGCGACGTCGTAGGTGCCCACGAGCTTGGCCGCGTGCAGTTCGAGAAGGGCGTCGTAGTCCGCCTCGGCCCCGGCGGGGTCGGCATACGTTGCCGCGTAGACAAAGACTGGCTTTTCGCTCATCTGAACTCCTGTCTTGGGCTTGTCAGTTGCGAGTCCTGGGACTCTCAGCCCAAGCTAGTCGAAGGTTCGCCCGGGGACATCAGCCAATGTGGCTGATTCGAAGAGCCAGGAACACGGGTCCTCTCGGCGAGCGGGCCCAGCCACGGGGCAGCCCGCAGCAGCCATCGTCCTCACGTGCGAGGCGGGTGTCGCCTGATCCCGCGGAACAGGGTCACGTAGACCGGGAAGAGGATCATGAAGACCGCGACCACGAAATAGATCGCGACCGCCACTGCGGGCAGGACGAGACCGATGAGGATCGCGGCTATGTATCCGCCGAGGACGGGAAGCAGTTCCCGCGATTCATCTGCCTGCTCTTCGCCTTCCTCCGGGGGTGTGTAGAGGTGCTCGTGTCTCGCGTAGGCATCGAGGGCGTAGCCGAGGATTCGGATTGTCAGCAGCGTGAGTCCGTACATCGTCACGAATACGCGCTCGCTGGCTTCGTGGTGCAGGGCGTCCGCGACGAGTTTCGTCGGAAACGGCAGGAACGCGACCACGAGCAGCAGCACCAGGTTGATCCGCAGCAACAGCCGATCGGTCCGCACGAGCCGATCCGTCAGGGCGGCATGGGCGAGCCACCCCGCGCCGATCGTGAGGAAGCTGACGAGATACGCGAGGTAGAAGGGCCAGGCTTTGAGTACCTGTTCCAGGGCCGTGCCCGGCGGATGGAGCGCGATGTCGAGCACCAGTAGCGTCGCGGCGATCGAGAACACCCCGTCGCTGAACGCCTCCATGCGGCCGGTGCCGAGCGATCGGCGGGCGCGCGGAGTGTCTGCGCCGGCGGGCACGCGGCCCATCTTTCCAGGCCGGTCACTCGGGCGGTGGACGCGCCTACCGGGCCGGCGCCGGAAGCTCAGGACGGACGAGCTCCGGAGATATCAGCCACTTAGGCCGATGACCGTTGCTAGCTCCGGGCGTATGGTCGCGCCACCATCACCAGCCAGGCGCACAGCGACAGCAAAGCACAGACCGGAACATCGGTTTCGCTGACCCCAGCCGAGACGCGCATCCTGTCCCTCCTGACCACGCATCGAACGCTGGCCGCCATCGGCGCCCAACTCGGTATCGGCCGACCGACCGTCAAGACGCATGTCGAACACATCTACAGGAAGCTCGGTGCCACCGATCGCTCCGAAGCTGTGGCGCTGGCTGAGGGCGCCGGCCTGCTGCCCGGCCCACCGTCGTCGCGGCAATCGGCGGCGCAGCTGAAACCACGGAGCACCGAGCGTAGTAATGCCGGATCCGCGCGAGTCGTGCGTCCCCAATAGTGCCGGGCGAGGGTCAGCATGTGACCCCAACCGCGTCAAACCGATAAAGGAGATCGTCCATGTCGACCTCAGCTGATCAGAGATTCGGGAGTCTGTGGTGGTTGGTGATGTTGTTCGGCGCGGCGGTACTCGCCGTCGGCGCGTTCTTCGTGGCCTCGCCACACGAAACTCTCAGCACGTTCACCGTGATCGCGGGGATCTTGCTGCTCGTGGACGGTGTGATGGCGATCGTCGCCTCGATCTTCGGCCGAGGTGAAGGCCGCGGCCTGATCGCACTGATCGGCGTCCTCGGCGCGATCGCCGGCCTGGTCCTGATCAAGAAACCGTTCGACACCCTTATCGCCTTCGTCCTCATCTTCGGTGTGTGGCTGATCGTGGCCGGGACGGTCCGCTTCGTCGCCGCCTTCGGCGAGCCGGAGGGACGGGCGGGGAACATCGCCATCGCGGTCCTCGACGTCATCGCCGGCATCGTCATCCTCTCATGGCCGGCTCCCAGCCTTGCCACGCTCGCGGTGATCATTGGCATCGTGCTGATGTTCCGTGGCGTCCTGTGGATGGTGGCCGGCTGGCAGCTGCGCGGTGCCGCCCACGAACTGGACAGCGACCTCACCGCTCATCCAGCGACCTGAACGGCCGGGGCCAAAGACGCTGACTGCGCCGATGACACGCGCCGCGCCCGCCCCTTCCCAACCACCACTCTAGGAGACACCGCAATGTCCCGCATCGCCAGAAGATCAGCCGGTGTCGCAGCACTGTCGGCGGTCGTGCTGGGACTCGCGGGCTGCGGCGAATCGTCCGAGGAAAAGGCGACCAAGCAGGTGTGCGCGGCGACCACCGAAATCTCGACCCAGATCAAGAAGCTCGAGAGTCTCCCTGTCTCCACCGGCTTGGTCACCGAAATCAAGACCAGCGCCGAAGCAATCGACAAGAGCGTCGGCGAAATCAAGAGCGCGGTACCCAATCTCCCGGAAGCGGACAAGCAGGAATTCGAAGTCGCCACCAGGGCCTTCCAGCTCGAACTCGCCTCGCTGATCGCCACGACCATCAAGAGTTCCGCGAGCGGCGAAGCCGCCCTGAAGAGCGCCGCGCCGCAAGTCAAGGCATCGCTGAGGAAGCTCGGCACCGACTACAAGCACGCCCTCGAATCGCTGAACTGCTCATAGCCTCGAATCGAGGCCTATGACCGATCGCCTCCGGACCTCCCATCGCGGGAGTCCCGGGGGACGACCGGACGTGGCGTTTCCAGCGCCCGCTCGTCCTCGCCGACGGAATCAGCCACATTGGCTGATGTGCCCGGGAGAACACTCGACTACGTTGGCGCGAGAGTCCTCGGACACGGCGCCCGCAGCCCCGGGCGGGTGTTCACATGAGGCCGATCAGGCGGGCAAACGTCGATACCACGCCACTACCGAAGGAGATTCAATGAGCACTCCAGGAGAAATGTCCACCAGAGGGGTAGGACGTGCGCTGTTCGTCGGGATCCTGCTGCTGATCGTGGGCACGCTGAACGTCTTCTACGGCATCGCCGCCCTGGCCAATTCGAGCTTCTACGTCGCCAACGAACGGTATGTCTTCGGCGATCTTCACACGTGGGGCTGGATCACCATCATCATCGGCGTCATACAGTTCACAGCGGCATTCTCGCTCTTCGCCGGCAACATGTATGGGCGGGTGATCGGCATCATCGCGGCCACCATCGGATCGGTCGAGGCGCTCGCCAATGTCGGCGGTCCGCACCCTTGGTGGTCACTGGGCGTGTTCGCAGTGTGCCTGTGGGTCCTCTGGGGCCTGTTCGAGATCGGCGAACCGGAAGCACTCTGACCCATCTCGGCGGGTTCGGGAAATCAGCCAGAGTGGCCGATGTGCCGAGCGTGCCCGCCGACTAGGTTGGATTGAAGTCGTCAACACACCAGGACAGGAGTTCAAATGAGCGACAAGCCGGTCTTCATCTACGCTGCGACATATTCCGACACCGATGATGCGTGGGCCGACTACGACATCCTGGTTGAGCTTCACGCTGAGAAGCTGGTCGGGACGTATGACGTCGCGGTGGTCAACAAGGACACCAACGGCAAGGTGCACGTGCACAAGCACGAGAAGCCCACCCAGCATGGTGCCTGGGGAGGAATCGCGGTCGGTGCGCTCGTCGGCGTCGTGTTCCCGGCGGCGCTCGTAGGGGCGACCGTGACCGGTGGACTCATCGGCGGTCTCGGCGCACACTTCAAAGAGGGTCTCTCGCGCGGAGACGTCAAGGAGCTCGGAGAGATGCTCGACGGAGGCGAAGCGGCCATTGTCGTGATCGGCGAGTCACGCGTCGAAGAACAGCTGAGCAAGGCGCTCACGCGGGCCCAGAGATCGTTCGAGAAGGAAGTCGACGCCGACAGCAAGGAGTTCAAGAAGGAACTCGAAGCGGCGGAGAAGGAACTGACGGCGAAGCCGGCGGCCGCCACGAGCTAGACCCGACGGCGCACCTCGCGCGCATCGGGCGCGTGAGTGCGGCCCAGGGCCGCCAACAGTTGGATCCCCCGGGCAAGACGAGACACAACACAAGACGATCCGAGAGGAACGGAGAGCATCGTGACTATCCCCTTCAAAGGCAAGATCAACATCGACATCAAGGACTCGACGCCGGACTGGGCACCGTTCGCCCAGGCGCTGCCGCCCGAAGGCGCGCCGAGCGTCCTGTACGTCATCCTCGACGATGTCGGCTTTTCGGCACTCGAGCCCTACGGCGGCCCGATCGAGGTCCCGAACATCAAGCGACTCGCGGACCGCGGCCTCAGATACACCAACTTCCACACGACTGCCCTGTGCTCGCCGACGCGTTCGTGCCTGCTGACCGGCCGCAACCACACGACGAACGGGATGGCATGCATCTCCGAGGCATCCTCCGGCTTTCCGAACGCCAGCGGGCACATCCCGATGGAGTGTGCGATGGCCCCCGAGGTCCTGGGCGAGCAGGGCTGGAGCACCTTCATGGTCGGCAAGTGGCACCTGTGCCCTGAGGACGAGGAGAATCTGGCCTCGACGCACCGCAACTGGCCGTCCGGACGCGGATTCGACCGCTGGTACGGATTCATCGGTGCCGAGACGAACCAGTGGTACCCCGACCTGATTCACGACAACCACACGGTCGACCCCCCGAAAACTCCCGAGGAGGGCTACCACCTGTCTGTCGACATCACCGACAAGGCGATGTCCTACATCCGGGACATGAAGGCCCTCGCGCCTGACAAGCCGTTCTTCCTGTACTACGCGTTCGGCGCCGGCCACGCCCCGCATCACGTGCCCAAGGAGTGGGCCGACAAATACAAGGGCAAGTTCGACATGGGCTACGAGGCGATCCGCGAGTCGATTCTCAAGAAGCAGAAGGAGATGGGAATCGTCGCCGAGCACGTGGAGCTCTCGCCGATCAACCCGTACACGGACCTGAAGGGGCCCGACGGCCAAGACTGGCCGGAACTCGACATCGTGCGGCCGTGGGATTCATTGAACGACAACGAGAAGAAGCTGTTCTCGCGCATGGCGGAGGTCTACGCCGGCTTCGTCAGCCATGCGGACCATCAGCTGGGGCGCATGCTCGACTACCTGGAAGAGTCGGGACAGCTCGATAACACCCTCGTCATCGTCGTCTCCGACAACGGAGCCTCCGGTGAGGGTGGTCCGAACGGGTCTGTCAACGAGAACAAGTTCTTCAACGGCATTGCCGACACGATCGAGGACAACATGAAGTACCTGGACGTGCTCGGCAGCACCAAGACCTACAACCACTACCCGACCGGTTGGGCGTGGGCTCTCAACACGCCGAACAAGATGTGGAAGCGCTACTCCAACTACCAGGGCGGCACGGCGGACCTGATGATCGTGTCATGGCCGGCCAAGATCAAGAAGGCGGGTATCCGCCACCAGTACCAGCACGCCATCGACATCGTCCCGACGATCTATGACTGCCTGGAAGTCGAGATGCCTGAGGTCTACAGAGGCGCCACGCAGATCCCGCTCGAGGGCGAAAGCTTCATGGCGACATTCGACAACGAGAAGGCACCCGGTCGCGAAACGCAGTTCTACTCGATGCTCAGCACCCGCGGGATCTATCACGACGGCTGGAAGGCGGCGTCGGTGACCCCGGCGACACCGGACGGGTGGGCACATTTCGCGACACAGCGCTGGGAGCTCTTCAACACCGAGACCGACCCAAGCGAGTGCCACGACCTGGCCGACAAGCACCCGGACAAGCTCCAAGAACTCGTCGCGCTCTGGTGGTCGGAGGCCGGGAAGTACAACGCGCTCCCGCTCGAGTCCCGCAACGCGGTCGACATCCTCAACACCGAACGACCGCAGCTCTCGAAGCCGCGTGACCAGTACGTGTACTACCCGGGTTGTGCGGAGGTGCCCGAGTCGGCTGCGGTGAACGTCCGCAACCGCTCCTACGGGATCGCGGCTGACGTCACGGTCGA
>DATJXX010000050.1:0-24681 GCA_035499875.1 Solirubrobacteraceae bacterium
TGGTGCGGGAGCGCACGATCGTCGAGATCGAATGTCGCTACCAGGGCGCCGACCACTGCATCCGCGTCGGGGAGCCCAGAGCTGCGGACGGAGCCACGGTGGAGGCGATCTTCCAACTCGGACGCGATCAGTTCACAATCCACCAGCGCTTCGAGGGCTCGCTCGAGGAGCCCGTGGTGCTGCGTCAGAAGGACGTGTACACGGTGACCGATCTCGAGTGACGGCGGTATTCGCGGCCGCGACGCGCTCGATCGTGATCGCGACGATGCTGCTCGTGATGGCCGCGATCATGGGTGCGGATGTACGGCTGTGAGCGCCGGAGGCGCTGTGGCCGCCGGAGGACGTCCGGGCCTGGCGAGGGCGCGCGCCGAGGACTCGGGCGCCCGCATCATGTTGAGCGCCGACCCGGCGGAGGCGCTGCCCGGCAGCGACTTCGTCTACACCGACGTGTGGGTCTCGATGGGAGAAGCCAGGAGCGATTGGGGTGAGCGCGTGCGCCTGCTGGCCCCGTTCCAGGTCAACCGCGCGGCGCTGGAGCTGACAGGGAACCCCCGCGCGAAGTTCATGCACTGCCTGCCCGCCTACCACGACAGCAACACGGAGGTGGGAGCCGAGATCATCGAGCGCACCGGAATGACCGAGGGCCTCGAGGTGACCGACGAGGTCTTTCGCTCCCGGGCGACCATCGTCTTTGACCAGGCAGAGAACCGCCTGCACACGATCAAGGCGATTCTCGTCGCCACGATCAGAAGCTGAGTCCCGTCCACCACCGGCAGCGAGGCGCCTTGACCAAGCAACTCCAGCCACACGAGCGCGTGACGCTGCGCGACGGTACGGATGTCCTGATTCGGCCCATCGAGCCCGCCGACCGCGAGATGCTCCTGGCGGGCTTCGAAGAGCTCTCGCCCGACTCGCGGTACAGGCGTTTCTTCAGCCCGCTCGGGACGCTGGACCCGGCCTGGCTGACCTACCTGACGAGCGTCGACCATCACGACCATGAGGCGCTGATCGCAGAATCAGTCCCGGCCGGCGAGCCGGTGGGCGTCGCCCGCTACATACGCGTGCCCGAGCATCCGGCAGCAGCCGAAGTGGCAGTGACCGTCGTGGACAGCTGGCAGGGCAAGGGGGCCGCGTCTGCTCTGCTGGCACTGCTGTCCGGGCGGGCGCGAGCCGAGGGCATCACGCGCTTCCACGCGACCTGCCTGTCCGAAAACAGGGCCGTAATCGAGCTCTTTCGCGCGTTCTCGAAAGAGCGTTCCGAGAAGATGGAGGGAAGCGTGGTCGAGATCGATATGGACCTCCCGGCCGAGCTCGCCGACGACAACCCGTTGCATGCGGCCCTCACCCACGCCGCGGCGGGCGCCCTCACCTTCAGGCACCCGACCCCGTCACCGACCGCCCCGGGCGGCAGGTCGGAAGATCCCTGATGCCCGAGCCCGAGGCTGCCGAGCGTGGCCCGTATCTCGAGGCGCGCCGGCGAGTCGCCGGGCTCATCGGTGGGCATGCTGGCGAGCAGGCGTCCCGAATCAAGCGTGACTAGCTGCCGCGTTGGACGAAAAGCAGGCGTCTGGTAGCAGGACGCGGCGCGCTCGATCGACACGATCGCTTTTCGTCCGCAGCGATCGCGAAAGCGTGGCGACTGAGATGCCGGCTCTGTCGTGGATGCGCCCGTGTCGGTGAACTGCGCCGAGACCGCTGAGTGGACGAAGATGATTGGCGCCGCGAACCCCTTCCCTGTTCAGAGCTAGTCCAGGGGCGCTGCACTTGCCGAGGTGCGCGCGACGATGCGCCTATCGCGGTCTTCGGCGCGCTCATTCCTTGGCTGCGAGGAACAGGTAGCGGTTGAGGCTGAAAAAGTAGTCGTCATCTCGCGCTCGGGCGCGAAGGTCGTTCGCCCAGGCTTCGACGATGCTGGCGTCGACATCGATCGCGCTGGCGCCGAGGTGCTCGATCTGGTGGGTGCTGTAGGAGCCCGGCGCGCCGGAAACGTCGAAGATCGTGAACGTCTGCCGGCGTGTCACGCGCAAGCCCGCATCGCGGAGCAGGCGCGTGAGCGTTCGCGGCAAGCAAGGGTCGGCGGTGCGGCTGCGCCATCCGTCGATGACCTGCTGCATCCTGATCGGATCGGAGGAGTGCCAGACGAGCGAGTCCCAGTCCGTGTCGAGGATTACCGCTCGCCCGCCGGGTCTCAGGACACGATGCAGTTCCGCGAGTGCGGCTGGCAGATCCGCGACGAACTCATAGACCTGAGTGGCCACGGCCGCGTCGATCGAACGACTGTCGAGCGGAAGCGCGATATCTGGTGTGTGCATGACCTGCGCACCCTGCTCGGCCGCGAGGCGCAGCATGTCCTGGCTAATGTCGACCCCGACGGCGCTGCCGCCCGGTTCAACGAGATCGGCGATCTCGCGTACCAGGTGCCCCGGACCACAGCCTATGTCGAGCACGCGCTCGCCCGGTTGGGGAGCCAAGAGCTCGATCACGCGAGCGCGTTGCGCACGCATCTCGGGTGTGCCGCTGAGCGCGGCGATGCGGCGCGCGGGCTGCTCGTCGTAGCTGATGATCGCCCCGGTATTGGTCAAACGTGGCCCTTCGCCGGGTCGTCCACACTCAGCTCATTAGGGAGCCAAACCTGGGGAGGCTCGGCGGCGGCTGACGAACGCTCGAGATCGGCCACGTAGTGCACCCTGTGGTGGCCGCCTCAGGCGAGATCATCCGGCCTCGCGGTCTCGAGCGGGAAGCGCGCTGCCCACGTCTCGGGCTCGAGCTCAACCGCGTTACAAACGTACGCGATGAGGTGGTACCAGCCAGCCATCGTCACCAGCTCGAGAATCTGGCGGTCCACGAAATGGCTGCTCAGCAGCGACCAGAGCTCATCCGAAACGCGGCATGTCTTGTGCATCTCGTCAGCCAGACGGAACACACTCGCCTGAGGACCATCCCAACACTCATCTGTAGCTGCCCCGCGCACGGTGGACTCAAGCTGTGCATCAGTCAGACCAACGGGCTTGCCGAACCCGACGACGTGCACTCCCCACTCGTACTCCGATCCTGTAAGCGCCGATGTTCGGTGGATCATCACCTCTCGCAGGATCGGCGGCACCATTGCTTGCGCGCCGAGTATCCGCGAGTGCATGGGCAGCATCGAGGCAGCGAGCGTGTCGTGGACGGCGAGCGTGCGGAACAGACGCAGCGGCTCGATCGGACGCGGCCCGAGCATCCAGGAGTCGAGCGCGCTTTCGGTCTCGGGTTGGTAGGGCTTTTCGACCGGCGCGATCCGTGGGCGAGGAGCCTCACTGTATGCTTCGGAATTCAAATCGAACGCGAGATTAGCTTCTGAAATCGAACAAGTCAACATTGCCTGCTGTTCCGCTGCCGGGTACGCCTGTCCGGGGCTCTCAGACGGGCAGGCCGATCATGGCCCTACTAGACCTTCTCGGTCGTCGATGGGCGCTGCGCATCCTGTGGGAGCTTCGATCGAGCCCGGTCCCGACATTTCGCGAGCTCCAAAGCACTTGCGGGAACGTGTCCTCGAGCGTCCTCGCGCAGCGCCTTAGAGAGTTGTCGACGGCCGGGATCGTCACCCGCTCCTCAGCCGGCTACGAGGTGACGCCGGACGGCCGCGCGCTCCTTCGCTTGCTCGCGCCACTCGATCGCTGGGCCGAGACATGGGCCGGGCGAGCGCAGATCCAAGCGGTCCCAACCAAGACCGATGGGAATGCGAATGTCGTTGCTGCTGAGTGCCGATGAGCCTGCTGGTGCTCGGGCGAGCGCGATCTACCTCCAGCGCTCCATGAGGCGCCAACGGGAGTGCTCACTTGCGCCGAGAGTAGGCGTCTCGACGCCCAAGAGTCGCGCTGACGCTGCGGACGAAAAGCAGAAGCGGGCGCCACTGGTTTGAGTCCGAACACTCAGGTTCCGAAAAATGCGCTCGAGTGGACTCGAACCACCACGGGGAAAATTCCCCACAAGGCCCTCAACCTTGCGCGTCTACCAATTCCGCCACGAGCGCAGCGTGGCGAGTATAGCCCCGGCCCAGCCGCTGCCACGAGCCTCGGCGGCACCTCGCGGCGGCAGGGCAGCGGTCGCGTCTTGCGTCTGTCCAGGCACGGCGCTACAGTGCGAACACATGTTCGTTAGCGCACCGCAAACCACGATCACCGGGGGCCGCCAGGAATGGATCTGACGAGACGCCAGCAGGAGATCTTCGACTTCATCCGCCGCTACTCGGCGAAGTACGGCTACCCGCCAACCGTGCGGGACATCGGCAAAGCCGTGGGACTCGCGTCCTCGTCCACCGTCCACGCCCACCTGGCGAACCTCGAGAAGATCGGGCTGCTTCGCCGCGACCCGTCCAAGCCGAGAGCGATCGAGCTGCTCGAGCGGGGAGTCGGCACCGCGGTGGACAGCGTCCGCGGGATGGTGCGCGCGGAGGGTCTGCCGCTGCTCGGCTCGGTCGCCGCTGGCCAGCCGATTCTGGCCGAGGAGAACATCGAGGAATACGTCCCGGTGCCCTCGCTCGCGGGAGGCGAGGAAGGCGACTACCTGCTGCGCATCCGGGGGGAGTCGATGAAGGAAGCCGGGATCCTCGAAGGCGACTACGTCGTCGTCCATCCCCAGGACACCGCCACCGACGGCGACGTGATCGTGGCCCTGCTCGGCGAGGAGGCCACCGTGAAGCGCTACTTCCGCGAATCCGACCACATCCGGCTGCAGCCCGAGAACGACGCCATGGAGCCGATCCGCAGCAAGGAGGTAAAGGTGCTGGGACGGGTCGTGGGGCTGCTCCGGAGGGTGTGAGCGCCGGAGGCCCGCCGTCCGCTTTCGGGCGACAGGTGTGAGCCCGGTTGCGCGATCGCCGCACGGCCCGCGGGGCGCTACCGTATGCGGTGCAGGCCAGGCAGTCGCGGGGGCGTCCAGCCCTCGAGGAAAGTCCGGACATCACAGAGCAGGGTGGTCGAGCTATCGACCCGGGGAAACCCGCGGGAAAGTGCCACAGAAAACAAACCGCCCAAGTGCGCCGTCCCACGTGAACGGCGTGCCGGCAAGGGTGAAATGGTGCGGTAAGAGCGCACCAGCGTCGCGGCGACGCGGCGGCTGGGTAAACCCCGCCCGATGCAAGGCCAAAGCGGACCGTTTGCAGGTTGCTCGCCGAGGTCCAGGTAGGCCGCTCAGATGGATGGCTGCCCAACGACAGAATCCGGCTTACCGGCCTGCTAAGGGAAGGCCCCGCTCCGGCGGGGCCTTCCTACCCCTTCGCCACACGGCACGCGCCGACCTGTCGACGCTCTCGCGAACCCCGCTGGTCGTGACCGGCCCCGAAGCGCCGCCTCTGCTGCACTCGTGTCCGGCGACGGCCGCGATCCCCTGACTGGGCCGTCGACCGCGGCGCCATGAGACGTCGGAACGCGTCCCGGTGGTAGCCTCCGAGGAGGGGGTACCGGGAGAGTGGACACGGCAAAAGGGGGACAACGGGCGCGCGGGATCGTCGCCGCCTGCGTCGCGGTGTCGCTTGTGATCCTGCTCTTGGCGGCCGGCGCAGCAAGCGCTTCGGCGGCCACCATCAGCGGACACGTGACGAGCGCCGCCTCGGGCCATGCGCTCGAAGGGGTGGCGGTGTGCGCCACGGCGCCGACGGCAGAAAAAGGCAGCGGCCACTGCACGAAATCCGGAGCGGCCGGCGCCTACGCGATCACGGGGCTCGCAGCCGGCGAATACCTCGTGGAATTCTCCACCGAAGGCGTCGGGTACGTACCGTCCTTCTATGCCGAAACGTCGTCGCGGACGGCGGCCACGC
Source organism: Solirubrobacteraceae bacterium (assembly GCA_035499875.1). GTDB lineage: Bacteria > Actinomycetota > Thermoleophilia > Solirubrobacterales > Solirubrobacteraceae > Palsa-744. The sequence continues at coordinate 5,798 of DATJXX010000050.1, forward strand.
CACTCACGCTCACGGGCGAACAGGAACGCTCGGGGATCAACGCGGAGCTCGAGCCCATCCTCGGCGGAGGTGTGACCGGACGGGTCGTGCGTTCCAAAGACGAGACCCCGATCGAAGGCATCGAAGTGTGCGCGTGGGAATTGGAACTGGAAGAAGCCGCGATTGAACTGTCCGAAGAAGGCTTCGGCCTTCACTGCACCACCACCGACGCCAACGGCGAATACGTGATCGACGGGCTGGAAGGTGAAGTAGTGGTCGAATTCGAGTCGCCGTTCGAAAGCACGCTCAACTACGTGCTGCAGTTCTACCCCGAAACGGAGAGCCCGCAGGGCGCCGAACCGCTCGCCACGAAACCCGGCCACCTGCTCACCGGGATCGACGCGCGACTCGACGAAGGCGGAAGCGTCAGCGGAACCGTCCGCGAAGCCGGAACCGGCACCCCGGTCGCCGGCGTACACGTTTGCGCCCTGCCGCAGTCCTTGACCGTCTTCACCTTCCGCTGCGCGACCACCAACGCCGGTGGCGAATACACCGTATGGGCGCTCGCGGGCGGGTCATACGCCGTTGGCTTCCTGCCCAGCGGGTTGTCCTTCTTCGGCCAGTTCTACAACGGGGTGTCCTTCTCAGGTGAAGGCTCCCCGACCCCGGTCACCGTCACCGAGGGTGCAACCACGAAAGCGATCAACGCCAGCCTCGTGCCGGCCGGGGCGATCTCCGGCGTAGTCACCGACCTCGCCACTGGGGCTCCGCTGGAAGAAATCCTCGTATGCGCGCTCGACGCGTCCCAGCAAGCCGTCGAATGCACCGTCACCGAAGAAGGCGGCAAGTACACGATCGGACCGCTTGCACCCGGGAGCTATGTCGTCGGGTTCCACACCACCGGGTTCGCCACCCAGTACTTCAACAACAGCCCGACGTTCGCGTCGGCGACCCGCGTGTCGGTGAGGGCCCACTTCGTAACGCTCGGCGTGAACGCCGTGCTCGTCCCACTGGGCTATGTCAAGCCCGGGCCGGCTCCCCCGCCGCCCGCGCCCCAGGCGGGCGTCTCGGCCTCCACCCAGACCACCCCCGTCGCCGGGCACCTGGTGCTGCTGTCCGGGGCGGTCCCGGTGAGCAAGGGCGGAGCGGCGTCGCTGAGGCTCGAGTGCGAGGGCGGGGGATCCTGCGTGTCCCACCTGAAGCTCTACGTCACCCGCACCGTCGTCTCCCACGGCAAGCGCAGGCACGAGACCATCCAGCTCGGGACGCTCGCCGTGGTGCTCGCCGCCGGCCACAGGACCGTCGAGCACCTGCACCTCACGCAGGGGGGCCGCAACCTGCTGAAGGCCGCCCACGGCAACCTCATCGCCAAGCTCTCGATCTCCTCGCCCCAGGTCACCGGCGCCACCGCCGCCCGCGCGAGTGTCGAGTCGGTGCACCTGCGGCAGAGCAGCCGCTAGGCGAAACAAAAGTACACCTGCCACAGGGCCGCCGCTAGGCGGCGTAAGGAAGCACACTTGCGACAGGGGAGTCGCTAGGCCACGTAGAAGACGATCCCGATGACCGCGTAGACGGCCAGCAGCTGCACGCCCTCGAACCACGTGGACTCGCCGTCGGCCACCACCGCCGCCGTCACCAGCCCGGCCGCGATCAGCCCTGCAATCTCGTACGGGTTGAACACGAGCGCCATCGGGAACGGCCCCACGAAGGACGACAGCAGCACCAGGATCGGGGCCACGAACAGGCCGATCTGGGCGCTCGAGCCGAGCGCGATGTTGACGGCCAGGTCCATCTTGTCCTTGGCGGCCGCCACCACCGCCACATAGTGCTCGGCCGCGTTGCCGACGATCGCCACCACGAACGCCCCCAGGAAGAACTGCGAGACGCCGATATCGCGCGCGGCGTGCTCGATCGATCCGACCAGGATCTCGCTCATGCCGGCCACCAGGGCCCCACTCACCGCCAGCACCGCCACCGACCGCCGCGTGCTCCACGTCTGCGCGGTGAGCTGCTCCTCCCGCGGGTTGAACAGGTCGCGGTGGGTCCGCAGCGAGAAGGCCAGGCCCGCAAGGTAGGTCGCGATCAGCACGATCGCGACGGCGAAGGAGACCGTTTCGAGATCGGTGCCGTAGGTGTGGCGCAGCTGCCCGACCGTCGGCAGCCCGCTGTGACGGGCGAGCGGGAGCACCGACGGGAGCACCAGTGCCGCCACGGTCACGAGCAGCAGCGCCGCCTGCGTCTGGGCGGCCGTGCGCCCGAACGTCTGTCGGTCGCGCTTCAGGCCGCCCGCGAGCATCGCCGCCCCGAGCACCAGCAGGCAGTTGCCGAGGATCGACCCCACCAGCGTCGCCTTCACGACCTCCTGCAGGCCGTCACCCAGCGCGAAGATCGCGATGATCAGCTCGGGGGCGTTGCCGAAAGTGACGTTCACGAGCCCACCGATCCCCGGCCCCGAGCGGGCGGCGAGTTCCTCGGTGCCCTCGCTCATCACCGCCGCCGCGGGCACGATCGCCAGGGCCGAAGTCGCGAACACGGCCGCCGGGGTGGCGTCGGCGAGGTCCAGTGCGACGGCGACCGGGACGAACGCGCCGAGGAGGTATACCGGCCTCACCCGCGTAGAGGGTATAGGCCCCTTCACACGCGCCCGCGAAACCGGGGCGCCCGGACCGTCAGTCCGGTTTCTCCTCCTCGTCGGCTTCCCCGTAGGTGGGGTCCTCGAAGGCCGCCTCTTCCTCGGTCAGCCCCTCGGCGTCGCGGAAGATCGGGGTCGTGTTGTGTTCGTCCCCGTGGGAGGCGTGTTCGATCAGCTCCTGCTCGGCCTGCTCGAAGCCCTCGGCCTCGCCCCCGCCGGCTTCGTCGACCGCCCGCCGCGCTTCGGCGCGTCGCTGCTCGAGGTCGTGGATGGGGTCGATCTCCTCCATTGGTCCTCTCCTACCCGCCGTGTAGCCGCTTACGTGCGCTGTCGGCGAGCGTACCGCTGCCCTTCAGCTCGGTGAGCGCCGACAGCATCGCGTCGACCTCGCAGTCGATCTTCGCGGGCCACGGCTTCGGCGGGTGGTCGTCGAGGGTCTTCAGCCCGTTACCCGTGATCATCACCACCACCGTGTCGCCGGGCGCGAACTTGCCCGACGCGGCCATCTTGTCGAGCACCGCCACGGCCGTCCCGCCGGCCGGCTCGGTCAACAGGCCCTCGGTCGCGGCCAGCAGGTCGATCCCGGCAAAGATCTCCGGGTCGGTCGCGTAGCCGGCGCTGCCGCCGCGTTTCAACACCGCGTCGATCACCAGATAGCCGTCGCCGGGCGCGCCGATCGCCAGCGAGTGGGCCGCCGTCTCCGGCGTGACCGCGTGGATCTCGGCTTCCTCGGCGAGGATCGCGGTCGCGATCGGGTTGCACCCGCTCGGCTGGGCGATCTGGATGCGCGTGCCGTCGGTCTCGGCGAGCTCGAGCTGCTGGAGCTCCCGCAGCCCCTTGTGCAGCCGCGAGGAGAGGGTCCCACCGGCGGCCGCGACAACGATGTGGTCGGGCGCCCGCCAGTCGAGCTGCTCGACGATCTCGAAGGCGGCCGTCTTGGCGCCCTCGGCGTAGAACGGCCGCAACGTGATGTTGGCGAAGTCCATCCCGGTGGCTTCCGCCAGTTCCCGGCAGCGGCGGTTGGCTTCGTCGTAGTTGCCCTCCACCTGCACCACCTTGGCCCCCAGCGCCATGCACACCCGGGCCTTGGTGTCCTCGAGCCGGTTGGGGTAGAAGACGTACGAGTCCACGCCCGCCTTCGCGGCCAGCGAGGCGACGGCCGTGCCGACGTTGCCGGTGGACACGCACCCGATCTCGCCCTTGCCCCGCTCGAGCAGCCTCGCGACTGACATCGACACGACGCGATCCTTGTAGGAGAAGGACGGCCGGTTGGAGGAGTCGTCCTTCAGGTAGAGGTTGTCGATCCCCAGCTCGGCGCCGAGGCGGTCGGCGCGGATCAGCGGGGTGTAGCCGGCGTGCTGCGCGACCCGGGCCTGGGCGCCGGCGTCCACGATCGGCAGCAGCTCCTCGAAGTGCCAGATGTTGCGGGGCCGCTCGGAGAAGGGGAAGTCGCGGAAGTGGCTCGCCGCCAGCTCGTAGTCGTAGACGACGTCCAGGCCCTTGCCGCAGTCGGGGCACGCAAAGATCGTGTCCTCCAGCGCGTAGCTGTGATCACAGCGGTGGCAGCGCAGGCCGGTCGCGCACGAGCGCGTCCGCTGCCTCGAGCCCTGGGGGGGCTGTGCGGTGTGGGTGCTCATGCCGGTACCCGAAACGATACGACGGGCCACGGCGTTCGTGCGGCGCTCTCCTGTCCCCCGAGGTCCAGCCACAGCTGCTCGGCGAGGTGGGGGCACATGGGCGCGAGCACCTGCGAGAAGGTGCGCAGCGCCGACAGCAGCGCCTCGGTGTTGGCCCGCGAGAGCTGTGGCTGGCGGGCGAGCACCCGCTTCTCGAAGTCCTTGATGCGATCGAACAGGCGCATCACGTTACGGGCCGCGCTGTGCATCTCGAGCTGCTCCATGTCCGCGGTGATCCGCTTGACGCCGTTCTCGCACCACTCGCCGAGTTTCACGCGCAGATGCTCGGTCTTGTCCTTCTCCTCCTCGCCCCCGCCGTCCCCGTCGGCGCCCTCGGGGCCGGCAGCCGCGTCGAGCTTCGCGTGGCTGTAGTCCCACACGTTGTTGAGGAAGCGGTGGCAGCGCAGCACCGCCGAGTCGCTCCAGTTGAGTGAGCGCTGGGGCCTGGCCGCATACAGCACCGCCAGCCGCACGGTGTCAGCGCCGTAGCGCTCGATCAGCTCGTCGGGGTCGACCACGTTGCCAAGGTGCTTGCTCATCTTGCGCCCGTCACGGATCACCATCTCGTGGAACAGGCACCCCGCGAACGGCTCGCCGTCTCCGAGGAACGCCAGCGGGCCGATGTCGCGCAGCGCCTTCGTCACGATCCGCTGGTCGAACACGAAGTTGCCGCTGTCGGAGCCCGCCACCAGGCGCTCGGAGGGCAGCCAGTGGCGCAGGTCGGGCAGCGCCAGGATCTCCTCGAGGGTGCCGTTGCGCTCCTGCGGGGGCACGCACGCCGGGATCCACAGCCACAGCGCGTCGAAGTGGCAGTCGAGTGTGTCCGTCTCCCGCCTGGCCGCACCCCCGCACGTCGGGCAGGCAGTGTTGACGAAGTCCTCGAGCTCGGCCAGCGGGTTCCCCGTTCCAGTCGGGCGCACGTCGAGCGGCAGCAGCACCGGCAGCTGCTCGCGGGGCACGGGCACGGTGCCGCACTCCTCGCAGTACACGATCGGGATCGGCGTTCCCCATGAGCGCTGGCGGGAGATCGTGAAGTCGGCCGCCTTGTAGCGGACGGCCGGCGTGAGGGCCTGCACGCCCGCGCCCGCTCCGTCCGCGCTCGCACCCGCCGTATCGGCCCCGCCGTCCCCACCCCGCTCGTCGTCGTCCGGCTCGATCCCCAGCCGCCGTGCCAGAACCTCGTCGCTGCGGTCCCGGGCGGGGACCCCGAGAACGGCTGTGGGGCCGAAGCGGGAGTCCACCAGCGGCGAGATCGCGACCGGCAGCTCGCGACCGCCCGGGCCGATCAGGGTGCGCCCCGTGTCGACCACGGGGATCGTCTCGGCCTCACGCGCGCTGCGCTCCCAGCCGCCCGAGCGCAGCTGCTCGAGCCGGTCGGTGACCTCGCCGGGCGAGGCCCACGCCTCCACGGCCGGGTGGCGGGGGCTGATGAGGGCGAAGCGCGCCTCGTCCAGCGCCTCCGGGTGGGGGGTGAAGAGCGTCAGCGGCTCACCGGCGGGGTCGCGCAGCTCGAGCTCGACGCCGTCGATGCGCCCGAGCACGTACTGCTGCGAGGCGAGTGCCACCTCGTCCCAGATGCCACTGTCCTGCAGCTCTGCCAGGCGTGAGTCGTTCTCGGGCACGTACGCGCTGATGCCCAGGTACCACTGGGGCAGCCCGATCAGCTTGACCGGCTCGTGACAGCGCCAGCACGTACCGCCGGGCTCGACCTGGATCGAGGCGAGCGTCGTCTGACAGCTCTCGCACCAGTCCACGGTCCCGGTGCCGCGGTAGATCAGGCCGGCCTCGAGCAGCTCCAGGAACAGCCACTGCGACCAGCGATACATCCCGGCGTCGGAGCTCATGAACGAGCGCGACCAGTCGAAGGAGAAGCCCAGCCGCTCGAGCTGGCCCTTCATGTGCACGGCGCGGCTGTTGACCCACTCGCTCGGGGACTCCCCGCCGGTGATCGCCGCCAGCTCGGCGGGGAGGCCGAAGGCGTCGAAGCCGAAGGCGAACAGCACGTCGTCGCCGCGTGCCCGGCGAAAGCGGGCGTACGCGTCGCCGATCGAGTAGCTGCGGACGTGCCCGATGTGGACGTTCCCCGAGGTGAACGGCGCGGACGGCTTTATGTAGAGGTGGGGGACCTCGTCGGACAGCGCCGGGGTGGCGAAGGCGTCGCTGGCCGCCCACGCCTGCTGGCGGCGCGGCTCGAGCTCCGAAGGGTCGTATCTGGGCCTCGCGATATCGCTCATTTTGCTCGTGTTCGAGCATACCCAAGGGCCCTCTGCGCACAGTGGCCGTTGCTATGCTCAGACCTCAATTGGCAACGCTCCCGCACACGGCCGAGACGGGGCTCCGTTCGCCCCATTATTGGCCTGCTGTGCGCGTTTTCGGCCCCGCCGACCGCGCCCCCGCGAGCCCGGCGAGCGCCTCCTCGCCGTCCGCCACCAAACATAGGATGGATCGATGGAAATAGAGATCGGACGCGGCAAGAAGGGCCGGCGGGCCTACGGATTCGACGACATCGCCATCGTGCCCTCGCGGCGCACCCGCGACCCCGACGACATCGACATCTCGTGGAAGCTCGGCCCGTACCAGTTTGCGCTGCCGATGCTGGCATCCGCGATGGACGGGGTGGTCTCCCCCGAAACGGCCGGGATCGTGGGACGGCTCGGCGGCCTAGCCGTGCTCAACCTCGAGGGCATCTTCACGCGCTACGAGGACGCCGAGGAGCAGCTCGAGCGGATCGCCTCCCTGCCCAAGGACATCGCCACCCGCGAAATGCAGGAGATCTACCGCGAGCCCGTCAAGGAAGAGCTGATCGCCCAGCGGATCCAGGAGATCAAGCAGCAGAAGGTCGTGGCGGCGGCCTCGCTGACCCCCCAGCGCGTCCTGCGCTACCACAAGGTCGCGCTCGAGGCGGGACTGGACGTGCTCGTGATCCAGGGCACGGTCGTATCCGGGGAGCACGTCTCGACGGTGTCGGAGCCGCTGAACCTCAAGGAGTTCATCCCCACCCTCGACGTGCCCGTGGTCGTGGGCGGCTGCGCCTCCTACCACACAGGCCTCCACCTGATGCGCACCGGCGCCGCCGGCGTGCTCGTCGGCGTCGGCCCTGGCGCCGCCTGCACCACTCGCGGCGTGCTCGGCATCGGCGTGCCCCAGGCGACAGCGATCGCGGACGTGGCCCACGCCCGCTCCACCCACATGCTGGAGACGGGCGAGTACGCCCAGGTGATCGCCGACGGCGGGATGCGCAACGGCGGCGACGTCGCCAAGGCGATCGCCCTCGGCGCCGACGCGGTGATGATCGGCTCCCCGCTGGCCCGCGCCTATGAGGCCCCCGGCCGCGGCTTCCACTGGGGCATGGCCACCTTCCACCCGAGCCTTCCCCGCGGGGCACGGGTCGCCACCACCCAGAACGGCACCCTCGAGGAGATCCTCGTCGGCCCGGCCCGCGAGAACGACGGCACCTTCAACCTCTTCGGCGGACTCCGCACCTCGATGGCCACCTGCGGCCACAAGGACCTGGCGGAGTTCAACCGCGCCGAGGTCGTGGTCGCGCCGGCACTGCAGACCGAGGGCAAGGCACTCCAGCGCGACCAGGGGGTCGGCATGGGGGCAACCAACGGAAAGGTCGCCGCGCTCGTCAATGAGTGACGGCGCCTCTTCGCCGGGCGCCCTCGCCGAGCCCGGCGCCGAGACCGAGCGCCCCGACGGCGCCGAGACCCAGGGCGGCCCTGCCCGCGTGGCCGGCCGCCCCGACCCGGCCGCCCCCGAGACGGTGGTGGTGCTCGACTACGGCGGCCAGTACTCCCAGCTGATCGCCCGACGGATCCGCGACTGCGGCGTGTTCAGCGAGCTCCTCGCCCACCACGTCCCAGTCGAGGAGATCCTCGCCCGCCGCCCCAGCGGCATCGTGCTGTCGGGTGGACCGGCCTCGGTGTACGCCGAGGGCGCCCCCCGGCTGGACCCGGCGCTGCTGGAGCTCGGAGTCCCCGTGATGGGCATCTGCTACGGCATGCAGCTGCTCGTGCAGTCACTGGGCGGGCGCGTGGAGCAGGCCGAGGTGGGGGAGTTCGGACGCTCCGAGCTGCTGGTCGGCGACGGCGGGATGCTGCTCGGCGGCCTGCCCGCGGAGCAGACCTGCTGGATGTCCCACCGCGACACCGTGTATGAGCCGCCCCCCGGATTTGCCGCGCTGGCCTCCTCGACGGGCTCGCCGGTGGCAGCGATCGAGGACCGCGAGCGCTCGATCTTCGGCATCCAGTTCCACCCCGAGGTCGTCCACACCCCCTACGGAACCGAGATCCTCACGCGCTTCCTGACGCAGGCGTGCGGGTGTGAGCTGACATGGTCGCCCGCCGGGATCGTCGAGGAACAGGTGCGGCGCATCCGCGAGCAGGTGGGGGACGGGAACGTCATCTGCGGACTCTCGGGCGGAGTCGACTCCTCCGTCGCCGCGCTGCTCGTCCACCGCGCCGTCGGCGAGCGCCTCACGTGCGTGTTCGTCGACCACGGCCTGATGCGAAAGGACGAGGGCGAACAGGTGATCCGCACGTTCCGCGACACCTTCAAGGTGCCCCTCGTGGCCGTCGACGCCGAGCAGCGCTTTCTCGCCAGGCTGCAGGGCGTCGTCGAGCCGGAGGCCAAGCGCAAGGTGATCGGCGAGGAGTTCATCCGCGTGTTCGAGGAGGAGGCCAGGCGCCTGTCGGCCGCAGGCGAGGACGCCGAGGCCCGCTTCCTGGTCCAGGGCACGCTGTACTCGGACGTGATCGAGTCGGGCGGGGGCGCGGGCGCGGCCACGATCAAGTCCCACCACAACGTCGGCGGTCTCCCCGACGACCTGCGCTTCGAGCTGGTCGAGCCGCTGCGGGCCCTGTTCAAGGACGAGGTCCGCGCGGTCGGCGAACAGCTCGGCATGCCCGAGCGGCTGGTGTGGCGCCAGCCGTTCCCCGGGCCGGGGCTGGCGATCCGGGTGGTGGGCGGCGAAGCCACCAAGGAGCGCCTCGACGTCCTGCGCGAGGCCGACCACATCTTGCAGGAGGAGATCCGTGCGGCCGGCCTGTACCGCGAGCTGTGGCAGTCCTTCTGCGTGCTTCCCGACGTCCGCACCGTCGGCGTCCAGGGCGACGAGCGCAGCTACGGCCACGTGGTCGTGATCCGGGCGGTCACCAGCGACGACGCGATGACCGCCGACTGGGCGCGGCTGCCCTACGACCTGCTCGAGCGGATCGCCTCGCGCATGATCAACGAGCTGCGCGAGGTCAACCGCGTCGTGCTGGACATCACCTCCAAGCCGCCCGGCACGATCGAGTGGGAGTAGCCGGCCCGGTGCCCGCGTCGCCCAGCGCGGCCGGGGAGGGCGCCGTTTGGCCTATGATGGGCGCTTCGCCGCGAGAGCGATAAGCGCAGCGGCTGCCTCGGCGCGCCACCTGTGGGCCGCGCCGCCCAGATAAGACCGATGGCCCCGTCCACGAAGACATACGTCGCCACGCCCGCCGACCGCGAGCGCAACTGGCTGCTGGTCGACGCCAACGGCAAGACGCTGGGGCGCCTGGCCACCCAGATCGCGGACGCGCTGCGGGGCAAGCGCAAGCCGCAGTACACGCCCCACATCGACACCGGCGACTTCGTGGTGGTGGTCAACGCGGAGAAGGTCCACGTGACGGGCAACAAGCGCCAGCAGAAGCTGTATCACCGCCACTCCGGCTATCCCGGGGGCCTGCGCACCCGCACCTTCGAGCAGATGCTGGACCGCCGCCCCGAGGAGGTGCTGCGGCTGGCCGTGAAAGGCATGCTGCCCCGCAACCGGCTCGCGCGCAAGCAGCTCACGAAGCTGAAGATCTACGCCGGCCCCGAGCACCCCCACGCCGCCCAGAAACCGCAACCGCTGGAGATCGACACCTGATGGCAGACTCAGAGGACACCCGGGACGAGGCCGAGCAGCCCGACGGGCACGCGGTTCCCACCGAGGACGCCCGCGAGGTCGCCGGCTCCGCCGAGGACGCCGCGCTCGAGGCCTACGAGGAGGCCGAGGAGGCCACCGTCGACGTCCCGCCGGCCGAGCCCCAGCTCGAGACGGCGGCCCCTGAGCAGCCGGCAGCCGCCGAGGCACCCGCCGGCGAGGTCCACGAGGCCCATGCCGTGCCCGGCGAGGACGCCCGCGAGATCGCAGGGTCCGCCGAGGACGCTGCGCTCGAGGCCTACGAGGAGGCGCAGGACGCCTCCGCCGCGCAGCCCGAGCAACCGGCCGCCCCCGCCGCCGAGCAGCCCGCCGCCGAGCAGCCCGCCGCGCCGAGCGAGGACGAGGAGTGGGAGGAGGCGCCCGCGCCGCGCGAGAAACCCGCCGTCCCGGGGGCCCACCTGGAGGTCGACATCGTGCCCGAGGGCGTCGACCCGCTCGGGCGCGAGGCGCAGGAGTATGTGGACCCGTACGCGATCGTGGAGGCGGAGGGCACCGTCGAGGAGGACGCCGAGGAGCCCGCGGAAGCCGACGAGGAGGTCCTCACGGAGCCGATCTCCACGGCCGCCATCGACCTCGCCTCGGGCGCCCGCTACCGCGCCACCGGCAAGCGCAAGACCGCCATCGCGCGCGTCACCCTGCGCCCCGGCAGCGGCACCTACCTGATCAACGGCCGCACGCTCGAGGAGCATTTCCCGCGCGTGACGCTCCAGCGCAACATCCGCCAGCCGCTGGAGACGGTCGGCTACCAGGAGCGCATGGACGTGGTCGCCCGGCTGCACGGCGGCGGGATCTCCGCACAGGCGGGGGCGCTTCGCCACGGCCTCTCGCGCGCGCTGCTGGAGGCCGACCCCAACCTCCGCGGCGAGCTCAAGCGGCGCGGCTTCCTGACGCGCGACTCGCGCGCGAAGGAGCGCAAGAAGGCGGGCCTCAAGAAGGCGCGCAAGCGTCCGCAGTTCTCCAAGCGCTGAGCCCCGGCGACCGGCTCGGCTGACGGGGACATGTCCCGCAAGCTGTTCGGGACCGACGGGGTCCGCGGCGTCGCCGGCGAGGAGCTCACTGCCGAGCTGGCGCTCGCGCTGGGGCGCTCGGCCGGCGCCCGGGCCGAGAGCGAACGCCCGCGCGTGCTCGTGATCCGCGACACGCGGGAGTCGGGGGAGATGCTCCAGTCCGCCCTCGCCGCCGGCGCCAGCGCGGCGGGCGCCGAAGTGCTGCTCGCCGGCGTGCTGCCGACGCCGTCCGCTCCCCTGCTGATCGCGCGCTACGGATTCGATCTGGCGGCGGTCATCTCGGCCTCCCACAACCCCTACCGCGACAACGGCATCAAGTTCTTCGGCGCCGACGGGTACAAGCTCACCGACGAGCAGGAGCTCGCGATCGAGCGTGACCTCGAGGGGGCCTCCGCCGGTGGGGCGGCCGCGGAGCACCCGGGCAGGGTGCGCGAGCTGCGGGGTGCCGGCGAGGACTACCTGCGCGAGCTCCACGGGCGCTTCCGGGAGCTCGACCTGTCCGGGGTGGACGTGCTGCTCGACTGCGCCAACGGCGCCACCTACCAGGTGGCTCCGGAGATCTTCCGCCGGCTCGGCGCCACGGTCACGGTGCTCGCCGACGAACCCGATGGGCGCAACATCAACGACGGCTGCGGCTCCACCCACGTGGAGCGGCTCGCCGCGGCTGTCGCGGACGGCCCACACGACGTCGGCTTCGCCTTCGACGGCGACGGCGACCGCGTGATGGCGGTGGACCGCAACGGCGAGGTGGTGGACGGGGACGAGCTGCTGGCGCTCGCGGCCCTGCACCTGCGCGCCTGCGGCCGCCTCCCCGGCGACGGGGTGGCGGTGACGGTGATGACCAACTACGGCTTCCACTCGGCCATGCGTACGGCCGGGATCGAGGTGGCCGTCACCGCCGTCGGGGACCGTTACGTACTGGAGGAGCTGCGCCGGCGCTCGTGGACGCTGGGCGGAGAGCAGTCCGGCCACATCATCGAGGCGTCCTTCAACAGCACCGGGGACGGCATCGCCAGCGCGCTGCTCACGCTCGAGGCGCTCGGGGGGCGCAACCTGGCCGAGCGCGACGCGATGCACAAGCTCCCCCAGCGGCTGGTGAACGTGCCCGTGCGTGACCGCACCGCGCTCGCCGGGGCAGACCAGGTGAACGCCGGCGTCGAGCTCGCCGAACAGGAACTCGCCGGCCGCGGGCGGGTGCTCGTGCGCCCGAGCGGCACCGAGCCCCTCGTACGGGTGATGGTGGAGGCGCCCACCGACGAGGAGGCGAACGACGTATGCGGGCGTCTGGTCGAGCTCGTGCAGCGCGAGCTCACATAGGCGTCCAAGATCGTTTCAGCCGCTGAGCGCGCTGTTATCGTCAAGCGCGTGTGCGGGATCGTGGGTTACGTCGGGGGGCGCTCCGCCCGTGAGCTCCTGCTAGCCGGCCTCAGCCGGCTGGAATACCGCGGCTACGACTCCGCGGGGATCTCGGTGATCACGCCGGAGCGGATCGAGTCCGTGCGAGCGGTCGGGAACCTCAGCGCGCTGCGCGCCAAGCTCGCCGACGGCTCCCCCGAGGCCTCGAGGGGCGGATCCGCGGTGGCGGTCGCCGAGCGGCCCCCCGGCACCGGCATCGGCCACACCCGCTGGGCCACCCACGGGCGCGTGAGCGAGCAGAACGCACACCCCCACTGCGACAGCGCCGACCGCGTACACGTCGTCGTCAACGGCATCGTGGAGAACTACGTGGACCTGAAGGAGCGCCTCGCCGCATCCGGCAGCGTGTTCAGCTCCGAGACCGACGCCGAGGTCATCGCCCACCTGATCGCCGAGCTCTACCAGGACGACCTCTCCGCGGCCGTGCACGCAGCCTACGCGCAGCTCGAGGGCCACTTCGCGTTCGTGGCGATGAGCTTCGAGGAGCCCGAGGTTCTGGTGGGGGCACGCCGCGAGTGTCCCCTGATCGTGGGACGGGGCGACGGCGAGCAGTTCATCGCCTCGGCCGTGCCCGCGTTCCTCGAGTACACCCGCCGCGTGCAGATCGTCGAAAACGGGGAGATCGTGGTGCTGACGCCCTCGGAGGTGACGATCACGACCGCCGCCGGTGAGCCCGTCGAGCGCGAGGTGGCGAGCGTCGAATGGGACTCCGAAACCGCCGAGAAGGGCGGCTACGACACGTTCATGTTGAAGGAGATCTTCGAACAGGCGGACGCCGTCGCCGACGCGATCTCCGGGCGCACCACCGGTGCGGACCACGTCGATCTCGCCGAGGAGGGTGCGTTCGAGGAGTCGCTGCTGCGCGACGTCTCGCGCATCGTGATCGTCGCCTGCGGCACCAGCTACCACGCCGGGCTGATCGGTCGCTACGCGATCGAAGAGTGGGCGCGTGTCCCGGTCGAGATGGACATCGCCTCCGAGTACCGCTACCGCAACCCGGTGATCGGCTCCGGGGATCTCGTGATCGGCATCACCCAGTCGGGCGAGACGGCGGACACGCTCGCCGCGATGCGGATGGCCCGCGAGCGCGGAGCCCGCGTGCTGGCCGTCACGAACGTGATGGGATCGCAGGCCACGCGCGAGGCCGACGGTGTGCTGTTCACGCGCGCGGGCCTCGAGATCGGGGTGGCCGCCACCAAGACCTTCATCTGCCAGGTTGCCGTGATGTACCTGATCGCGCTGCGCCTGGCCGAGCTGCGTGGCGAGCTGCCGCCGCAGCGCATGGGCGAGCTCGTCGGCGAGATCAAGCGGCTGCCGCACTGCATCGACACCGTCCTCGCCACCGTCCAGGAGCAGGTGCGCCCGATCGCCGAGGCGCAGTGGCGAGGCGAGTTCTTCCTGTACATCGGCCGTCACATCGGCCTGCCCGTGGCGCTCGAGGGCGCGCTCAAGCTCAAGGAGATCTCCTACATCGCCACCGACGCGTATGCCGCGGGCGAGATGAAGCACGGGCCAATCGCGCTGCTGGACGAGTCCACGCCCGTGGTCAGCGTCGCGACCGACTCGCCCGTGCTCGAGAAGGTCGCCTCCAACATGCAGGAGGTCCGGGCGCGGGGCGCCCGTGTGATCGCCCTCGCCGGCGCCGACAACCAGCGCATCGGCGAGTACGCCGACGACGTGATCTCACTGCCACCGATCGACTGGATGCTGCAGCCGATGCTGGCGGTGATCCCCCTGCAGGTGCTCGCCTACGAGATCGCCCGCCGCCGCGGTCTCAACGTCGACCAGCCGCGCAACCTCGCCAAGACGGTCACCGTCGAGTAGCGCCCCCACGCCCTGGAGGGCTGGGGCACCATCTAGGATCGGCAGTCGTGGATGAGCTGCCGAGCTGGCTCGAGCCGCTGCTCGACGCCGAGACGATGCGCGGCACCGATCGCTGGGCGATCTCCGAGCGCGGGGTGCCGGGTCTGGAGCTGATGGAGAACGCCGGCGCGGCGGTCACGCGCGTGGCCGAGCGCATGGCCCCCGACGGACCGGTGACGATCCTCTGCGGGAAGGGCAACAACGGCGGCGACGGGCTCGTGGTCGCGCGCATGCTGCGCGACGCTGGACGCGAGGTGAACGTGGTCTGCGTGGCAGCGCCGGAGGAGTTCGCCGGCGACGCGCGCACGAACCTCGAGCGCCTCCCGGGCCCCGCGCCCCTCGATCTCGACGGCGTTCCGTGGACCGAGCGCGACGAGGCCTCCTCCGGGGGGACGGGCGTCGGCCCCGGGGAGCTGCTCGCCGCGTCCGCACTCGTCGTCGACGCGCTGCTCGGCACGGGCTTCCAGGGCGAGCCGCGGGGGGAGGTGGCGCGCGCGATCGATGCCCTCGCGCAGGCAGCGTCCCCGGTGCTGAGCGTCGACGTACCGAGCGGCGTGGATGCCTCCACGGGGGAGGCGGCCGGTGCGGTGGTGCACGCGCGCACGACGGTCACCTTCCATGCTGCCAAGCCGGGTCTGTGGATCAACCCGGGCAAGGCCCACGCCGGCGAGGTCGAGGTGGCGGACATCGGCATTCCCCGTGGGGCCCCCGAAGCGAGTCACATCGGTCTCATCACGCCGTCGCTCCTCGACGAGCTGCCGCGGCGCGGGGCGGGCTCGACGAAGTTCAGCTCCGGGCACGTGCTGCTGGCGGGGGGCTCGCTCGGGCTCACCGGGGCGCCCACGATGGCCGCGCGGGCGAGCATGCGTGCCGGCGCCGGCTACGTCACCGCCTGCGTGCCGGGCTCGCTGCAGCCGGTGATCGCATCCTCGGGGTTCCCCGAGCTGATGACCCGCCCGCTGGCGGAGGACCCTCCCGGCTCCGGAAACGTCGCCGAGCAGGCTCTCGAAACGGTGCTCGAGACGGCCGAGCGCGGTGGGGCGCTGGCGCTCGGGCCGGGCCTCGGACGCAGCGACGGCGCGGGGGCCTTCGCGCGCGGCCTGTCGCGTGACGCCCAGCTGCCGATGGTGATCGACGCCGACGGTCTCAACGCCCACGCCGGGCACCTGCAGCAGCTCCACGCACGCACGGCGCCCACGGTGCTGACCCCGCACGCGGGCGAGCTGTCGCGGCTGAGCGGTTCCGACAGCCGCGAGATCGAAGCCCGTCGCCTGCACCACGTGCGCGCGGCCGCGGCCGAGTCGGGGGCGGTGGTGGCGCTGAAGGGCGACGACACGCTCATCGCGAGCCCCAACGGAATCGTCGCCGTGAGCCCGGGCCGCGCCCCCGGCCTCGCCACCGCCGGCACCGGCGACGTGCTCACGGGCGTGGTCGCCGCGATGCTGTCGGGCGGCCTCGACCCGTTCACCGCCACCGCCGCCGCGGTGCTCGTGCACGTGCTCGCGGGCCGGCTGGCCGCCAGCCGGGTGGGCGCCGCCGAGGGCGTGATCGCGGGCGACGTGATCGAAGCGCTCCCCGCGGTCCGCGGTCCGCGCAACGAGGATGACGCCCCGAGCGGGGGTAGGGTCCGTGGCTGACACGCTCATGGGCACGGACACGCCGGCTTGGGCGGGTGAGCTCAGGCGGGCACAGGCCGGCGTGAACCTCGCCGCGCTCGAGCGGAACTGCGAGCGCATGCGCCGGGAGCTGCGCGGCGGCGCCGCGCTGTGCGCCGTCGTGAAGGCCGACGGTTACGGCCACGGCGCCCTTCCCAGCGCCCGCGCGGCACTCGCCGGCGGCGCCGGGTGGCTGGCGGTGGCCGACGCACGCGAGGCCCGTGAGCTGCGCGACGGCGGTCTCGGCGACTGGCCGATCCTCGTGATGGGCGCCCTCGCCGCCGGCGAGCTCGAGCAGGCCCTCGGCGCCGGCGCCGACGTGGTGGTGTGGCGCGAGGACCAGGTGCAGGCCGTCAGCGACGCCGGTGGGGGGCGCGTGCACGTGAAGCTCGACACCGGCATGGGAAGGCTCGGCACCCGCGAGGCGAGCCGGGCAGCGAGCGTGGTGAGCACGGCGCGGTCGGCGCCCGGCGTGGTGCTCGCCGGTCTGATGACGCACTTCGCCACCGCCGACGAACAGGACGACGAGGGCTTCTTCGAGCAGCAGCTGCAGACGTTCACGAGCTGGGCCGCGCCGCTCAAGCGCGAGCTCCCAGAGCTGATCGTGCACGCTGCCAACAGCGCCGCGGTGCTGCGCTCGCCCGACGCACACTTCGACATGGTCCGCTGCGGGATCTCGATCTACGGCATGGATCCGTTCGGGACGGACGCGGCCGCGCGCGAGCTCGAGCCCGTGCTCGAGCTGTTCTCCTACGTGGCGGAGGTGAAGCCCTGCGGAGCTGGGGAGAGCGCCGGCTACGGGCGCACCTTCCGCGCACCTCGCGACACCGCGCTCGCGCTGCTGCCGATCGGCTACGGCGACGGCTGGCGGCGGGCGCTGTCCAACAAGGGCGAGGTGCTGATCGACGGGCGCCGGCACCCGCTCGCGGGGACCGTGAGCATGGACAGCATCACGGTGGACGTCGGTCCCGGCGCACGCGACGCCGCGCTGCGGGGCCACCGTGCGGTCCTGGTCGGGCGCGACGGCGACGAGCGGATCAGCGCGGAGGACGTCGCCGGGCGGCTGGGGACGATCAACTACGAGATCACCTGCGGGCTCACCAGGCGGGTGCCGAGGATCTACCACCGCGACGGCGATCCGGTGGCTGAGCCCCGGCCCGGATGACCACCTCCGATCCCGCAGCAAAGGACTCGCCGGTCGAGCTCGCCCGGCGCGCGCTCGCGGACCGCGAGGCGTGGCTCGTCGGGGGCACCACCCGCGACCGCCTGCTGGGGCGCGTCAGCGCCGACATAGACGTGGTCCTGCCGGGGGACGTGGAGCCGGCCGCGCGGGCGCTGGCCCGCGCAGCATCTCGAGCGGCGTGCTTCGAGCTCTCCTCCGAGCACCACGCCTGGCGCGTGGTGAGCGCGGCGCAGGGCTGGCAGGCCGACCTCGAGCCGATGCGGGCGGCGACGATCGAGGAGGACCTGCGCCTGCGCGACTTCACCGTCAACGCGATCGCCGAGCCGCTCGCCGGGGGCGAGCCGATCGACCCGCTCGGGGGTATCGAGGACCTCCGCGCCGGGCGCCTGCGGGTGGCCTCGCCCGACGCGTTCGTGGAAGACCCGCTGAGGGTCATGCGCCTGGCGAGGGTGGCCGTCGAGCTCGACCTCGAGCCCGACACCGAGACGCTCGCGCTGGCCCGTGCGGCCGCGCCGCTGCTCCCGCGGGTGTCGGCCGAGCGCGTGTTCGCCGAGCTGCGCCGGATCCTCTCGGCACGGCAGGCGCGCCGCGGGGTCGAGCTGCTCGTGGACGTCGGCGCGGCCGACGCCGTGCTGCCCGAGCTCGTGCGCCTGCGGGGCGTCGAGCAGAGCCGCTACCACCATGCCGACGTCTACGAGCACACGCTCGAGGTGCTCGAGGGCACCGTCGCGCTCACGCACGCGCTGGCGGGCGGGCCGAGCGGATCGGGCGGATCGGGCGGGCCGAGCGGATCGGGCGGGTCTAGCGTGGCCACCCAGGTCGAGGCGGTGCTGGCGGAGATGGACGGTCGGCTGCGGTCGCGCCTGGCCGGTGTCATGGCGGAGCCGCTCGCCGACGAGCTGACCCGCGGCCAGGGGCTGGCGTGGGGTGCGCTGCTACACGACGTCGCCAAGCCGGACACGCGAGGCACGAGCCCGCAGGGCGGGCGCGTCACGTTCATCGGCCACGACGTGGCGGGGGCTCAGCTGGCACGCGAGGTGCTGGGCCGGCTGCGGGCGAGCGAGCGCCTGCAGTCCTTCGTGGCGGCGCTGGTTCGCAGCCACCTGCGCCTCGGTTTCCTCGTGCACGAGCCCCAGCCGCTGGCGCGGCGAACCCTGTTCGGCTACCTGCGCGCGTCCTCGCCGGTGGCGGTGGACGTGACGCTGCTGTCGATCGCCGACCGCCTGGCGACCAGGGGGGAGCGCGCGCAGGAGGCGATCGCCACGCACCTGGAGCTCGCACTGGCGACGCTCCCGGATGCCCTGGAGTGGCACGCGAAGGGACCGCCCGCCGTGCCCCTGCGCGGCGACGACCTGGCGCGTGAGCTCGGCATCGCCCATGGTCCGCGCCTCGGGGCGCTGCTCGAGGAACTGCTCGAGGCGCGCTACGCCGGGGACATCACGAGCCGCAGCGAGGCGGTAGCGTACGCGCGCGAGCTGCTCGCCGAGGGCGAGTCCTCGCGATCGTGATGCGCGACCCCGACT